>JAIRRS010000137.1 GCA_031255855.1 Tannerellaceae bacterium | reverse complement strand
TCATTAACCAACAACTTGAACAAGGAGTTCTGATTAAGGAAGCCTTATTGGAAGCAACAAGCCGCCGTTTCCGCCCGATATTATTAACGACCATTTCTACCGTTATAGGTATGCTTCCTATCGCCATTGCCCACGGAGCAGGTGCAGAGTGGAAAAACGGACTTGGCTGGGTGTTGATAGGTGGTCTTGTTAGTTCTATGTTTCTTTCGCTAATCATAATTCCCCTTATTTATTATATTTTCTATCGGATAAAAGAAAAGATGAGCGCAAAGAAAAAGTCGTCATGACTGATAATTCTCGCGCTGCCCGGAATGAGGATAAGTCAGGAGCCGAGTTTAGGGTCAAATAAAAAAAGCAGGAATAATTTCCTGCTTTTTTTATTACTTTTTTAGCGGTTGTTAATAGTTTTCTTTCATCGGCTCGAAGAAAGACTGCGGATGTTCGCATGCCGGACACTTACCCGGCGCTTTCTTTCCTTTGTGGATGAAACCGCAATTACGGCATTGCCATTCGATCTCTTCGTCTTTTTCAAATACGCAGCCTTCCTTTATGTTTTCAAGAAGTTTCAGATAGCGCCGTTCGTGTTCTTGTTCCACTTTAGCTATCATGCGCCATGCAACAGCAATGCTTTTAAACCCTTCTTCTTCTGCGATATCAGCAAAAGCAGGGTATAAATCATACCATTCTTCGTTTTCGCCGGCAGCAGCGGCCGCCAGGTTCTCCATTGTGTTTCCAATTACACCTGCCGGAAAAGAAGCGGTAATTTCCACCATTCCTCCTTCCAGGAATTTAAAGAAACGTTTGGCGTGTTCTTTCTCTTGCTCGGCTGTTTCCATGAAAACGCCCGCAATTTGTTCATAACCTTCCTTCTTTGCCACACTCGCGAAAAAAGTGTAGCGGTTTCTTGCCTGTGACTCTCCGGCAAATGATTTCAATAAATTTTGCTCGGTTCGCGTGCCTTTAATACTTTTTTCCATAATACTAACTAATATATGTAAGAATAAAATGTATAATATATGATAACTACTAGAAATAAATCTGTTCAAATATAATCATTAGTTCTTCGCTTTGCAAATATTTTTTCATATCTGAATTCCGAAGTCTTAAAAGACCGTATAGACGAGGTTGATAGGAAAAAATGAGCTACCTTTGCGCGCGATTATTTAAGGTAGAAAGAATGAAACATACAATTGATTTCCAACCGAAGCTTTTCTCTACATTCAAAAACTATTCAAGAGAAAAATTCTTTAGCGATTTAATGGCCGGTATCATTGTTGGTATCGTAGCGCTTCCGTTGGCCATCGCTTTCGGTATCGCTTCAGGTGTCAGCCCTGAAAAAGGCTTGGCTACGGCTATTATCGGAGGCTTTATCGTTTCCTTCCTGGGCGGTAGCCATGTGCAGATTGGCGGTCCGACGGGGGCATTTATCGTGATTGTTTACGGTATTATCCAGAGTTATGGGATTGAAGGGCTTGCCATTGCAACAGTGATGGCCGGCATTATGCTGGTTATCATGGGAGCGCTGAGGCTTGGAACGGTTATCAAGTTTATCCCCTACCCTATTGTCGTTGGCTTTACCAGCGGGATTGCCCTTACCATCTTCACAACGCAGATGAAGGATTTGTTTGGCCTCTCCATCGCGAAAATCCCGGCCGATTTCATTTCAAAATGGATTGTTTACTTTGGCAACATCCATACAATGAATTTTTGGCCGTTGCTTATCGGGTTGGCAAGTATTGCCGTCATTGCTTTTATGCCGAGAGTGTCAAAAAAGATACCCGGTTCTTTAGTCGCTATCATTTTCATGACAATTGTTGCCTATGTGCTTCGCTACCACTTGGATATCGACTCCATAGAAACCATTGGCGACCGATTTGTAATCAATGCTTCGCTTCCGCAGCCGGAACGTATTTCATTTAATATGGAAACCATCAACCGGCTATTGCCTTCCGCCTTTACCATAGCCATGCTGGGAGCCATTGAGTCGTTGCTCTCTGCCACTGTGGCCGATGGCGTGACGGGAGATAAACACAACTCAAACACCGAATTGATAGCGCAGGGAGCAGCTAATATTGTAGTCCCTATTTTCGGAGGTATACCCGTAACAGGAGCGATTGCCCGCACAATGACCAATATAAACAATGGCGGGCGTACGCCTATTGCCGGCATTATCCATGCCGCCGTACTCCTATTGATCTTGTTATTCCTCGGATCGCTTACCAAGCACATCCCGATGGCCTGTCTGGCAGGGGTATTGATTGTCGTCTCTTATAACATGAGTGAATGGCGCACCTTCCGTTCTCTTCTAAAAGGACCTAAAAGTGATATTTATGTGCTACTGGTCACTTTTTTCCTGACAGTCATCTTCGACTTGACAATTGCTATTGAAATCGGCCTTCTTATAGCTATGTTCTTATTTATGCGCCGAGTAATGGAAACTACGCGCATATCGGTGGTGAGAGATGTTATTGATTTGAAAAACGAAAGTGAAATCCACCATGAAGAGGAGCAACTGATTGTCCCCCAAGGAGTGGAAGTATATGAAATAGACGGGCCTTTCTTTTTCGGCATCGCCAATAAGTTCGACGGCGTCATGCAACGATTAGGGGATAAGCCTCATGTCCGTATCATCCGAATGAGAAAAGTTCCTTTCATGGACTCTACCGGTTTACATAACCTGGAAAGCCTGCTACGGTTGTCTAAAGCTGAAAATATCCAATTGATACTTTCAGGCGTCAACAACGATGTACACAATTTATTGAAAAGCGCCGGATTCGACCAAAAAATCGGAGGAGAAAACATATGTAGCAATATAAACGAAGCTTTGGAAAGAGCTGAAGTAGTTGTAAAAACACCTCCCCTGCCCTATTCCTGAATTGCAGGATATAATCAAACAGAAACATATCCTACCTTCGCAGGCAGGATATGCTGAAACTAAATTTTTATTAATAATATAATAACCTTTTGATATGTGCCTTATTTAATCATCCTTTCTTTTTTCAATTACAGTTATCGTAGCGGATTGATCATACGCTTGAGAAAAAGAATAAGAAACGTCTCCAAATGTATAGTATATATCATTCATTTTTCCATTTTTCCTGTTTTCTATCTCCCGGTCGGCCATTTCTCTATCTTTTTCAAAAGCGGCAATAAATTCGTTTATTAATGCCGGATTATTGTTTAAATTGATACTGATCGTCACACGGGTCACCTCCCTCTTTTCATTTTTCTTACGTATAATACTCATATCCACATTTTCCATGTTTTCGCATTTTTGTACTAATGCTTTCAAGGTTTCCTGTGCCAATAATTCGGATGAGAAACTTCCTGCAATCAAAATGATTGCTACCATGATTAACTTTTTTGTTTTCATATTTTCCTTTGTTTTTATGATTACTACATTCCAATAATTTTTCTCACTTCTTTTTTGATATCATCCGGGAAAGCGTTTATAATGCTTTCCCTCTGATTGGCAATAGATTGTCCTATTAAATCGAATTGATCTTCCGGTTCGGTCAGGTACATAAGCATACGGTTCATTCTTTCTTCCTGTTGCAAAACCTTTTGCAGGGTAGCCTCCAACTCCGGTTTGATGATGTTTATATCCGTAATACGCTCGCCATTCCTTATAATATAACTACCTTCATAAGGATTAAATTTATCATCGTCGCCCGGAAAGAGGGGTCTCACCATTAACAGTATCAATATCGAAGCAACTACTCCTACCATTACGGTTATCCAATAGCTTCCCGGTTTTCTTCCGGTCTGTACTACCGGTCGAAAGGGTTCGGTTCGTCCTTTTAATTCACCTTCCAGCCTTTTCTCAAAATAATTGAACACCGGCTTGTAATGGCGTAAATGTTCCGGGATATCAGGTTGTGCGAAATAGTGATACAATTGCTTTTCTTCCTCGTTTGAGGTTTCTCCGTCAAAGAAACGCTCCAATAAATCTTCCATATACTTATAACCTGCCGGCATCATACTTGCATTTTAAAAAATTCATCTTTAACTTTTTTTCTGGCACGCGAGAGATTCGTACGTACGGCTCCTACACTGCTTCCTATCAGCCCGGCAATTTCTTCAATCTCAAAGCCGTCGACATGTTTCATCCTGAGAATGGTTTGTTGCAGGCTCGGAAGCCGGTCGATAATCAACATTACTTTTTCTACGCTATCTTTTTGTTCCAGTTCGGCAGCAGGATTTAAGCCGCCACTAGTCAAAACGACCGTCTCCAAGTCTTCCTGCCTGCGTTTTTGTACCTTGAGACGGTTAAAACAGAGATGTTTGGTTATCTGCATCGACAATGCGGGGATACTATTGTAATGGATCAAATCACTACGCATATACCACAATTTCAAAAAGACTTCCTGAACTACATCTTCAGCATCTTCTACGTTGTCGAGCAATCGTTGTGCATAGAGAAACAACTGATTACGCAACGGTAATACCTCCTGTTTAAACTGCTCTTGTTCCATATCCTGCTATAATGACAATTCAAACAGAAAAACATAACATCAAAAACAATTTTTTTTCTTTATACTGGCCGAACCACGCAGCAACCGAATGATCAAATCATTATTTTCCGGTCTGTTTTGTAGAAATCGCTTACTCTTTTTACTGTGGTGCAGGGAGTATAAGCGTCGTGGCAATAAACAACGGCCTGCCCTTCGCTGGCAGCCTCTTCCAGCAACCGTACTTTTTCGTGGTAGGAAGTAACCGGATAGGTATCGTAGGCTGATATCCATTCGGGTGAAACATGGGGAGCTAAAGGGATTACATCTCCGGCAAAGACAAGGGTTTGTTCCGGCGTATTAATGTAGGGAACGATCTGTCCCGGCGTATGTCCGTTGTATAAACGAAGATCTATTTCAGGGCAAAGACTGGTATCTTCGTTTATCAACTTAAGTTCGGTCACATCTGCAACAGGCCAGATGTTTTCAATGAAAAACGAATTAATCTCAAGAGGATTGGGCGACAAACAATTATCCCATTGCGCACGGCTAACCCAATGGGTCGCATGAGGAAAAGAGAGGAAAAGTTCCTTCGACTCTTCATCCCGGAAAGTCGTATAACCGCAATGGTCGAAATGAAGATGAGTCAGCACCACATCCGTTATCTGGAAAAGGGACTTATTACGTTTGGCAAGCTCGTCGCTCAAATCTTTCAGGTCGAAAAACTTATAATAACTCAACTGTTTCAGGTGCTTATTCCCGACGCCGTTATCAATCAGGATAACTTTCCCACCATCAGTTGTTACTAAAAGACTACGCATAGCCAGCACACACGTGTTGTCCTCGTTAGCAGGATAACGACGTTCCCAAGCCGTTTTAGGTATGGATCCGAACATGGCCCCTCCGTCAGCGTAAAAATAACCGGTAGTAATCAATTCTATCTTCATGCCCTTCTTTTCATGGATAATTCCCGACCAAAGATAGTTAATTGGAAGATATAGGTGTTGATTTTCATGTATTTATTTCTACATTTGCATAGCATAACACTCAATAATATCTGTACTAATTAAAAATTAGCTATTGATACTAATCCGATTACCCAAGTCATACTACTAAAACAAACATTATATTGAACAAGTACGTACAAACTCTCTTTATCTTATTACTTTTCATATCCATTACTCTTTCCGCCCAGGAAAAGAAATTTACAATCAGCGGATATGTCAGAGACGCCAACAGCGGGGAAGACTTAATCGGCGCCGAAGTCGTATTATCGGGTACGCGGACAGGAACCGTATCGAACGCGTATGGCTTTTATTCACTCAGCCTGCCGCCGGGTAAATATACCCTGGTTTTCTCTTATATGGGTTATTTAAGAAAAGAAATCCCGGTGGAACTTTCCCCGGATGTAAAGATAAATGTCGATCTGGAGATAAACGCCAGGGAGCTATCGGAAGTCGTCGTTGCGGCCACAAGCAAGAATGCAAACATTACAAAAGCCGAAATGAGTGTGGAAAAACTTTCGGCCAAAGCTATCAAGACCGTTCCCGCGCTGATGGGAGAAGTAGACGTTATCAAGGCTATCCAATTGCTTCCGGGCGTACAATCCACGTCCGAAGGTTCTTCCGGATTCAGTGTGCGCGGGGGCGGCCACGACCAAAATCTCATCCTTCTGGATGAAGCTACCGTGTACAGCGCTTCGCATCTGATGGGGTTTTTCTCGGTGTTCAACAACGATGCCATCAAAGACGTCACCTTGTATAAGGGAGATATCCCGGCAACGTTCGGCGGACGGCTGTCGTCATTATTGGATATCCGCACCAAGGACGGAAACAACCAGCGTTTTACCGGCACCGGTGGTATCGGGCTTATATCAAGCCGGTTGACATTGGAAAGCCCGCTGGGCTCGAAAGCATCCGTCCTCCTATCGGGCAGGCGTACCTATGCCGATTTATTCCTGAAACTTTCGGGCGATGAAAACCTGCGGAAATCAAGCCTGTATTTCTATGATATGAATGTCAAGGTGAACTTCCGGGTGAACGACGACAACCGGATTTTTCTGGCTGGGTATTGGGGAAGGGATAAATTCATCAATACATTCGCGGGGATGGATTTCGGTAATAAAACCGTCACCGCCCGCTGGAACCATATCTTCTCGCCCAAGGTATTTTCGAACTTTACGCTTATCGGAAGCTTTTACGACTATTACCTGAAAAGCGACATCAGTTCGCAATTGAACCAAGATTGGAAATCGCGGATGAATGACTACGGTTTTAAAGCAGACTTTTCCTATCTGCCGAATCCCCAAAACAATATAAAATTCGGATACAACTTTATCTACCACCATTTCATACCCGGCGAAGGAGGCGGTATCGGTGAAGAATCACTCGTGGGAAGGATTTCACTTCCAAAGGAATATGCCATGGAACACGCTCTTTATGCGGCAAATGAAACAAGCGTAGGCGAGAAGCTGAAATTGAAATACGGACTGCGCTATTCCATCTTCCAAAACATCTCGAAGGGGATCGAAATCTACAACACCCGCCAGCAACTGGAGCCCAGAGCCGGAATAAACTATATCATGAACGACATCCATTCGGTGAAAGGAAGTTACTCGCGTACGGTACAATATATCCAATTGGCTTCCAATTCGTCGTCGGGTTCGCCTTTAGATGTATGGTTTCAGGCATCGCAACATGTGAAACCACAACTATGCGACCAGTTTGCCGTAGGATATTTCCGTAATTTCGCGGATAACGCGTATGAAGCCTCGGTCGAAGCCTATTATAAAGATATGAAAGACGTGGTAGACTTCAAAGATCATGCCCAATTGATGGGCAACAAAGACATCGAGCACGAACTACGCTTCGGGAAAGGATATTCGTATGGCTTGGAAGTGATGCTGCGCAAGAATAGCGGCAAACTAAACGGATGGATTAGCTATACGCTTTCCAAAAGCCGCCGGAAGATAGACGATATCAATGAAGGGAACTGGTATCGCTCGCCATACGACAAACCACACAATATCTCGATTGTAGGAAACTATGAATTAACCCCGAAATGGAGCGTTTCGGCCAATTGGGTCTACGCCAGCGGGACTCCGGTAACCTATCCTACAGGACGTTTCCAGATAGAAAACAACTATGTGCCCATCTATTCCGGGCGAAATGAATTTCGCTATCCTGCCTACCACCGATTGGATTTGTCGGCAACCTGGCAGTTGAGCAAACCCGGCAAACGGTTCAAACATGAATTGAACCTCTCTCTTTACAACGCATACGGAAGGAAGAACCCGTGGACAATCATCTTCCGCCAGGAAGACAACCAACCGGATGTGTCGTATGCCGAAATGGTTTACTTATTTACGTTTATCCCTTCCGTTACCTGGAACTTTACTTTTTAACTGTATAAGGAATAACTCATGAAGATTTCATCATATAAAAAAACACCGCTTGCCGCTATCGTTTTTTGGTGCGTATCCTTTGTTTGCATTTTATCGTGTACCGACCGTATTGATATAAATACAGAAGCTTCCGCGCCCCGGCTCGTTATTTACGGGTATATTACTTCCGACACTACACAACATAACATTAAAATCACCCGTTCGAGCGGATATTTCTCCACCGAAAAGCCCGAAGGCATTCGCAACGCCCTCGTTACCATCCGCACGGAGCAAGAGTGTTTCACCTTAAAAGAAAGCCCTTTGGAAGCCGGATTGTATCAAACAGACGCAAGTGTTTATGGGACGGAAGGTAAAACGTATCATTTATCCGTCATCGTAGATTTCGACGAAGACGGAGAGACAGAAGAATATGAAGCATCCTCCTACATGCCCCACCCTCCAAGAATAGATTCCATCGATTTCCGCCCTTCCATTCTATTTGATAATTATCTGGAAGTACTCATCTGGGGCCATATGCCTGAAAAGGACGAAAACTACCTGAGCTTTCATCTATACCGCAACCAGGAAATCGTAAACGATTCGTTACAAGGATTTTTCATCATAGACGACGAATATATGCAGCAAACTGAGATTATCGGAGTCCCTTGCTTTTACCTCGACCAGGAAGAGGAGCAAAGTATCTTGCATGACGGAGACGAAATAACCGCACGTATCGACGGAGTGACCAAAGAATATGCCACCTTCATAGGAAATGCCCAAAGCGAGCTCTGGGGGTCAGATCCTATCTTCAGTGGCCCGCCGGCTAATGTTGAAACCAATATAACTAGCAAACATCCTTCGGAAGATATTCGTGTGTCTGGTTTTTTCACGGCTTTTTCAGGAAGTAAAAAGAAAACCGTTTATCACCCCAAAAAGTGACAGACGCTCCTGTCCGGACACATTCATTTTCATCCATAAAAACAAAAAAAATCTGCACCGTTATCGTTTGATGCAGATTTTTCTTTTCATTTCCGGAAACTGTTTTGGCCTTATTTCTTTTCGTTATAGATACCTATTTCAGCAATGGCAGGAGGCGATACAAACTCATCAACAATGATTTTAACTTTACTGCCCCATACCTGGCTAAAACGATCGACTTTTATTTTCTTTTCATTTCCATTACTTACCAACGGTTTCCATTCGTTATTCTGCATATACTCAATCCGATATTTGCGGATATTGCTGCTATGCCCTCCTTCTGCTATCACAATCAAATTGAACGGTTGTTCCGTCTCCAAGTCTATTTCAATCCAAGGCTGTTTAACTGATTTGTTTGACTGCCAGGCCGAACGGAAATTATCATCATTTGCAAAGTCCATAATATTCATATCGTTACTCCAACTGGAATTGATGGCTTTGAATTTCGCAATGTTGGATGAAATAACCGGCCCGTCATTAGCAGGCAACTGCGGCAATGCACCTTCGTTCTTCCATAGCTTTCCGATTTCCTTTAACGCGGCAACCGCGTTGTCATCTACTAATCCTTCACGATTCGGAGCTACATTCAGGATAAAATTGCAATAAACATTATTAAACGGAATAATGTTATCATCAACCATCACCTTCGGGTCTTTGACAGGCGTAGTCGG
>JAIRRS010000092.1 GCA_031255855.1 Tannerellaceae bacterium | reverse complement strand
ATTTTAGCGGTATCAGTGAAGTTTCTTTGTGTATTTCGGAAGTGCGCCATAAGACATTTGTGGAAATAAATGAAGAAGGTACCGAGGCTGCCGCCGTCACAAGCGTGGAAATGAGCTTTACGGGTGCTCCGGGTGTTCCGGGACGACCGCTTGACTATATCGTCAACAAACCGTTCCTGTTCGCCATTCGTGAGAACAGTACGGGTATCATCCTTTTTATCGGAAAAATGGGGAAAATAACGACCGGAAAATAGTCTGTTCCGGTCATCACCGGTTTTTGAAAAATATGTCGTCAAATCATCGACGCCTTCGAAGGGTTTAACCGGTTTGCAGGAAAGTATCCTATACGGATTTTTTCGGATGTTTGTACTCCTCATTGTTTACTTAACCCGGACGATTATGAAAACATACGTTTCGGAAATTGTTCCGCAAATCCTTACCGGCGACTAATGACATTTGATCCGGAAGGAAATCATGTGTTATGACCCGGCGCCTGTACCTGAAAAGGAAACAACTGCCGTACCGCCACAATCCGTTCCGGATGGTTCTGTAAAAATGATTGAAGTAAAAAATGCATAATCCGTCAGCGAAGTGTAATTACTTATGAAAATTGTTACAGGAAAACCGGATTTGCCGCTTTCATATGATGTAGGTCACTTCTTTGAATGCGTATCGTGAGCGGGAGCCGTCTATGCGTTCAAGGATGAGGTGTCCGGTGGGTTCGATATCCTCAATTCCGGCTTCAAAAATACCTTTTTCATCTTCGTATTTATGGTATCCGTCTTTGCGGTAAATGGCATGGAGGTAATCCCTGTGAATGGAATCAAAACATAAGTTGTCAACGCGAACGCTTTGTTCCGTATATATTTGGCGAAAGTTTTCCATGACAGCCATCCGGTCATATGATTCACCTGTTATCCGGATCAGGGAAACGGCATTGGGAATATCGTTGCAAAATTCCGTCTGATTGATGTTGATTCCTATACCTATCACGGACTGTGATATCTGGCCTTGCATAATGGTATTTTCAATGAGTATTCCTGCTATCTTCTCATTTTTGCAGTAAATATCGTTCGGCCATTTGACGGAAACGTCCGGGATGTATTTATCAAGCGTGTGTTTCACACTCAGGGAAACCATTTCGGAAATAACGAAAGGCATATTGGCCGGTACTTCTATCGGACGGAAAAGGACACTGAATGTCAGGTTTTTTCCGGCTTCGGATTCCCATGAATTACCGATTTGTCCACGTCCCGCCGTTTGAAAATCGGCAAGTACCATACTCCCGGAAGGAATCTCTTCCGTTTCGGTTAGCATTTGCAGGAACTTATTCGTAGATTCTGTTTCGGCAAGATGAATCAGGCGGGGTTCTTTTCCGGTATTATCCATATCGTGTTTGTTTTTATCAGTGAATTTATCATTTATAATTTACAGGCGGTTTGTTAATATCCCGTTGCAGGTAGCTTTTTTGTTCAACAAAAATTGCCGGATTCAGCAATTATAACCGGTAATCCGGTGTTGCAGGTAGCTTTTTTATTCACCGGCATATTGTTCCTGTATTTTTTTAGGCAGTTTGCGGATGACCTCGTGATACGAATGATCGATCCAACGTTTTATCTCATCGTATGGCATATCCCTGTCCAGATAAATGTTATTCCAGTATTTTTTATTGAAATGGTATGCGGGCTCCACAGCCGAATATCTGTCCCGCAATGCTTCGGCTTTGTCGGGATCGCATTTGACGGCAATATTAGGTTCTGTCGCATCTAACGAAATCAACAGATACATTTTATTTTCTACCTTAAATACCAGCGAGACATCATCGAAGGGAAACGATTCTGTCGTATTCTTCAGGCTCAGGCAATAATCACGTATATCTTCCGCATTCATAGTAAGTGTTTATTATTGAGTGCAATATTAATCGTTTTAGATGGAAAATGCAAATAGAAAGAGTTGTTTAAATAGAATTTGCGTTGATATTCTGTGGATTCGGATCTGAATTTTAGTTTGTGATATTTCTGACAAAAAAATGAAGAACCGGATAATACATTTCATAGGCTTGTGTGTTATTAAAACAAACAGAATATAAATAGATTTAACCTGATCGTAAATATTATGAGGCATATAGAGAAACGATTAATTCATCAGATAAAATCCGGAAATGAGAAGGCTTTCAGGAATTTATTTTATATGCATAGTGATAAATTATTTGTTTGGGCGTATAAAATAATCCGGAACGAATCTGCTGCAGAGGATATTGTACAGGATTTTTTTATCAATTACTGGGAAAAAAGGGAAACGCTTGATTTTTATCCTTCTTTTCTGGCTTATGCATATCGTTCGGTCTATAATTCGTCTCTGAATTATCTGAGAGATAATGAGCGCTTTATTCATGGTTATGAGATTACCGTTGATTTGATTGATGATAGTGTTGATTCTGAGGATGCTCAGGAATTGATGCGATTGTTATTAAAGGCGATTGATGAATTACCGAAACGTTGCAAGAAAATATTTGTGATGGCTACTCTGGAAAAGAAAAAATACAAAGAAGTGGCGGATATGCTGGGTATTTCTGTTAACACGGTGAAAGTGCAGGTTTCTAAAGCTTATCGTATTCTTAAAGAAAAAATAGGATAGCTTATCCGGTGGAAGTTATGTTTTTCAAAAGACAGGAGTTAAATAATGGAGATAAATAAAAATAAGATGTTAAAAGTGAGCAGGAATGATTTTAATAAATGGGAGTTGTTATCAAGAGTTTTATCGGAAGATATATCTGAGGATGATGTCGTATTTCAGTCATGGCTACAAGAAAGTGATGAAAATAAAGAATTGTATAAATTATTAAAAGGGGAGGTGAAGGAAGCGTGTGGATTGGATAAGGATAAAGTTTACGGTAATTTATCGGAGATTCTTTTATTCAACAGAAAAAAGCATTCTGTAAAGATGAAACAGTGGTTCGGGTATGTTGCGCTTGCGTTTTTATTGATTACTTCGATTGCAATCGTTTACGATAGAATGTACGGAGATTCGGAAACCGGACAATCTGTGACCGGACAACATTCAAAAAATCTTTTTGAACCGGGGACTAAAAAAGCTTATCTTCTGTCTTCAAAAGGAGAATCCATAGATCTGACAGGTACATTCCTTATCAAAAAAGAAGACGGAATTATTATTTCCAATGACATACAAGGCGTCGTAAGTTTCGAAAGGAGCGATCAGAATATTAAAGATGTTGAGTATCATACGATATTTGTTCCTAAAGGAGGTGAATATGAATTACTGCTGGCAGATGGTTCCAAAGTGTTTCTTAATTCGGAAACGAGTATGACTTTTCCTTCTTATTTCGGAGGGGATAAGCGTGAAGTGGAATTAACGGGTGAAGCTTTTTTTGAGATAGAGAAAAATTCAAAACCGTTTATCGTTAAAACAATAAATATGAGTATTGAAGTAACCGGGACTTCTTTTAATGTAAGTGCATATAGTGAAGATCTATATGCCAATACTACGTTGATGGATGGTAGTGTAAGCGTTTACGCCGGGGATAAACAAAACTTGTATTATCTGGATCCCGGTTATAATTTATGTATGAATAAAACTTCCAGGGAAATATCCGTACAAAAAGTAGACACCGATATTTATACGGCATGGGTAAGAGGTATATTTATGTTCAGAAATCAGCCTCTGCATGAAATACTTTCACAGTTATCCCGGTGGTATGATTTTACGGTTGAATATGATGACCCTTCTATCAGGAATATGAAGTTTACGGGCAGTGCGGAGAAGGCAAGAAACCTGGATTATTTATTAACCTTAATAGAATCAGTCACTGATATAAAATACAGGAATGAGGAAAACAAAATTATCATGTATAAATGATAAACCGGCAGACTATGGTACGGTCTGTCGGTTCCTGTCCTGCATAAATTGATTTTAAATTGCTCCTCAACAATTATAAAAACAATTCATTAAAACATTCCAAAAGTATGAAAAAAAAGAAATCCCGACAAGTGATTCTGCAAAAAAAATGCAAAAAACTATCACGTATTATGAAAGTAGTGTTTATATGTTTACTGATAGGTACAAATATAGCGATGGCCGGCTTGTCATATGCTCAGGTTACCTCTATCACCCTGAATCTCAAAGATGTGGAATTAGAAGACGTGTTTGATGAAGTTCGCAGACAAAGTGATTTTGAATTCTTTTATAATAATGATCAGGTCAATACTTCCGTAAAAGTGAGTATTGATATCGAAAATGCAGGAATTAATGAAATTCTGGACAAAATATTGCCGGATGTTTATGAATATAAGATAAATGACAGGTATATTTTGATAAGCAGGGGAAAAATGATTTCTCGTATGATTTCTCCTGCTATATCCGGACAGGAGGAGGGAAAGGATATACGCGGTCGTGTTGTTGATCAGTATGGTGAGGCAGTAGCCGGTGCCCATGTTTTGGAGAAGGGTACGCATAACGGAGTCATTACCGATGTGGATGGGAATTTTTCCCTTTCGGTTTCAGAGAAGGCTGTCATACAGGTATCGTATATCGGATATGAAATGCAGGATATACCGGTAAATAATCAGACCGTTTTTTCTGTGATTATGAGGGAGAGTTCACAG
>JAIRRS010000077.1 GCA_031255855.1 Tannerellaceae bacterium | reverse complement strand
CGTTATGGGAAAACTATCTGATAGGTGAACGTATTAAAGCGAACTATAATGGAGGATTAGGTAAAGAGTTCTATTTTTGGAGAACTTACGACAAACAAGAAATAGACCTCATAGAAGAGCGTTCGGATTCCCTTGCGGCGTTGGAATTTAAGTGGGGAAATAAAAAGCCAACTGTTCCGGGAGTTTTTAAAGAAGCATATCCGAATGCAACATTTGATGTGATTAATAAGGATAATTACTTAAATTATATAGTATAGAGCCCCAGAAAAACATACGAATAGAAAAAACCGGTATTTATTTTATGAAAAACAACGGACAAAAACAAAAATGGCTTGTTAAGATTAGCGCCTGTCTGCCGAATCTTTATTATGTTGGCATGTTGGTGTCTTTAATCTTTATTATAGCGCAGGTTTTTTATGCAAAGCGCTCCATAGTAGAATCGAGCGAATGGGAAAAGGCAAAGATGACGATTGAAAATATTGAGCGGTTTAAACTGGAAATGAGTAAATCGCCATTGGCAGGCACTGATGTATGGATGCATGCGGATGACATATTGCCTGATTTTTCAACTCCCAATGGATGGAACTCTACTCAGGCGGATACTTTACGTTCACTCTACACGTCCCTGTTTGACGATGGCATTAAAAGCATAGAAGACGTCTGGAGCGCACGTAAACAAGAAACGGAGCGAATGATAGATGCAATGAATGTGTTTGCCTACCCGATCATTATGGGATATGCAAGCGAAATGGGTTCATTTCAAAACGTAGTAAAAGAATATTATTCATACGGAGCTTTCATAATGCCTAATGCTTTCAAAGAATATCCTAATGTTGGCTTACATGCTAAACTTTTATATAGATTGTGGAGGATTAGAACTGAATTATTAGTGGTTGATATTGTTCTGAAAAACCCTGACAAAGAGGAGCTTGGATACATAAAAAAGAAAAAAGATTCAGGTAATATGCTTTTTTTCGAAGAAACCGAAGTATCAGAAGCATCGCTTAAAAAATACCGTAAGAAGCTGGATAAAGAGTTGCAAAAAATGCAAGGAGAAATAGAAGATTTCAGGAAAATAAGTTTAGAATAATCGGAAAACAATTCGATTGAAGTGATTCGGGAACAACTCGTATCAACTATTTTCGGCAAAGAAATCAGGCCGGTTGCAGATTTGAATGGACAACCGGTATACCAACCAGAAAAAGTTTCCTCAAAAAGTGTGCATGCTTTTCGGGGAAACTATTGATGTTTGTCCTTTCCGGCAAGGCAGGATAGATAAATGTTATCTATCACTGATTTTGACATACTCTTGCTCGTCGAGGATATTCTTGTATGCCGGACGAATGATACGTTTGCTCTTGAAATTCAATTCTTCGATACGATGTGCCGTCCAACCGACAATACGGGACATAGCAAACAGGGGCGTATATATTTCCTGTGGTAAACCGATCATTTCATATACGAATCCCGAATAGAAGTCTACATTTGATGATACGCGCTTTTTCGTTCCTTTAAAATTGGCGAAACATTCTATTGCCCGGTCTTCAAGCAATTCAAGGAAGGCAAATTCTTTCTCACGTCCTTTTTCTTTTGCCAGGTCGCGTGCCAGTTCTTTTAACAAGACGGCGCGAGGGTCGGAGATGGTGTAAACAGCATGGCCGATACCATAGATTAAACCTGTTTTGTTATACGCCTCTTTATTAAGCATGCGTGTAAAGTAAGCGTCGATTTCCTTTACGTTTTTCCAGTCTTTTATATTCTCTTTCAAGTGATTGAACATATCTACAACCTGAATGTTCGCACCACCGTGCAACGGGCCTTTCAAGGAACCGATTCCGGCAGCAATAGACGAATACGTATCAGTGCCCGAAGAACTGGTTACACGCACAGTGAATGTTGAATTATTACCTCCTCCATGTTCAGCTTGCAATACAAGCAAGAGATCCAGGGTACGGGCGTCTAATTCCGTATAATCCCTTTTCAACATATACAGGAAGTTTTCGGCGATGGAAACGCCTTCGTTCGGATGACGTATATGCAAGGATCTCCCGTGCGTGCTGTGGCGATAAATATTATAAGCATAAGCAATAATCGTGGGAAATTTGGATATCAGTTCGATTGATTGACGCATCAGATTTTCGGGAGAAGTGTCGTCGGGGTTTTCGTCGAAATTATACATTTCCAATACGCTGCGAGCCAGAATGTTCATAATGTTCTGTCCTTCGAGGTCGATAATATTCATTTTCGTTTTCTGTTCAAGCGGCATATTGTCATTGATGAGTTCCTTGAAGCTCTCAAGGTCTGCCTTATGGGGCAATTCTCCCGTAAGCATCAGGTAAGCCACTTCTTCAAATCCGAATCGTTTTTCTTTTATCAGCGCATGTACAATATCGTCGATATCATAACCACGGTAATAAAGTTTTCCGGAAATTGCTTTCAAACCACCTTCGGGCAACCGCTCGTAGCCCACAACATTCCCTATCTGGGTAAGACCAACCAACACCCCCGATCCATCTTCGTTGCGCAGACCACGTTTTACATTATACTTGGTAAACAGGCTGTTATCAATTTTGCACGTGGTTTTTACGGATTCGGATAATTTGTAAATTAAATACTCTTTTTTCATATTAACTTCTTTTTTAACAAACTGAACAACTCAGTTATCCTGTTATTAAATCAATAATCATTTCACCAAATTCGTTGGTGCCAAGAGATTTACCGTTAGGCATAAAGCGAGCCAGGTCGTGGGTGGCTTTGCCTTCGGTGAAAGCTTTTTCCATAGCTGTTGTTATCAAATCAGCGGATTCTTTCCATCCCATATATTCAAGCATCATCACTGATGAAAGCAATAATGAAGAGGGATTAACAACATTTTTACCTGCAATATTGGGCGCCGTTCCATGCGTAGCCTCGAATATCGCGTGCCCGCTTATATAATTAATATTTGCTCCCGGAGCAATGCCTATGCCTCCTACCATGGCCGCCAACTGGTCGGAGATATAGTCGCCGTTCAAATTCAGCGTAGCGATTACGGAATATTCTTCCGGTATCAGTAACGTATTTTGCAGGAAAGCGTCGGCAATAACATCTTTGATAAGCACTTTGCCTTCCGCCTCCGACGGGTCTGTTGTTGTTCGGCCGGGAAATTCCCGTTCGGCCAAGGCATATCCCCATTGCTTGAACCCACCTTCCGTAAACTTCATGATATTGCCTTTGTGCACAAGAGTTACACTCGGAAGCCTGTTTGCCAAAGCATATTCAATAGCTGAACGTACCAAACGTTCTGTCCCTTCGACAGACACAGGCTTTACACCAAACGAAGAGGTTTCAGGAAAACGTACTTTCGTCACCCCCATCTCCCCGGTCAGAAATGCAAGAAACTTCTTTGCCTCGGGTGTACCCTGTTGCCATTCTATCCCGGCATAAATATCTTCGGTATTCTCGCGAAAGATAACCATATCCACCTTTTGCGGCTCTTTTACGGGAGATACCACCCCCTGAAACCAACGAACCGGACGGAGGCACACATACAAGTCAAGCGTTTGTCGAAGCGCTACATTCAAGGAACGGATTCCTCCTCCGACAGGAGTTGTCAGAGGGCCTTTGATTCCTACAATATAATCGCGGAAAGCATCCATTGTTTCGTCGGGCAGCCAGCTTCCCATGATGTCGAAAGCTTTTTTTCCGGCCAATACTTCCTTCCATTCAATGAAACGTCTCCCTTTGTATGCCTTCTCTATTGCCGCATTTATGATATGTTGGCTAACCGGAGTTATCTCAGCCCCGACGCCATCCCCTTCTATGAATGGAATTGTCACCTTATCAGGTACAATCAAATTCCCGTTTTGTTTCGTAATTTTCATACTATTGTTTATTTACTTTAGGTCATTCAATGCGCTTCCGGCTTTATACCATTCGATTTGTAAATCATTATATGTATGGTTTACAGTGAAAGATTCTTCGGCGCCGTCTGTATGGTGTAAAATGGCAGTCAATGGTTTGCCGGGTTTGAACTCCTGTATGTCCGCGATAGAGATTTGGTCTTCTTCCTTAATTCTATTGTAATCGTTTTTATCGGTAAATGTCAGCGCCAGCATCCCTTGTTTTTTAAGATTTGTTTCATGGATACGGGCAAAACTTTTCGCTAAAATTACTTTTACATTCAGGAAGCGTGGCTCCATTGCGGCATGTTCGCGTGACGAACCTTCGCCGTAATTTTCTTCCGCTACAACAATAGAAAAGATACCCTTACCCTTGTATTGTTTGGCTACTGCCGATACGGCTTCATATTCTTTTGTGAGCTGATTGAATACCGCGTTGGTTTTGCCATTAAACGCGTTTACGGCTCCCATTAGCATATTGTCGGAAATGTTTTCCAAATGTCCGCGAAAACGAAGCCAAGGCCCTGCCATTGAGATATGGTCGGTCGTACATTTTCCTTCCGCTTTAATCAGCAACGGCATGTTGGCGAGATCGTTTTCTTTTGGGGCGGGGAATGGTTTCAACAGTTGCAGGCGTTGGGATGCAGGGTTAACAACCACTTCGGCATTTCCGTCGCCAGGCGCTATATATCCCTTGTCTTTTACGTCAAAACCTTCGGGAGGGAAATCTGTTCCTTGGGGTTCTTCCAGCTTCACTTCGCGTCCGTCTTCCGTTTTCAACGTATCCGTCAGCGGGTTAAAGCATAAATCCCCGGCAATAGTCAAAGCCATTGTCAATTCAGGTGAAGCAACAAAGGCATGTGTATTCGGATTGCCGTCGGCTCGTTTGGCAAAGTTGCGGTTGAAGGATGTCACAATCGAATTTTTCCGGGTATTATCATCCGTATGCCGTTTCCATTGCCCGATGCAAGGGCCACAAGCGTTTGCCATGATGGTCGCGCCTATTTTTTCGAAGTCGCCAATCAAACCGTCTCTTTCGGCCGTGTAGCGGATTTGTTCAGATCCCGGATTGATTAGCAGCGGAGCCGACGCCCGCACGTTGTCTCTTAACGCCTGCCGGGCAATGGAGGCTGCACGGCTCAAGTCTTGATAAGAAGAATTTGTGCACGACCCGATCAATCCCACTTCCATTTTACGAGGATAATCGTTGGCTTTTACTTTAGCCGCAAACTCGGAAATGGGAGTGGCCGCATCTGGCGTAAACGGACCATTTATATAAGGTTCCAGGGTAGACAAATCTATTTCTATGACTTGGTCGTAATATTGTTCGGGAGCTTCGACAACTTCCTTGTCCGGTTGCAGGTGAGCCGAAACATTCCCGGCCATTTCCGCCACCTCTTTCCTACCGGTTTGACGAAGATATTCCGCCATGTTTTCATCGAACGGAAAAATGGACGTAGTTGCTCCTACTTCGGCGCCCATATTGCAAATCGTGCCCTTACCGGTAGTTGAAAGCGACGAAGTTCCTTCCCCGAAATATTCAATGATAGAGTTGGTGCCTCCTTTCACCGTGAGTATGCCTGCCAACTTCAATATCACGTCTTTCGGCGAAGCCCAACCGTCCAGCCTGCCGGTCAGTTTTACGCCAATCAGTTTCGGCATCTTGAGCTCCCATTCCATTCCATTCATCACGTCGACAGCGTCGGCTCCGCCCACACCAATGGCAATCATCCCCAAACCACCGGCATTGGGCGTATGCGAGTCGGTACCCACCATCATTCCGCCGGGAAAAGCATAATTCTCAAGCACTACCTGGTGGATAATACCGGCGCCTGGTTTCCAAAAGCCTATACCATACTTGTTGGATACCGTTTTCAGAAAATCGTACACTTCACGGTTGCTTTCGGTGGCCGTGTTGATATCTGTCCCGGCGCCCATGTCGGCCTGGATTAAATGATCGCAATGTACCGTAGCCGGGACGGCCGACTTCTCCTTTCCTGCATTCATGAATTGCAGCAATGCCATTTGTGCCGTTGCGTCCTGCATGGCTACCCTGTCGGGGCGGAAGTTCACATAATCTTCCCCTCTTTTAAAGTTTCCGGCAGCATTTACATCATATAAATGCGCGTACAAAATTTTCTCTGATAATGTCATCGGATGATTAATCCGGTTTCGTGCATTGTTTACCCTCCCGGAAAATGCCGAGTAAAACTTTTTTAGCATCTCAATGTCGTGCGCCATAATTATGTAAGTTTATATGTTGGTTTTTCATGTAACACGCAATAAATAGATACACGGTGTCCTAGGCAAAAATAACCTTTTAGGAGCTTAGGTGTATTCGTTTTTTTCTATCAGCTTATAGAGCTGATTTATCAGCACAAAAACTTAAAGAGGGGAAGCACAGAGCGATAATTCAAAATCTCAGCGTTCAACAAGTTTCTTTCATATTAAATAATCGTTCAAAATAGAGATTACCCCTTTATATTCAAACGACAAAATATGGTATTTTGTTCATATTTCAAAGCAAAATACGGGATAATGTATTAAGAAATATTTCCTTAATTAAGGTAGGGACAGTGTTTTAGGTATTGAAAGAGGTGTGGATTCACCACAGGATTACCTGGTTCAGATCCATATCATTAATTTTTTTCATCAGTTCGGAAGGAGAGCAGCCAAATTGTTGTTTGCAAAAGCGATTCAGATGGGTAGGCGAATTAAAATTATATTTTTGCATGATATCGCTTAAGGTCACACCCGGGTCGGCCATGCTGAAACGTACACGTTTCGCTTTTTCTTTCAACATCCATTGCAAAGGCGTCATTCCAAATTCTTTTTTGAATCTGATGTCAAAATTGGTTCGTCCCATGCCTAATAATCCGGCCAACTCGTCGACGTTCGTCACTTTCTGATAGTTTTGCATCACTTTATCTTTGAAACCCGGCAATTTTCCTAAAATAGGGTGGAATAAATTTGCGATTATTTCTTTTGAATAAAACCGTTTTAGCAACAAGAAAAGTTCTTGTATTTTCAGTTCATTCATTTTTGTACAGTTTAAGCCGTTTCTGATATACCTGATTAACGAATACAAAAAATCATTTATCGCGAAATCAATGGATAAGGGTTCGAAATGATGCCTGGATTGCGAGGCTATATTCCAGTAGGCATTAAAGGACAGTTTGTCGAAAACAAGTTCTAATAAACTAAACGCAGCGATAACAAAGGAGCTATGTGATAGGACTCTCATAGAAAATTCAGACGATTTAGGTATAAAGAACAGTTCACGGGGGTTGATCCTGATATTAAGATATTCATTGTAATTTAACAACATTTCACCTTCCAACAGAAAAATCAAGTAGTTGTGATCGTTACTTTGTTCTTCGAACGTTCTCTCTCCAACCGTATCGATATATCTGAAGCCTGTCGCAACAACTTCTGAAAAAACACTTTTCAACAAGTTGTGTCTGTTTCTCAAATGTAAATTATTCATGATCAAAAGAGTTTGGTTTTAAATTATGCCCCTTAAACAACACTACATGGCAAGATAAGTGTTTGACTAAGAGGTTTAATGCAAAAATAATAATAAGTTTTATGCAAAAGATATTTAAATGGAGTTATTTTTATCTATAAATGCTCATTAATTATAAAATAGCGTATTTTTTCAAAAAAAAATCTCTGCAGGGATAATTTTTAATAATTGCAAATGAAGTCAGATTCTACTATGGGTATATAAAGACATACAAATAAAAAAAATTGACACCCATTTTCCCTCTTAGGATTTTCCGGTGCCAATTCTTAAAAAACAGCGTCAAAAAATGGAGTTTTTTCCAACGATTGCTTTTATTCCCACTCGATTGTTGCGGGAGGTTTCGAGCTTATGTCGTATACTACACGGTTAACGCCTTTTACCTTATTGATGATTTCGTTGGATACCTTTGCGAGGAAATCATAAGGTAATTGTGCCCAGTCGGCAGTCATGGCATCTGTAGAAGTGACAGCTCTTAAAACAACGGTGTTTTCGTATGTCCTCTCATCACCCATAACACCCACTGAACGGATAGGCAACAAAATAGTAGCCGCTTGCCATACCTTGTCATACAAATTCCATTCGCGGAGGAGAGAGATATAAATATCGTCGGCATTTTGGAGGACTTCCACTTTCTCGGAAGTGATGTCGCCGATGATACGGATTCCTAATCCCGGGCCGGGGAACGGATGGCGTTTGATTAAATGAGGCATCATACCTAATTCCACACCTACTTTCCTCACCTCGTCTTTAAATAACAACCGTAAAGGTTCTACCAATTTGAGGTTCATCTTTTGGGGTAAACCACCTACGTTATGATGACTTTTGATGACCGTTCCGGTTATGGATAATGACTCTATTACGTCAGGATAAATCGTACCTTGTCCAAGCCATTTGATGTTTTTGAGTTTGTGAGCTTCTTCATCAAAAACATCGATAAAGCCTTTGCCTATTATTTTTCGTTTTTGTTCGGGATCGGTTACGCCGGCTAATGCCTTGTAGAATTTACCTTTGGCATCAACACCGATAACATTCAACCCTAAATGTTCGTAGTCTTTCAATACCTTTTCAAACTCGTTTTTACGCAGCAAGCCGTGGTCGACGAATATGCAGGTTAAGTTTTTACCGATTGCCTTATTCAGTAAAACGGCCGTTACCGACGAATCGACGCCTCCAGAAAGAGCCAGGATAACCTTGTCGTCGCCCAGTTGTTCTTTCAGTTCGGCTACAGTTGATTCTATGAAAGAAGCTGGCGTCCAATCTTTTTTACAACCGCATATATCAAGGAAATTATCGAGCAGTTGTGTCCCGTCTGTCGTGTGGAATACTTCCGGATGGAATTGTACTCCCCATGTTTGTTCGCCATTGATATGATAAGCCGCTGCCTGCACATCATCGGTACTAGCTATGATGCTGAACGCGGGCGGCAGTTTTGTTATGGAATCACCATGCGACATCCACACTTGTGTGGCACTTGGTATTCCCTTAAATAAGGGGTCATCATTGTTCACATAGGAAAGATAGGCACGCCCGTATTCTCTTGTGTTGGCATTTTCTACATTGCCTCCCGAAATGTAAGCGATGTATTGCGCCCCGTAACAAATACCTAATAACGGATATTTTCTCCTGATAATTTCGAGGTCGGTTTTGAATGCCTGGTTATCATACACTGAATAAGGGCTTCCCGAAAGGATAACCCCTTTCACATCGTTGGCATCCTGAGGGAACTTGTTGTAGGGAACGATTTCGCAATAAGTGTTTAACTCTCTGATTCTTCGCCCAATCAATTGAGTCGTTTGAGAACCAAAGTCAAGAATAATAATTTTCTCGTGCATGGAGTTTTAATGTTATTGTGTTGAGTTGCGCAAAGTTAATAATAATATTCCGAAGCAAAAAGATATGAATGTGTTTTGAACAAATGAACAAACCATATGTTAAGACGATTTTAAAATGTGTAAATGTAAGTAAATACTTGTATTGTGAATAAATTTAACATTACCTTTGTACACTTTTAGTTGATAAAATATATGGATTCGGAAAAGAAGGAACGAAAAGAGAATAAGGAGATTAATAAGTTATCGTTGCTTATTGTTGCAATTATTGTGTTACTCTTGGTTGTAGGTGGAGCGGTTTATTATATTTATCACCAGAAACAACAAATGTCCAACCTTGTTGAAACATTTGATTTGGAGAAGGAATCATTGCAAGACGAATTCAATGAATTATCTCTTCAATATGAAGGATATAAATTTAGTGTGAACAACGATTCACTACTAACGCTGCTGAATAAAGAGCAAGCGAATGTCCAACGATTAATGGAGGAATTACGCACGGTAAAAGCGACCAACGCACGACGTATAAATGAGCTGAAAAAGGAGTTGGAAACGCTGCGTAAAATCATGCGGAATTATGTCATCCAAATAGATTCGCTAAACCAGGCAAATGAGAAATTGACCCAGGAAAAAGAACAAGCCGTCAGGAGATACCGGCAAGCATCGTCCACAGCCGCCCAATTGACGAGAGAGTTAGAAAAACAGACAGAGCGCGTTACCCTGGCAAGCCGTTTGGATGCAACGGGTATTTCGGTTTCTACCGTCAACACCCGGGGAAAGGAAGTGAAGAAAATAAAACAAATGACCCAATTTGTGGTGAACTTCCGCATTGCAAAGAATATTACGGCTCCGGTAGGAGAAAAAATGATTTATGTCCGTTTGAAGAAACCAGATGACGACATACTGGTGAAAAGCCGTGGCGATGTGTTTGCATTCGAAGGAAAGGAGATAAATTTTTCGATGAGGAAAATAGTTGAATACGACGGGGAAGAGTTGCCCGTAACGATGTATTGGGATATAGAAGAATTCCTTTCTCCGGGTATTTACCGGGTTGATATTTTTGTGGATGGAAACCTTATAGGCCGACGGAATTTCGAACTGGAAAAATAATAAAACATTGGAGGAATGATGAAACGATTTATTGTGCTGTCCATACTGTTGGTATATGTCGGCATTACGTATTCGCAACAGACTCTTACTTTGGAAGAATGTCGTAATCTGGCCGTTCGGAACAACAAGGAATTACAGATATCTTTCCGAAAAATAGAAGTTGCCGAATATGAAAAGAAAGCCGCATTAACCAAATACTTTCCCGAATTGTCAGCTACAGGTGCATATTTGTGGAACCAAAAGAATTTGCGTTTGTTTGACTTAACTAAACTTGGCGCTGTTAGTGATTTGATAGAGACATTTGCTCCCGATCTGAAAGATCTCGGCCATCTGGATATCCAAAACATTTGGATAGGTGGTGTATCGTTGGTTCAACCGGTATTCATGGGTGGGAAAATTGTGAATTACAACCAGATTGCCCAATACGCCAAGGAACTGGCTGAATCAATGAATAACCGGAAATTGCAGGATGTTGTCTACCAGATAGATGAAACATACTGGCAGGTTGTTTCTTTGACAAATAAAAAGAAATTAGCCGATTCGTATGTGTCGCTGTTGCAAAAGATGAATAGTGATGTGACAGAAATGATAAACGAAGGGGTAGCAACCCAGGCCGATGGACTTTCTGTTAAAGTAAAATTAAATGAGGCTGAAATGGCTCAGACCAAAGTGGATAACGGACTGGCGCTATCGCGTATGTTATTAGCCCAGTTTTGCGGCTTGTCACTGGAAGAGCCCGTCTTTTTGGCTGATGAGAACATCGAACGGTTGCCGATGCAGGAACGTAAGCTATCGGCTGATGTAAACGAGGCTTTCATGAATCGGCAGGAGTTGAAAAGTCTGGATTTAGTCTCGAAAATATATAAAAAGAAAGAACATATCGTGTTGGCCGACATGTTGCCAAATGTGGCTTTTTCAGCCAATTACCTGATAACAAACCCCAGTTCATTCAATGGCTTAAAGAATGAATTTGGTGGGATGTTCAATGTCGGCGTTATGCTTAGAGTGCCGCTTACTAATTGGTGGGAGGGTTCTTATAAACGTAATTCGGCAAGGGCGGAAACGTTAATCGCCGGATTGGAATTGGAAGAAGCGCGTGAAAAGATAGAATTACAGGTTAACCAGTCGGTTTATAAAGTAAATGAAGCACAAAAGAAGCTACTTGCTTCTTCTAAGAACCTGGAAAGTGCGGAAGAAAACCTTCGTTATGCAACTCTTGGCTTTGAAGAAGGAGTCATACCTGCGTTGAATCTAATGGAAGCCCAGACGGCTTGGTTGTCTGCCCATTCCGATTTGATAGATGCGCAAATTGATGTTAAGCTTACAGAAGTATACCTGACAAAAGCGTTAGGTAAGTTAACCCTTGACGAACGAGAATAATAACAATAAAAGGTATAAAAGATGAAAGATAAAAAGTTTTCAGTCAATAATATGCTATTGGCTTTTATCTCGGTATTGGTTGTCATTGGATTGATAGCTTTGGCGGGATTCTTTTTACTTACTCCTCCCGATGATATTGTGATGGGACAGGCGGAAGCTACTCAGGTGAGAATTTCGAGTAAAGTACCTGGAAGAGTGGCTGTGTACCGTGTGGGAGAAGGTGATCGCGTACGCCGGGGCGACACGTTGGTATTCTTGGATACACCGGATGTATTCGCCAAACTCCAACAGGCAGAGGCGGCCCGCGCCGCAGCAGAAGCACAGAATGAAAAAGCGATAAAAGGAGCAAGATCCTACGAAAAAGTCAGCGCTTACGAAATGTGGCAGAAAGCCCAAGCAGGCCTTGATATTGCCAGAAAATCATATGAACGCGTGCAAAATCTCTATGAGAAAGGTGTAATGACCGCACAGAAACGAGACGAGGCAGAGGCTAATTACAAAGCGATGGCTGCCACGGAAAAGGCTGCCAAGTCGCAATACGAGATGGCAAAGGACGGCGCTCGTTCTGAAGACAAACAAGCCGCCGCCGCGTTGGTTCATCAAGCTTCTGGCGCGGTTGCCGAAGTGGAATCATATATGGAAGAACGTATTTTACTTTCGCCGATAGATGGTGAGATATCCGAGCGTTTCCCTCAATTGGGCGAATTGGTAGGGACAGGTGCACCGATAATGAATGTTACTGATCTGAACGATATGTGGGTAACGTTCAGTGTGCGTGAAGATTTGCTGAAGAATATAAAAATGGGTTCGGAACTACACGCATTTATCCCTGCCCTCGGCGATAAAAAAATTACTTTGAAAGTATATTATATGAAAGACATGGGATCGTATGCCGCTTGGAAAGCAACCAAGACGACTGGTCGGTATGATACAAAAACATTCGAAGTACGCGCCCGTCCGACAGAGAAGGTAGCCAATTTGCGTCCGGGTATGTCTGTTGTCATGAAGAAAAAGGATAATGAAATCCTATGACGCCTGAAAGCAAAAAACGTGGTGTATGGAACATAATTAAGCGGGAGGTGCGGCTTTTCGGTTCGCATCCTATTTATATTTTTTGTATGCTGGGCGCACCGCTGGTCAGCATTATTTTCTTTCTCACATTGATGGGGCAAGGGTTACCGGTTGATTTACCCATTGCTGTAGTAGATTTGGATAATTCCGCTACGTCACGCAGTTTGATTCGTCAGTTGAATGCATTTGAACAAACGGAAGTTGTCATGATAACTATGTCGTTTACAGAAGCTCGCGAGGAACTCCAGAAAGGGACAGTTTACGGAATATTCCATATTCCGAAAGATTTTTCGAAACAAACCACCACCGGAAAACAGCCAACCGTCTCGTTTTATACAAATTCATCATATTTGATTGCAGGATCCCTGTTGTTTCGTGATATGAAAACGATTGCTGTTTTGGCAGGAGCGTCTGTCGGACTTCAACAAGGGACAGCTGAAGGATCTACGAAAGACCAACTTATGGCTCAACTTCAGCCCATTGCATTAGACACTCATCTGTTGGGTAATCCCTGGTTGAATTATTCGGTTTATTTGAACAATAGCCTTTTGCCGGGCATATTACAACTGATGATATTTCTGATAACGGTATTCAGTATCGGTTCCGAAATCAAATACGGCACATCCCGTCAATGGCTACAGATGGGGAATTACTCCCTGGCAGTAAGTTTGTTGGGGAAACTGATTCCGCATACGATGGTTTTCACTACTGTAGGTTTCATGTATTGTGCCGCCATGTATGGTTTTAATGCTTTTCCTTTAAATAGTGGCTGGTTACCTATGTTGGCTGCCATGTTCTTGCTTGTGGTATCTTCCCAGGCAGTTGGTGTTTTTATGATTAGCACATTGCCGACACTTCGTTTGGGGCTTAGTTTTGCCAGTTTGTTCGGTATGTTGGCATTCTCTGTTGTGGGTTTTTCTTATCCGGTACTGGATATGCATCCTGCGATACAGGCGTTGGCTAATTTATTTCCGTTGCGGTATTATTTCCTGATTTATATAGATCAGGCATTGAACGGACGGGAGTTGTATTATTCTTGGATTCAATATGTCGGCCTGACAGTCTTTCTCATTCTACCCTTCCTGATGGGCAAGAATCTGAAAGTGGCGCTGATGCACTTTAAATATGTTCCGTAATATTAATGAATGATGAATACAGAAAAACGATTGCGGCATATTATCAAAGAAGGAATAATAGACTCTTTTTATATCTGGAAAGAGGAACTTAGAAATGTATTCAGGGACGAGGGTGTACTTATCTTCTTTTTCCTCGTACCATTGATATATCCGGTATTGTATGCCTTGATATATAACAATGAAGTAGTAAGAGAAGCGAAGATGGTAGTTGTAGACCAATCAGACTCTTATCTGAGCCGGGAATTTACCAGGAGGGTAAATGCCACTCCCGACGTGCAGGTGGTGGCTGTTTGTGCGGACATGGCCGAAGCAAAGAAAATGCTTGACGAAAAAAAGGCGTATGGTATATTGTTGTTTCCAAGTGAATTCAGTAAAGATCTGCATACCGGAAAACAAGCGAAGGTTTCGTTATATTGCGATATGAGTAGTCTGTTGTTTTATAAAGCATTCTTATTGTCGGCTACGGAAGTATCCCTTGAATTAGGGAAAGAAATAACAGCCCGTAACAATCCCGCGTCGACAGATGAATTGCAGCAAATAATTCTTAACCCTATCCCGTATGAATCGGTGGTGATGTTTAACAGCCAGAGCGGGTTTGCCAGCTTTTTGGTACCCGCTATCCTGATATTGGTAATCCAGCAGACATTAATATTAGGGATTGGCATGTTGGGAGGAACAGCGAGGGAGAGGAATCGTTTCCATAGCCTGGTGCCTGTTAATCGGCGTTATAGTGGAACATTGCGTATCGTGTTTGGGAAGTCCTTGGCATATATAATCCTGTATACGGTGGTCTGTCTTTGGGCATTGGCTATTGTTCCCCGGTTATTTTCATTGCCTCAGGCAGGTAATCCGTGGGACGTTATGCTGTTCATCCTGCCTTATCTATTTGCTTGTATATTTTTGTCGATGACCTTGTCGGGCTTTATGACTACCCGCGAGTCGCCTATGCTGGTGTTTGTCTTTACATCGTTGATATTGTTGTTCCTTTCCGGAGTATCCTGGCCGATGCATTCTATTCCTCCTTTCTGGAGAGCATTTGGTTACCTGTTTCCTTCCACACCGGGCATACAGGGGTTTATCCGTATCAATTCCACAGGAGCTACATTAAGCGAAGTGGCCAACGAATACCGTTTGTTATGGATACAAGTCGGTTTTTATTTCGTAACCGCTTTCATTATTTACCGGTATCAAATCATACGAAGCCAGAAACGGTTGGGAATTCAATGTCAGTATTTGAAAGACAAGCGGAGTGGGGGTGGTAATAACAAATCATAAATTTTCCGTGTAAAAAGAAGGGCTTTTGTATAATTTTGTTGAGTAATACGTATTGAAATGGAAATTGCAGCATTGGTTTCGGGAGGGGTTGATAGTTCTGTTGTTGTTCATCAACTGAAAGAGGCAGGGCACAACCCGGTTATTTTCTATATCAAAATTGGTATGGAGGACAAAGACGGGTATATTGATTGCCCTTCGGAAGAGGATATCGAAATCACGTCGTATGTTGCCCGGAAGTATGGTTGCCGTTTTGAGGTGGTTTCGTTGCACGGTGAGTATTGGGAAAAGGTGGTGAGTTATACGATTGATTCGGTGATGCGCGGCCTTACGCCTAATCCGGATATGATGTGTAACAAGTATATTAAATTCGGATGTTTTGAAGAACGATGGGGTAAAGATTTCGACAAGATAGCGACCGGACATTACGCCACTACCACCGAAACAGGCGGGAAGGTATGGCTTTCTACGGCTAAAGACTCGCTGAAAGACCAGACAGATTTCCTGGCGCAAATAACCAACTTGCAAATCAACAAGCTTATGTTTCCTATCGGGCATCTGCTGAAAAGCGAAGTCCGCTCCATAGCCGCAGAACAAAAACTGCCCAGCGCTATGCGCAAAGATAGCCAGGGTATTTGTTTTCTGGGCAAGATAAATTATAATGATTTTATAGAACGTTATTTAGGCAAACGCTCTGGTAAGATTATCGAATTGGAGACAGGAAAGGTGCTGGGGAAGCATTGTGGTTATTGGTTTCACACTATTGGGCAACGGAAAGGGCTTGGGCTGAGCGGAGGCCCCTGGTTTGTCATAAAGAAGGATATAAAGCGTAACATTGTGTATGTAACCAACGGCTACGACCCTGAATCACAATACGGCAAAACGATCAACCTTCAAGGGTTTAATTTTATCACGGAAGATGTATGGGGGGATTTTGCAGACGGGAAGGAAATCACTTTCAAAATAAGACATACTCCCGATTTCACGCCGGGGATTATTCGCCGTATCGGCGACCTTTATCGTATTGAATCAACGGAAAAGATACAAGGAATTGCTCCCGGACAGTTTGGCGTTGTGTACGATAAAAGCCACCATCTTTGCTACGGCAGTGGGATGATTATTTAATAGCGTACAATGTGCTGATGGATTCGTTGTTGCAAACGCGGCGAATGGCTTCGGCAAACATGTCGGCAATAGACAATATTCTCACTTTTTCACACTTTTTCGAATAAGGGATGGAATCTGTGAAAATCATTTCCGTAAGGGCAGATTCGTCCACTCGAGTGGAGGCTGGGTCGGACATCACTGCATGGCTTGCTATCGCGCGTACAGACTTGGCTCCGTTTGTCATCATGAGGTCGGCGGCTTTGGTGATGGTTCCTGCCGTATCAACAATGTCGTCTATCAATAAGACATCCAGTCCTTCTACGTCGCCGATGATACGCATCTCGGCTACTTCGTTGGCACGCAGGCGGGATTTGTGGCAGATAACCATCGGCAGTCCTAAATACTTGGAATAGCTGCTGGCGCGTTTTGTTCCTCCAACATCGGGCGTCGCAATTACCAAATTGCTTAAATCAAGCGTATTTTTTATATAGTCGAGGAATACGGACGAAGCGTATAGATGGTCTACCGGCACATTGAAGAAGCCTTGAATCTGGTCGGCATGCAAGTCCATGGTGATAAGCCGGTCGATGCCGGCTGTGCTTAACATGTCAGCTATCAGTTTAGCACCAATTGAGACACGCGGTTTGTCTTTCCTGTCTTGCCGGGCCCAGCCATAGTAGGGGACAACGGCGATGATGGAGTGTGCGGAGGCTCTTTTGGCGGCATCAATCATCAATAGCAGTTCCATCAGGTTGTCGGGGCCCGGAAATGTGGACTGGACAAGGAAGACTTCTCTTCCCCGGATGGATTCTTCATAGGATATGGAAAATTCCCCGTCGGCGTAATGTTCTACGTTCATTTGTCCGAGGGGGCAGTTCAGACTGGTGCAAATCTTTTCCGCGAGGTAACGGGATCTTGTTCCTGAGAAGATCAGGAAAGGAGTTTGTGCGCTCATTTTGCCGAATAAATTAGTCGTAAGATAAATGATTTTGAAATTTGCAGCAAATTTACAAAACTTATGTTACAATAGGAGGTTTATCATGCAAAAACTTCATTTGTCTGTTGTCCGCTTAATAAGTGAATTTTAATATCTGTCCTCCGTAGGCCGGGAGTGTTACCTGGTAAGGGTAGGCGGCGGTGAGGGTGCTGATGGATTCTTCTTCTGTAAACAGATCGGTAAGTCTGGCCGCCCGGTTGTCTTCTATTCCTAAGGCATGGAAGACTTCGGCAGGTATCCTGACATTCACTTGTTGTTCGACCTTGTCGAAATTGACGACTACGAGAGCTACCTCATTTTCGTGTTTCCTCAGGTAAGCATACTGGCGACTTGGGTTGAACTGTGGGGTGTTTTGGTTGGCAAACACCAGATCGTAGAAACTTCCTTGGGTGAAAACGGGTTCGTTTTTCGCGAGGTTCAGAAGGCGGGCGTATGCTTTTCGCAGGCTGAGTTGTTCGTCGGTTAGTTTGTCTTCTTTGAAGGTCCATTTGTTTATCCAGTTGCGGATGGAGGTCATGCTCCAGTAGTCGAAGATAGTGGTTCGGCCATCGAGTCCGCTGAAGCCTTCGCAGTCCATACCTTGTTCGCCCAGTTCTTGTCCGTTGTAGATCATTACGGGGCCGGTGTTTAGGGTGGAGGCGATTATCATTCCCGGATAGCCGGCTTCGGGATTGCCTGCGAAGAAGCTGGATGCGATGCGTTGCTCGTCGTGGTTTTCAAGGAAGCTTAGCATTTGGGATTGGATGCCTTCTACTGACTGCCAGGTTTTGGTGATGTCGGAAGCAGGGGCTTTTTGTTCGATTATGGCTCGCAGGGTGTCGTACAGGCCTACTTTGTCGTAGAGGTAATCGAAGTGTCCGCGTTGCAGATAGTCGCGGTAGGCGGCAGGATTGTATATTTCGGCAATGAAGATAATGGAGGATTGTTTTTTTACCTCGGGGATGGCCCAGTTCCAGAATTCTACCGGAACCATTTCTACCATGTCGCACCGGAAGCCGTCGATTCCTTTTGATGCCCAGAATTTCAGTATGTCCAGCATCTTGGTCCATGTGTCGGGGCGCGGGTCGAAGGAAGTGATACTGCCTTCTTGGTAGTTTACGCCGTAATTGAGTTTGACGGTTTCATACCAGTCGTCTTTGTGTGGGTGTGTGTTGAAGCAGTTGTTTCCGGTGACTTTGGCGGGGAATTCTGTGTAAGCATAGTCGTCGTCTTGGCATCCAAAGTGGATGTCGAGTGGCTGGCCGGGAAGGTAGTAGAAGTTGTTGTTTGGCTCGAAGGCTTGGTTGGTGTTGTCGTTTTGTCCGAGGTCTTTCACATATGGTGGTTTGGCGTCTGAAGTGTATTGTCGGGCTACGTGATTGGGGACGAAGTCTATGATTACTTTGAGGCCTGCTTCATGGGTTCTTTTTATGAGGCTTTCGAATTCTTCCATCCGCGAGGGGATGTGGTCGGCGAGGTCAGGGTCAATGTCGTAGTAGTCTTTAATGGCATAGGCCGAGCCTGCTTTTCCTTTTACGATTGTTGGGTGGTCGTGTTGTATTCCGTATGGGCGGTAGTCTGTTTGCGTGGCATGTTCGATGATGCCGACGTACCAGATGTGGGTGGCTCCCAGTTCTTTTATTTTGTTTAGTACCGGCAGTGTATAATGGGATAGTTTACCTACTCCGTTTTCGTCTTTACTCCCGTTTTGCTTTACTGGTGTATTTGTGTTGCCAAACAGACGGGGCAAGGTTTGGTAGATGATCATTTTTTTATTTGTCTTGTTCATTGTAATTGGTGTTTTTTATTTGTTGTTTTCTGTATTTTGACGATCTTTTTGGGTGGCCAATATTTTTACTACGAGGCTTTGGTCTTCGATAAATTTGTCAAAGGCCTGCAGGGCTGCTTCGTATCCGATGTTGGTTATCTGGTTTACGTTTTCAAGGTCGAACGTTTTGTAACCTGCAGCATCTTTGGTTTCGATCAGGATGTCGCATAGTGCTCTGTCTTCTAATGTGTTTGCACGGAACATGTAGTGATATGAGCGTTCGGCTATTCCCCATATTGTTTGTTTGTATTTCTGGGCAATGAGGGGGCTTACGTTTACTCCGATGACGCGGTCGCACTCTTGGCGTATGTTGGATACGGGGAAGTTGCGGAATAGTCCACCGTCGACGTAGTGTGAGCCGTCTATTTCGACGGGACTGAATATGATTGGTATGCTGCAGGATGCTACTACCGGTTCGATGATGGGGCCGCTTCTGAATTCGCGGCAGATGCCTTTGTCGAGGTCGGTGGCTATGACAACGAGTGGTGTTTTGAGTTCTTCGAAGTGTTTGGCTTGTATGTGTTCGCGGAGGAATGCCTGGAAGCGTTTGTTGTCGAATAGTCCGGTTTTGGGGAGTTGTATTTTGGCAAATTCGGAGAAGTCTTTTCCAGTGAAGATTGTTTCGATGTCGGCGGCTGAATGTCCGTCGGCGAATAGTAGGCCGGCGAGTGCTCCGGCGCTTGTCCCGGAGATGATTCCGGGTGTGAGGTTACATTCTTCCAGGAATTTGAAGACTCCTACATGGGCGAATCCTTTGGCTCCGCCTCCACTTAGAGCTAATCCCAGGTTGTATTTTTTTCTGGTGTCTTTGATTTTCATCCGGCTGGTGTTTAAAATGGTTCCAAAGATGCATTTTTTTTTGATTGGAGCTTTGCGTTTGGGTTGTTTTTTTGTAAAATAATGAGGGGTGTAGTGGTAGGTGTGGGATGGAATGATCGGTATGTGGGCAAAGGGGAGTTGGGGGCGTACGTAAACCTAAAAATATTTTGACGGGGTTTCTTAATATTTGGGTTGGTTTATTTGGTATGTTCCTATTTTTAGTACATTTACGGGCAGTAAACTTTAAATCTTACATTTATGATTACAAGTATTTTTTGGTTTGTACCGGTGGCGTCGATTTTGGCGTTGTTTTTCGCTTGGTATTTTTTCAGGCAGATGATGAGGGAGAGCGAGGGGACTTCTTTGATGGCGAAGATTGCTTCGCATGTGCGAACGGGGGCTATGTCGTATTTGAAACAGCAGTATAGGATTGTGGGTCTTGTTTTTCTTGTGTTGGTTGTTTTGTTTGCGGTTATGGCTTTTGTTTTCCGGGTGCAGAATGAGTGGGTGCCGATTGCTTTTCTGACGGGTGGTTTTTTTTCCGGTTTGGCTGGTTTTCTGGGAATGAAGACGGCTACGTATGCTTCGGCGCGTACGGCGCATGCGGCGAGCCGGTCTCTTAATAAAGGTTTGCAGGTGGCTTTCAGAAGCGGGGCTGTGATGGGTTTGGTTGTGGTAGGACTTGGTTTACTTGATATTTCTTTCTGGTATCTTATTTTGAATGCGTTGATACCGGCTGAGGTGTTGGAACCGACGCATAAGCTGACGATTATAACAACGACGATGCTGACTTTTGGTATGGGTGCGTCGACGCAGGCGTTGTTTGCCCGCGTGGGCGGGGGTATTTATACGAAGGCTGCTGATGTGGGGGCTGACTTGGTGGGTAAGGTGGAAGCGGGGATTCCGGAGGATGATCCGCGGAATCCAGCGACTATTGCTGATAATGTGGGGGATAATGTGGGGGATGTGGCTGGTATGGGGGCTGACCTGTATGAGTCGTATTGTGGTTCTATCCTTGCTACTGCTGCGCTGGGAGCTGCTGCGTTTGTTTCTACCGGCAGCGTGGAGCTTCAGTATAAGGCGGTTATTGCGCCGATGTTGATTGCTGCGGTTGGTATTGTGTTGTCTATCATTGGTATTTTTACTGTTCGTACGAAGGAGGATGCGGGGATAAAGAAGTTGTTGAGTTCTCTGTCGTTGGGTACGAATCTTAGTTCGGCGTTGATAGCTGTGGCTACTTTTGGTATTCTTTATTTGCTGGGGATGGATAATTGGGCGTGGATTAGTGGTTCGGTTATTATTGGATTGGTTGTGGGGATTGTTATTGGGCAGTCTACCGAATATTATACGTCACAGTCGTATGGGCCGACGCGTCGCGTGTCTGAGGCTGGTAAGACGGGTCCAGCTACAGTTATTATTTCGGGGCTTGGGCTGGGGATGCTTTCGACGGCGATTCCTGTACTTGCGGTTGTGGTGGGTATTATTTGCGCGTTTCTTTTTGCTTCGGGGTTTGACTTCGGCAATGTGGGGATGGGTTTGTATGGTATTGGTATTGCGGCTGTTGGTATGCTTTCTACTTTGGGTATTACTTTGGCTACTGATGCTTATGGTCCGATTGCGGATAATGCCGGCGGCAATGCTGAGATGTCTGGCTTGGGTGCGGAGGTGCGTAAGCGTACTGATGCTTTGGATTCGCTTGGGAATACAACGGCGGCAACTGGGAAGGGGTTTGCTATTGGTTCGGCGGCGTTGACTGGTTTGGCATTGTTGGCATCTTATATTGAAGAGATAAAGATTGGGTTGATTCGCCTAGGTCATACGGTACTTGAGTTTGGCGGGCAGACGATTGAGGTTAATAGGGCGTCGTTTACTGATTTTATGTATTATTATGACGTGACGCTGATGAATCCGAAGGTGTTGGTGGGTGTGTTTATCGGTTCGATGATGGCGTTTTTGTTTTGTGGGTTGACAATGAATGCTGTGGGGCGCGCTGCTGCCAGTATGGTGGAGGAGGTGCGGCGACAGTTCCGCGAAATAAAGGGTATTTTGACGGGGGATGCGGAGCCGGATTATGCCCGTTGTGTGGAAATCTCGACGAAGGGGGCTCAGAAGGAGATGGTTGTCCCGTCGGTGTTGGCTATTGTGGCTCCGATTGTGACTGGGTTGATTTTTGGTGTTCCTGGCGTGGTAGGCTTGCTTATCGGCGGGTTGAGCACGGGTTTTGTTTTGGCTATTTTTATGGCGAACTCGGGTGGGGCCTGGGATAATGCGAAAAAGCATGTGGAAGAGGGCAACTTTGGCGGAAAAGGTAGCGAAGTGCATAAGGCTACGGTTGTGGGGGATACGGTAGGTGATCCGTTTAAGGATACTTCGGGTCCCAGCCTTAATATTCTCATTAAGTTGATGAGTATGGTGGCTATTGTGATGGCGGGCCTTACGGTTGCGTGGAGTCTTTTCTAGGCGGAGTGTGTTAAGGTTTTTTGATTTTGCCGGGGTTTTTGTTGATGAAGTCTTTCCAACTGGTGTATTTTTTCTCTGGTAAGGGGTTGTTTGTCTGGAGATAGTGGCATACGGCGGCTGCGAGTCCATCTGTGGCGTCAAGTTGGGGGAGCATGTGTTCGTCGGCAATATGGAGGAGTCGTTGGAGCATTCCAGCGACTTGTTCTTTTGAGGCTTGTCCGTTTCCTGTGATTGACATTTTTATTTTCAGCGGGGCGTATTCGAAGATAGGGATGTCGCGGTTTAACGCTGCGGACATGGCAACCCCTTGTGCTCTGCCGAGTTTTAGCATGCTTTGTACGTTTTTCCCGAAAAAGGGGGCTTCGATGGCTAATTCGTCGGGGTGGTACTCGTCGATCAAACCGGTGACCCGTTCGAATATTTTGCGTAGACGCAGGTAGTGGTCTTCATATTTGTTGAGTTGTAATATGCCTAATGACACTACGTTGGGTTTATTAGCCGTGATATTTAATACGCCGTATCCCATGACTATTGTTCCGGGGTCGATGCCTAAGATAATGCGGTCTTTGGTCATATTTCCCAGTTTATTTCTTCCAACAGCGTGGTGAATCCAGCGATTTTGCTGCCAAATAGGTTTAGAAGTGACTGATGAAGTGTTTTTCCTTCTTTTTCCAGCCAGTAGTTGAGCGTGTCTATGTTTTTTGTCCGGAACTGGATGGCATAGTTTTCCCCGTTGTCGGCGGTGTGTAAAACTTTGTGTAGGCAGGGGGAATGCAGGAGGCCGCTTTCTATGGCCTTTGGGATGTATGTCTTTTTTAAATAGGATAATGTGGCATCGAGGATGTCGTTGTCTATATGGAAAGTTGTATTGTAAACAATCATTTTGTGATTAAATTTCGCTGCAAAGATACTGCTAATATAAGGAAAACCTATATATTTGCATTCGAAAATGCAAACAAAGGGGCATTAGCTCATCTGGCTAGAGCGTTAGAATGGCATTCTAAAGGTGATCGGTTCGAGTCCGATATGCTCCACGAAGGTGGATTTACTAGATTCCAAAGGAACGACAGAGGCTTGAAAATCAGAGATAATCTGAATTTTCAGGCCTTTTTTGTGATTCTGTGCATCCTTTTTTGCCCGTTTGTCGCTCATGGAAACAACAAGCTTTGTTTTGCCTTCTTTCCGGATAAATCTGAGGTCTCCGTCTTTGAGGGGAAAAGACAATATTTTCCTTTTTATCTTTTCCGATTCTTTTTTTTTGACTGGCTACCAGTATGTATTTGTAACCTGCACTTTCCAATGCGAGAATATGATCCTTTGATAAAAGACCGCTGCCGGCTATGACTATGGGCTTCCTGCGGATAAACATACTGCAAATTTACCACGGGACACCTCAAAAATAAAATTTTCGA
>JAIRRS010000157.1 GCA_031255855.1 Tannerellaceae bacterium | reverse complement strand
TCGTCACATCCTGGGGCTGGAGAAGGTCCCAAGGGTTGGGCTGTTCGCCCATTAAAGTGGCACGCGAGCTGGGTTCAGAACGTCGTGAGACAGTTCGGTCTCTATCTATCGTGGGCGTTGGATATTTGCGGGGCTCTGACACTAGTACGAGAGGACCGTGTTGGACAGACCACTGGTATGCCGGTTGTTCCGCCAGGGGCATCGCCGGGTAGCCACGTCTGGAACGGATAAGTGCTGAAAGCATCTAAGTACGAAGCCGTCCCCAAGATTAGATATCCTCATTAGGGTGGTTGTAGACGACAACCTTGATAGGCTGTAGGTGTAAAGGCGGTAACGTCAAAGCCGAGCAGTACTAATAGCCCGAAACTTTTGTTTAGTTGTATGTTTTGAGGGAGGTATTCCAGTAAGCGTTTCTTTTGTTGTAATGTAATGTAATCCTGTATTATTAATAGATTGGCTGTTCTTTCCGGTAAACGTCAAGTTCATGTATATGTAAAAGTATTGATGGACGAAGAGCTTAAGGTGGTTATAGTACCGGGGTTCCACCTCTACCCTTCCCGAACAGAGAAGTTAAGCCCGGTCACGCCGATGGTACTGCATTTATGTGGGAGAGTAGGTAGCTGCCAGTTTTTTTAAAGTAGAAGGAGTCTGACCAATCATTGGTCAGACTCCTTTTTGTTTGGGGCATAGGCAATAAAGTCCTGTTTTTTTCGTTACTTATTAGTTGAACAGATACTTTATGGGTATATACGATTCGCGGCAGCGGTTAAAATATATTTTTGTTTTTGTTGCTTTTTTGTTTGCTATTACATCCGTGGTGATATCAAACAGATTAATAAAGGATTTAGCAGAAGAGGAACGCCAGAAGATGGAGGTATGGGCTGAAGCCAACCGGGTGATGGCTAGCCAAAATGAAGAAGCCAATGTGGATATGAACCTTATCTTGAAAATCATCAGTGGCAATATAACTATCCCTGTGATTTTGTGTGATGAGTTTGATAATGTGCAAATGTATAGGAATATCGAACTTCCTGACAAGGATGTCGAAGTGTTTTTTGAAAAGAAGATAAAAGAATTTAAAAACAAAAAGCAGGTTATTCCGATAGACCTTGACGACGGTACATTCCAATACATATTTTACGATGATTCGATTATCTTAAAGCGCCTTTTTATTTTTCCTTATGCGCAATTGGGCATTGTGTTTGTTTTTATTGTCATTGCTTTCCTGGCTTTGTCGAGTACGAAAAAGGCAGAACAGAACAAAGTTTGGGTGGGTTTATCGAAAGAAACAGCACATCAACTGGGAACTCCTATTTCTTCTTTGGTAGCATGGATTGAATATTTGCGGACAAAAGAGATGGATGTTTCTTTATTGAACGAGATGCAAAAAGATGTATACCGTTTGGAAACAATTGCAGAACGTTTTTCTAAGATAGGTTCTAACCCGGATCCTACACCCGTCAATATTAATAATTCAATTCAGTCTGCACTCGGATATATGGAATCACGTATCTCTTCAAAAGTGAAACTATATATACACCTGCCTGATGAACCGGTATTGGTGTCGATAAACGATTCCTTGTTTGCCTGGGTGATGGAGAACCTGATTAAAAATGCGGTTGATGCAATGGGAGGGCAAGGTGAAATCACATGCCAGACAGGATTGAAAAACAAACAAGTGCAAATAGATATAACGGACACCGGGAAGGGAATCCACAAGTCCAAATTCAAAACTATTTTCAACCCTGGCTATACAACGAAAGCGAGAGGGTGGGGGCTTGGCTTGTCTTTGGTGAAGAGAATAATAGAATCTTACCATGGAGGAAAAATCTATGTAAAGAGTTCAGAGCTGGGGAAAGGAACGACTTTCCGTATCGAATTGCGCAGATATAAAGGATGATTTCTGTTATTGATTATAAAATATCAATATAGATATTGTGTATGTGTTTAGTTTTTTCGTACCTTTGCAAGGTTTTTACATTAAAATACGTTGGGGAAATTTGATACATATAAAATAGATTTGAAAAACCTTTCTCCGGGAGAACATACGTTCGAGTATTTATTGGAGAATAAGTTTTTTATGGACATTGACGGCGATGAAGTCCGGAAAGGGAAAGTAAAAGTTTTTCTTACGTTGAAATATTCGTCGATGATGTTTGAAATGAACTTTCATATAGAAGGTGTCGTGTGGGTTCCGTGTGACAGATGTCTAGATGATGTGGAGTTACCCATTGAAACACGAAGCCGTCTGCTCGTTAAGTTTGGCAAAGAATATGCCGAAGAAAGCGACGAATTTGTTATTATACCGGAAGACGAAGGGGATATTAATTTAGCTTGGTTCCTATATGAATTTATTGTATTGGCAGTGCCTATGAAGCATGTGCATCCTCCGGGAAAATGTAATAAAGCGATGTCTTCCAAACTGAAAAAGCATACGGCAAAGAGCATGAGCGGCGATGATGATTTTGATGATGATGACGGGACTGACGATATTTCGGTAGACGAAGATTTAGCGGACACGACCGACCCTCGATGGGATGCTTTGAAAGGCTTAATAGATAATGATAATAATTAAATACATAAAAAATGGCACATCCTAAAAGAAGACAAGGGAAATCAAGAACAGCCAAAAGACGTACACACGACAAGGCTGTATTACCAACAATGGCTATCTGCCCTAATTGTGGTGCATGGCATATCTATCATACCGTATGTGGCGAGTGTGGCTATTATCGTGGTAAATTAGCAATCGAAAAGGAAGTTGCGGTATAATAATGCATCTTCTTGCTTGAATGTGAGAAAAAGAATAGCCCTAAATTCGTTTAGGGCTTTTTTGCAACTGAAAAACGAACATAAGTTATTATAAGATGATGGACAAAATAAATGCAATAATAACAGGTATCGGAGGTTATGTTCCTGAAGATGTGATAACAAACGAAGATATTTCGAAAATGGTTGATACGTCTGATGAATGGATTACATCCCGTGTAGGAATTAAAGAACGCCGGATACTGCAAGGTGAAGGTGTCGGCCTTTCCTTCATGGGTACGAAAGCTGTGGAAGAATTATTTGCAAAAACGAACACTAACCCGGAAGATGTCCAACTGGTTTTATGCGCTACTACTACCCCCGACTATGCGTTTCCAACGACAGCCTCCATGATTGCTTATAGTACAGGGTGTAAAAACGCCTTCACTTTTGATATGCAGGCGGCATGTGCAGGATTTATCCACGCTTTGGAAGTTGCGGCGAATTTTATTCGCTCAGGCCGCTATTCTAAAATAGTAGTTGTCTCCGGAGATAAAATGACATCTATAACCGATTACACGGATCGTACAACCTGTCCGCTTTTTGGTGATGGGTGTGGCGCTGTATTGATTGAACCTACGACCGAAGAGTTGGGTATATTGGATGCGAATTTGCATACAGATGGTTCCGGATTGGAACATTTACATATGAAAGGGGGTGGTTCTGCTTATCCTTCTTCTCATGAAACAGTAGACAAACGGATGCATTATGTTTATCAAGATGGACAATATGTGTTTAAACATGCTGTTACATTAATGGCGGATGCATCTATTGAAATAGTGGAACGGAATAGGCTTACGAGAGATGATATAGATTGGATTGTCCCTCATCAAGCAAACTTGCGTATTATTGATGCCGTAGCGAGGCGCATGGGGGTAAAAGAAAAGGTGATGATTAATATTCAGAAATACGGAAATACCAGTGCTGCAACTATTCCTCTTTGTTTGTGGGAATATGAAGATAAGCTGAAAAAAGGAGATACAATGATTCTCACAGCTTTTGGCGCCGGTTTTTCCTGGGGTGCCGTATACTTGAAATGGGCTTATGACGGAAAAAAAGCATAAATCGGGTTTTGTAAATATCGTCGGTAATCCAAATGTAGGAAAGTCTACGTTGATGAATCGGTTGGTGGGGGAAAAGATATCGATTATCACTTCCAAGGCGCAAACTACCCGCCACCGGATTATAGGGATTGTGAATACCGAAGATATGCAAATCGTATATTCCGATACACCCGGCATATTGCAACCTAATTATAAGTTGCAGGAGTCTATGCTCAATTTTTCAGAGTCGGCATTAGGCGATGCCGATGTGTTATTATATGTGACCGATGTGATTGAGAAGCTTGACAAACATGAAGATTTTCTGCATAAAATACAAAAGGTGGATTTCCCCGTGCTATTGTTGATCAACAAAATAGATTTGACAGATCAGGCAAAATTAGAAAAGTTGGTTGTCGATTGGAAAGAAATACTTCCGTCTGCGGAAATTATACCTATTTCTGCTATGGCAAATTTTAATATTGATTATGTCAAGCAACGGGTAGAAGCCTTGATGCCAGACTCGCCTCCTTATTTTGAGAAGGATGCATTGACGGATAAACCAGCCCGTTTTTTCGTTACTGAAATTATTCGCGAAAAAATACTTTTGTATTACCAGAAAGAAATTCCCTATGCTGTAGAAGTGGTAGTGGAAGAGTTTAAGGATGAAGAGAAGCTAATACGTATAAAAGCGCTTATTATTGTAGAACGCGAATCGCAAAAAGGGATTATCATCGGTCCTAAAGGACAGGCGCTAAAAAAAATCGGTACAATGGCTCGAAAAGATATCGAGCGTTTCTTCGACAAAAAAGTATATCTGGAAATTTTCGTCAAAGTCGAAAAAGACTGGCGAAACCGGGATAACATATTAAAAGCCTTTGGTTATCAAATCGGTTGACAAGTGGCGGTTTGACAGTTGACAATTATTTCATAATCCGTCAACTGTCAACTGTCAACTATCAACTATCAACTGAATAAATTATGGGAAATATAGTTGCAATAGTTGGAAGACCCAATGTGGGGAAATCAACCTTGTTTAACCGTTTGACGCAGACGCGGCAAGCCATTGTAAACGAGGAAGCAGGTACTACACGCGATCGCCAATATGGCAAAGTGGAGTGGACAGGAAAAGAATTCTCGTTAATAGATACCGGTGGATGGGTTGTCAATTCTGAGGATGTTTTCGAAGATGAAATTAATAAACAAGTTCAGATAGCTATTGAAGAGGCAGATGTGATTCTGTTTGTCGTGGATGTGACGAATGGCCTGACTGATTTAGACGATGATGTTGCCCGGATATTACGCCGCTCGAAGAAATCAATACTCGTTATTGCTAATAAGGCAGATAATTTTGGATTGCACCCGATGTCTGCAGAGTTCTATTCATTAGGTCTGGGAGACCCTTATTGTGTTTCTGCGATAAATGGATCAGGAACAGGAGATTTGTTGGACAAAGTAATCGAATTGCTCCCCGATGAGAAACCTGAAGATTGGGATGAAAAACTGCCTCGTATAGCTGTAGTAGGTCGACCGAATGCCGGTAAATCTTCTTTGGTAAATGCATTTATGGGTGAAGAACGTCATATTGTGACTGATATTGCCGGTACGACGCGCGATTCAATTTATACGAAGTATGATAAGTTCGGATTGAATTTTTATCTGGTAGATACAGCTGGTATCCGGAAAAAAGGGAAAGTGAACGAAGACTTGGAATACTATTCTGTTATCCGTTCTATTCGCGCAATAGAAAATTCAGATGTTTGTGTCTTAATGATTGACGGTACACGGGGTATTGAAAGCCAGGATTTGAATATATTCTCTCTGATACAAAAAAACAAGAAAGGATTGGTGATTTGTGTAAATAAATGGGATTTGGTAGAGGACAAAAGCCAGCAAGCCATAACCTATTACATGAATACAATTCGCGAACGTTTGGCTCCGTTTAAGGATTTTCCTATTTTATTTATCTCGGCGCTTACGAAACAACGCATCTTCAAGGTACTTGAAACTGTAAAAAAAGTATACGAAAACCGCCAAAGTCGTGTTCCTACGGCTAAACTGAATGAGGTCATGCTGCCGATTATTGAAAATTATCCTCCTCCAGCATGGAAAGGAAAATATGTTAAAATCAAATACATCACCCAACTTCCGACAGGTGTGGTTCCTTCGTTTGTGTTTTTTTGCAATCTACCCCAATGGGTAAAAGAGCCTTATAAGCGGTTCCTTGAAAATAAATTGCGTGAAAACTGGGACTTTACCGGTACGCCTATCAATATTTATATCCGCGAGAAATAAGTTTCCCCGAAATACGGAAAAGCTACAGGAGGTACAGATTTTTCATCCTCAAAAAAAACAGCACGCATCTGATTTTAAAATAGGATGCGTGCTGTTTTTTTATAAAAATCCGTGCTTCTGTGTCTCCTTATTTGGGAAAATCAGAGACTATTGAGTACTTTCCTTCCTTCATTTACCATGTCGGCGGCGTTGGTGGAGGTAATGCTTTCGGCTGTGAATTTGGATACGGCATCGTTTAGCCGTTTTAGCTTTCCTTTGTCGCCTTTGGTTGTGAATATTTCCCGTAGAATCCGGATTTTCTCGTAATCCTGAATTCCTTCAATTAATCTTTCCATGCGGATACTGCTGCGTGCGCCGGGGTACACCAGGTAGCAGTCACCACCTGCCCATGTGTGGAAACGGGAATCGCGTAGTGGGTCTTCTGTCCAACTATTGTAGGCCCAACGGAGATAACCATCGTAATCGCCTGCCATCGCGTGCCAACCCAACCAACTGGCTTCTGCCGGAGGTGAAAATGTAAATGTGTTCGGGCGGGCTTCTGCACAACAAGTGTAAACATTGCTGATTTGTCCGGCCTTTCTGCGAGTTTCGCGTACGTCTTCGGGGAAACTATGCCCAAAACCGATGGTGAGGTCATGTAATTCATGTTGGATTGACTCATGGTAATAACCGGCAACGGATATTTTAAAATCAGGGTCGGATGTGCGGATTACTTTGATGGCTTCTTTCATGGCTTCTTCGCCCCGCTCGTCCATAGCGATAGTTACTTTGTCGAACCAACCTTTCCTGCGGAGATGTTTTGAGAAGTCTTTCAGGAAACTTTCCCAATATTCTGTGTAAGCAGCTTCGCCCGGCTTGGCTTCTACGAATTGTATACGATTGGTTGCCTGATCGTAATAGTCGAAACTCAATGCCCAGGGAATCATCGTATAGCAATAGATATATTTTGTGATGCCGATGTCGTTCATCATATATTCTACCCATTTGTCGAATACGGTATAGTCGTATGTCCAGCTTCCATCAATCCTTTTTGTACGGCCTATCATGCTGTCGAAATGATTGTAGGTCTGTCCGGCCCAGGGTTTGTGCATGATGCTGCACGTAATGCCTTTTTGTCCGGCATCGGCAAGTATTTTCATGATGGGACGCATGGCGTCGAAATGTTCTTTGCTCCATAAAGGAACTTGATAATGATGTGCCACGGCATACGGATTTTGCCATAAGTCCAGATGGAATACCCAATCTTCCGGGGCAGGAAGCACATGATCCATGACTTCTACTTCAACTTGTAAATTCATAGGTTGGAAGTTGTTTCCCGAAACGGTCAACGTACCTCTGTATTTACCTGTTTTGGCATCAGACGGTATCCATACATTCATCCAGACGGGTTGTATGGTACGAGCTTGTATGTCTCTAACCTTTATTATATCTAAAGCATCTGCGACGATGGAAGAATCCCATTCGGCAGGATCTGGACGGTGTCCGCAGCCCGTTGTCCCGTCCTTACTGAGCTCATCAGTCATGACATAGCGGACGAAATTGGTCTTGATGGCCGACGAAGGTATGGTATTCGACCCGTTTTTCAAATCGCTTACAGTGATGGTTGCTCCCGTTAGGTCTGTTTTTGTCCATATGAGCGCCTGGGCATTGACCCGCTCGCCTTTCCATGCTTTGCCCTGCCAACGGGCGCTTTTTGTTATTTGCGGTATGCTTCGCTTGTTATACCGTATGTCGATGCTCCCCCAGCTTATTTGAGGGGCAACGGGTAGTTTATCCCAAACAGCGTCGCTGTCGTGAGGTTTGGTGTCTGACAATTCAGTGTAATCGCCTAACGGATTTTTATTAGATGGTTGTGCAATAACTATTCGGCCTATAAACAATAAGGCACAAAGGAAAAAGACCTTTCTCATAAAATGTAAATTAGAATATTAAGGCGATAAATATACAATAATTTATCCGTTTAAATTAGTTTGTGTTTTCCTCTAATTTGATAAGCAATGATTTTTTAGCTTCTCCCAGAAACCATACCGTAGGACTTGTGTTAAAATCGTTTTTGCTAAACTCAAGGCTTGTATTGTATGGTTTGTAATTCCCCGTCGTATCGGTTGTCGAAATATTGAACTTCGCATTATCGCCAAAAGTGGTAATAGCGGCTGTCCATTCAAAATACCCGGAAGCGTCAGTGAATAATGTATCGACGAGGGGGGTACTCTTTTCTACATGTATACGGATTAATATGTCTGGTATTCCTTTGTCCTGATTGGTTTCGCTTACTACTTTCCCATTAATAACACAATTGGCAGTAGGCGACATCGTGTCACTAATCGAATTTGCGTCGTCGTCTGTCTCTCCGGAAGCACATGAAAAGCCTGTAAACAACAGTGTTACTCCTGTTGTAATGTGTATAAAATAAAATGAAAGCCAGTAAAACAATTTCATAATCAATAGCTCTATCTATTAAAAACAGATGCAATATTACGCATTTTTGCTGCATAATCCCTGTTCCTTTTGATTGAAATATTCAGATAAAATGTGCCCGGTTTTTAAACGTATCATGTCTCATGCAAAACACGTAAATGTTGCAAACAAAGTATTGTAATAAGCTAAAAATAGATAATGATGAGGAGTATGGGACGACTAAAACGGGAAAGAACATTGTTTATTTATCAGAATCAGAAACTAATTTGTATTTTTGTAAAAATTCAAATAAGAAAATGTGTATAAGGAAATCGACCATTTATATTATGTTGCTGACGTTGCTATTGGCGGGATGTAATAGTAAGGAAAAAGAGGCAAGAGAACGGTTCGGTCTGGCGAAAAAAATGTACGAGCAAAATGATTTGTTTGCTGCCAGGAATGAGATAGATAGTATCCGTCTGAAATATCCGGGCGAAGTGAAGATACTAAAAGATGCCCTCGGATTAATGAGGCAAGTTGAATTAAAAGAATTAGACAGGAATATAGCCTATTGTGATAGCCTGCTTCCAATCCTGCAGGAAGAAGTCAAAGAATTAAGTAAAAACTTTATTTTGGAGAAAGATACAATTTATCAGGAAATCGGAAAATATGTATGGAAACAACAGACTGTCGAACGGAATATAGAGCGGAATTATATACGTTGTAATGTTAGTGAAGACGGCGTAATGCATTTGGAGAGTGTTTATTTTGGTAGCCGTCCGATAAACCATACAGGTATAAAAGTAAGCCTTAAGGACGGGATTTTTGCCGAAACAGCCTCGATACCGTATGACGGAGGAATGAATTACCGTTTTGAAGATTTGGGAAATACGACTGAAATAGTAACCTATAAAGGCGAAAATGGGGTAGATGCCGTGAAATTTATTTACGCAAATGAAAAAGAGCGGATACGGGTGGACTATACAGGCGGACGGGCCTATACCATTTATATGGCCGATGCGGATAAAAAAGCGTTGGCGGCAACGTACGACTTGGCTACTGTATTAAGTGATATTGACACCCTGGTACGCGAGCGGGAAAAAGCGGTAAAAAGAAAAGCGTATCTTGAAAACAAACTGAATCGGGAAGAATGAAAATATATTTGGTACGACATACGTCGGTAGATGTTCCTGAGGGGTATACCTATGGACAAACAGATGTGGCGCTGAAGAATACATTTGAAACAGAAGCGGAAGCAGTGAAAAATAATTTGTCCGGGCTTGCCTTTGACAAGGTATGGTGCAGTCCGCTTACACGCTGTGTCCGCTTGGCGGATTATTGCGGTTATCCGGATGCCGTCCGCGACGACAGGATAAAAGAGCTGAACTTTGGCGAATGGGAAATGAAATCGTGGGACGAATTGAATGCCGATCCCCGTTCGGAAGAATGGTTTGCAAATTGGATGACGACTCCCGCTCCCGGTGGCGAATCCTTTTCCGACCAGCATGTACGCGTCGCCGCTTTTCTTGATGAGGTAAGGGAAAGTCATTATCAGCAGGTATGTGTGTTTGCTCATGGAGGTGTTTTGACCAATGCCCGTGTGTATGCGGGTGAATATGTTCTCGAAAGAGCATTTGAAAACATGCCGTCTTACGGAGAGATTATTGAATTGAAATTTTAAGGTTTGTAAATTAAATAAAAACAAATAAATGAAGAAGATCATATTTTTGATGATTTGGGGAACGCTTCTCATTTCTTGTACAGACGAGAAGCCTTTGGGGAATTTTCTTGACGCGTCTACTTGGCGGTGTATCGACGTAGGGGCTGTCCATAATGATGGTGGCGGATTGCTATACTCTTATCAGGAAATTTACACGATTGTTTTCACAAATACCACTTTTGAACTCATCATGGAAGGACGGTACGATAAGAACAGGGATGGTATTTATGAAGAAGAGGAAAAAAAGACAACAAACGGCTCGTATGTGTTTAAATATCCTGAAACAAACCTTGCTTCAGACGACGGCCAATTTGTAAAAAAAATCACCTTAGAATCTGATGTTTTCTATACGGAACCCGACGATAAGGGGAAATACCTTGTTTTTGTCAAGGTGAGGAATTAAACGAATCTTTTTGTCTGATAAATAAACCACAGGTTAAAAGGAACAGATGTTGTTTGTCCTTGAAAATGAAATCTGTGTATCCTTTTAACCTGTGGTTTTATTTTATGGTAGAGGTGCGATTATTTATTGTATGTGCTCCAATCTACATTTCTCATGTCGCCGCTTTTCGCTAGTTCTTCGTGGAAAGCGAAGCAACATTTCAAATTCTGCGGGGTGTGCCCTTTGATACCCATTTCGAGATATTCATTTAATAGGGGACGGTAATCAGGATGCGCGCAATTATCAATAATCTTACGGGCACGCTGAATAGGTGAAGCGCCGCGCAAATCGGCTACGCCATATTCGGAAATGATAACTTTTACCGAATGTTCGCTATGGTCTAAGTGCGAAACCATTGGGACGAACGCGCTGATTTTTCCGTCTTTTGCTGTAGAAGGGGTGGTGAAGATAGAACACATGGCAGAACGCGTAAAGTCTCCCGAACCACCAATCCCGTTCATCATGCGGGTTCCGGATACATGCGTGGAATTGATGTTGCCGAAGATGTCGGCCTCAAGCGCCGTGTTAATGGCTACCAAACCCATGCGGCGTGCAAGTTCCGGATTGTTTGATATTTCTTGCGGACGAAGTAATATTTTGTCTTTGAAAAAATCAAGATTTGCATAAATTTCATCCATTACGTTGTTGCTGACAGTCAGCGAACAACCGCTGGCGAATTTGACCCGGCCGGTTTTCATCAGGCTGATAACCGAATCCTGGATTACTTCCGTGTAAACATTGAAAGCAGGGATGTTTTTGTTTTCACCCATACAGCCTAAAACGGCATTTGCAACATTACCTACACCGCTTTGCAACGGTACAAATTCTTTTGGCAAACGTCCGGCTTTCATTTCTCCTACAAGGAATGTGGCCACGTTTTGCCCAATGGCCAATGTGGCGTCATCAAGCGGTGTGAATGCTCCGCCTTCGTTTTCTTCTTCGGTTACAACAACACCGGCAATCTTTGAAGGGTCTACCTTAATAAAAGGCTTCCCGATACGGTCGGAAGGGGTGTAAAGGGGTATTTCACGACGGTGAGGCGGATTCGCCAACTCATAGATGTCGTGCATGCCACGGATTTCTTTCGGATGTTTTTTGTTTAATTCTACAATGATGCGGTCGGCAAGTTGACAAATAGTGGGCGAGATACCAACGGCTGTTGTCGGCACGATTTCTCCGTCTTCGGTCACGTCGGCGGCTTCGATAATGGCAATGTCTACTTTCCCAAGGAATCCATAACGCAAATTTTGTGCCAATTCAGACAAGTGCATGTCGTAATAGTTCGTTTCTCTGGCGTTCAAAAGTGCACGCAAATCTTTGTTAGACTGGTAAGGTGTGCGGAATTTGATTGCTTTGGCGCGTGCGAGTTCTCCGTCGAGTTTGTCGCCTGTGGAGGCTCCGGTAAACATACCGATTTGAAACGGATTCCCTTTTTCGTGTTCTTCTTTTGCCCTTTTAGCGATGGCTACCGGTACGGCTTTGGGGCATCCGGCAGCAGTAAAACCGCTAAAGCCGACATTGTTGTCGTGATGGATTAACGACGCGGCTTCTTCGGCTGTAATAAATTTTAATGCCATGATACAATAAATTAAAATGTGAGATAAATACCTGATATTTTTCTAATACTTTGGCCGCAAAGGTATTAAAAATTAATATTTGCGGTTGAGTATTTCCGAATAAATGACAGCTTTTTTCAATTCATCTATCTCATGGAGTGATTCTCCTGATAAGGAATAGTCCTCATCTTCCTGTTGGTTTCTTGTTGGCGATGCCCAATTGTACATGGAATCTTTAATGGCTTTTTCCCCTTCTGTAAAGGTGGTAGGTACGGAAGGCTTTAGTTGCGTTTTTTTTCTGTTTTCTGTCCGGATCGGCCGGGGGGCGGGCTGGGGAGGGGCTTGAGGCGTACTGCTCTTTTTCATCTCCTCATCCAATAATTCCCAAAAACTTTTGGGTTTCCGAGTGTCTTGATTGTCGTATTCGGGATCTGGCGTTGGCTGTTTGGAAGATTGTCTCGTTCGCTTTTTCCCTGCACTGATAAGACTGCTGATTCCGGCAGCAATTAAAATAAGAATATAAAGCCAGTCGCCCAGGTTGTCCATAACTTTAGTTATTTTTGCAGTCCAAATATAGGGAAAAATATTGAAAATGAAAATAATGGAGGGTATAAAAAGTAAATAAGGGTAACTTCGCAGCCACCCTTATTCGATTTAACCAAAACCTTAACTATGAAAAAATTTACGTTTTTCGATACAAAAAAAAAGAAAGAGTTTGTTGTACGCAAGTTTTTTGCGAAGTATTTTAAATAATGTGTCGTTATTTAAGCCTTGTTAACAAATAGCGGTAAAAAATAACGTACAAAATCAATTAATATCTATGAATGATAACAAAAAGGTACGTAGGTTATTTATAGAGACTTACGGTTGTCAAATGAACGTTTCCGACAGTGAAGTTGTGGCTTCTGTTATGCAAATGGATGGTTATGAAGTGACCGACAATCTCAAGGATGCCGATGCCATTTTTCTGAACACTTGTTCGGTTAGGGATAATGCGGAACAGAAGATATATAATCGGCTCCAATATCTGCATTCATTTAAAAAGAAAAAAAGGGAACTTATCATAGGCGTATTGGGATGTATGGCCGAACGGGTTAAGGAATCATTGATTAACGACCACCATGTGGATTTAGTTGTAGGTCCCGATTCTTATATGGATTTGCCTAATTTGGTAGGTGCGGTGGAAAAAGGCGAAAAAGCGATCAATGTGGAATTGTCTACGCAGGAGACATATAAAGATGTAATCCCGTTGAAAATTGGAGGAGTGAAAATATCCGGCTTCATCTCTATCATGCGTGGTTGTAATAATTATTGTACGTATTGTATTGTTCCCTATACCCGGGGACGTGAACGCAGCCGGGATGTGGAAAGCATATTGAATGAAGTGCGCGATATGAGGGAGAAAGGCTTCAGGGAGGTTACCTTATTGGGGCAAAACGTTAATTCATATTACTTTGAAAGCGAAAGCGGAGGCGTGACTTTCCCTCTGTTGTTGGAAAAGGTCGCGAAAGAGGCTCCCGGGATGAGGATCCGTTTTACCACTTCGCATCCGAAGGATATGAGTGACGATACATTATATATGATGGCCGCTTATTCTAATATATGTAAGCATATCCACTTGCCGGCACAGTCGGGGAGCTCTCGCGTTTTGAAGGTTATGAATCGTAAATACACCCGCGAATGGTATCTGGAGCGTATCGCGGCCATTCGCCGTATTTTACCTGAATGTTCCATTACGACTGATTTGTTTTGTGGTTTCCATTCCGAGACGGATGAAGATTATCAAGAGACACTTTCGTTGATGAGGGAAGTTGGTTATGATTCTTCGTTTCTTTTTAAATATTCGGAACGTCCCGGAACGTATGCGGCCGGCCATTTAACGGATGATGTGCCTGAAGAAGAAAAGATTCGCCGTTTACAGGGAATGATTGATTTGCAGAACCAACTGTCTGAACAAAGCAACCAACGGGATATCGGAAAAGAATTTGAAGTGTTGATAGAGGGTTTTTCGAAACGTTCGCGCGATCAACTGTTCGGAAGAACGAGTCAAAACAAAGTAGTCATTTTCGATAAAATGAATTATCGTGTAGGACAGTATGCAAAAGTGAAAATTACGCATGTGTCTTCGGCTACATTACTGGGAATTCCGGTTTGAAACACAGAAAATATCCCAACTATTTCATAAAGATATAGTTGGGATATTTTTTTTATTTGGCGGATGAGCCTGTATTCTTAAAGTTTATATCCTAAAACAAAATAGCATCCCCATCCCGACGCGTGTACATGGAGTGTTCCGCCATTATTTTTATTTCCTCCTCCATGATACCAATAACGTGCGATGGTGGCAAAATGGATACGTTTATAAGATAAATCTAACGTGTTCGTAATTTCTAGTGCATCATTACTGCCCGTATTGTTCGATGGTTTTACCTTTGGCTCTTTACCTGTTCCGAAATCATAATCTCCATGTCCTGAGTATGTAAGTCCACCGTTATTGCCAAATAAAGATGTGATAGGATACGCCCATTTCATCTTTAATCGGTATCCTTTCCAGTTGTTTTCCTGAAGGGAACCATAATCGGAAAAGTTTTTTCGGAAGTAGCCGTTTATGTTCAAACTCAATTTACTATGGGTGTTAATGCTGGCGCCTAATCCCAACCACAACACATGAGAGGCTGATTTATCCGATTTTTTTCCGAAATTTCCGATATAGTTGGTTGAGATAAAATACTCTTTGAACAGGTTCTTGTTCTCGCCTAATCCGAAGAGGGAATTTATCGACATGCGAGCTTGTAAGTCAAGGTAGAGCGGAACCCCGTGAGCATCCCAAATCCCTTTTTTGCCATCACTGGCCGTCCCAAAGAACTTAGGGATATCAACGTCTCCCCAAAAATCAAACATTTTTTGTCTTCCATCAAATTCGTATTCCAGGAATATGTCTCTTGCTTTGACCGGACCGAAACGACTGTTGTGGCTTGATACAACGTTTACATAGTTACTAAACCAATCAGATGTTGGATTTTCGACTGCGTCACCTTTTGCTTGTGCTATTTCCATGTAGAAAAACAGGAACAGGATACTTGTGATTAATACTTTATAATTCATAGTTTTAAGTTTAAATAAGCGTTTATAGTTTTTTTATGGTTATTAAGTTAGATGTGTAAATTAAGAGTTTGGATAAAAGTTAGGGTGTTTCTTTGTGTTAGATCATATGCGATTTTTGGTTTTGTTTTTTGTTTAAAAATGTTTAACGTATTTAATAAGTATGAATACAAAGATAGGCCATTCTATTTTAAAATCATAATTATATCCGATAAATAACAAGACTGGCGTATTAAATTTTATTTGCATACCGAGGAAGGACGTTGTCGGGAATCATCAAAAAAATCATGGATGAAGAAGCTGAAAAAAAAGATCTGGATGATTTGGGAAGACCATCCAAATGGTTTCCCCAAATCATCCAAATGAAAATAAGAAACCATCCAAATGAAAATGGAGGAGTATGTAGATGAACCACAACTGTTTCATAAAGAAATAGTTGGGTCTCTTTTTGTTTGATTGTCCTGCCCCAATCATTTTGTCCCGATAGAGTATCAGAATAAGGGAATAGAAGTATCATCGGCAGAACTTACATTCATGCCGGAAAGTGCCTGAGCTGTCGAATATTTTGATACGAAAACTAATTGGCGGAGAAAAGCACAGACTTGGTTTTATAAATAGCAACCAAGTTAAACTAAAGAAACAGGTCTTCCTAATTAAGAGAATGAGAAAGACCTGATCGGACGATTAAACTGTAGCCAGCCTAATAGCTTTAATAACATTGTTTGGAATCCTTACTCAAACAAGTCTCTTTTATTTAAATTATTGATGGTTCTTTTCCTTGCCCACAAAAAGAATATAAAATGTATCAAAAGAAAACCTCCCCATATAAATACTGTCCGATGAATGGTGAAGAAATTTTCATAATGAGAATTAAATTCTAGAATAAACCATAATTCTGATATCAGATTATAGATTATATAGGTTGTTAAATGAAACCTGAATCCTACATCGTAAAAGGGAAGATAATTTCCATCTTTTTTCCCAAAATACCAGCCTAAAATAAACATGCCAATAAAATACAATACAGCGGATAAAATAACTGTAATGGTAGAACCCGCATCAATGCCTTGACTTAAAAAGTACCTGAAAATAATTGTCAGTACAGTTGCCGCAAGTGCAAATCTTAATAAATAAACTGTAATTGCTTTCATAATCTTAAAATTTTAGAAGTGTTCTTATTTCGTCGGAATAAAATAGGTATATATTCCGTTTTATAAAGAGGTTAAAAAGTTCCTGTCCTAAATCTGTCAGATAATAGTATTTTCGTTCAGGACCTTTATTCCCTTTTCTTAATTCATAACTCATGATGTCTACATGTTCATATTTTCTCAATGCACGATATAGGCTCTGCTCTTCGCAGGTTATCGTTCCGTTTGATTTTTCTTCGACAAAATCTTTAATTTCGTCTACATACTTTCGGCCCTCTTGAAGGGAAAGGAATATCCACAAAGTGAGTTGTCCTTTTTTATAAGTCTCTTCCCAGGAAGATAAAAGTTCTTGCAGTTTTTTTTCTATTTTCATTTATATTCTATTTGTATTATACAACATGAATAATACAAAGATATGCAATGTTATCCATCTACCAAATTATTTTACTCTTTTTTACCTGATGAGACGAATCCATGTCGGCAAGACAATGGCTCACATTTTCCGCCGATACTCTTTCGGCGATTTCCCTGTCAGGCGTTTGAAGTATTTGCCGAAAAACGACTGATTAGGAAAATTCAGTTCCTCGCTGATTTGTTGAACTGTCATGTTGGTG
>JAIRRS010000134.1 GCA_031255855.1 Tannerellaceae bacterium | reverse complement strand
GCCGGTGCTAAACCTGAAGGAGGACAACTTTCAGATAAAAGCCCCTTCCACAGATTCTCTATCGTTCTTGGAAGATAACGGCATTAAGGACGAAAACTTAACCTTAACAGGGGCATGGTTGCAATGTGTTGTCGATAAAGAAATACATTTAATCTCCGGCAGTTTAAAAATATTCCGCGAAGACGGCTCTTTTTCGATCTATCAATCAAGCACCGGCAAAGAATGGACAAACGGGACAATTGATAGCTTAACTCACGATTCTTACATCGAAAATGTGGCTGAACAAACCGGATCTGCCTTCGCAGGAAAAAGTGTCCCGATAAAATATACGATTGAAAAAATGAACTCTAACATTATCCTGAAAGCTCAGTATTATCACAGTGCTACAGGTCGCTGGATACCGGAAGATTACGTCAAAATACCCGACGCGGAGGCGGAAAAAATAATAAACAAAGGAAATAAATGATATGCCGGCGAAAAAATATTGGGGAAAACCTTTGGAATTAAAAAAATGCATACATTTGTAACGTCAAGTTTCGTCTATTGTTGTTTATTAGATTGTTGATATTCTATTTCAAATCCACACAAGAAAGCCCGAAATCCACACAAGAATTGATTTTTAATCACCGTTTTGGGGAGCAAGTTCAAAGATTCTTTCAACCTGGTTGTTTCTTAGATGTAGGGAAATTAGTACACGTATTTTTTGTCGAAAAATATTCCTTAATAGGTAATTAATGTTTTTGTTAATTGTTTTGTTAGCAATCTTGTTAATAGTACACATTTATTTTTGCCGGTATATTTATTAATTTAATTGTTTCAATCATGAAAAACAAAGACAGTTTATCTATTCAATCGATGTTTTATCGATCGTTCTTTTTTGTCCTTATGCTTCTTTTTTCTTGCTCTGTATTTTCTCAATCAAACCCTGACGGGGCAGTGCCGGAATATAAAATTCCCGAGTTGAAGTATCCTACATCCGATGCTTTCGTAATTTCCTATAACATTATGGATTTTGAAGGTGCGGATAATACAGGCGCCAAGGATATGACGTCTCTGATCCAACAATTGCTGGATAAATTAGGGACAAGAATCAGTTCCGTAGGAGGGGTAAACAATGGTGGGGTATTATTTCTCCCGGAAGGGAAATATTTGGTGAAAAGTCAGATTGTTGTTCCGAAAGGTGTTACAATCCGGGGAGAATGGAAAAAACCGATAAAAGGAGAAACGATTGTCGGTACAATCATTGTTGCTCAACCCGGTACCGTTGGTACGGAAGACGAAAATGGTTCTTTATTTATATTGCAACCGATGGCTGCAATCAAAGACATGGCTTTCTGGTATCCGGATCAAAATCCGGATAATATCAAACTTTATCCTCCGACAATTATGTTTGGGCAAAGAGATTTTTTCGGAAATGAATATGCCCTCGCGCAGAATATAACTTTAGTCAACTCTTACATCGGTCTTGCTCTGTCGGAAAGAGGAGGAGGCGCTCCCAACATGTTTGGTATCTACGGAACTCCTTTGAAAAAAGGAATTGAAATAGATTACATTGCAGAAGTTGGCCGGGTTGAAGGCGTAGATTTTTCTCCTGCCTATTGGGCCGGATCCGGACTTCCGGGCGCTCCGGCTGCAAATTCAGTCTATCGCAATTGGATTAAGAATAATGGCACAGGTATCGTAATGCGCAGGAATGACTGGACATTAACTACCGATATCCATGTGGAAGGTTATTTTATCGGATTTCATGCGTTGGCATCTAAAAAAACGGCAGATGATAAACCCAACGGACAAAATTATAAAATGACTTTTACCGGTTGTAAAACGGCGATTTATGCATCCAACCCTCAATATTGTGGAATCATGTTTCATAAAGTAGATATTGTTGATTGCGAATATGGACTTTTTGTTCCTCGAGGCGCAGAAGGCGTTGTATTATTGTCAGATTGTCAGATTCAGGCCTCCGGATATGCTGTAGGTGCCGATGCCGGATCCGGCACCCGCATATTAATGAACCAATGCATGATAACTTCAGGTAAAATAGAAGTACAAGGAAGTACATTGGATATCATGAACTCCGATATTGATAATGACGCCCCTCAAATAATTATAGGGCCGGAATCAAGAGCCATCATTACCGGTAACCGATTTGCAAAAGAAATTGACATTGATAATCAATCAATGTATGAATGCAAAATAGATCATAATCCGGTAGCCGGACTGAAAAATATACCGGAATTCCCTTATGTAGATCCTCAAACGATCAAACAAAAACCGAATAGAATTCATCTCTATGTGGTTACTGCAGGTGAGTTTGGAGCTGTTCCGGATAACAATTCCGTAGATAATACGAAAGCGATACAAAATGCGCTGGACAAAGCCAAAGAAGAAGGGGGAGGAATTGTATATCTTCCTGTAGGAAATTATAGAGTATTGGGAAATTTAACTATTCCAACAGGCGTTGAACTGAAAGGAGCTTCTGATATAGGTTCTCTTCCTATCGGCCCCGGTAGTATTCTGGAAGTGTACGCAGGGAAAGGAGATGAAGCAGGTAGTCCTTTTTTGCAAATGGAAGAGGGCAGTGGTTTGAGAGGGGTTGCATTCAATTACCCGGAGCAAGATTTCAGTAAAATTTATGACCCGGCCGATGGTACGGATGATAAAAAAATGATTAATCCATACCCATATCCATATACCATACAGGTGAAAGGCAAAGATGTATACATTGTTAATGCGGGTTTCCGGGCTGTTTATCAAGCGATTGATCTGTTTACATACAAATGCGATAATGTGTATATTGAGTATCCTGCCGGCCATGTTTTCAAGAGAGGTATGCGTATTGGTAGTGGAACAGAAAATGCAAGAATCAGTAATGCACAGTTCAATACGATTGGGTATGCCTGCGGTTCCGAGTCTAAATTCGGACGCTGGCCGAATTCTCCGGCAGGAAACATCAATAACCGTGCCTGTTACAATCAAAATTACAGCCAGCTTGAATTTTTCGTATTAGGCGACTGTAAGAATCTGATGTTATTCAATAATTTCAATTATGGTTCGTATCTGGGAATTATTTTCGGAGATGAAGGAAATGGCCCTTCAGGATTGGCTATAGGACATGGTATCGACTCTTCTACAAGAGCCGCTTTGTATTATAAGAAGTTAGGAAATGGTGGTTTTGATATGATCACTTCGCAGATTGTGACGTCGAAACGCCCGATCAGCGGAAGCGCTTCTACCTATATCATGACAGATCCTGCTTTTACAGAAGAAACTACTTTGTTTGGGGCTGATTTTTGGGGAGATCCCGTTTATGGCATTGAACTGGCCGGAGGGACATTAAATATTCAATCAGCACATTTTCATAATCCCGGGGGAACCCGTTTTGCCGATATTGTATCAGGTAATACCGGAAAATTACGCGTTTTCGGTTCTTCTGTCAATGCGAGAGGTAATCGTCCGCTTAATGATAACGTTGAAGACCATTTTGCCGTTCAATCCTCTATTATTGATCCGGGTAATATTACTATTGCTAATTGCGAGCTTTATCTGAATAATCTTACGCATGGCCTGGTGATGGTTTTCGAAAATAAGATCGACAGGACGGGATGGATTGCTTCCGCTTCAAAAAACAATTCAAATGCAAAGAATGCGTTGGACGAGCAATCTTCTTCCAGATGGGATACCGGAGCTGATAAAGTTCTTGGTGATTGGTTTTCCGTCAATATGATTAAACCTCAGACATTCAACAAAGTGTTATTGGATCAAGGAAGTAGTTCAGGCGATTATCCCAGAGGTTACGAGTTATATTTGTCTGATAACGGCACAGATTGGGGTGAAGCTGTAGTTGCAGGAGCCGGTTCTTCCGGCATGACTGTAATCACTTTACCGGAAACCGAAACTGCCCAATATGTAAAGATTGTTTTGACAGCCGGAGCCGGCAATCCTTATTGGTCGATACATGAATTTTATATTGTACGCATGGAAAGCGGCACAATAGATTATCCTTCAGGTCTGATAGATGAAGTGAAAAATGCTGAGAGAGAAGTTCAAATTTACTATGCCGATGGAAGATTGTTTACTTCCGGCTTGCCGGCAAAAGTACAAATAAGCATTTATAGCATTTCCGGTCAATTAATGAAATACGTGAGAAATGATACTTCAGACCTTTCTCTATCATTGTTTCCGGGTATTTATTTCGTTATCGCTCAAAGTGACAGGTACTTATATCGTCGAAAAATAATTGTGAAATAACCCCAAATCATCTGTACTCAAAAAACAAATAATTTACACATGAAAAAAAACAAATTACTTTTATTTTTACTCATTTCTATCTTATTCGTGATAGGAACGGATTGTTCAGGCCTCAATAAAAGAGGCAACATCGCATTTCGTCGAGCTGTATATCAATCAAGCGCATTGAATTATAATGCGACAGGACATCTTGTGACAGATGGTATTTTTACGGTAAGTAAACAAAAAAGACATCGATTTCAATCCCAATTTTCCGGTAGTCCTTCAGGAGAAGGTACTGATGCTGCTTTTGACGGAAAAACAAAAACTAAATGGCTTACTTTCAATAATTCAACCTGGCTACAAATTCAGTTTGGTGATGCCAAAGCTTTGAAAGCAAATTATTATAAAATTACATCGGCAAACGATTCTCCTAAGCGTGATCCCAAAGACTGGGTATTGGAAGGGTCTGATGACGGGGCGGTTTTTGTAGAGCTTGATAAAAGAGGCGGGGTGATATTCGAAAAGAGGGAAGAAGAAAAAATATATAAAATATCTAATCCCGGAGAATATAAATATTATCGCTTAAACATTCTATCTAACAATGGAGATACAAGAACACAATTATCCGAATGGGATTTAACAGATGAAAACAGAGAGTCGATCATTGAACGTTTTGATGAGGAAAAAACATTCGACAGTCGTTGGATCAGTGCTTCTAACAAAGATGAATGGCTCTATGTAGATTTAGGTGCTGTGAGTAATCTCAATGAAGTAATTCTTTTTTGGGACAAACTAAACTGGGCTTCTGTGTACGATATTCAATTGTCGGATAATACGAAGGACTGGGAAACTGTTTATTCAAAAAAAACAGGAAAAGGTGGTATTGAATCATGCGTGGTAAATAATAAAAAAGCCAGGTATGTGCGTTTAGTGTGTCGATCCGGTACGGGAGAGCGTTTTTCTCTGGTTGAGATGGAAGTATATGGTTCCAATAAGTTAGCTTATCAATTGCCACTGATACCAGCACCTCTTGCCGATGGAACTCAATATTTGAGAGATGGGAACTGGCGTCTGCAGCGGGCTTCCGAAGTAGAAACGCAGGATGGCGCTGTTATTTCGAAGCCGGGGTTTGATGATAAAACATGGCTTCCCGCAAAGGTTCCCGGAACCGTACTGAGATCTTATATGCTGGCTGGAGCCATTCCTGATCCCGGTTACAGTGATCAACAGGTACAGATATCCGACAGTTATTTCACCGCAAACTTCTGGTACAGAACCGAATTTACGATTCCATCATCCAAAAAAGGTGAAACTACATGGCTTAATTTTGACGCCATCAACTGGAAAGCAGATGTTTATTTTAACGGACATCACTTAGGCCGCATTGATGGGGCATTTATCCGGGGGCGTTTTGACATCAGCAAACTGGTCAACTACGGGAAAGATAATTATATCGCTGTGTTGATTCATAAAAATGACAATCCGGGATCAGTCACTCTCCAGACATTAGATAGCCCGGGAAAAAACGGAGGTGTATTAGGTGCAGATAATCCAACCATACATGCCAGCGTGGGATGGGATTGGGTTCCTACGATTCGGGGACGAAATATTGGTATTTACAACGAGGTATATTTGTCATATACTCATGATGTACAGATTCGTGACCCTTGGATTGTGGTAAGCAATTTAGATGTAAAAGACGAAAAGGCTTCCCAAGCGGATCTTTCTGTGAGGACAGAATTACACAATCCAAGTGCCGAAACTCGTGAAGTAGTAATAAAAGGAATCATTCAACCGGGAGAATTGACATTTGAAAGTTCCCCGATTACGTTATTACCCAACGAAACCCGTGAAATAAATGTCAACGAACTTACTATGCCAAATCCTCAATTATGGTGGCCTGCTACGTATGGAGACCAATTTTTGTACACTGCTAAATTGTCAGCCTATTCCAACGGCGAATATACTGATTGTAAAGAATTCAAATTCGGAGTACGAGAAATTACCTATGATACGGTAAAACCTTTTACTGTTTTTTGCAATGGTACGCGCATTGTATGCCGGGGAGGTAACTGGGGCATGGATGATTCAAATTTGGCTAATACGGAAGAAGACTACGATATCAAAGTTCGTCTTCATGCCGAAGCGAATCTTACTATGATACGAAACTGGGTAGGTATGACCGGACATGAAGCTTTTTATCGCGCTTGCGATAAGTATGGCGTACTGATATGGGACGATTTCTGGTTGGCTAATCCTGGTGACGGGCCGAATCCGAATGATGAAATAATGTTCATGCAAAATGTAAGAGATAAAATTAAGAGAAACCGCCATCATGCAGCACTTGCATTTTATTGCGGGCGTAACGAAGGAATGCCGCCCCAGACCTTGAATGTCGCATTTGATGAAACTGTAAAAGAATTGGATGGTACACGCCATTATATTCCTCATTCTGCAGCCGGTGTGGTAAGCGGATGGGGCCCCTATTCCATTCAGGACAGTGAATATTATTTCCGCAACACAGGCAATACACTTCACAGTGAAAGGGGAATGCCTAATGTCCCAGCGTTGGAAAGCATGAAAAAATTTCTTCCTGCCGAACATCAATGGCCGATTGACGAAGTATGGGGAATTCACGACTTCACTATGAACGGAGCTCAGGGAGGAGGATCTTTTATAAATAAAATGCGAAGATATGGACATTTTAACGATCTGGCTTCATTTGTTCGTTATGCCCAGTTGGTTAATTTCGAAGGTCATAAATCTTTATTCGAGGCTGTATATACCAATCGCGCAAACGGGATGCTGATGTGGATGAGCCAATCTGCGTGGCCGTCTATGGTGTGGCAAACGTACGATTATTATTATGACACCAATGGCGGGTATTTCGGCTTGAAGAAAGGTAATCAGCCGGTGAATGCAATTTTCAATTTTGCTACGCACGATATTGTTCTTGTCAATGCTACAGCACGAGAAAGAAAATATTTGAAAGTATTGGTTCATGTTTTCGATGTACAGGGAAAATTACTTAAAACAATTACGCAAACAGAAACCATCAGCCCTGACGAACAGCGTATTATCGCACATCTGGATTTGTCCGGGTTTTCCGGCGTAGTATTTGTTAAAACCCATGTTTTTGATAACCGGGAAATAGAGTTGGCTGATAATTTTACATGGATTAATGCTGCTGAAAAATATAATTATTCAGCTATGTCTACTATTCCTGAGGCAACTCTTCATATTTCTTATGAGTTTGAAGGCGAATCAAAAGCAGGAGAAAATATTTATCACATGAAGGTTCGGAATACAGGCAATTCCCCTGCCCTGATGATACGCATTAAGACAATGAATGATAAAGAGAAAGAATTGGTTCTTCCTGTTTATTATCAGGACAATTATTTTTCCCTGATGCCCGGTGAATCGAAAACCATATCAATAACATTGGATAAAAAATATCTGAAAGGCTCCAAGCCTTCATTCTATGTGGAAGGATGGAATAAACGAACAACAAAAATTGATTGAAACATTTATTAATAACTCGAAATAGATATACAGATGAATAAAAAAATTGTATTTGGATTATTATCGATCCTTTTTTTTACATGCATTGGCACAATCGCCGTTTCTGCTAAGAATCCGGTTCAGAGGAAGAGTATTTTGTTTGACTATCCCAAAGAATATAATGACTGGCCCAACGGCCTAATGGCCGGAAACGGGAAGATGGGAGTCATTGTTTTCGGAGACCCTTTGAATGAACGGGTGATATACAACGATCGTAAATTCTTCATGGCTGCTTCAAATGAACGAACTTTCAATACGGTAAGCGCGGTAAACCTGAAAAAAATCAGGGATTATTGTGTGGAAGAAAAATGGAAAGAAGCCAATGATCTGGCAAATGAAGTTCATGGCTGGAAGGATGGAGGCGAAGGGAATAAGCATCCGGGCTATGAAATGCTGATTAAGATTCCGGCATCCGGCGAGGTGAAAAATTATTCCCGTGAATGTGATTTCAGAACAGGAGAAATTATTGTGAAATGGACCGACAACCGGGGAAACTGGGAACGGAGAACATTTGTATCCAGAAAAGATAATGTGATTGTACAATACCTGAAAGCTCCCTCTAAAGGAAAATTGAACTGCTTGATCCTATTGGATACGGAAGAAGGAATGCACCTTTCATCGTTGAAGTTCACGAATAAGTCTGATGTGGATTTCCTTAACCTGAGAGCAAATTATCCTTCCAATACAAATGGAGCAGGATATGAAGGTGTAACAAGAATTGTCTGTTCCGGGGGTGAAAAGAGTATGGATGACAACCGGTTGAATATTAAAAATGCTAATTCCGTAATCTTACTTACTAAAATAGAAAAGTATTATAGCGATTGTGAAAATGAATGGAATAAAAAAAATCTTCAATCGGCATTGACTCAGTTGCCATCAACAGATTACAATACCTTGCTGCAAGGACAAAAAGAAACACATCAGGCTATCTTCGACCGTATAAAATTAGATTTGGGAGCAGGTAATAAAGAACGTGCCTTATCTAATACAAAATTGATAGAAATGCAGAAACAATCTTCTTCTGCGGTTCTTGCTTTGTGGGAACGGATTTTTGATTCGGGACGTTATCTCTATCTATCATCAAGCAGTGATGTTGCTGCCCCCGACTTGCTGGGACTTTGGACTGGAGATTCAAAAGTGGGTTGGAGCGGATATTATCATTTAGATGCGAACCTTAATTTACAGATAGCAAGCGGAAATATTGGAAACATGCCCGAAGCAATGGAAGGGTACTTTACCCTGATGGAGAGATTGAGCGACGGATTTAAAGTCAATGCCACAAAATTATTAGGTTGCCGGGGGATGGCTGGTGGCGGGAATACTGCCGGATTGAACGGATTGATTTCTAAACTTAGTCAGTATTATCCTTATCAGTATGTTACAGGTGAAATGGGTTGGTTGTTATATCCGTTCTGGGAACACTATTTAATTACAGGCGATAAAGAATTTTTACGCAATCGTTTATACCCGCTGATGAAAGAAATGGGCTGGTTTTATGAAGATTTTCTGGTGAGGGAAGATGTAAACGGAAAGTATATTTTTGCAGGCTCTATTTCTCCGGAGGCGCAACCGGCCGGTATCGGAAACTCATTGGTAAATAATTCTACATTCGATATAGCCGGTGCGAAATTTTGTCTGGAAAAATTGATAGAAATGTGCAATATGTTCGGGTACGAACAAGGAGCCGGTGAAGGCGTTGAACGTTGGAGCGCTATACTGAAAAAACTGCCGCCTTATCTGATCAACGACGATGGAGCATTAAGTGAATGGTCATGGCCAAGCCTCAAAGATAGAAATACATACGGACATCGACATTCCAGTCATTTAATTCCGGTTTGGCCACTGAATGAAATATCTAAAGAGATGACGCCGACCTTGTATACGGCGGCTCAGATTGCATTGAAAAAGAAAGATGAAACCAAATATGAAGATGCCGGACATGGATTATTACATGCAGCTCTTCATGCTGCAAACTTGAATAACGGGCAATCGGTAAATAATAAATTGATGCACTTCTTAAAAACCGATTTTTTCTTTAGCAGTTTGGCGACAGCGCATTTTGGTAATTTCAGGGTATTTTGTACAGATGTGTGCCATGCCGTTCCCGGGGTCATGATGGAGATGTTGGTTAATTCGAAAAATGATGTTATTGAATTATTGCCGGCTCTTCCTCAAACACTGACAAAAGGATCTATTTCCGGATTGAAAACAAGGAATCGGGCAACTATCGAAAGTTTGGAATGGAATTTGTCTGATTTAACAATTAAATGTACCATAAAATCAGATATCGATCAAGATATTACATTAATACAGCGGCAGGGTATTGTGTCAATAGAAAGTAATGCAGCAATCAGTCCGTCCAATATTGGAAATGCAGGACGTATTGTGAAACTAAAAGCAGGAAAAAGCGCTAATATAATAATGAAAATCAACTCTGTTTCCATAGATTAATTGAGCTTATTTTACATCCGATATTAGCGCCCAATGAAGAAAAAGTTATATCCTTTGAATTAGACAAGAACATAGATATCAAAAATATCACTTTTACATCCAAATATAAAAGTATTACTGTCAGTTTATAATCCCGTAAAAACTATAACGAAATGAGACTATTTTTTTTTAAATCCGTATTGTTTTTTTTGCCTTTTTTCTATCTAAACACGAATGCTCAAAATGCACAGAAAAAAACAGTAACCTGTGTTGGTGCCAGCATTACAAGTGGGGGCAGAATAAAAATTCCTAAAGAAAATTCTTATCCCGGTCAATTACAAGCATTACTTGGGGCCGATTATATTGTAAATAATTTTGGAGTGGGGAGTTCAACCATGCTTCGCAAGGGGAACTCTCCCTACTGGGGAAAAGATGCGTACCTACAAGCGCTGAGAAGCAATCCCGACATTGTGTTCATTGATTTGGGAGGCAACGATGCAAAAGCGATCAACCGTCCTTTTTACGATGAACTGGAACAAGACACACAGGATATGATTCGCTCGTTTAAGGAATTGCCATCCAAGCCTCGCGTAATTCTTATGCTACCGACTGTTTTTTTCGAAACAAATAAAAATGAAATTTATGATCCGGTAAGCCGGAATGAAGTAGCTCCCCGGCTGAGGAATGCTGCCTACGCCGAAGGGGTGGAAATTTTGGACGCATATCCGGCTTTGGTGGGCAGACCGGATTTAGTCCCCGATAGAGTACATCCGGAAGAAGAAGGCTCTGCGCTCCTTGCCAAACAAATGTACCGGCACATCACATTTCCGATAGACGAATCGTTTGATATATTCAAAATATTGGAGAAAAGCGGTATCAATTACAAGGCAAGTAATTTTTTCGGTTATGAATGCGCCACCTTTTCACAAAACGGAAGAGAATGTAAGGTGGTAAAACCCAGAAAAGTAGCAGCTAATCATCCCTGGATTTGGCAGGCGCGATTCTTTGGACACGAACCGCAAACAGCGATTGCCTTATTGGAAAGAGGGTATCACTTTGTTTATTGCGATCAATCCGAACGCATGGGTAACAAGCAAAACATCGATGAGTGGAATGCTTTTTACAAACTCCTGCATGACGGAGGCTTGAATCGGAAAGTTGTTTTGGAAGGAATGAGCCGCGGGGGTGTCTATGTGTTTAACTGGGCAGCCGCCAATCCTGATAAAGTTGCTGCCGTTTATGTAGACAATCCGCTGTTGGATATGAAAGCCATGTATTGGGGGTCAAACGGGGAAGAGAAACCCGAAAGCGGGATTACAAAAGGAATAGAAGCAAATTATCATGTTACGCGCGACCGGATAAAGACATTTAACGAGAGTCCGATCGATAAAATCGATGCTATTGTGAAGGGTAAATATCCGATTCTTATTCTTTGTGCCGAATTAGATGAAGCCGCAGTTAATTTACAGAATGCATTTCCTTTTGAAAAGAAAATAAAAGAAAAAGGCGGAAACATCACTGTAATTGTAAAGAATGGTTTTAAACATCATCCGCATAGTTTTCCTAATCCTGCCATTATCGTTGATTTCATAGAAAGAGCGGTGAATGGAAAAACTTCTTTGCAGAAAGAACAGCGTATTGTTGCTAATCCGATAAACCTGAACTATCATTTCCGGCCTGAAGACCTGTCGCGGCGAGAAGCTGCCGATCCTGTTCTGGAATATTTCAAAGGCAAATACTATCTGTTTGCTTCCAAATCCAGAGGATATTGGAGTTCTCCCGATTTGGCAGAGTGGACTTACATCCCTTGCAAAACGATTGAAACCATAGATAATTATGCTCCGGCTATTCTTGTTCTCAACAACGAGCTGTATTATATGGGATCGGGAAGCGATTGCAAAATATATAAAAACAGTAATCCGGATGTGGATAACTGGCAATTAATTGACTCTAAATTTAGATTCCCGATGGTTGGTAATGTAGACCCGGCCTTTTTTCAAGACGATGACAAGCGGGTTTATATCTACTGGGGATGCTCTGATAAAGACCCCATTATAGGTGTGGAGGTGGATCCCAATGATGGATTTAATATTATCGGTGAAGCCAAAGTCTTGATAGAACACCACTCAAAAAAATACGGATGGGAAGTAAAAGGGCCAAACAATGATCTGGATAAAGATGGATATAACGAAGGGCCTTGCATCATCAAACACAAAGGCAAGTATTATTTGCAGTATGCCGCTCCCGGAACAGAAGTTCGGGTATATGGTGATGGAATGTATGTTTCCGATTCTCCACTCGGCCCATATACTTACGAAAAGAGCAGTCCGTTTTCTTTTAAGCCCGGAGGCTTTATCGGTGGAGCTGGGCACGGACATACATTCCGTGACAAATACGGTAATCTGTGGCATGTTGCTACCATGAAGATATCTCAACGACACATGTTTGAACGCCGCTTGGGACTGTTTCCCGTTTACTTTTCTAAAGACGACGTTCTTCACGCACATACAGTGTTGACTGATTATCCTTACGCCATTCCAGACAAAAAGCTTAATTTTGAGAAGAACGATCTTTCTATGAACTGGAATCTCTTATCCTACAATAAAAAAGTAGATGCTTCATCGGCTTTGTCCGGTTATGAAGCAGAAAAAGCAGACGACGAACAGGTAGAAACCTGGTGGTCTGCACAAACCGGAGGGATTGGAGAATGGTGGAAAATGGATTTGGGAAAACCGATGCAGGTAAACGCTATACAGGTGAATTTTGCCGACCATGATTTTACGTTGAAAGCAAACAAGTCGTATGTCAATTATATCTATACAATTGATTGCTCCGAAGACGGAACCGACTGGAAAGTACTTGTAGACCGTAGCGATAACATAAAGGATATGCCCCATGAGCTTATCGTATTGGATAAACCTGTTGAAACCCGTTATTTGAGAATCACCAATCAGAAGAACTTGGATGGTAAATTCTCGATGTACGATTTTCGTGTATTTGGGCATGAGAAAGGTAAATTACCTAAAAAGGTTACCGGCTTTGTAGCCAAAAGAAAAGATGATCGTCGCCGTTTCGACTTTAATTGGAATAAGGCAGATCTGGCAACAGGCTATATCATTCGCTGGGGAGTAAAGAAAAACCAACTGAAAAATGCTACAATGATTATGGGTAATAATTTTCTGGAAGCAGGATATTTTAATCTTGATTCGGAATATTTCTTTTCTATAGACTCATTCAATGAAAATGGTATCACAAAAGGGACGGAGGTTTTTTCCGTAAAGTAACAACTATAATAAATAATATAATGATAACAAAATCAATGAAACACACTTTGCTGAAATAGTTTTGCATATAAAAGAAGATCTCTGCAGAGGTAGAAAATTTGTGTGGCACCTGGAGAGGCCCCCTGAAAAAATGACCACTGAAAAACAGATCGTTAACAGCGGGCAACCTGCAATATGGGTTAACCGGGGGAGCTTTACAACCTGCTCATCACCTCCATCTTGCATCGGATTTCCGTTCCTGAGAAGGCGACGCCCA
>JAIRRS010000023.1 GCA_031255855.1 Tannerellaceae bacterium | reverse complement strand
AAGCTCCGGAGAGTCGCATATTTGCGTTCATGCTCGGATAGGTACCCGAATAAAAAAGCCTTAGTGATTAGTTTTCGGACAGTCTCCCCCTTTCTTCCACTTTTTTATTTGTCCCGTATCTCAAAAAAAAATATGATGTGGTTTTTTCACACGGCCTCCTGAAATGAGGGGGACGCCGCATCAGCCCAATTATATTGATGACAGCGGAAATCTCAGAGGTTCAATCGGGTTCGTAATTTCTTTGGATGGCAGGATCATTCATGAAAATTTTGAAGGCAAAGGCAGCCTGTACGGGCAAGAGTTTGCCCGGAAGGTTGCAGGCCGGTTTCCGACCGGTGCAGCGTTAATAGTCGTTGCAGGAATGAATTATTCGGCCGCTGTGTCCGCAAAGGGGTATGATGTGCTGGACAGCGCCGAGGATATAGCGCGGAGAAGGCTTCCGGAGCTTCTCAGGCAAAACGGATTTAAGGTATAATGAGCAGTAAGACGGGACAGCAGATTGAAAATGACATCTACGGACTGGTTAAAAGCAGCCCGCTCGCCTCGCTGATTAACGGCGGGGTTTACAAGTTTGGTATGCGTCCGAAAGATTCAACAAACGAGGACGCTATTGTCAAATTTGTACAGGGCTATGATAATCAGATTCAAACCGGGACAGTTGTTGTCAATGTGTATGTTCCTGATTTTGACCCTTACGAAAATGGCGTTTTGGTTCGCGATATAACACGTTGCGAAGAAATAGAGATAGTCGCCAATGAGTGGGTAAAAACGCTCACTGCCGAAAAATCAGACTATATATTCAAGCTGGCGCAAACCATATACACTCAAGAAGAGTCGGAGATAAATCAACATTTTGTATCAGTAAGAATAAGATTCAAATTAACAACATTTTAAATTTATAATAATATGGCAGTATTAGGTTGGGGGAAACCCAAGGCGGTAGAGTACGGGGTGCTTGGTGCAAATGACACAGCGCCAACCTCGTGGAATTTGATGCCCGAAATTGTAATTGGTACAGCAAAGCTGAATACGCAGGATGGCGAAAGGGTAGAAGCTCAGGAAGAGGGCGGAGCAGTGGTTGATGTCCGTCAGAACAAATCAAAGTACACGTTTGAAATGGAGCTGTTTGTAAAAAAAGGCGACACAAAGCCGATTGCAGACAGTGACGGGGTAATTCTAACAAATTATGCCATCCGGTTAACTCCGGAGGATGATGAAACAGAGGGCTTCATCATGGACAAAACAAGTGTGAGCTGCATTGAAACGTGGTCAAGTGCGGACGGCAAGAGATGGAAGTACACTTTCAGCGGTTTGAAGCCTAAAACAGGATCAATTCTTAAACCTTATTTAGTAGGATAATATGAAAGTAATCGTAACAGTCCCGTTCTGGGATAAATATGAAATGGACAGATTTTATAACGTTGAGGATATTGTTGATTTTGATAATGAGGATAGAGTATCTAATCTGGTATCCCGCGGCCTTGTTAAAGTAAAGGAAGAATCCGTGCCTGAAAAGAAAAAGGCAAAGGATTCGGAAAAGGGAGTGTAATTGAGCGGAGGGCATAACGCCCTCCGGCTCTTAACGCATTAATTATTGTATGAAACAGACAGTTGAAACAAAAGTTGCCGAAACAATCCTCCAAAAAAATAAAGAGGTAGTCATCGGCAACGAAACCCGTCAGGTTGCTCCGCCGAGCGTAGCGACACTTATACTTGCATCGGAAGCCATATCGCAATTGCCGCAAGTAAATGTTGACAGCGAAAACATTGCCAGCGAAAGCCTGTATATCGCGAAAGATTGCCGTGTTCTGGGCGATATTGTCGCCATTCTTATACTTGGGGCTAAAAATTTGCAGGGAACGCGAATGGTAACAAAAAAACGCCTCTGGGGAATAATTAAAGAAAGAAGAGAAGAGATTGTGGATAATAAGGCCATTCTGTCCAAAAAAATATTACACGAATTAAGTCCGAGGCAGTTAAATGAATTGCTTGCGGAGTTATTGCAATCGATGGAGATCGCTTTTTTTTCGCTACTTCAACTTCCCTGATAGAGATAAATCTTCTCCGGAAGACAAGGGAGACGGAGACAGGAACGACAGCATCTGGGCAGTAGTAGCGGGTATTGTAAAAAGTTATAACCTTCCAATAGACTATGTATTGTACGAAATGAGTTACGCGAATATGATTATGTACGCTTCCGTACTGCCGGGTTACAGCGATAAAAATAAAGGGGCAGGCAAAGATAATGAAGTGATAAACGCCGACGATCCCAAAAACAGGGATAAGGTGAGAAGCATATTGTTTGGAGGATAATTAATGGAAAGTCAGGAAGGCAGAATATTTTTCGGCATAGGGCTTGATAACAAACAGTTGCAGTCGGACGCGAACCGGGCTTCGGCTATTATAAAAGGCATAGGCGATTCTTCTGTAGCAGAAGGGGCAAGGATTGACAATACCTACAAAAAGATTGCCGGTTCAGTAAAAGAAATGGGAGATTCTTCTGTAGTGGAGGGGGCAAGGATTGACAACGCATATAAGAAAATTGCCGGTTCAGTCGCTGCCCTCTTCACTATTGATAAGGCAATAGGATTTGCCAAATCAATCGTTCGGGT
>JAIRRS010000151.1 GCA_031255855.1 Tannerellaceae bacterium | reverse complement strand
AAGGTTTCGGGATTGGTATTGATGTTTGTCCAGCGGAAGGGATAGTCCTCTTTTTTCAGAAACTGTTTTATCAGGGTTTACGTGCCGATGTATCGGCATGCGGTGGATTATTGGCTGGGAATATGAATTATGGAGAGGAAAAATGGGAAGGGTTATGGAATCCTGTATGGCAAATGCATCCATGTAATAAAAGATGTGTGTTTATTTGACTAGATAATTCTTTATGGGTTAGCAAAAAGAGAGTAGTCAGTTTTTGAAGTGGACAGGCGGTATGCTTGTCCGCTTTTTTTGCGGCGACTAATACATGAGAGGCCGAAGCATGATTATTATCATGCTTCGGTGAACCAAATAATAGTATCAAAACAGGATAGTTTCTTAAAGTCCCAACCCTATGCACCATACGGTTGGGACTTTTTGTTTTATTGGTTGCTTAGGAATACCTTGGGCCAGATGAGGTTTTGGTTCATGCGCAGGGCGGTTTGAAATTCTTTTTTGGCTTCGGGCATATTGCCTTCGTACCAGGAGACGAGGCCGCTCATGTAGTGTAGATTGGCGAGGCGTTCGGCACGGGAACCGTCTTCGCCGAATTTGGAATATTCGTCGATTATGGTTTGGCTACCGAGTTGCTCCCCGACTTCTTTTTTCAGCGATGAGATAATTTCGCCGGCTTCGGCCTGACGTCCCAGTTCACGCATCGAAAGGGCGCGGAAGAACATATCGTCTGAGGTTCCACGCCAGCGACGGGTTTGCGCGGCGGCGGCTATTTCGTAACTTTCTTTCGCCTTGGCGGCATTGCCCATCCGCTTGTAGGCTTCGCCTATGTAATAGAAACCTTTCGGGCTATGACCGCCACCTGCCGGGCGACCGACTTCGAGGTTTTCAGGGTAGAGATCTGCCTTTTCGAACTCTTTTGCGGCGGCGGCATATTTCTTATTGTTTAATAGCTCCATCCCTTTCAATAGATGCGCATCGACGTAGAGGTTGTGTACCTGCCCGCCACCTTCCCATACGTGGAAATGGCGGGTGTGGAGGATGCGGAGCGCTTTGTCGCAGGCTCCGGTTTCGTTGTAGAGCGCGAGGAGGCGTATTACCGCGTCGTCGTGCTTCATGACTGTCTTCAAGTTCTTTTCCAATAGCGCGAGGCGTTCTTTGGCCGGTTTGCCTGTCTTTTCGTACAGTTGGTCGAGTTCCATGAGGAAGCGGGCGTCGCTTTTGTCTGCGTGGATTGCTTGTTCGTAGGCAGCGACTGCTTTTGCGTTTTCGCCTGCCTGGCTGTAACCGAAGCCGAGGTTCCGTTCTGCACGGGCAAATTGCGGACTGCTTTGAACCGCCTGTTGCCACCGGGCGACACCTTCCGCTTTACGGTTGAGGTAGTAATAAAGGTTGCCCAGGTAGAATGCGCCACGCGCATCGTTTGGTGCATTTTCCAACGCGGTGTGTAGGACGTCGATCTCTTCGAGGCGGAAGGGAAAACAGTAGTCGGATGGTTGCTGTGCGGCAAGGGCGAATTGCTGTTGAGCCACGTCTTTATTGCCCGCTTTCAGGTGGTGATATCCCTTGTAATAATAGACCAGGGGAGAGGAAGCGTAGGGTTCGCCCAGACGGATTGCCTCGTCGAGCAGGTTGATTGCTTCGGAGGTGGCGCCGATATTGCTGTAATCCACGACCAGTTCGAGAAATTCCTGCAAGCGGACAATGCCTGTTCCGCGTGTATCGTCCGCTTTGTCGAGGAAGGAAGCACCTGTGCCGTTGAGCAGGCTTTTTTCCGAGAGGCTCCAGAAGTCGAGAGGATCGATGTCGAGGATGTCCTTCAAAAGCGCGGCCGCTTCGGTTTCTTTGCCCAAATGACGCAGGATGTAGGCTTTCAATGTAATAGCTTTCGTGTCGCGTGCGCCGGTGTGGAGGGATTGGGTAATCATGTCTTGTGCTTTGGACAGGTTGCCTTCCAAGAGTGCGATTTGCGCCAACGCATAGTAGGCCGGGTGTTGGAAGGTGGGATACCAGGTGGCCTTCCAGAAGTGGGTGGCAGCTTCTTTCAAGCGTCCCTGCATCTGGTAGACTACACCCAGGTAGTAATGAGGTTCGGTCTCTTTGACAACGGTGTAGTCTTTTGCCGAACGTTCCAGCGCACGAAGGAGGTGTTTTTCCGCCTTATCCCATTCCCCCACCCGGGCGTAACGGATACCGACAACCGTGTTGACGCGGGCATCCCCTGGATCGCGACGCAACGCTTCGTTGTAGAAATCCATCGGGTTGAGGCGCGCGTTGTGGAATTGTTCCGCGCGTAGTCCGGCAAGATACAGTTCTTCTACGGTCTTGTATTCGTTTACCGGCTTTGTGCCTTCTACTACTTCGGGCAATGGCTTTTCTTCCAGCACGACCGGTTGATAGGCAACCAGTACCTTACCGTCGGCATCGGTCAACATGGCAAGCAGATCGGAATCTTCCGCCCCGGCGGGGATGTTGATTTCTTTTGTATAGGGCATTGAGGGGTCGATCCGGATGGTTTCTTCATGCACCACCGCTCCTTTGTTTTTCAGTACGACTTTCGCGTTGTTGAACATTGCCGAAGAATTGAAGCCAAGAAACACTTTATCGTTTGCCAGCCGTTCGAGGTTTACCGCCGCATCGTCTGTTGCGTTTTTCACCGAGCGGATGCCGCGGATGGGATACCAGCGCTGTACGAACTCGCGTGTTTCTCCCGGCCCAATCCAACTATAGTCGGGTTGATTGTCGGAGAAGGCGCCAACCATCAGTTCGAGGTAATGGCCGTCTTTGTCGGAAAGCATTTTGTTCCACGTTTCTCCGCTTGGATTGTTTCCCCAAAGGAAGAATTTCTTTCCGGTCACCACGTGGTGGTTTGCCACGTGCACCGTTCCGGCCTGCTTCGTGTGGTCGTATCCGGCAAGGAAATCGTCGTCGTGGTTCCAGGCAAAGATAGAACGCGAGCTGCCGGTATAGTTTTTCCACCAACCGAGGGAAACGTCTTCACCACTGCCGCGAACGGCTTCACCAATGGGCCAGTGGGTGAAATACACCTTCGAATGGTCGGTGCCAAACTGTGTAGCGGGCGGGAAGATCACCTCGTAGTTCTCGTCGCAATGAACGGAAACGTTTGCCCAGTAGAGCATGGACTGTATAAAAGGTGTGCGGTTCATAATTCTCACCCGTGCTTCGATCCAGGAACGTCCGGGATAGACTGTGATACCGATTGACCACTTGATACGGTGTCGAAGCTCGGTTTCGCCCACCCAGATGGTTTTGCTTCCGTCCGGATTTTCTTTCGTGGTCCAGTCGATATCCATATAACTCGACGGGCGGTGATGGTGGGGGAAGTTCCATTCCACGCCACCGGATAGCCAGGCGCCCAGCATGCCGATTAACGCGGGTTTGATACCTGTTTGTTTGTAGAAAATCTCGTACCCGTTTGTCTTGTCTGTTGCCGAGAGGATGCGTCCTCCTATTTCGGGGAGGACGCATACGTTTACGTATTCATTGTCGAGGTAAAGAGCGTTGTAGGCTTTGTCTACTTTGTTTTCCGTCAGGATATCATACAATGGGTAGGGATAGATATGCCCTTGCGCGCCCTGGTATACCCGGCCTGTAAAGAAGATTGGGTTGTTGTCGGGCTGGCCGATTTCATACGTGGGCAGTACTAACTCTTTTTGTTCTATTTTTACCTGCTGCGCTGTGAGCATCTGGCCCACCACCAGGCATAAGGATAGGATGATTGTATTTTTCTTCATACTTCATGCTTATGTTGTTTAGTAATGTATAGGAGGAATATTCGTAATAGTTGCTTTATAAGGTTCCGCTTCGCCACTGGCAACCTTGTAGATGCGCTCGTTGGTGAGTTTCATCGCTTCCGTCAGTTCGGGGTAAGGAACGCCGGTGCTTGAGACGATGCCGATATTGTAGTTTTCGCCGTCGAATCGTCCGTAGTAAGGCTGATCAACCCATTGGAAGTAGTGCATACCAACCAGTTCGGGACGGGCAAAGCCTTGCTCGATATAGTTGCGGAAGGCCGCGGCGCGGTCTTCCTGGCTCAGTACGCCGATGATGCCGGTAGCGGGGAGCGCCCGGTCGACAGCGCCGTGATGAAACTCGCCGATGATGATTGGCTTGCCGCTGACACGGGCAATCTCTTCCGTTGGCGGTGGGTTGATGCCGTAGCCATTGATGGAGAAAACATCGAAGCGTTCGCCAGCCTTATACAACAGGTCGGAACTGAGCCATGCGTAGCGCATCCCAAGATTGAGGTGGTTCTTGTCTATTTTACTCACCTCGTCGCAAGGAATATCCACATACATTTTTACTAGGATTGTCGAGAACTCGTAAAAATCCTTATCTGCCTCCTTGGAAGGGTATTCTTTGAAAGTCATCGACATCAGTTCATCGAAGCCCTTGAGCGACAAGTTCCAGGCGTTGTTGAGCGCGTCTATATCCCCATATTTTTTTGCGATCCATCCAACAAATTCGTCTTTCGTGCGCGACTGCTGATCGGTGGCAAACATTTCGTAGGCAAGGTTGTGATATCCGAAAGCCCATTCCGGTTCGTTGCGGAGGAAATATCCCACCATATAGGGATCGTCCTTGTAGTTGTTCAACTGTTCGGCAAAGCGCACCGAATTGTTCTTATATTCATCCGAAAAAACATCTGGGAAGTCGCGATACAACCGGATTTCCGTAGAGGGAAAGCGATTGAGTTGGAGCACGTAAGGGATATGGCTCGCCTTGGCGAAGTCGAGGCTCGACCAGTTGCCCACGGTGTTGAAGCGAAACTTTCGCATCAGCCCTTCCGTCACCGTTGTCCATTTCTCTTTCCAGTCCGGGCCGTAGGCGCGAATCAGGTTGGCAACGTAGAAGTCCATAGTCTTTGTGTTGCGTGCCTCCCGGAGCGCTTCCCCATAAATAGGATCGTCCATCTCGGGCAGCCATTCGAAAAGATCTTCGATACCGCCCACTGGTCCTGACGATCCATGGGAAATACAATCTACACCCGTACTCAGAAAGGCATATCCTTCGGGATCGACCAGCCACCAGCGATTACCGTCGTGGTGCGTATGGAAGAAACCAGTCGCTTGGAAACGTTTTCCTTTCCATCCGCCGAATTGGCTCCAATCGGCAGGCGTCTTTACGCCTGCCACCTCTTTCAGTAACTCATTGTTGATTTTCACCATCTCTTCCACGCTACCGATCTTTCCATTCCATTCCTTGTCTTTCCATTGTCCCAACTCATCTATGATGGGAGTGGCAATTGGAGGATAAGAGGGAGGGATCGAGTCCGTGATAGAGATAGAAGCAAGCTCGTATTCCGGTAGAAAATGGGGGACGAAATAAGGACCGAAGCGCAACAGTGCCTTTGTAATATCTTTCGGGTCGAGCCGGTTGCCGCTCACGGTCCCTTTCAACTGACGTGGCGACCGCGGTACGAACAAATTCTGCGCGTCCAGGTAACTTAGCGGAAAGACCACCTGCGTTTTCACTTTCGGCAGGATACCCATCAACGAAGATATCCAGGGCGAATCCTCCTCTGCACCCGAAATTTCTCCGCTCTGCAATACAATCTTGCCGGGTTCGAAGTCTTTCACTTCCTTGTAGAATTCAATATTGATTACACCGCTGAATTCTTTTCTGCCGTATATCTCAAATACCAGATAGTTTGCTTTTGCCCAATCAGGTTTATCCCCTTTTTCCCAGATTACGATCCCCTTGTGTCCGTCTTCCGGAGAAACCTGTAATGCTTCCTTCCCGAATATGTCACTGTTGATAAGGCGGGTATTGCCTGAATACCTGGTGGCAATCTTCTTCAGGTCGAAGCGTTGTACGCCTTCCGTACCTGCCTGTTGCGAACAGGATGTGACCAACCAAAGCGATAATGCCATGGCACAAAGTGTGGATAATGTTTGTTTATTCATAATAATAATCTATTGTTTAAAGTGTAAATTATCTTCTATTCGGACGAGGCTCTACGAGGGGTATTTCCCACTCTTCATTCAAATTTCCCTCTTTCAGGCTTACTCGTACAGATGAATCAAGCAATATATCTTTCTCTGCTTTCAGTGCGAAAATAATCATATTTCTTTCTTTAAGTTTATCTAAGACAATAGATTGTTGTTTTTTCTTACCTTTCTTATCGGCCCAGGTGACTGTTCCGCTGATTTCTTTTTCTAATGGTTCACGCAAACGAATGATTACATCGCCATCTTCGGTCATCGGGATTGTTTTGGGGAACATCCATTTTGACCATGCCATACGCGATATACGGCGTTCTTCGTCATTGAGCATATTTTTTTTCGCCAAGTCGGCAAATACGCCCGATCCGATTTGTTCGTAAGCGCCGATATCTACTGAACCGTCATTCACCGGGTTACCGTAGTAATCGCGTGTACTGTTGAGCGGCACGAATAAGCCGGTATTGATGCAGGGGGAACCGGGACGAAGTTGATAACCTTCAACTGTACAAAGCCCGTTGCCTCCTGTTCCCGGAGCGACAAACAGCGGGTCGGCTACAATCTTCTTCGGGTCGTCAGGTAATCCGTTTTTCCATGGGCCGTAGTAGTTGTTGTTCAAAAAGAGACTGCCGGCAGGAAGTTCAGGTCTTGATACTTCGTCGAATTGGCGTCCGATTACTGGGCCGTGTGAGTAAACGGTGCGGAAACGCCCTTGTCCGGTAGCATAGAATATGTTGTTATAGAAAAGTGCCCCCATCCGGTTGATCTCTTCCTGTGTCCTGGCTCCGTGGATATCAATATCGGCAGTACCATAGTCTACGTAGAAAACATTGTTGTGAAACACATTACGGTCTGTCAGGTCGCCTTGGATTTGAATAAGGTGCGATTTATCGTTTTCGCTGATATTATAACGGGTGACATTCTCGAACGTATTGTTCATCACGAGCATAAAACCGTGGTTGTTTTTGCTGTAGTTGTATTGGGCGGTACAGCGTTTGCAATAAAAATCGAAGTCATAGGCGTTGCCGTCGCCGTTCTTCGGTTCGCGCCCCGTGTCATATACTTCGTTAAACTGCATGATGGTCTCTTCCGTGTTTTGAATCCATATGGCGGCGGTATGCGGCCACCAGTCGTCGCCACCCGGCAGGTCAAGATAACCGGAACGCATACAACTGCGGTGTACTTCATTGTATTCGACCAGCCCGCGATAAGGCCCGTTGACAAAGATTCCGTCTCCTCCGAGGTTGTCCATATAGTTACCACGCACGATAATATTGTGTTTTCCTCCCCATACTACAATTCCACATTTGTCGAAACGTTCAATACGGTTGTTTTCAATCAGGACATCATTGAAAGCGGTATTCACCGGTTTGCTTCGATCCCGGTTCGGATCAAGTTGGTGGCGCACAAGGATGGCACAACTGTAATAGCCTACGTATTCACCTTGTCCACCCATTTGCCCCCAGACGTCATGTACGTAGCAGTCGCGTACAACGATATGTTCCATGTGTGCGCCGTCACCCATCATGATTGCGGCGATGCCCTGCCGTCCGATACCTAATTCCGCCGGGGCGCCACTGGTTATTTCCATATTGCTGATTTCCCACCACGATTGGTTAAAGAGGCGGATACCGGCGCCTTCTGCCCGTCCGATATTGATTACAGGCTTCTCTTTCCCTCCATAACCGGAAAGAATGATTGGTTGGTCTTTGGCCCCTGAACCTTTGGGTTTAAGTTGACCATGCCACACACCGCCAGCTTCAAAAAGAATCTGGTCGCCCGGTTGGAAAGTGACCTGGTTTACCTTGTCGAGGCTTTTCCACGCGGTAGCCGTAGAGACTCCCGAAGCGTTGTCATTTCCGTTGGGAGAGATGAAATAGGTTTTTGACTGCCCATATAATATCGTACAGGTCAAAAGACAGATTACAGTAAATAAATATTTTGTTTTCACGGTGATAGATTTTATAAGTAATGAAAATAAATTTATCAATACCCTGGGTTTTGTTCCATTGTCCCGTTGGAAATGGTAATCTGAGCCAGAGGAACAGGCTGTAACTCGCTTTTTCCGTCTACAAAGTTGCGACCTTTTAGCGAGTTATGTTTTGTGGAGTATGCACGCATCACCTCACCTGCGCGACCTTGGCGGACGAGATCCCAAAAGCGTTGCCCTTCACAAGCCAGTTCTACGCGTCGCTCGTGCCAAATAAGCCGACGCAGCGCATCTTTTCCCGTCTCCGTTACACGTGGTAATACTGTAGAATCTTCCGAACTGGCTCTTGCCCGGGCACGGACTTGTTCCAGAAAGTTGAGCGCTTCGGAAGTTTTTCCTAGTTCATTTGCCGCTTCTGCCAGATATAATAATATATCGGCGTAACGGATGAAGATAATATTTTTCGGACAGTCACTTTGGTCGATCTGTGAACGTTGTTCGTAAGGAATATACCATTTTTTTGGTTGTAATCCCGTTGAACTGGCAATATTCTTATGGATGCGCCCGTCGTAAAAATCCCCTTCAAAGATAATGGTTGCTACCTTTCTCGGGTCGCCTGGCTCATATGTATTGGCAAGATCCCAAGTCGGACAGTGCATCGACCAACCGTTATGCCATTTGATGGGGTCATCAGGATCGGCATCATGTTCGTAAAATGATAAGATTGACCCTTCGTTGTCGTCTGCCCATCCGGTACCACTGATACTATGTTGTATCTCATAAATTGATTCAATACCATTCTCATGTTCCAGGGTGAAGGTATCTTCATATTTGGTCTCCAAACCGTATTCACCGGAATTGACAACCTTCATCAGGACATCATAAGCTTCCTGGAATTTACTCTGGTGTATGAATGCCTTTCCAAGCAGGGCATTAGCCGCGCCTTTGGTTGCGCGCCCCATATCCTGTCCGTCGTATTGGCTTTTTTCCGGCAGTAATTCGACAGCTCTTTTCAGGTCTGATTCTATGTGCGCCCAAGTATCTTCCATTGTTGCTCGGGGAGAATAATACTCATCATAGGTCAATATGTGGTCGACAATTGGTAAACGTCCATATTGACGTGCCATAAAGAAGTAATAGAAAGCGCGAAGAAAATGGCCTTCTCCCACAAATTGATTCCGTTTGTTTTCCGGTATTGCTTCGTTATCTTTAATTCTTTCGATGGCTTGTGTAGAACGATTGATACCTGTAAATCCTTGTTGCCAAAGTTGGTTGCTCACCCAGTTGTTGGGTTGTACATCAAAACTTTGCATAGCCTGTGCTACCGACCCCAGCCAAGAGAAGGCTTCACTGTGTGAATTTCCCAAATCAGTATCATCCGAACACCCATCACCAATTAACATAAACGGGCCTAATTGGAAAGTTTCGCTTTGTGAAATAGCATAACAGCCAATAATGGCATCATTCGCTTCATTTACATTTGAATAATAGGTTTCTGCTGCCGAGTTCACCAATGGGTTCTTGTCGAGAAAATCGGAACAAGCGCTAAGAAGAACTATTGTAAAAAGTAATAATATATTTTTTGTTTTCATACCTCTTTATCCTTTAAAAGTTAATGACTGTGCCCAACATAAACGACCGGGCCTGTGGGTATTGTCCACGATCAACTGAAATATCAGATACTTCGGGTTCAAAACCGCTGTAGCTAGTGATGGTGAACAAATTTTGTGCAGCTATATATATTCTGACAGCAGGTTTCAATCCTTTTCCCAGATTAGGTTTGAAGTTATATCCTAACTGAATATTTTTCAGACGCAGGTAAGAACCATCCTCCACGTACCAATCCGAATTTTGAAAGTTGCGGGTGTTGCGTGTAAGATCCTGTGTGACAATAGGCAAACTATTGGATGTTCCCGGTCCGTGCCAGTAGTTGTCCAGATAATCTTTCAGTACATTGTGGCGTCCGTCGAAACGCATGAAGTAGTATTTGGCAGCATAATAAATATCATTGCCATACATACCTTGAAACAGTATGTTCAGGTCGAAATTTTTATACGCCATGTCCACCGAAATGCCATAGTTGATATCAGGAATAGGGCTACCAATAAAATCCATATCGCCTGTGTCAATCGAACCGTTCTCATTCAAGTCTTGAAACTTGACGTCGCCCGGCTTGGCGTCCGGCTGGATTAGTTTGCCGTCTTTCACATATGCGTTGATTTCTTCTTGTGTCTGGAATATGCCATCTGTTTTATATCCGTAGAATTGGCCGTATGGTTTGCCTACTTCGCTACGGATGATATTGCCGAATGCTCCTTGCAGGTCGATTAGGGCATAATCATAGGCAAAGCTGGCTACCAGAGAAGATGCGGTTCCCAGATTAGTCACTTTGTTTTGTACATACGCCATATTAGCGTTTATGTTGTAAGAAAAATCACCTTTCTTGTCTTTATACCCTAATGTTAACTCAATTCCTTTATTTTCCATACCTCCTACGTTGCGCACCATAGTATTGAAACCGGATACGCGTGGTATCTGCTGCGAAAGCAAAATATCATCTGTCTTACGGATATAGTAATCGGCCGTAAGATTCAGTTTTCCGTGGAGGAACATTAAATCAATCCCTACATTAAACTGGGAAGATGTTTCCCACTTTGCATCTTTATTGCCTATTCCGGAAGGAGAGGATCCATTTACTCTATTTTGTCCTGTGCCTATTGTGTAATATTGCCGTTGTTGGATAGGCGTTAAATAAGGATAATAAGAGTTGATATTTTCATTCCCTATTTCCCCATATCCGACTCTTACTTTCACACTATTCAACCAATTTGGATTCCAACTTTTGAAAAAACCTTCTTCAGATAGTTTCCAGGCAAGAGCTCCTGAAGGGAAATATCCCCAACGGTTGGAATCGATAAAGCGAGAAGAACCGTCGGCACGCATACTGAACGTGATCAGGTATCTGTCTAGAAGATTGTAGTTGATGCGACCCAGATAAGAAAGCATAGCGAGTGAACGCCCGTATCCGCTTGCCTGCGGATTATCTGTTGCCGAGTCGAAATACCAAAATTCTTTGCTTTCGATCAGTGTGTTTTGTTTTGTTGCCGAAAAGGTCTCATAGTTATATTCCCGTGCCGACAGGGCTCCCATTACTGTCAAGTCGTGAATTTTTTTGAATGTTTTGTGGAAAGTCAGGATATTCTCCCATGTCCAGTCAGTTCCTCGCGACGCGTTTCGGGAAATAGTGTTTACTGAATTGGAATTATCCATCGTTTCATAGAACACGGGTGAAAAATTGCTGCTCTGTCCCTGGTTGTAGCGAATACCAAAGCGGGAACTGAAAGTCAGTTCGGGGAGAAGTGTTACATCCGCGTTGAAATTACCAATCAAAAATGTCTGCCGGTTTTGCGAGTTGTTCCGTTCTATTTTACCTGCCGGGTTTTCCAACCGGATTTTTGTAATTCCCGTGTAGTAATCTGTTTCTGGATCAACCACCGGTATGTCCGGAGGAGCAATTAATGAAGAAAGGAAGATGCTGGTCGCGTCTAACCGTTTGTAGTTGCTAAACGCTCCTGAGAAGGAACTGGATAGTTTCAGAAAAGGAGTAACGTCAAATGTGCTGTTTTGTGTAAACGTCATCCGGTCGTAATCTGTAGACTTGATAATCCCTTCCCTTTTATAATAGTTCACACTCAACATAGAAGAAATTCGTTCACCTCCACCGCTGAAACTGGCATTGTAATTCTGGTATTGTCCGGTTTGAGATACGGCGTCATACCAATCCGTGTTGTAAGCGATATTACTTGTACCGGCATATATTGGATCCAGTTCGGCATTGGCATAGGCTTCGTTCGACAGTTGGGCATACTGCGAAGAATTGAGCATCGATACCTTCTTTGGCAGGTTTTCAAATCCGTAATAAGCATTGATATTTACCTTTAGTGGGCCGCTCCGGCCTTTCTTTGTTGAAATCAACACCACCCCGTTGGCGCCGCGCGAGCCATAAATCGCCGTTGCCGAAGCATCTTTCAGGATTTCCATCGATTCGATATCGTTTGGGTTGAGATAGTCGATATCATTCATGGGAAAACCATCGACGACGTATAATGGCGACGTATCATTAGGCGTACCGACTCCACGGATCTTGATCGACGCTGTCGCGTCGGGTGACCCGGAACCAAGCGTCACCTGTACACCTGCGGCACGTCCCTGTAATGCCGCAGCAGGCGAGTTTGTTGCCATCTTGTTAATATCTTCTGATTTGACGGAAGAAACTGAACCAGTCAAATCACTTTTCTTCACATATCCATATCCAATCACTACTAGTTCGTCCAGTGTTTGTGAATCTTCCTCAAGAATTATATTTAGTGTAGTTTGATTGGTTATCCGTATTTCCTGTGGGATATAGCCAATGTAGGAAATCTGTAGCGTCGCATTTTCGGGAACGTTTGGCAAGGTGAAACGCCCGTCTATGTCTGTAACAGTTCCCATCGTTGTACCTTTTATGACGATGTTTGCGCCTGTTACCGGACCGGATGCGTCGCGCACTATACCGTTGATCAGGCGAGTCTGTGCCGTTACTGGGAGCGGAAGGGAAGCTGGTGTCGTCGTTTGGGAGATAATAACCTGACGATCTGACACATAATAGTCATTGTTAGTCCCCTCAAAAAGCTGATCCAGAATCTTGTCTACTGGTTCGTTTTCGACTTTTATGGATACCCGGCGATTCAGATCAAGCGATTTGTCGAGGTAGAAAAAAATATATTCACTTTGCGATTCAATCTCGTTTATTATATCCTTGACGGTTTTACTTTCGGTATGGATGGTAAAGAGTGTATTCTGCGAATAGGACATTTCCGAAAAGGCACTCCCCATGCTGAGAAACATAAAGAGAAAGAAGGCTTTCATAATACGTACGATTTTGCCATGTTTAGCATTTATTATGCCAAACTCAATTGATATTTTCATACTTTTGTACTGATTTTAAGTTAGTAATGAATTTTCTGAAACTAATTTGGATTAAGGCCGGGTAGTATGGGCGTATTATCCGGCTTTTTTGTATCTTTTTATGAACTCATAGGCAATTATTTTTTATGGTTTAACTTTCACGAGGTACTCCCCGTTGCGTTCTTCAACGATGATCGGGGCGGCTTTACGCAGAAGTGTGAACATTTCTGCCGGATCGTCCAGTAAGTCGAGTTTACCGGAACACAACAAGCCAGATACTTTCGCATCCCATTTGATCTGTATTCCGTAGTATCGTGCGATTTTCTTTAAAACAATATCTAATGGCTGGCTCTTGTACAGGTAATAACCGTCTCTCCAGGCAATGTAGTCAGTAACGTCAGTCTTTGTTACGCGAATCTCTCCCGTGGCGTTGTTGTATCGGTAGAGGTCGTCGGGGAAGAGGGTCTTTGATGTTGCTTCGCTGCTTTCTTTTGCTTTCACCTCCACCTGGCCGTTCACCAACACCACTTCCGTTGTAGGTTCGTCGGGAAAAGAGATTATATTGAAACGTGTACCCAATACCTTGATGGTAAGCTCATGGGTCTTGACAATAAAAGGCGTCTTGTTATTCCGTGCTACATCCAGAAAGGCTTCTCCTTCAATAAAGATTTCCCGTGTGTTGCCTGTAAATCGATTAGGATAAATGATGCGTGAATCGGAATTGACCCACATTTTCGTGCCATCTGAAAGGGTCAGAAAAGTGCGTTTTCCAACAGGTACAATCAGCGTGTTGTGTACAAGCATCTGTTCGGCTCCTTCTTTCAATGCAATTTTTTCCGAGTTGACCCGGATACTACCTTCTTCTTCATATTCGATGGCCGATTCTTTCCCTTCGAGATGAAATTGCTGCTTGTTGGAAAGTACTAATTGGATATTGCCTGAATGATCCTGTAATTGTTGCGCAGATTCGATAAGCACCAAGTAATCAACAGTTTCTTCTTCTTTGGGTGTAAACCGGAGGATAAACAGAAGGGCTATGGCAGCGGCAACGGATACAGCGAGAGTGAAATAGACCATTCGTCTATAGGTATAGGTTTTATTTACCCGGTGGATACGCTCCCATAATTCTTTTTTTTCCGATGGGGATAAGTGAGGCTGATGTGCTTTTCTCCGGATCGTTTGCAGGATTCGACGTGCTTTTTCCATTTCTTTGGCGGTGTTTTTGTCTATGTGCGCCAATTCTTCCCATTGCCGGTGGTTCTCTTTTGTCGGGTGTAACTCAGCCTGCAAAAAATCGTCGTTATTGAGCAGTTGATCTGCCGTATATTGTACCTGATTCGTTGTCTGTTGGGTGTTTTTTTCTTCCATACTAGCCCCCTTTTTCTATAGGGAGACATCAAAAAGGAAAAGATACTCACCTAAACGCTTATTTTTTCAAAAAAATGTGAGTTCATTGTTTCGGCGATTTACGAGAATACACGATTGAGTTAAGCCTCCGACCATATTCTTCCGGAGGCTTAATCATCACGGATATCATTATTCTATATGGCTATCCGTTTTTTCATTCTGCGAAAAATATTCTTCCTGTTTGCGTTTGGATAGTTTTTTAATCACTTCGTCCACCGAGTGCTGAATCAATTCCATAATCAACTCGTCGGGTACATCGCTCTCTAATGTGACTAAATTCCAAAGAGGGGTTTTAAAATCTGTTTGGGTTATTCCGTTGTATTTCTCTCGTAATTCAACAGACTTTTCCGGATCGCATTTCAAATCAGCCTTGAATACTCCGTCTTTCGGTTCCAATGGGATATAGCAAAACATTTTGTCCATAACTTTAAATACCAAAACATTATGCCCAAGAAAAGGCAACGATTCGCTCGCTCCTTTTATAGATAAACAGCATTCCCGAAATTCTTCAATGTTCATAATCGTTAATTACTTCCTTTTCCCATAAGTGTTTGAAAGAACTCGTCGCGGTACATATTCCCGATAGCGATTTCATGTTTGCCGATAAACACGTCGTTGTTGTCGAACGATTCTATCTTATTCCGATTGACAATGTAGGAGCGGTTTATCCGCAGAAAGGTACTTTTGGGAAGCATTTCATGAATACTTTTTACGGTCATACGAGTAATGATACGTTGGTCTTCCAACTGGATAATCACATAATCTTTAATGATTATCCGCAATGCGTCCTATTGTAAATTTTTGTCCTGAAATCGGGCTGATACGAAACGGCGGCGAGCACGAGCCTGTCGAACTGT
>JAIRRS010000150.1 GCA_031255855.1 Tannerellaceae bacterium | reverse complement strand
CTTTGCCTTATGAAAGATTTTATTATATCTGAAGCACAAACGGAAAAAGCGGTTCTTGTCGGGCTGATAACTCCTGAACAGAACGAACAAAAGGTGAACGAATATCTGGACGAGCTGGCTTTCCTGGCTGATACGGCGGGGGCTGATCCTGTGAAGAGGTTTTGCCAACGATTGGATTATCCGCATCCGGTAACATTTGTGGGTTCGGGGAAATTGCGCGAGATAAAAGAATATGTGATAGAGCATGAAATAGGGTTGGTTATATTTGACGACGAACTATCTCCTAAGCAAATCCGGAATATTGAAAAGGAGTTGCAAGTGAAGATACTGGATAGAACCAGCTTAATCCTTGATATTTTTGCCAAGAGGGCACAAACGGCACATGCGAAAACGCAAGTGGAGTTGGCCCAATATAAGTATATGCTTCCCCGGCTTGCCCGTTTGTGGACGCACTTGGAACGCCAGCGGGGAGGTATCGGGATGCGTGGGCCGGGAGAGACACAGATTGAAACCGACCGGCGTATCATCCTTGACAAAATTGCCAAGCTGAAACAAGATTTGGTTGATATAGACAAGCAAAAGAGCGTGCAGCGAAAGAACAGGGGAAAGATGGTGCGCGTGGCTTTGGTTGGTTATACAAATGTGGGAAAGTCTACTTTGATGAATCTTTTGAGCAAAAGCGAAGTGTTTGCCGAGAATAAACTTTTTGCCACATTGGATACGACTGTACGGAAAGTAATTGTAGACAATCTCCCCTTTTTATTGTCGGATACAGTAGGGTTTATCCGTAAACTCCCAACGGAACTGGTGGAGTCGTTTAAGTCGACATTGGATGAAGTGCGCGAGGCGGACTTGCTGGTGCATGTGGTGGATATATCGCATCCGGGGTTTGAAGAGCAGATAGCGGTGGTGGATAAGACCTTGTCTGAAATAGACAATACGGTGAAACCTGTGATTGTGGTGTTTAACAAGGTGGATGCTTTTACTTTCACTCCTAAAGAGGAAGACGACCTTACCCCGAAATCGCGTGAAAATATAGATTTGGATGAATTAAAACGCACCTGGATGAGCAAGATAGGTGAGAATTGTATTTTTATTTCGGCACGCGAACGCGCGAACATTGAGGCCTTGAAAACGCTGTTGTATGAGCGGGCGAAGGAAATCCACATCACCCGTTTCCCTTATAATGACTTCTTATTTCAACAATATGACGAAGATTAAGCCGATGGCTTAATCTTTGACCAACCTATAACGATTTCCCGGAATTGCTTGTATTGATCCTTTCATTTCCAGTTCGAACAGGAGGGAGGATACTTTGGAGACCGGCAGGTTCAGTTCGATTGACAGTTCGTTTAGATTCAAATCGTTTTTTTCTTTGAGGATATCGTAGAGACGGTTTACTTCCGTATCTCCGGAGAAAAACAGTTCTGTTTGTACCGGGGCGGCTTTTGGCTTTGTCGGCATATCCCAACGCATGGCTTCTATTAAATCATTTGCGCAGGTGATAAGACCCGCTTTGTTTTGACGGATCATGTGGTTGCATCCTTCCGAGAATGTGTCTGTTACCTTTCCCGGGAAAGCAAATACTTTGCGGCCGTAAGAAGACGCGAAACCGGCTGTGATGAGCGACCCGCCTTTATTCGCGGATTCTATAATGATGGTCGCGTCGGACAGGCCTGCGATGATACGGTTTCGTTTGACAAAGTTCGGTTTGTCGGGATTGGTGTTGCTGGGAAAGTCTGTAAGAAGGCCGCCTTGTTCTATTATTTCGATGGCTGTCTGCCGGTGAACCGGCGGGTAAATCCTGTCTAATCCGTGCGCCAGGACGGCGATTGTTGACAGTTTGTTTTTTAAGGCGCTCCGGTGGGCAATGATATCAATTCCATAGGCAAGGCCGCTGACAATAAGCAGTTCGGGGAACAAGACGGATAAATCGCAGATTAGTTTTTCTGTCTGCTCTTTCCCATAGGCGCTGGCCTTCCTTGTCCCTACGATGCTGATCAACCTTTTCGCGTTCAAATCTGTGTTGCCTTTAAAATAAAAGAGTAGAGGAGCGTCGGGGTGTTCACGGAAGCGTGTGGGGTAATCCTTGTCTGTCAAGAATGTATGACGGATGTTGTTTTTGTCGATAAAAGCCAGTTCTTTTCCAGCTTTCTCCAAGGCGTCGGAGTGTTTTATTTCCCATGCCAGGGTTTTTCCTATTCCGGGGATTTTTTCCAGCGCCTGGAGGTTTTCCCTGAATATGGCTTCGGCGTTGCCTAGCGCTTGCAACAATTGGCGGCCCAGCACATTGCCTATGCCGTTTATCATGGTAAGCGCGATGTTGTAGAGGTTTTGGTCTGTCATTTGGCGTTTATTTTTTTAATCCTTCCAGTAACTTGTCGAAGTATTCGCCCCGGGTGAGTTTCCCGTTTTCCACCACCACGATTTCGACTTTTCCTTTGGTGGCCTGCGTATGGTCTGACGCCCTGTAGATGTCTTGGTGGAAGATTAACTTGGGGCCTTCTTTCGAGAGGTTCAGGCAGGAGATGAATGAATCGCCGCTACGGAGAGATGTCTTGTACCGGATATCCACCCGCGATACGAAAGCATCGACTCCTTTGTCGTGCATCTTCCCGAAGTTTTCGCCCAAAGATTCGAGAAATTCATGCCGCGTGTGTTCCATATACCGTTGGTAATTGGAATTGTTCACTACTCCTTGCAGGTCGCATTCGTAATCGCGGACTTTGATTGTCTGTTTATAGATATAGTCTTTCATGGTTGTGTGTTGACAAGTTTGTACATCCTGTCTGAAGGGCGTACTTTCCCGTTTACTTTGAAGGAGAAGCGTTCGCCTTTGACTGTTTCGCCGACAGGTTCCAGGTTTACGCGGATTTCTCCGATGGTTTGCATGATGGCTCCCGTGGTGGGGCCTGTGATGAGGATTTCGTCGCCTTTTTTGAGGGTTTGCGATTCCATTTCGAATTCGGCTACCCCCAGGTTGCTGAAATATTTGATGCCTTTGGCTATGTATACTTTTTTTCTGGTGGCTTCCGAGCCGTATCTGCTGCTCCATTCGCCCAGGCGTTGTCCCAGATAATAGCCGTCCCAAAAGCCGCGGTTGAATACGCTCCGCAAACGTTTGTCCCATCCGGCGATCCTTTCTTCCGAATAAACGCCGTCGCAATAGGCTTTGACGGCTTCTTTGTAACATTCGGTTACGACACGTACGTATTCGGGTCCCCGCGCCCGTCCTTCTATCTTGAAGACGCGCACTCCGGCATCCATCATTTTGTTCATGAAGTGAATGGTCTTCAGGTCTTTGGGCGACATGATATATTGGTTTTCAATGTCTAGTTCGATGTCGCTGTCTTTATCTTTTACGGTGTATCCCCGGCGGCATATCTGCATGCATGCCCCCCGGTTGGCGGAATGGTTCATTTCATGCAGGCTGAGGTAGCATTTGCCTGAGACAGCCATGCATAACGCGCCATGAGAGAACATTTCGATCCGTATCAACCCGCCTTTCGGCCCTTTGACCTGTTCTTCGATTATCCGGTTGTATATCCAGCTTACTTGTTCGAGATTTAATTCGCGGGCCAGCACGACTACATCGGCAAAACGGGCATAGAACTTCAATGCCTCCGTGTTGGTGATGTTTAATTGTGTTGAGAGGTGTACTTCCTGCCCGATGCTGTTGGCATAGCTCATGGCTGCCACGTCTGCCGCGATAATGGCTGATATATCAGCCTGCCGGGCGGCGTCGATGATTTCGCGCATGAGTGGGGCGTCGTTGTCGTAAATGATGGTATTTACCGTGAGGTAACTTTTTACGTGGTGTTCTTTGCAGATGGAGGCAATCTTGTGCAGGTCGTCTGTTGTGAAATTGTTGGACGATCGCGAGCGCATGTTTAATCCTTCAATGCCGAAGTAAATGGAATCCGCTCCTCCTTGTATGGCCGCCATCAGAGATTCGTATGAACCTGCCGGCGACATGATTTCGAAGTCTTTTTCGCTTAATGTGTGCATATGTTTCATTCTGAGGGCAAAGATAAGGCTTTTTCCCATTCCCAAAAAACTGTCTTTAAAGACGTTCCCTTTTAATTATATGCTTTATCTTTGTGTGCTGGTAATTTTAAATGCGGGATGGAAAAGGAAGGAAAGTCTCAATTCATAGATGTACGTCAAGTACTTCGAGAAAAAGCTCCGTTGCTTTCAAAGAGGCTGCCGAAATTCGTTGTTGACTATTTGGTTCGTATTGTCCACCAGGATGAGGTGAATTATGTCATCAGTCGTTACGAGGAGAAGGAAGGGGTGGACTTTATGGTGGAACTGCTCGACTATTTTGATTTGACGCTTGTTCCCCATGGAGAAGAAAACATTCCCCCGAAAGGGCGTAACCTGTTTGTTTCCAACCATCCACTAGGAGGGATGGATGGTATTTGCCTATCGGCTTTCCTGGGACAACGGTTTGACCGGAAGATCCGGTATCTGGTGAACGACATTTTATTGTCTATTCCCAACCTCCGTTCTATTTTCGTACCTATCAACAAACATGGCAAACAAGCCCGGCAAACGGCTCTCCTTACCGATGAAGCATATGCTTCCGACCACCAGATAATCACGTTTCCGGCAGGACTGTGTTCGCGCAGGATTAAGGGCGAGATCACCGATTTGGAGTGGAAGAAATCATTTGTGCAGAAAGCGGTTGACTACCATCGTGACGTTGTCCCGGTTTATTATGACGGGAAAAACTCTGATTTCTTTTACCGCCTTGCCAACATACGCACAAGTTTGGGGGTGAAAGTTAATTTAGAAATGCTTTACCTGTCTGACGAATTGTTCAAAAGCAAGCATTCCACCTACCCTATTTATTTCGGCAAGCCGATTCCCTGGCAGACATTCGACCATAGCAAACGGCCTGCCGAATGGGCCCAATGGGTGAGGAACGTAGCTTATAACCTTAAAAAATAGAAGAAACACACTTATATGCAAGACGTAATTAATCCCATCGATCGCCAATTGATAAAGGCGGAACTGACTCCCGGCAAGTTGCTCAGGAGAACGAATAAATCAAACAACGAGATTTATATCATAACGGCTCATGATTCGCCGAATGTCATGCTGGAGATTGGGCGCTTGCGCGAGCTGGCATTCCGTCATTACGGAGGAGGGACGGGGAAGCCAATCGATGTAGATGAGTTTGACACAATGGTTGGCGGATACCGTCAATTGATCGTGTGGAATCCAGAAGAAGAGATTATTTTGGGAGGCTACCGTTTCCTTTGTGGCTCGAATGTCAAGTTTGATGAAAGCGGGAAACCGCTTTTGGCGACTTCCCATTTATTTGACTTTTCCGACAAGTTTATCAAGGAGTACCTGCCTTATACGGTAGAGCTTGGGCGTTCGTTTGTGACATTGGAGTTTCAGGCTACCCGTGAAGGCGCGAGCAGGGGTATCTTTGTGCTGGATAATTTGTGGGATGGTTTAGGAGCTTTGTCGGTTGTAGACCCTACGCTGCAATACTACTTTGGCAAAGTAACGATGTATAACACGTATAACCCGCAGGCGCGGGATATGATATTGCATTTCCTACGCGTGCATTTTCCCGACCCTGACGGGCTGATTACTCCGATTCACCCGCTGGAAACGAATCCAGACCTGGACAAGATGGATGCCCTTTTCCATTCGGATAATTATAAGGAAAATTATAAGGCATTGAACCAGGAAGTCCGCAAACTGAGGATTAATGTTCCACCGTTGGTGAGCGCATACATGAGCCTTTCGCCCAAGATGCGTACTTTCGGCACGGCTGTTAACCATGAATTTGGGGAAGTGGAAGAGACAGGTATCCTTATTGTGATAGACGAAATACTGGAAGAGAAAAAGAAGCGCCATATCGAAACCTATTTTAGGGAGGAGTACCCTTCACAGTCTTTGTTGAAGGATTAAATGGCATCTAACCGGTAAGGAATTGTTTGATTTTTGTTCGTTGATTCTATCCCATAGATATAAAAATGTATTAAAAATTTCATAAAATGGGTGTGTGTTCTTGCATCAGTCGTTTAGAATGCGTAATATTGCACTCTGTTGGCTATCATTAAGGTTGATTGGACGATTTTTATTTATTTTTTTTCACTTTATTGTTTTCATAGGAGTTCGAGTATAGTCTACGTCCACCAACAGATAGCCAACATTTTACACTTTACTTTTTATCACTTTTCCGGGGTTGTGCTATTGACTGCTTTCAGCACTTGTCGCAACGCGGTGAATAAAACTACTACCATTATTCCAGTCAATAACCAGAAGGAGATGTTTGTGTTATAAGCGTATCCTTGCAGCCAGCGGTTCATGGCAAGATATGCCTGTTATATTGCTTCCCAAAACAACAATATTACAATTTTAACGGAAAAATAGCCGCTTAAAAGGGCGATTCGCAAATTGATAACAAGGGATAATCATAAGTGTCCACTAAAAAACTGGACACAGTTAATAATTAAATAAATTCGGTTCACTAGAACCATAAAGATCTTTGATTTTCTTGATATTCGATTTGTCGAACAGGTCACGCAAGTGA
>JAIRRS010000066.1 GCA_031255855.1 Tannerellaceae bacterium | reverse complement strand
AACGACGAAATCAAAGCACGCGCCAAAAAGAACCTCGTGAAAAGTAAAACACTGATGGAAATGCTCGAAAATTCCATCAAAAAGTACCACAATAAAATCCTGACGGCCGCCGAAGTTATCGACGAACTTATCCATTTGAGCAAAGACCTCGTGGAAATGGATAACGAGGCTAAAGCGATGGATTTGACCGACTATGAATATGCCTTTTATACGGCAGTGGCCGACAACGGCAGCGCACGGGAATTGATGCGGCAAGACAAACTGCGGGAATTAGCCGTAGCGCTCACCGAAACCATCCGGCAAAACGCTTCGATAGACTGGACAATCAAAGAAAATGTGAAAGCTAAAATGAAAGTGGCCGTCAAACGGATATTGCGGAAATACGGTTATCCGCCCGATATGCAAATGCTGGCTACGGAAACGGTGCTGAAACAGGCAGAGTTGATTGCGAATGAATTGACGAAAGAATATAGATAAGATTGACTTAAATTACCAAAAAGGCATTAAATATCATGATTACCAAAGACGAACTCAAACATATCCTCACCGATACAGAAAGTTATCACATTGAGCGGACTATTTCGACCGACAATGCTGACAAATTCTGTCAGGTTATTTGTGCGTTCTCCAACGATCTCCCGGGAAGTGGTAAGAATGGTTACCTGATTATCGGTGCACATGATAATGGAAAACTGTCGGGTTTGAAAGTCAATGACAAACTGTTGCTTCAAATCAGCAATATCCGTACAGATGGGAATATATTACCTCAGCCTGTAATGACGGTTGAGAAATTCAGTTTTGAGGACGGTGATGTATTGGTAGCAGAAGTGCAACCGTCGGAATTTCCACCGGTACGTTATCGCGGACGGGTTTGGGTGCGTGTAGGCCCTCGTAAAAGCATCGCTTCGGAAGCCGAAGAAAAAATATTGACCGAAAGACGGCTTTCTAATGTTCATACTTTCGATGCCATGCCTTGTTTGGGAACGACTATGGCAGATTTGGATGTATCACTTATCAAACGGGAATTTCTTCCTAAAGCAATAGCCGAAGAAGTGTTGGCCGAAGATAAACGCCCCATCGAAGAACAATTAGCTTCACTTGGATTCTACGATTTAGGCTATAATTGCCCGACCAATGGTGCCATTATTCTGTTTGGCAAGAATCCTGAACGATACCTACATGGTTCCTACGTTCAATATGTACGTTTCAAAGGCAAAGACAGAGCTGGCGATATCATCAATGAGCATAAATTTAGTGGAAACCTGTATAAGGAGCTGGCGAAGATAGATACGTTTATCGAAACTAGTATTTCACAAAAACGCCCGATCCCGGTAAGCGTGCTAAGGGAAGAGACTGTTTCCAAATATCCCTATTGGGCTACACGTGAGCTACTCATGAATGCCATCATGCATCGTGATTATGAGACCAATGCCCCGGTACAATTCTACGAATATGATGACCGGATTGAAGTTCAAAACCCCGGTGGATTGTATGGGAAAGTCAGCCCTGCCAACTTTCCGAATGTAAGCGACTATCGCAATCCGTTTATAGCCGAAGCCATGAAGACATTGGGCTACGTCAATCGTTTTGGCCGTGGTGTGTACCGGGTTCAAAAGGAATTAGTAGAAAACGGTAACGAGAAAGCCTCTTTCGATTTTTCACTGATTACGGCTTTCAGGGTAGTAGAAAAGGTCTCAGAGAAGTATTTTGAAGCTGGTTTTGGAGCAGATGATAATCAAGAACGCATAGAAACGACCCAAGAAAAGCCCAAGAAACACCCAAGAAACACCCAAGAAAATTCAAGAAGAGATTGTAGAGATAATGAGGTCTAATCCACATGTGACTCGTAAAGAGTTGGCTTCATTATTAGACAGTACGCCTTATAGTATAAAATATCATTTGCGGCAATTGACAGTAAACGGCATCATCAAACACGAAGGTTCCACTAAAGCCGGGAAGTGGTTAATATTATAGGATGTAGCTTTGTGGAGTTGAATTTAGATTACCATTATAAACTTGAAATATAGAAACAGGAAGCAAATTCAACCAAAACGGATGTCTCAAACATTTTTTGAAGCCAAAAGAAGACAAATCGAGTAAAATTCCTACCTTTGCCCCTGTAAACCATTTGTAACTCCAATGTGGTAAAAATCAATCAACCAACTAAAGTTGATTCCCGACCCTTACAAATGGGCTGAAAAAGTAGCGGTACATCACGTATGTCGAAAGTGTTCATAAACAGCAACGTGCATTTATCCCCAAATTCTGTGAAGTTGTAAAAATGAGATCTGTACCGTTTAGAGCGTTAGAATGCTGTTAGTCAATTTTGTAAATATGCTGTATCGGAAATTCCCAATTTACAATGTAACCGCCGTCGCATAATGTATAATCTAACAAATTATATTTTGACATAGTTATATGTTTTTAATAATCATTTGAGCTAATTCAAAATCTTCGGAAGTGTTGATATCAATAGCTTCTTTTTGGGTCACATTTTTTATATAGAATTTATTGCCAATTCTTCTGTGCGTTTGCAAATATTGTTTTTTTTGTAAAAACATATATTCCTGATGTTTCTCTATAAATAGGGGGCAAATCCTGACTTCTTGGTAAATTTGTAATGTGTTCAATATATATTGTATCAATGGAATATTACCAAGTAATTTGGTGTTTTCCCCGGCAGTCTCTCATTGTTTAATTTAACGAGAACAATTGCAACTATCTTCATTCGGTTTTATTTTTTTGAATTATGATTGTAAAAGCAAATAACATTTGCAAAGGCACATTATTTTCATGTAACAATTAAACAATTTGAAAATATTTTTTTTGCACCATAAAAGAATACAGGTGATTCATGCTTATCTGTCTTTTTAATTGACAATCTATCTGCACAAACCACCTGTAAAACTTCCTAGAAGTCAATGTTTTCGTTACAGGATATATACCCGTTCTATACTGGTCATGTGGTACATTCCCTCCAAGTCACGATACAGCGTCACAATTGCGTTGTAAGGCTCCGCTTCAAAATGCATTACTTTGACTGATACCAAAGTAGTGTAAATTACGCTGGTTGTTACTACCTGCGAAGCTATGGCTATTGCTGTATAGCCGACGCCAATGTGCGGCTGTTTCTTCAACTCTTCACAAAAGAAAGGGCAGTGATCTATTGAATCAAAAACAGTGTAACCGCCTGCTAAATTCTCGCTACTACCTTTTATGAGTTGGATAGTGTCATGTCCTGACATAGGGTTGACAAAAAAGGAGAAGACATGACAAAAAGTAAGCATCAAAGCTACCGGTACAGTATTTGCTTTAAGCAGGAGGTAGTAAAGGAGGGAGCCGTGGAGCGAGCCTGACAGCCGTTAGTACGGAATTAAGGGCAATACAACAGTAAAGAAGTGGGTTTTACGCTATGGATATCCGACAAAGTTGAACGAAGTAGTATATGTAAAGATGAGGCATGAAAAAGATGAACTGAAGAACTTACAGAAGAGAGGTGCAGCGCTTAAAGATAGCGCTGGCCGCGTCGGAGAGCTTGCTGGAGCTGGTTGGCATTGCGACAGGCGCAGAGGTGAACGTAAACGCGGATTGGAACGCCACCAGCGGCGACGTGCAGCTGCTGAACAAGCCCGACAACGCCAACACAGCCGTACCCGGACTAATGTCTGCGGAAGACATGACGAAGCTGGATGGGATGCTCGACAGGCATGGCTACCTGTCCGTTGATTTGGTGCCGGAAAATGTGGTGCTCTTAGATGCATCAGGCAGGATACCCATGGCGAAGATGCCAAATAACATGGTTACCTACACGTCGGATCAAAACAACAACATAGCGTACAACATAAATCCATCCTTAAGAATCTCCGGCGGTGGCAATACGGAGTTGGGAAGCGCCGTAGAAGATTTTGTGGTGAGTAATATTGCCATTGTGGACGTGATTATAGCCACTGTTATAGAGGCGATTAACACTCACGAATCAGCCATGCAGGCGGCAGTGCCCATCGGTACCATGTGTGATGTGGAATGGTAGGTCTGATGAAATTCCTTGTGGATGGACGATAGTTGATAACCTGATAGGAAAATTCCCAGCGGGAGCAGGTGAGGGCGGGTATGCCGTTGGCGCTACCGCGGGGAAGATAAGCATACGCTAACGTTAGAAGAGATACCGTCGCACAACCACACTGCACTATACACGCAAGGTGTTAGGTATGGGAGTGACGGTGAAAGCTTTGCACCGATTTCAGGATTTGTGCCGGGAACTGTTACTATAGTTGGGTAACAAAATGGTAAAAATTCTGGTTATGGTAGACGAACTAATGATACCGGCGGGAGTAATGGTAGCACTCTTGAACACGAAAACCGTCCGCCTTTCTACGCAGTGTACTTCATTAAAAAGACGAGCCACTGGGCGTCGCACAAAACACGCAGGTAAAATAGCCTTGAGCCGGAACGGAGCAGGTAAAAAATCGGCGGAGTGTAACGGAGTGATTTTTTTGCCTGTGTAGTGTAGAGGCGCGAGTCGCCAGCGAGTGGAGCGAGGGTGGCAGACGCGGATAGCCCGTAATGCAGCGTAGCGGAATGAGGGCTGCGGCTGCCTACGTGGAACACGCAGGGCTGGCGCGTCTTTTTGCTGTGAAGTGGAGTTTTTTTTGCGGGAAAAGCAAGTGAGGCGACTTGAAGGAGTGAATGAAGTGGAGTTTACGAAACGAAATGAACGAATGAAAGGCGGCTCTC
>JAIRRS010000031.1 GCA_031255855.1 Tannerellaceae bacterium | reverse complement strand
CGACTTGTGGAACTCTCGTGAAAGCCGATTAGACGGAAAAAACCGTGAAGCAGTCGAAGTGAATGCCAAAATCGACAAACTTTTGCTGGCGATACATTCGGCGTTCGACAGCCTCGTGGAACGCAAAAAGCCTTTCGATGCGGAAGCCGTAAAGGTCTTGTTTCAGGGACGCATGGATTCGCAAACGACCCTTTTGGCTCTCCTTACCCAACACATGGAGGAACTGAAAGCCCGCATTGGAATTGACTGCGCTTCGACTACTTTATCAACGTATTTTTACACCCACCGTTCGCTGGGCGAGTTCATCAAAAAGAAGTTCAAGGCAAAGGATATGCCCGAAGCCATTGCCCTGATTGAAAAATACAGGGACGAAGACAGGGATACACTATTTCCGTGGCAATCGGCAGAAATGGTAAAAGCCAACATGAAAGGCTTGCGGGTTTTGGCCGATATAAAAGAGCCAATGACCTACCATTCAGGGAGGCACAGCTTCGCCAGTTTAATTACGCTCGAAGAAGGTGTACCGATAGAAACGATCAGCCGGATGCTCGGACACAGTAATATCCAGACTACACAAGTGTATGCCCGTGTTACTCCGAAAAAACTTTTCGAGGACATGGATAAACTCATAGAAGCAACCCAAGATTTGAAATTAGTTATTTAATCAATTAAACATATATCACCATGCGTAGTACATTCAAACTGTTATTTTTGTCCGCTATAACCCCCTTGCGTTTAACAGAGAAAGGAAATGTGTGGTTAGCTCTATGTGTCGCATCTATTTCATCCAGTGATACATCAGGAAATATAGAAATGTCCAAATACAACTCGAACAAGTATTGGAACTACAATAGAAAAGCTCAAAAATGGCAAGAGATACTTCGACCGGAATTGAAGGATGTGGAAAAAGAGGTGCTTCGTTTGTCTGCTAAAGGTTATACAATGCACAATATTGCAGATCAAATAAATCGGTCGTTTGATACTGTAAAAGTATATCGTAAAGACCTTTTTGAAAAGTTGGGGGTAGATAATATCTCGGAAGCTATCTGTTACGCAATGAATCATAGATTGATATAAAAGTTGAAAGCCAATACTACAACTCTTCTGATTGTATCGGCTTTTACACATATATCCGATTTCTACTATATCTTTCTTCCATTTTATTGTATAGTTTTAATTTCCCAACAAAGGTCTGCAAGAGTTCACATATCCACAATACCCAAATGGGTAGATTTATAAAAGCAGGAATTGCTAAAAAAATTCATTGGGATGATTTTTAGAAAACATTTGGATGATGTTGAAGAGTCATCCAAATGAAATCAGGAAAGCATTTAGATGAATTTTTCCAAACGATCCAATCCGTCAAAATAGTAGTTAAATATTTGATAATTAATCATTAATGTTTCTTTCGTCATCTTCCTGTTTTGCCAATGTGAGCTTCCCGGGTTTGTCCGCCAGGATTGTTTGATTCGTTAACGATTTTTATTGCGCCTGTTTTTGAAAGTTATTTTCATTGTTGCTGGAGAAGAATTTCTATTTTTGTTTTATAATTGGAAGCCATGAAAGAACATTTTTTATCATCAGACGAAAGCCGTAAAAATTCACAGTTAAAAAAGCGAATTATTCAATATCTCATTATTTCCGGCGAATCGTCTATTGCCGATATCAGTAAGGAGATTGAAATGAGTATTCCTACCGCCACCAAATTGGTTATGGAACTGTTGGAAGAAGAATTTATATTGGATTCGGGTAAACAAAATACGAACGGAGGGAGAAAACCTAATATATATGGCATCAATCCCGAATCGGGTTATTTTGTAGGTGTGGACGTTCAGCGGCAATTAATTATGATGGCTACCATAGACCTTAACGGAAAAATGATTGATGAGCATACAAATATTCCTTATAAACTGCAAAATACACAGGAATCATTAGATGAGCTTTGCGCAACCATCAGTATGTATCTTGATAATTTGCCTGTTGAAAGGAGTAAAATACTTCAGGTAGGGATTAATGTGAGCGGACGTATCAATACGGCATCGGGCTATTCGCATAGTTTCTTCTGTTTTGACGAGCAACCGCTGTCGTTGTTGATCGAACAAAAAATCGGTATTCCCGCAGTACTTGAGAATGACTCCCGGGCGATGGCCTACGGAGAATATATGGCTGGGATTGTGAAAGGTGAAAAAAATGTCATATTTATTAATGTAAACTGGGGATTGGGTTCCGGATTAATTTTAGACGGGAAATTGTATTATGGCAAATCGGGCTATTCCGGAGAATTCGGACATATCAGCGCTTTCGACAACGAAATAATCTGTGGTTGCGGAAAGAAAGGATGTTTGGAAACAGAAGCTTCCGGCTTTGCCATGCAGCGTATCTTAAAAGAAAAATACGAACAAGGCAGTACGACTATTCTGGCCGATATACTGAAGGAAAGAGGAGAAGTGTCTCTTTCCGACTTTGTAGATGCCGTATTAAAAGAAGACATGCTCGCCATTGAAATTGTTGAACATATCGGAATTAATCTAGGGAGATGGCTGGCCGGCTTGATTAATCTGTTTAATCCGGAACTGGTAATTATCGGCGGGCCATTATCACTTACACAAGATTATATCCAACTTCCGATAAAAAGCGCGTTAAAGAAATACTCCTTGAATTTAGTCAATCAGGATACGAAATTGAAAATTTCTAAATTAGGAGAGCGCGCCGGCCTGATAGGAGCCTGTTTGTTATCGAGGAGTAAGACATTGGATATTCTTTAGAGCAACTCCAATGAATGATTTGTTTATAAACTTTCCGAAACAAAAAAGATTTGTTATTAAAAATATTTATTAAATTCGCCTTGTTTATTAAAGTTAACTTTTGATAAATGGAAATAATCGAAGTTAATCTGTTAATTGGAAGATGATATGATAAATTTTAATAACTTAGCCGATCATTATAAAAAAGAATTATTCTCCAATGTGGTTCCTTTTTGGATCGAAAAATCGCAAGACAATCAATTTGGAGGATATTTTACCTGTTTAATGAGGGATGGAAGCGTTTATGATACGGATAAATTTATTTGGCTTCAGGGGCGGCAAGTCTGGTTCTTCTCGTACCTGTATAATAAAGTAGAAAAGCGGCAAGAGTGGCTCGACTGTGCCATACAGGGAGGAAAATTTCTTGAAAAGTATGGACATGATGGACAGTTTAATTGGTATTTCTCATTAAATAGAGAAGGTAAGCCGTTAATTGCTCCGTACAATATTTTTTCTTATACTTTCGCCGCTATGGCATTTGGACAACTCAGTATAGCTACAGGGATTCAGAAGTATGCCGATATTGCGAAAACGACATACGAAATGATTCTTAACCGTGCTGCAAATCCTAAAGACAAATGGAATAAAACAGTTGCGGGAACACGTGATTTGAAAAATTTTGCTTTTCCTATGATTATGTGTAACCTTTCATTGGAAATGGAGTCTTTATTAAACAAGGCTGTATTAGACGAAACAATCGAAACATGTCTGCATGAAGTGTTGGATATTTTCTGGCGGCCTGAAATTAATCTGGCGGTTGAGAATGTAACAGTGGATGGAAAATTGTTGGATTCCTTTGAAGGGAGGTTGCTTAATCCCGGACATGTGATCGAAGCCATGTGGTTTATTATGGATTTAGGAGTACGGCTGAAAAGACAGAACATTATCAACAAAGCTGTAGAAATCTCTTTGAAAATGGCTGATTATGGATGGGACAAAGAGTATGGTGGTATTTTTTATTTTCTGGATCGATCAGGTTATCCGCCTCAGCAATTGGAATGGGACCAAAAGCTATGGTGGGTACATATCGAAACGTTGATCTGTATGCTGAAAGGGTATCAGCTTACCGGAAATAAAGAATGTTTAAAATGGTTTGAAAAAGTACATGATTACGCCTGGAGCCACTTTAAGGATCCGGATTATCCTGAATGGTTCGGATATCTGAATCGTAGAGGTGAAGTACTGTTGCCGGTGAAAGGCGGTAAGTGGAAAGGTTGTTTTCATGTACCGAGGGGATTATACCAATGTTGGCAAAGCTTACATACGATAGCTCATGCAAAAGAATACCGGCACAAATGACAACAAGGAAAATATGGGATATGTTATATTCCTTTCGACAGTGGCCGCTTTGGGAGGATTTCTCTTCGGTTATGATACGGCTGTAATTTCCGGAACCATCAAAGGAGTTTCCACTCAATTTCAAATGGACGATCTGCAAACAGGTTGGTATGTTGGTTGCGCGCTGGTTGGTTCTATCGTTGGCGTATTAATAGCAGGTAAATTAAGCGACCGTTTCGGGCGTAAACCTGTATTATTCATCTCTGCCGTTTTGTTTGCATCGTCATCTGCCGGGTGCGCATTTTCTTTTTCCGTACAGGAATTGATTGCTTATCGTTTGATAGGAGGCATCGGTATCGGCACGGCGTCTATTATTTCTCCTCTTTATATATCGGAAATTTCGGTTGCTCGCTACCGGGGTCGGTTGGTTACACTGTATCAATTGGCCATTACGATAGGGATTGTGTCGTCTTATTTTGTCAATTCATTGGTGTTGAAGTATTCTATGAGTGCGACTTCCGATTTATATTGGCTGCAAACTATTTTTATAAATGAATCCTGGCGGGGTATGTTAGGCATGGAAACATTGCCTGCATTACTCTTTTTCATTATTTTATTCTTTATCCCTGAAAGTCCCCGCTGGCAAGTTATTAACCATAAAGAGTCTGATGCCTGTACGGTTATGAATCGTTTGTTTGGCATGCAGACTGCCAAAGAACAAATTGTCGAAATAAAAGAATTGCTTCGCACAGAAATAAAAAGCGATTGGAAATTACTTTTGCAACAGGGCTTTCGTAAAGTTTTGTTTGTTGGAATAAGCCTTGCCATATTAGGGCAATTTATGGGCGTAAACGCAGTGCTTTATTATGGCCCCGTATTTTTTGAAGAAGCTGGATTAGCACAAAGCAACTCACTCGATTTTCAGATAATTGTGGGATTGGTAAACGTTTTTTCCACCATACTGAGTTTGTGGTTGATTGATCGGATTGGGCGGAAAAAATTGGTTTATTATGGAGTGTCGGGTATGATTGCCACTCTGACGGCGATTGGTTTTTATTTCCTGTTGAATGAAAAATCGACCAACTTCCCTCCCGAATTATTACTGGGGCTTATCATGGCCTATATGTTTTTTTGTGCAAGTTCCGTTTGTACTGTAATATTTGTCTTATTGTCGGAGATGTATCCGGTCAGAGTACGTGGCGCTGCGATGTCGATAGCCGGCTTTTCATTATGGATAGGAACTTATTTGATCGGGCAGCTAACTCCCTGGCTGCTGACCAACCTTGCCTCCCAGGGGATATTCTGGTTATTTGGTATAATGTGTATACCTTACCTGCTGATTACATGGAAATTATTGCCGGAAACAACCGGCCGTTCCCTGGAAGAAATAGAACAAATGCTTCAACAACAATAATTACCGATAGTTTTGCTACATATAATAATATTTCGACTTGCTTTTGAATTGTTTTTATAAAATATCTAATTAAATTACGCATTAATATTAAAATAGTTTATTATATTTGAGGTCGAATAATGAATCTGATTTGACGGGAAAAGCGTTCTTTTATATCTTTTACTAACTAAAAAATACTCCGGCTTTTCGGAGTGGACTTAATAATAAATCAGTGAAATGAAAAAACTATCAAGACGTAATTTTTTAAAAACAGGAGCATTGGCTGCTGCCGGCATAACCATCATACCAGGGTCGGTTATGGGAAGATCTTTTGGCTACATGGCTCCCAGTGACAAACTGAATATTGCCGGAATAGGCGTAGGAGGCATGGGACGCCGTAACCTGGCGAATATGAACACGGAAAATATTGTAGCGCTTTGTGATGTAGACTGGAAGTACGCCGGCAAGACATTCAAAGACTATCCTAAAGCCAGGACATTTAAGGATTGGCGTGTGATGCTTGACGAAATGGGGAAATCCATTGATGCTGTTCTGGTAGCGACTCCCGACCACACGCATGCCGGTGTAACGGCGCATGCCATTACGTTGGGAAAACATTGTTATACGCAAAAACCGTTGACGCATTCCGTGTATGAATCGCGCCTGCTGACCAAACTGGCGAAAAAATACCGAGTAGCTACCCAAATGGGGAATCAGGGCAACTCGTTTGACTGGTGCCGGCAGATAGCAGAATGGATACAAAGCGGTGTAATAGGCGACGTATACGAGGTACATTGCTGGACCGATCGTCCTATTTGGCCGCAGGGATTACAAGAACCTAAAGAGGATGTAAAAGTTCCTAAAACACTGGATTGGGATTTATTTATCGGTCCGGCCGTAAAACGTTCGTATAATCCTGTTTACACCCCTTGGAATTGGCGGGGCTGGTGGGATTTCGGAACCGGTGCATTGGGCGATATGGCTTGTCATATTATGGATCCGCTTTATTGGGCGTTGGATTTGAAATATCCGGTAAGTGTTATCGGCAGTTCTACGTTGAGCAACCTCTATTCTCCTCCTCATGCACAGATCGTAACGTATACATTTCCGGCGCGTCCTCCCAAAGGTAATGTAAAGATGCCGGAAGTGAAAGTGTATTGGTACGACGGAGGATTAATGCCTCCCCGTCCCGAAGAGTTGAAATCCGGACAAATGATGGGCGACGAAAACGGAGGAATTATCTTTACCGGAACGAAAGGTAAAATTATGACGGGATGTTATGGTATGAATCCAACCTTGCTCCCGATTACAGACATGGCACATTTCAATCAGCCAAAACCAACAATTCCCCGCGTAAAGGGAGGTAACGGAAATATCTGGGATACCAATGCACATGAACAGGATTGGATACGCGCGTGTAAAGAATCACCTGATAATCGGACGGAAGCATCGTCTAACTTCCAGTTTTCAGGCCCGTTCAACGAGATGGTGGTTATGGGTGTATTAGCCGTTCGTTTGTCTGGTTTACAGGGACTTCATCGCGAATTGCAATGGGATGGCGAACAGATGCGATTCACAAATATTTCACCCACAGATACCATTAAAATTGTAACGACTGATGATTTCAAGGTTATTGATGGCGATCCACGCTTTGACCGTCAATTTGCCGACTTTAATGCCGCCGAAATGACCAATGAATGGATAAACCATACATATAATAATGGCTTTACGCTACCGGACATGCCTCAATAAATAAATGCTTAAAAATCTGATAAAAATTATGAAAAATATATTCAGAATTATTATTACGCTGGCAGGCTGCCTGGCGCTTTTTGCCTGCAATCGGGGAAACATACAAACAAAGGCCGAACAAAACGGCTGGCGATTAGGGATTCAATCCTATACATTCCATCTTTTTCCATTGACGGATGCATTAGATAAAACACAGGAATTGGGAATCAAGTACATCGAAGTATTTCCCGGGCATAAACTCGGAGGGAAATGGGGTGATAAAGTTTTTGGGTTCGATCTCGACGACCAAAGCCGTAAGGAGATAAAAGAACTGGCCAGATCAAAAGGAATCAAGATTATCGGCACGGGGGTATTTGTCACCGATAACAGCGATGACTGGGAAAAGATGTTCCAATTTGCCAAGGCTATGGATATGGAGTTTATTACCTGCGAACCGGCCTTGGAAGATTGGGATTTGGTAGAAAGCCTTTCAAAAAAATATTCGATTAAGGTATCCGTGCATAATCATCCGCAGCCATCCGCTTACTGGCGGCCTGAGTTGCTTTTAGCACAAATCGAAAATAGAAGCCAACGAATCGGCTCCTGTTCGGATGTCGGACATTGGAGGCGGGAAGGCTTGGATCAAATAGAATGTCTGAAAAAACTCGACGGACGCATCATTTCCCTGCACTTTAAAGATATCGCTGCAAAGCAAGAAGGAGTATTTGAACAGCATGATGTAATCTGGGGCACCGGCATATTGAATGTAAAAGGGATGCTGGAAGAACTTAAAAGACAAAATTTCAAAGGTGTATTCTCCATAGAATACGAATACAACTGGGAAAACTCGGTTCCGGACATCAAAAAGTGTATCGAATATTATAATCAAGTCACGAACGAATTATTATGAAAAACACCCTTTAGGGTATGAGTGTATTAAATCTAAAATTTACAAAGTATGACAGGTCATCTTTTCAGAAAAGAGAAAGGGTTTATTATGGCTACCATAAAACTCATTCTAATCGGTCTTTGTCTGACAACTACACAACTTCAGGCTAATCCGATAACCCAACAAGGCCGACGTGTAACCGGCACGGTGGCAGATGCAAAAGGAGAGGCGCTAATCGGCGTTAACGTTGTTGTACAAGGTACGACAAACGGCTCTATGACAGACCACAACGGTATTTTTTCACTTGAAAATGTTTCACCCGATGCTACCTTGGTCATTTCGTATATCGGATATCTGACCCAGGAAATAAAGCCGGGCGGACGCTCTTCACTTAACATTACGTTGATGGAAGATGCGTTGAATCTCGAAGAAATAGTCATCTTGGGTTATGGTTCGTTTAAGAAACGGGATGTGACAGGCGCCGTATCGCAGGTGAAAGGCGATGATATCTCTCATTTACCTATACGTAGCGCTGCCGACGCATTGCAGGGAAGAGCTGCCGGGGTGACAATTACGGCTACTTCAGGGAGTCCGGGTTCGATGGGAACCGTACGAATACGTGGAGTAGGAACCGTTAATGATAATAAGCCGTTGTATGTGGTAGACGGATTGCCGCAAACGGAAATCGGTTGGTTAAACGCACGTGATATTGAAAGTATCGAAGTGCTTAAAGACGCATCCGCGCAAGCTATTTATGGAGCTCGCGCCGCAAATGGCGTAATTCTTATATCCACAAAACGAGGAGAATCGGGAGCTGTGTATAGGAGCAGTATAGAGTTTGACATGAGTGTCGGTTTCCAGAATATTCCCAAACGATATGATATGTTGGATGCCGAAGGTTTTATGGAATATAAAAATCTGGCTTATAGTAATTCGGGAAGAGAACTTATGGAAGATTTTGCTACCCCCGCAAAACGAGAGCAAATCCTTGTTTTTCTTGAGAAGAACGGAGAAAGAGCAGGAACAGACTGGTGGAAAGAAGTAACCAATAATAATCTTGATGCGCCTGTACAGAATTATAATCTGGCATTTTCCGGAGGTATGGATAAATTAAAATACCGCGCCAGTTTCAATTATATGGATATGATTGGAATTGTAAGAGGTTCCGAATATGACCGTTTGACAGGTCGGCTTAATTTGGATTCGGAAGTAACCAATTGGCTTACAATTTCATCTAATGTAAATGTTTCTTATGAGACTCGACGCAACCTGGATGAAAACAGCGCTTATACAGGAACTGTATTTAGTATGGCGACAGCAGACCCGATTACTCCGGTATACAGGAATAACCTGACAGATATCCCTGATTTTCTGCAAGGGAGAATTATGAACCGGTATGAGCCTACGAATCCGTGGTCGCAGTATACAGGCGTAATTTATTCGAATAAGCCTAATACCGTAGGCCAGACAGATCGTCAGGCTTTAATACAAAATCGTTATTTATCAACAAAAGCCAATGTTGGAGGAGAAATAAAATTATTCCCGTTCCTGACATTCAAATCCAGCCTTGCATTAGACATAATCCGGAATCAATGGGGTGGTTTCTGGCCTAAGTATTATCTGGACGGAGATGAATACAACAACGACGCATATGCCGCAAACTATACATTTAACACGGATTATTGGGTATTTGAAAATTACCTGACATACAATCAAACGTTTGATAAACATACTATAAATGCCATGTTTGGTACATCTGCGGAAAAAGAACGGTATGAAAACTACGGAGGAAACAAAAAAGGTACTGTTAATAACGACGAAAGCCAGCGGATTATTGACGCGGGAACAAAAGACCCATATGTGGAAGGTAGTTTGAGAAGGCATACGCTGAACTCTTACTTTGGACGTATATTCTACTCCTTTAATAATAAATATATGATAACGGGCAATATCCGTTGGGATGGCTCTTCCGCATTTGCCAAGGGTAATAAATGGGGTGTTTTCCCCTCTATTTCAGCCGGGTGGAATTTTGCAGAAGAAAGTTTTATGGATCGTTTGGAATGGTTATCACAAGGAAAGCTAAGAGCGGCTTGGGGAGAAATAGGGAATCAGAATCTTGGAGCGACACGAGGCGCTTATTTAAATAAATTCGCCAACAGTTCGTATTATACTTTTGGTGACCCATATAGTTATAGTTTGGGTGCATGGAGGTCGGAAGTTGGTAATCCTGATTTGAAATGGGAAACAACCCGTCAGTTGGATTTCGGATTAGATATGGCTTTTTTTAGCGGGTCATTGAGAGTTACTTTTGATTATTTCAACCGTGAAACGTCTGATATGTTATTACGCCTTCCTCTTCCTACGTCATTAGGGCTCCCCAATAATCCCTGGATAAATGCGGGAAGTGTAACGAATGAAGGAATAGAGCTTACACTTGCTTATGATGGACAGGCCGGAAAGGATTTCAGATATCGTATGAATGGAAATATATCCACATATCGTAATAATGTAAAAAGCTTGGGTAGTGGCAAAAGCCTCCCGGGCAAAGATGTTCATCTCGGATATTTTTCTTACACAATGACCGAAGTAGGTAAACCCATTGGTTATTATTACGGATATAAAACGGATGGTGTTTTCCAAAATCAGGCGGAAATAGATAATTATGCAAAGGATGGAAATAAAATTATGCAGGGAGCACAACCGGGAGATTTGCGGTTTGTAGATATTGATGGGAATGGACAGATTAACGATGAAGACCGTACCATGATAGGGAATCCGCATCCTGATTTTACTTTTGGCTTGACCTTGGAGGCAGAATACAAAGGTTTTGATGTCTCCGCTTTCTTTCAAGGTTCTGTAGGAAACGATATTATGAATATTTTGAAATATGATATCTATTCCGGCACCGGATGGTATAATGCCCCCAAGGATATACTTACTACTTTTTGGAGAGGTGAAGGTACTACAAACAAAAATTTCGGAATAGACGCCAACAGCCGGATGAATCTTGAATTATCGGATTGGTATGTTGAGGATGGCTCGTATATGCGATTGAAAAATCTTCAGATAGGCTATACGATCCCGGAAAAATTGACGCAAAAACTGACAATCAAGAATTTGCGAATATTCGTTTCAGCTCAGAATTTGTTTACAATCACAGGTTATTCCGGTTTAGATCCTGAAATCGGAAACGACAATCCACTCTATATGGGAATTGATGTAGGTTATTACCCGCAGGCAAGAACCTACATGTTTGGTCTCAGCATGAAGTTATAACTATTAAAACGAAATGAATATGAAATCGATAAAAAAATGTATAGCAAGAAGTTTATTGATTTGTTTAACAATTTTATCAATAAGTTGTTCCGATAATTTTTTAGATCAACCTCCTTTAGGTTTTCTGGATGAGGATACCTATGTAACGACAGAGGATGCCGGATTCAAATTATTAACGGATTGTTATCGGCCGATTCTTGAGCATTGGACTTATCAAACAATGAAATTTGATACGGGCGATCAACTTTCTGATGACTTTTCTAAAGGGGGATCGGATGCAAACGACCGTATAGCGATTACAGACGTAGCGAGAGGAAACCCGTTGCCTACAAATACGTTGTTGACTGATTTATGGAATCACCGTTATCAAACAGCGATAGGAAAATGTAATGTATTTTTAAGTTTGGTCACTCCGGAAACACCCTTGATTCATACCGGAGGCGCATTAGTGTCGACTGCTGAAAAAGAACGTTGGATTGCAGAATGTTATTTTTTACGCGCCTTTTATTATTATGATTTGGCAACGATTTTTGCGAATGTTCCCATCATTGATAAGCCCCTTAGCGCACTGAACAAGGAAGATATTACTAAATCGGATTTTTCCGATGTTATAGCATTTATTATTTCGGATCTGGATAAAGCGATCAATTCTAAGTTGCCTGGCGTTAAAGAACTTCCAGCCGCGGAAATCGGGCGTATAACAAAAGAGGCTGCGATGACTTTCCGCGCGCGAGTTAATTTGTTTAATAAAAATTATGAAGCTGCAAAAACAGATTTAAAAGCTGTTATTGACGCCAATTGTTATGAATTGGTAGACAACTATGAAGATTTGTTTAACAGCGCCGAGAAAGGATATAAGTCTAAAGAAGCTGTATTTATTACTCTCCGGAATTACAATCCTCCCTATGCGAACGGAAGCGTTTGTCCGCAAATGAATGTAGGGCGTGCCGGAACAGGAGGCTGGGGCGGCGAATGTCCGACGAATGATTTGGTAAGCGAATACGAAGTTGGAGATCCCCGGTTAGTCCATACAGTGTTATCATCCGGTGATATTTTCGTTAAACCCGACGAAACAGAAGAAGTACATGATTATTCCGGGTATGATAATTTTCCGCTTCAGCATAGCCGCAAGCAATATCCCGATTGGTCTCGCAGGCCTGTAAGTAGTTTGATTGAAACAGACTGGACATTCTACCATATCCGTTATGCCGATGTATTATTAATGTATGCGGAATGTTTGATTGAAACAAATGGAGATAAACAGACGGTAGTCGATATCCTGAATAAAATACGCCATCGTGCGTTTGTTACAACTTCTCCTGTTGATACGTATGCCAAATACAGGAAGTTTAACGTTCCGGAAAACGAACGGGTAACAGAAGCAACTTTTGAATCGAAGAAGGTGAAAATCACCGATGACCTGCGTGCTGCTGTTCGACACGAACGCCGTGTTGAATTAGGAGGTGAAGGCCTTCGCTTGTATGATTTGCTACGTTGGGGTACATTTGTGGACAAAATGCAGACTTTTGGGAAAACGAACGAAGGTAGATATTCGAATGCCGGCACACAAGTTACCGATAAAACCTGGCCTTATCCGATTCCACAGAATGAAATCGACTATGTAGGAGGATCATTAACCCAAAATGATAATTACTAACTCCTAATTTCTCGCAAATCACGTTTCCTCTTTATTTAGGGGATATCAAAAAAGGTTTTTATCATCTAACCTGAATTATTCATAAGCAGTGAATAATTCGGTTAGATGATTTTTGTAAAACGGAAATGATTTCTCGTTTTTTAAACGGGTTCAAAACGATTCCCCTTTATTTGGGGGATATCAAAAAAAATGTTTATCATCTAAAATATTTTCTATAAATTGCCGCTGTTTATCAGTTAGGCCAGTCGGATATCCTATAATTGAACTCTTTAAAATGACTTATTTTGTAAAATCGTGTTGAAGAAGGATAAGGATGCATTTATCATTTGAAGTAAATATCGACAAGTTAAAACAAGGTGACCTGGAGACTTTCCGGCATTTCTTTCTTTATTTTTATCCTAAGTTGAAGGCCTTTGCCTGTCGGTTTGTGGATGAAGATACTGCTGAAGATATTGTACAGGAAGTATTTGCCTCCTATTGGGAACAAAAAAAGAAAATACAAGCCGAAAATATTCACTCTTTTCTTTTCAAGTGGATTCAAAACAAATGCTTCAACCATCTTAAGCGGCAAATGATAGCGGAAGAATATGAAGTGCGGATTCGCATAGCTGAGGCACGTATGGCCTTTCTGGATCAGATGAACGACAACAATGACGTTTTTAAACAGATCGTCAGCCATGATTTACGTGAAGTGATAGAAGAATCTGTCAACAAACTTCCACCCAAATGTGCCGAGGCTTTTCGTCTGCGTTATTTTCAGGATATGGCATATAAGGAAATTGCTCAGGAAACAGGTGTTTCCCAACGTACGATAGAAGGATATATCCGCCAGGCCATCCGATTTCTCCGCAACGATTTAGGCGATTTATTTATACTGACATTTATGTTCTACAACATTTTTTGACTCTTTCTTACGTAGTTTTATTCCTCTCAGTTGTCGTCCATACAAATGGACAAAATATGGACGATCAGCTACTCATACGATATTTTACCCATCGTTGTTCTACTGAAGAGATCAAGCAGATAGGCCAATGGATTGCCGAAGACAAGGCAAACGCCGATTGGTTATTTGGAATGGAACAACTATGGAGTCTGAAAGATGAACTCAGATTTTCCGAAGAGCAAGAGATCAGCCTGGCATATAATCGATTCCTTTGGGGGCAAAAAGCAGATGTTACTTATCGTCGTAAAGAACACGCAAACCGATATTTAAGATGGGTAAAGTATGGTGTTGCAGCAATCATCATTATTCTGCTATCACTCAACCTTTATCAGCTCCGGCAAAAAGAAGGAGCAATCGCAATGAATATGGTAGAAGTGCCTAAAGGAGAGAAAGCATCCATAACATTAAGTGACGGGACAAAAATATGGTTAAATGCGGAAACAAAATTCACGTATCCTTTTCAATTCGGTTTGAAAAACAGGGAAGTGAAAATTGAAGGCGAGGCTTACTTTGAAGTTGCGAAAAATGAGAAAAAGCCTTTTATCGTAAAAGGAAGTAATTTTAATATCCATGTTTTGGGAACACGATTCAATGTCAACGCTCATCCGGGAGAAGATGTTAGTATCGCGTTAAAAGAGGGAAAAATCAGCGTAGATTCAAAAAACAGTGAAAATCAAATGATATTAAAACCCAGTGATTACCTTCAATTGACCACCGATGGAAGAACCATTTTACAAAAAACAGATATTTCCACCATTGATAGTTGGACAAAAGGTGAAGTAGCCTTCACGGCACAATCATTGGCCGCTATCGTGAGATCGTTAGAGCGTACGTTCAACGTACCGATTATTTTAAAAGATGAAAGCCTCTCAAGAGAGCTGTTTAATTGCCGGGCACAAGCCGGAACCAGCTTATTCGGTATTTTGGAACTCTTACGCGAAACCAGAAGAATGAATTACAGATTTGATAATGACAGTATAGTAATCACAAAAAATTAAGGCCTATGAAATAGATACCAGACAAATACAAACCGGAAGATGTTACAGCATCTCCCGGCCAACGATTAGAAAGCAAATTCACATCAATAAATTTAAATTTAATACAAACTAATCATTGCAAAGATATGAATTATCCTTTGAAAAAGGGTTTTCCCCTATGGGAAAAGTGCCCGCTATTATGTAAAATTCTATTTATAATGAGATGTATCCTGCTCTTTTTATTTTTAGGTACATTACATTCTTTGGCTACAGTGAGCTATTCACAGTCAACGTTGTTGACCTTAGAGAAAGAGAACGCCACAATTCAGGAAATCCTTTCGGCAATAGAAAAAGAAAGTGAATTCTATTTTACGTATAATCTCTCCCAGATTAATGCAAACAGGAAGACTTCTGTAAACGTGGAAGACAAGGAGATTACCGAAATATTGGATATTTTATTCCCGGAAGGGGATGTAAAATATACCATACACGATCGTCATGTGGTTTTATATAAAGAAGCTGCCGCGCGGCCAGGTAAGGATTTAAAAAATATACTGGGAATAGGGAAGGCCAGCCAGCAAACCAGAATGATTTCAGGGACAGTAACCAACGATTTAGGAGAACCGTTGATTGGAGTCAATGTGGCTGTTAAAGGAACGACAATCGGCTCTATTACGGATATAGACGGAAACTTTACTTTACAGCAAGTACCTGATGGCTCTACTTTGGTAATCAGTTATGTCGGATATATTGCGCAAGAAATACGCGTAGACAATCAAACGGCCTATGCTATTGTTTTAAAAGAAGATACACAAAGCCTCGATGAAGTTGTGGTCGTGGGTTATGGCGTACAGAAGAAGCAAACACTTTCCGGGTCGGTCACTTCAATAGGCGCGGATGAAATTGCTTCTACGAAGACCGAGAATGTAATCAGCAACATCCAGGGGAAAATGCCGGGATTATTAATCCGCCAACGAACAGGTGAGCCCGGGGTTTTTGATAATCTAATCAGCATTCGTGGATACGGTGATCCACTGGTTGTTATTGATGGAATAACCCGCCCGATTGACAGCGGAGCTTCCGAATTAGCTCAGTTGAATACAGACGATATCGAAAGCATGTCGATCCTGAAGGATGCTTCGGCGGCTATTTACGGTATGAATGCAGCCAATGGGGTAATCATTGTAACAACCAAAAAGGGACAAGACGGGAAAGCCCGTGTTTCCTATTCCAATTTATTCGGGATAAAAGGCGCTACCGGTATGGAAATGACGGTGGATGCATATACCTATCGCTTAATGGCCAATGAAATGCAGCGTAATATTGGCGCGACTCCTACCTATAGTGACGAAATCCTTGAAAAGTACAAAAATAATGAGCCGGGATATACCGACCACAACTGGTTGAAAATGTTCCTGCATGATTGGGCTTTCCAACAACAACATAATATTTCCGTAAGAGGTGGGACGAATAAGGTGAAATATTTCAACAGTTTTGCTTATACGGAAGATAATGGTCTTCTAAAGGGAGGCAACCAGAAGTATAATCGTTTTAATTTCCGTTCTAATACGACTGCCGAGATTGCGAAAGATTTACAATTAAATGTAAATGTTTCCGGCCGTTTGGATAATAGCGAAGCGCCACGTGACGAGTTCCAGTGGCTATATAAAATCTTAATGATTAATGACCGGGGTAAAAACTGGCATACGATAGCCAATCCGAATCATTTGACATCCATTGAACCCGAAAGAAAAAATGCGTATGCCTTGGCGGATCCCGATATTGACGGTTACCGGCGGTATAAGAATTTCAATTATTCAGCGAATGTAGAGTTGGCGTATAAAGTCCCTTTTGTGGAAGGGTTGACCATCACTGCACTGGGAGCATTCGACGGATTTGAGAATAATGAATCCAAGTTGCATAAAACATATGAACTTTATGATTATTATACCGACGAATATGTTGTAACAAACGGAGCCGGGACTTATAGCAACACGATTAGATTATTTCAAAAATACCATGCCCGCGGACAGATCAATTATATGCGTTCATTTCATGATCATAATTTGAATATCATGGGAGTTGCGGAGTTGACGGCTACGCGAAGAGATGAACTGCAAGGAATGAGGCGTTATGCTGAATTTTATACACATGACATTATCGACCAGGGAACAGCATCGACTGCTTCCAACTCCGGTTTCCGTAGATTTGGACGCCTGGCCGCATATTTGGGACGTATCAATTATGACTATGCCGGCAAATATTTGATTGAAGCAGTTGCGCGTTATGATGGTTCATATCGGTACGCTCCTTCCAAACGATGGGCATTTTTCCCGTCGGCAAGCGCCGGCTGGCGTGTATCGGAAGAATCTTTTATAAAAGATAATTTACCCTTTATCAGCAATTTTAAATTAAGAGGATCATATGGTAAGAGTGGGTACGATGCAGGAAATGCGTTTGAATATATAGCAGGTTATACGGCTCAATTTGATAGCAATTCAAACTATTTGACAGACAGAAGTTATGTGTTTGAAGACGGACAGGCTACAACCGGGATGGTTCCTCCTGGGGTTGTTAATGAAAATTTAAGCTGGATTACATCTACCACCAGTAATATCGGTATAGATGTTGATTTATGGAATGGCAAATTAGGAGTCGTTTTTGATTTGTTCCAACGGAAGAATACCGGATTACTGGCGACACGTATTCAATCCGTGCCGAATACTTTCGGAGCCACATTTCCCCAGGAAAATATTAATTCGACCGTGAATAACGGTTTTGAAATAGCTGTCAGCCACCGGGGGCAGATTGGGAATGATTTTAAATATTCACTCAGTGGTAACTTCACGTATGCTCGTTTGAAAGAATTACATTATGAAACTGCTGCTCATACCAGTTCTTGGGATCGTTGGAAAAACGGACGCGAAGAACGCTATACCGGAAGGATGTGGTTGTACGAATATGAAGGACAATATACCTCTTTGGAACAATATGAGACAGCGCCATTACTTGGAGGCGCTCAAGGAAATTCGAAAATGTTGCCGGGTAGCTATGTGATAAAAGACTTGAATGGAGACGGAGTAATCGATGGGAATGATCGGCTACCGGATAACTGGGCGCAAGGAAGATTAAATCCCCCTTTCCAGTTTGGTTTTACGTTGGCAGCCTCTTATAAATCCTTTGATTTGAACGCCCTTCTTCAGGGAGCTGCCGGCTATTCTATTAATTACAGCAACGGTGATATCTGGGGGTATGGACGTTATCCTACTTTACATGAGAAATTTATGGATCGCTGGCATACAGCTAATATGGCAGACGACCCCTACAATCCCGCCACACAATGGGCCTCCGGATTTTATCCGGCACTACGCAGTAATTTCAGTAATACAACCGATCAACTCAGCATTGACATATGGATTCCGAATGCAGCCTATTTGCGTCTGAAGAGTCTGGAAATCGGATATACTATTCCTCGTGATATCATTCAGAAGACAGGTCTTTCGAATGTAAGGATCTTTTTTAATGGATTTAATTTATTAACTTTCTGCCGGAAGGAATTAAAACAGGCTGACCCGGAACGTGAAGAGCGTGACTGGAATGCAAATGCCGCTTATCCATTAATGAAAACATACAACATCGGATTTAACGTTAATTTTTAAAGAGAGATGGACATGAAGAAAAATATATTATCAATATTAACCTGTAGTCTGTTGTTTACTTTTTCAGGATGTAATAAGTTTCTGGAACTGGATTCGCTTGAAAAAGTGAGTTCCGACCAACTATTGGGTAGTGAAGGTGGATTAAATACTCTACTGGCAAGTATGTATAATGCGATGCCTATCGAAGATTTTGTATACCGCCCGAATCAGGGATTTAATTTGCACTCTTCTATGGGGGTCGACCGTATGATTATGTCGTCCTTCTATACCGATGAAAGTACCCGTAGTGACGGCGACCAGGGTATAGGGCATTGGGATTTTGATTATTGGCCGTATGAGCATATCCGGGAGGTCAATAAATTTTTCGAAAATATTGAATCTGCGAAAAACGAAGGCGCCATTACCGAATCGGAATACAATCATCTGAAAAGTGAAGCCCATTTTGTACGCGCCTATATTTATTTCGGACTGGCTAAAAGATTTGGCGGAGTCCCTTTGATTGACAAAGTTTTGGATGACGACTATGTTCCGGGAGGAAATAATGAGGCATTGTACATTCCTCGCAGTCCGGAAAAACAAACCTGGGAATTTGTCTTGAAAGAATGTGACTTGGCCATTGAAAATCTTCCGGCAACGCCGGTGGGTTATCGTGCGTCCAAATGGGCGGCTTACGGACTGAAGTCAAGGGTGGCGCTTCATGCAGCTTCATTAGCAAAATACTGGAACCGTGCTCCGCTTGCCGGAGACGCGGTTAATCAGAAATTAGTAGGAATGGAACCGGCAGACGCGGAATTCTTTTACAATGAAAGCCTGAATGCATCAAAAGCAATTATTGATAATTCCGGAAAATCGTTATACATGCCGAATCCGGCCAGCCCGGAAGAAGCTGCAAAGAATTTTCAGGAACTGTTTCTTACCAAACATGATGAGATTATTTTCAGCAAGGCTTACCTGGATGGTTTGGTGGTTAGTTATCAGGGACATAGTTATGACGTTTACTATAGTCCGTCACAAGGCAACCCCGGATTCAATAAATTCGGACGTTTTAATCCGACATTGGATATCGTTGATCTTTTTGAAGACTATACGGATGACGGAACAGGAAAAAGCGCCAAGATTGTAACCCGTATGGATGGCGACGAGAATTTTACAGTTGCCGATCCGCGTGATTTGGATATTTCAATTCCGTTTAAAAAGTATGATGATCTTTATGAGCCTTTTAAAAATAAGGATGCCCGTTTATTAGCGAGTGTCATTGTCCCGGGCGCTCAGTTTAAGAATAATACGATCGTTATACAGGGCGGTATGATCAAGACAGACGGTACTCCTTTGGTATATGCCGACGGTAATGATATGGGGAAAGACGGGAAACGTTATTACGCGTTTGGGGCAGAAGGTTCTGCCGGTTTCTCCGGTTTCTTCGGTATGGGACGCAAAGACGATGCCAATTTTACATCTACAGGCTTTAGTGTCAGGAAATATTTACAAGAAGCTAAAACCCTCGTTGGGCGTGAAAACTCATCGACCACCAATTGGATTGATATACGTTTGGCAGAAATTTACCTCAATTATGCAGAAGCGGCAGTAGAAAGCGGAAAAGGCGATATGACATTGGCGGCAAATCTGATCAATGCGTTACGCCGCAGGGCGGGCCACACGGATAAAATTCCGGCAACATTGGAAAATATCCTGAAAGAACGGCAGGTGGAACTGGCATTTGAAGGTTTTCGTTATTGGGACCTGGTGCGACGGCGCGAGTACCATACGATTTTCAGTAGCGGACGTCGTAAAGCATTAGTACCACTTATCGATTTACGCGAAGAAAATCCGAAGTATATCTTTGTCAGGGTTAATTTTTATTACGATGAATATGCCGGGGGACGGACTTTCCAACCCTACCGTTATTATAAATCAATACCGGGCAGAAATACAAACAACTTAGTACAGAACCCGCAATATTAATCTTAAAAAAATCGACGATATGAAAAAAGTAATCAATATATGCTGGTGGATACCCTGTTTGCTTATTGCATTTGTATCATGTGAAATTGATAATTATGATGAGCCGGACGCTTCGTTTTCCGGAAGTATCAAGGATGTGGCAACGGGTGAACTTGTTGGTACCGATCTTCAAAACGGATCAACCATCCGTGCCTATGAACTGGGATGGGAAACTCCGACAGCACAAACCTGGCTGATCAAACAAAACGGAGAATACCAGAATGATATGGTCTTTGCGGCTCGTTATGATTTTGAATTTGTCAACGGAAACTTTTACCCGTTTAAAGTAGAGAATTTCGAGATCAGAAAGGGGAAAAACATCCATGATTTTGAAGTAACTCCTTATATCCGGGTAAAGAATCCGGACATTACGCATGATGCGGCAAACAATCGCATTATTGCTACTTTTTCTTTAGAAGGCGGCAAGCCGGAAGTGAAAGTAAGCGCGCTTCGTTTGTATGCGTTCATCGATATGTATGTAGGCGAGCAGGTTAAATTCAGTACAAGCGGGGATAATTTCAGCCGTAATTTCAGTCCTGCCCAGGATATCGATAGAACGATTTATACACTGTCGATAGATCTTGGAGCTAATTCGGAATTATTTAAATATAGCCGCAATTATTATTTCCGTATCGGGGCATTGGCTAGTGTACCTGGTGTAGGAACGATTCGGCATAATTATTCTCCTTTGGTAGTAATTAAGCTATAAGCACGCTATAATGCGTTACTGATGTGTTCATTCCCGGTCGGGACGTGAAGGTAATATGGCATTACTTTGACAATCCCGTACCGGGGAATGAAAAAACTCAAACAAAAAGTAAATAACATGAAAAACATTTTATTTGTATTCGCGGGATGCCTTTTTGCCCTGCAACTCCAGGCTGTTAACCTGGAATCAATCTATACACAACGCCCCCATGATCCGGAGGCCTTTTATTTTACACCGGAGAATTACAACATCAAAGCTGATGGAAAAACCGATGTTTCCGAAGCATTGCAGGCGGCAATCAATCAGGTTAAACGTGAAAAAAACTTTGGCATACTGTTTATACCCGAAGGTAAATATCTAATCAGCCGGACAATTTATATACCAAATGCGATCCGTTTGATTGGTTATGGGAAGAAACGACCCGAATTTATCCTGGCAAAAAACGCTCCGGGTTTTCAGCAGGAAATACCGGATGATAAAGGGAATGCCGGCTATATGTTTTGGTTTACGGGGGGAATTGTTGAACCGGGACAACCTATACGGGATGCCAATGCCGGAACCTTTTATAGTGCGATGTCGAATATCAACCTTCGTATAGAAGACGGTAATCCACACGCCGTTGCGCTTCGTACTCATTTTGCGCAACATAGCTTTGTCAATCATATTGCTATCTACATAGGTAAAGGTAAAGCCGGTCTTTTTGATGTAGGAAATGAACTGGAAAATATAGCTTTCTACGGAGGTGATTATGGAATCTATACCACAAAAGCTTCACCGGGATGGCCGGTCATGATGGTCGACTCTTATTTCGAAGGGCAACGGATAGCTGCCATAAAAGCGCAGGAGCCAGGATTGGCTATCGTTAATATGCAGGTAAAAAGGGTTCCGACCGTATTTGAAATCGATCCTGAACATGCCGAGCGGTTATATATCGAAAACAGCCGTTTGGAAGATGTGAGTGGTCCGGCTATCATTGTAAGTAACCATGATAATAGCAACAACCAGATCACATTGCGGAATGTAGATTGCCGGAATGTTCCGGTGTTGATGAAATACAGGCGGACAGGCGAAACGTATACCGTCTCTCATAAAATGTATCATATCAATGATTTTGCACATGGATTGCAACTGGATGCATTGGATGCAAAGCCCGAATACAGAACGGTAGCCGACCTGGTTCCTATCCAGAAAATGCCGGAAGTGTTGACCAGGGATATCCCCGCGCTTCCTGGTATGGAAACATGGGTGAATATCCGCGACCTAGGAGCAAAGGGAGATGATGAGGCTGATGATACGAACGTATTTCAAGATGCGATTAATCGTTATGAAGTGATTTATGTCCCGGGGGGATGGTATCGTTTTACAGAAACGCTGAAAATGAAACCGAATACGAAATTGATCGGCCTACATCCTTTTGCCACACAATTCCGCTTGGCGGAAAGCACACCGGCATTCAGTGGTTTCGGAACTCCTAAACCTCTGCTTGAATCTTCAGAAGGCGGTTTAAATATGTTCAATGGGATTGGTATCAATACGGGCGGTTACAATTATCGGGCGGTTGGTATCAAATGGATGGCGAATGTCGATTCATATCTGAATGATGTTAAATTTGTAGGAGGTCATGGAGGGATGTCTAAACCTCGTCCGGAGGAAACAGCCCGGCAATCGTATCGTCAGAATACTTCCCGCATCAGTTCACCTGACAATCCGGTTCATTCGACAGGAATGGATCTGGCCTGGGATAATCAGTATTGGAGTTTCTGGATTACCAATAATGGCGGCGGAACAATCAAAGATGTATGGAGTGCGTCTACCTACGCTACGAATGGATTGTATATTAATAATACCAGTACACCGGGACGTATATATGCCATGTCGCTTGAACATCATGTCAGGAATGAAGCCAGGCTTAAAAACGTTTCTAACTGGAAAATATATGCGTTCCAGTTTGAAGAAGAAAGCCGGGAAAGCCGGCATTGCCAGCCGATAGAACTGGAAAACTGCTCCAATTTGATGATTGCCAATCTATATATGTTCCAGGTAATCCGGGTGAATACGCCTTATCCTCAATCAATCCGCACTTGGAACTGTAAGGATGTGGAAATTATAAATTCACATAATTATGCCCAGACAAAATATACTACGGTCAACCCGTTGTACGACATTAACCGGGATATCGACGTGCGTCCCTGGGATTTCCAACGCTTATATATCCGTGGAGACGAAGCACGCGGTATACCGTTGACGAATATTGTCGGGAAAGTTGAGAAATTAGCAAAAGGATTTGAATATGCCGAAGGTATTGCACGGGATAGTAAAGGGAATATTTATTTTTGTGAGCATCGCTTACGCCGGATATATAAATGGTCGGTTGAAACAAACAGTCTTTCTTTAATCGCTGATTTCCCGTGGAAACCATCTAATCTGGCTGTCGATTCTGAAGACAATCTATTAGTCTCCTTCCGCTATGAACCGCAACCAGGGTATATGGTAAATGGGCGGCAGGAAGCTTTTGAACAGTTGCAGGACGGAAGCGGGACTTCGTTTGCCGGATATGGTAATGCTGCAAATCCGGTACTGTTTTATTCAATTAATCCCGACAATCCCGAAGAAACAATGAAACCGTTGGAATTAGTTCCGATGGGACAAATAAAGAATATTCATAAAGCCCTGTATCCATCTAATCGTCGCCGGGACCGCCATGATTTCAATACGGTTTCTGTCTATAAACCGGAGAAATGTTTTCTGGCTCCCGATGGCAAAACGATTATCCCGCAATACTTCGATCTGGCTCGTTGCGCGGCTTTGCATGAAGCTTATCCGGGAAAACCTGTTTACGGGCACGACGAGTACAGAAAAAGAACTGTTCGCATGGATGTCGCCCGGGACGGGACGGTTTCAAACCTGAAATACTTTGTTGAATGGGGAGAATATGGCTCTGCCGTAGACCAAGAAGGGAATGTCTATATTGCCGACGGACAGATTTACATATTCGACAAGAACGGAAAAGAAAAAGCCCTGATTGAAGCGCCCGAACGTCCTACGGCCATTCAATTCGGAGGAAAAGACGGAAATACGCTGTTTATCACCGGGCGTACGGCGCTTTACAGTGTACGCATAAAATGAAATCGCGTCGTTAGCCGTAATAAAGATTCCGTTTGTCCTAGATCTTTTTTTGCGTGGCATGCGTATAATTGCGGAATTTCCATATCTTTGCCGCGATTTTGGTGATGGTGTTTCCCGATGCTTCGGAAACCCATTGAAAAGGGAACCAGGTGCAAATCCCGGACAGACCCGCTGCTGTAAGCTCCACTGAAGTCTTTGAGCCATACTCAATCCACTGTTCCGAAAGGA
>JAIRRS010000011.1 GCA_031255855.1 Tannerellaceae bacterium | reverse complement strand
GACTGCACATCGACATGATATACCGCCTCGCTCGTCTCTGTCCGGTAAACAATCTGTCCGGAAAGATTTATCAACGCAACCGCAGCCATTTCTCCGTCCGGATTGGGAATCTGCACGGTAAGTGTATTATCCACGGGGTTGGGGTAATAGAGCAGTTCGTCCCTGTCCGGTAGAACCTCGTTATCAACTGTATATGCTAAAGGCACTTGTATTTCATCCTGATAGATAACACTGGTATTTCCAATCAAATGCAAGCCGTTTATAGTTACGAAATTATCATATTCCAATACCGGCATATGTAGATTATACGGAATACTTAATATATTCTGATAAGTATTTTGTGTGTCACTACGGATATTTACATCCGAAGACGGTTTGATGTCGACAATATAGCCATTTTCGGATATTTGCTGTATTTCATAAGTATGAGCATTTTGAAAACTCGAAGAACGTGTAGAAACATTCATACTCAGATCCACTCCTGTAGGAGTGTATATAACAAAACTGCCTGTATATGTTTCGCTTGTAGGAATATTCATGGCAAAACTCAAAATACCGGAATTATTACTCGAACTTTCGGAATTGACTTGCACAGAATTTGAGTTATCTAAAAACTCTATGTTTTTAAAATTCCAACCTTTTGCTTTATAAATAGCTTTAATATCTTCTTTTCTTCCGGGTGTTCCGGGTGGTATCATCAATTTTCCCTCGCTTAATGTTTTGTCTGAAAACACATTTTTGCCGTTAATATCAGGTATAAAATCAACCTCTCCAATTTCCCAATATGCAATTACCGTTCTTAAATTTGTGCAGGTTTTAAAAGCTTCCTTTCCTATTGGTGCTATTGGAGACGTATGGTCATTATATACTTGCCTGTTTATTACGACTTCTGCAAGATATATATTATTATCAAAAGCATTATCACCAATAACCATTCTATTTTGAGTTTTATCAGAAGCTCCTATTGTATAACTGTCCCTTACAAGTTTTGGAGGAAATACAAGTAACTTGGCAGGAAAGCTTTTTATATCATAAAGAACACCGTATTCGTCGGCATCATATCTTTCAGATTTTCCTTCAAATTTCTCCAAACTTTTACAATCTTTAAATACTTCGTCTCCAATAGACGTCAACGTCGATGGAATACGAATGGTTTTAATTTTATCACAAAATCTAAAAGCGTCATCTCCAATCTCTGCAACGTTTGATAAATTAATACTCTCAATTTGTGCACTATTAAAAGCATTCGCAGCAATTATTTTTACACAGTAAGGAATAATTACATTCGAGTTAGTGCCATTGTAACGTGAAATTACATGCGTATCATTATCATATACAAATTCTTCTGCTCGTTGTGTAAACCTAATGCTTATGCTTTTTATTGACTCCGATCCTGTACTATGTGAATGTCGTATTGTAATTGACCCTCTACGCTCCCCTGACACATTCTTAAAAATTTTTGAATCAAATTTTTGATATGTGCCGCTTCCATCACCACCAAATTCTCGTGATGATTGAATAGTTCTATCTGGTTTCTCATATTGAGTTTCAATTTCCCATTTGTCATTTGATAAAATTTGTAGCGGCACACTTATATTCTCCCCACATTCACTCGCGTTAAATTCTACTTCCGTACCATCTTGCACTTCTATCCCGTTCATCAATACTCTTAATTCAGGTTTAGATTGTACGATTTTTTCTCCCTGAATAACATCAACTTCCACGCTATAGTTAGAATATCTATCTATTCCTTTTACAGTAATCTTTCCCGAACGATTTTTATTACCGTCGTTTCTCTTAGCATTTACTACAATATCTCGAATAGTCTGTCCATTACTATTAAACGGCTCAACTATAAGCCAATCCGGCTTAGTTATTGTCCAGTCGATATTCGATTCTATCCTGAAAGTTTGCGAATGGGGATTACCAGTATAATCAAAGTTCAGTTGTCCGTTCGGAAGAGATTGTGCTAATTTTATAAATGGAGGTGGAGCTTTCGTCTGTCTAACCGTGAGTGTTTGTGGCTCCAATGTCGCATATTGCCCCGTACCATTAATCGTAATTGTACCTGTGCGATCTATAGTAGTACTTTTATTTTCGCTAAGGTTTGTCACTGCAAAATTGTTAATAGCTCCCGTTCCTTTTGAAGGGAATGAAAACCATGTAGCGCTTGATGTCGCTTCCCATGAAACATCTGACGCATTTTCAAACCCAATCTGAACGTTCCCGGAGGTTGTTTTCTCACCCTTATAATTAAATTCCACGGTTTTTGGTTTTATCGTTATACTTGCTTTTGGCGTTTCAACTTTCCCGCCTTGAACTATTAGAATCTCTTTATTAATCCCCGCACCTCTTATATAAAATGCTTTACGGCGAGGTTCCGGAGATTGATTTTCTTCAATGATAAAACTGACATTTTTTTTCCCCTTTGTCAAAGACGTCGGCGATGCGCTTAACCAATCCACTTTTCCTTCATCTCCCCAATATACAATCCACGATACATTCGATTCGACGGAATATGTTTCAGTTGTTTTAGCCGCCTTAGCAGGAATAAAGGAAGGCAAATTTGTTATATATGGAGCCGTCTGATAGATTCTTAATGTTGCCGTTACATTAGCATTTGTTCCCGTTCCTTTAATGGTTACTACCACCCCATTATTCTTATTTCCTTCATTGGATGCCACATCAACATATACATTATTACCCGATTTTTGGACTTTAAGCCAAGTTGCTTCGGCCGGCATTGAAACTTCCCATGCAATATTTGATTTGACGGGAATATTTTCAATATAACGTTCCGGATCTATTGTAAGTGATTTATAATTTGTTCCATCTTCAAATGTTAAAGTTGGCGTGACTGCCGCCGGATTAACGGTTATTTGTATAGGATTTTCAACAGTTTTTGACCCTACAAGGATATCGTTGGAGGTCCCGCTTGTCCTGAAATAAAACGCAATCGTTTTTTTCCCTGCTGTCGGAGTATATTCAAATGCAGGTAAAGAAGTAGAATGAGAGACATTATGAGACTCGACAGTCGTACTTGACCAAGTCTTAATGGTTGTCCCGTTTTCTCTCAGGTAAAAATTACCGGTCCATTCATGATCCGTAGCGTTACCGACTCGGGGTGCGATAGTGTACTTTTGCTTTTCCGTCAGCGTATTCGAAGAGAATAAGGGCCCTGCCATTATTATATCATTTTCGGTAAAAGTTGGCGTTGACGCTGTGACGGTTATATTTACCGAGGCTGATTTATTCCCGTCTTGCGATACTACCTGAATAGTTGCAGTTCCGGCTTTCTTTGCTGTTACCGTAGTCGTTTGAGCATTTCTATCACTGACGTCTGCCACATCTGGATTTGACGAACTCCAGGTCACATTTTTGTTTGTCGGATTGGTTGGAGTAAATGTAACGGAATAACCGGCCGTTTCTCCCAC
>JAIRRS010000142.1 GCA_031255855.1 Tannerellaceae bacterium | reverse complement strand
CCTGCTCTTACTCTTATTTTCGGTTTCAAAAGTGTTCAACAAATCCATTTCGGCATGCCAATCGCTTCTGGATTCTGAAAACACTTTATTTTGACCGCGGCAAACAATTTCGCCGGTTTCATTATCCACGAGGACGGCTCCAACACCGAAATTCCCGCTCTTTGCGGCGCTGATAGCAGCTTTAATAGCCTCCAGCACGAACGCATCGTCCTTTTGGGAAGAGACGTAATTAGTAATTTTACTTTCCAATTCCTGCAGCGTTGTCTTGTTTTCCATGACAATTGCCTCCTCAAGTTTATCATCTTTTTCAAACCGCTCAAGCGATTCGTTTATAGAGCCGTCCTTTCTTTGCGGACAGCCCCTTTATCCCCTATTGATTAAAATTACGGTTCGTTTTCTACGGCATAAATGTTATGTTGCCGCCCTCCAGTGATTTTATTCTTACAAGGCTGTGCAGGTTGATGCCTTTAGAGATCAACTCATTCGCTCCCGGCTGAAAAGATTTCTCGATACATATACCCACGCCGGCCAGCCCGGCCCGCGCATCAGTAATAATACGAGTCAAGCCGAGCACGGCGCTGCCGTATGCCAAAAAATCGTCGATTATTAGTATTGAATCCGAGCTGGAAACGGCGTCTTTTGATATATAAATATTTGCCGGAGTGTTTTTCGTATAAGAATATATTTCGGCGCTGTAAACATCCTTCGGCAAATTAGATGAATAATATTTCTTGGCAATCACAAACGGTATCTGCAAATGAAGGGCGCAATACGCGGCGATAGCGATACCGGAAGACTCAACCGTAACAATTTTTGACGGACGGGTTTCGGCGAAAATTCTCGCGAACTCGGCGCCTATTTCGTATACAAATTTCGTGTCAACCATGTGGTTCAAAAAAGTGTCTACGAGCAACACCTTGTTTGATCCCACTTTTCCATCTTTTATAATCCGATTTTTCAACGCCTCCAAATTCCCACCTCCCTGAAAAGAAGAATTAAAAGAGGCTTCCCCAAAACTTCAGTTTTTGGGGAAGCTGCCTTAAATTTCAAAACAATGAGCTTTAAGGCCGATTCATTAGAGTTGCAACTCTAATGGTCTTTTGCCACGTCAATAGCAAGACAAACCAATTTTACGAAATTCGATTTGACGCTGCCGGCTGTTTGAAGGACTTCCTCATGCCTTAATTCTTTGTCCAAAATACCTGCCGCCATATTTGTAATGCATGATATCCCAATAACCTTTATTCCGCAGTGGGCCGCAACAAGCGCTTCCGGCACTGTTGACATCCCAACCGCATCGGCTCCTATTGTTCTAAAAAAACGAATCTCTGCCGGAGTTTCATAATTGGGCCCGCTGTACATAATATAGACCCCTTCACTTAGGGCTATCCCTTCATCTAAAGCCCTTCGCTTGACTTCGGTTCGTAATTTTTTGCTGTAAACATCCGACACATCGGGAAAACGCGGGCCAAATTCATCCAAATTCTCTCCTATCAGCGGATCCGAACCGGAATAATTTATGTGATCGGATATTAACATTAACGAACCCACGCTTAAATCTAAATTAATCCCCCCCGCCGCATTTGTTATAATAAGCGTCTTTACGCCGAGCTTCTTCATAAGCCGCACAGGTATTGTTATTTCTGATTGAGAATAACCCTCGTAATAATGCAGCCTGCCTTGCATGACGACTATTGATACATCGTTAAATGAACCAAAAACAAGAGCGCCGTCATGTCCATCGACAGTAGTCAAAGGCAAACACGGAATATCGCTGAATGCTATGCGCGTTGTATTGTTTAACCGCGCCAGGAAATCTCCAAGCCCGCTCCCCAATATTATCCCTATCCGGGGTTCGGCCTTTACCTTTGAATATACATACGAATATGCTCTTTCAATTTCTTTAATCAGTGTTGACATACCCTTAACCTCCTTTATATAGAGCAAAGTAACCGGCTTTGCGGACAGACACTATATAGTAACCTGTCTTGCCGGCGAAGCTTCGCCGCTAAAAGCATCTTCATATGCGCTTTTAAATTGCATTTTAACCGCATGCAGGCGGCCCTTGCTTTTTTCGGTTTTGGAATAGTAACTGCGAACAGCTAATTCGTTTTCTCTTCTGTCTATTTGATTTTCTATAAACTTATTGCCTTCGATGCAACTCAAGTAGTATTCATCGGCAAAGTAACCTAACAGATAATTGTCATTTGGATAAAGATATCCGTATTCACTATAAAACGTTCTGCGGGCCGCCATACACTGAAGTATACTGCTTCCGGCTTTCTCGCGATACGCCGCGGCTATTTCTCCATTCGATTGATTGCTCTCTATTTCACTCATAATAGTATATGCCTTATACAAATCGCGGAAAACGTAACCCTTGTACAGATTGGTGTATGGTTCTTCATTGTCGTAGAGGGTGCATATCTCATCCAAGGCATTTAGCGCATAATCGTTGTATTCTATAAAAGCCGAAAAACTATCGCGCTTGTAATCCAAACCGAAGCCGAACTCGTCCTCGTTAGGCAGGGCAAGCAGTTTTGTCAAACCCAGGCGGTTGTAACGAAAGTAAGTAATCCAGAGGCTCAAATTTTTATCCTGAAATTCCATGGTCTGATTTGAAAAAAAATCTTTAAGCATATGGTAAGTTTCGGTCGGCAGGGGTCTCATCAGCATAAAAGACTCTTCGAACAACCGCGCATTTGACGCTACTAATTTTAATACATACCTCAATTCATTGGAAACCGGCTGTATAGGCCGAATCATTTCGAGCAGGTTTTTTTGATCCTCGTAGTAATAGCACGCTTCCATGCTATGCAGTAGATAATGGGCAAGCTCTATTTCAGAATAGACAGGCTCGCTTGTATGACGGTAGATGTTTCGTTTTATATCGATCCAGTTGCCAAATATCATGAGCTTGTCAATGTTTACAGGCAGAAAAGCTTTCTGGCAAAAAATATTCGCTATTTCTTTTGCGATTTGCGCAAGTTCTTTATTTTCGGTGTCTCCAATTTCGTTAACCCATGTGCCAAGCAGGTCGCTCGGAAGATCCTTCGCCAAAACACCTATGAGGAAAATATGTAATTTGGACGCTTCTCTTTTTGCGGTAAGGTAACCCAGCTCAAACATCAAATTATTATTGAATGGATTGGAGGCATCCGAATATTTTTTTTCGATTAACACAATAGCCCGCGTACATTGATTTATCTGTGAAAAGACGGTGTTATTTACATTCAATACAACCGGATTTTCCCCGCCGACAATTCCAAGGAAACCGTGGTTCTTCAGTTCACCGCTTACTAAAAGCGCAAGTTCGTGATTTCCGCCCCAAACAATAAATATCTTTTCAATTTGATTTGACATACCTTTCTATCCCTTTCTATCGCGGCATTTTTGACTATCTTAATACAGCGAAGGCCGTTCCAAAACTTCAATTTTTGGAACAAGCTCGAATATTTATACGGTTTTAAGCGCGGAGCGCAACAAACCATTAGGTTATCAGTTTTTTGTCAATAGTACAAGGGGCCGCGTTGCTTCCGCCGGCGGCGGCGCAAAAATCCCGATTATCCGGTATGCTGCGAACCCTCGGTTCGACGGAGTTTGGAGGGTAAAAACCGCCTGGCCGGCGATTTTTGAAGGTTTTAAGCGCGATCAAGTCCTAGGTCCGGAGCAGCTCCGCAACGCTCTTCCCCGTGTTTTCCAGGCGGAGGATGTTGTTTTCCCGGGTGATTTCGCAGAGCTTCCTTTCCGGATCGATCTCCAGGTAACAGCCGTCCAGACTCTCGATGCCGTGGAGCTTGAATATCACATCCCAGTGCCGGGGCCAGAGATCCCGCGGGGCCTCGATGGGGGGGACTTCGCAGCGTTTCAGGATCTTTCCCTCGGCGTTTTTCAGGACGACGCTTGTCTCCGGCGTATCCGCCGCCCCCAGGGAATGGAGGCGCAGGTTCATGCC
>JAIRRS010000121.1 GCA_031255855.1 Tannerellaceae bacterium | reverse complement strand
TTTTCCGTCAATTTATAATCTACGCCTAAGCGGATATGGTGGTCGTTTGATTTCCTGTTTCCCCTGTTAAACTGTTCAATATTGCTGACAATTCCATTATACAAATGATTGGAGTACATATCCACTCCGCTCTTTGACTGGCTGCGGTCGTAGGCATAATTAAGGTCGGCAGTCCACTTATTGGCTGGAAGCGTAAGTGAAACGCCGGTGGTATAATTGGCATACTGTTTTTGCGTGTATGCCGTATTGATCTGTCCCTGCAAACCGCCACCGGAATTTTCCCCTTTTAACACTAAATTGATAGCCGCCCCGCGAATATGATATTGAGGCGGAGCGCTGTACATGATTTCCGCGCTTTGAATCCTGTCGGCAGGATACATTTTGAGGGCAGCCATTAGGTTCTCATACGGCATTGACGTAACTTGCCCATTGATGATAACGGTTACGCTGCTTGCCCCTGCAAGTACAAGCGAGCCGTTTTGTTCCCGCACTCCGGGTAATTGCAGCATGGATTCGTAAGCATTGCTTACGGCTTTACCCGAAAGCAACAAAGGCATATCATACGTTATTTTTCCGTCAACTAATTTTACAACCGGACGTTCGCCTTTCACAATTATTTCACCGAGTGTATTCTCTTTTTCCGTCAGTTCAATAATAAACTCGTATTCATCGGAATAATATTTTTCATACATTTCGTATTGCACGTGTTGAACTATCAGTCGGAAAGCAGGCATTTCAGCAGACAAAGTAAATTTTCCCTCCGAATCCGTATACGTAGAGTTCACATAAACGGAATCCGGTGTTTGCAACACAATCGTTGCATACTCAACAGGTTCTTGATTTTTGCCGACAACTTTACCTTGAACGGTTTGCGCATCGGCTATCGAAAAGCCGGATACCAGCGTTATTATACAGATAAATACTTTGTTCATGTTGCTTGTTATTTTAATTGTGCAGCAAAGGTGTGGCGTGTTTTATTAAAACTTCCTTATCAAAGACTTATATAATCTTATTTAGTCTTATCAGGCGGGATAGGATGATTGTAAACTGCTTAAGACGTATTACCTTTGTTTCAAATAATGAAAATAATGGACTCAATCAAGGCTATAAAAAGAAAATTTACAATGATTATTGTTGGTCTATTGTCTCTTTTTATTATCAATATGTTTTATTTGACGGGATTGTATGACGCCATTGCAAAGGAAACAACCAAATCGGTTCTTCAATGTATTGAAGAATCTGATAATGAAGAGCTTCAATATAGATTAAATGTAATTTCCTCTTTATCCGACAAAAGTACGCAAACCATCTCTATTGAGAAATCCGGTAATGATTTTGAAGCAGACATGGTTGCATTCAGCCGGCTTATTAAGGAAGTAAGACTTAAAATCCATCAAAGTATTGATTCGCTCATGCCGGTAAACTTACCGGTGTTGGACAGTCTGATTATATCCAATTTTAAGAACAAAGGCATATCAGCCCGGTTGTATTGTTCGGAAATCATAGATTTGAATACAGGAAACGTAACAGCGTTTTCTCGCGCCGCAACAACGGCACAAATGCAAACCAATTTCTATCTGTATGAATATGATACGGAAAACAGGTATGCCTATAAAATATATACGGCGTCCATGACAGGAGTTGTATTGAAACGGATGTCCGGTATTCTTGCCACTACGTTTTTGACTATTGTTTTGCTCGCTTATGCTTTTGTGTATTTTATAAGAACGGTGGTCAGGCAAAAAACACTGGAAGAAATGAAACGGGATTTTACAAATAATATGACGCATGAACTGAATACACCCATATCCGTTGCCTATTCGGCGGTCGACACCCTGTTGAATTTCAAACAGGGTGAAAGCAGGGAAAAAAGCAAGCAATACTTGAATATCTGTATTGAACAGTTAGCTCATCTACGCGATTTGGTAGAACATATATTATCCATGAGTATGGATAAAGATAGAAATATCCCTATAAATAAGGTGTATATAGAATTAAAATCTTTATTTACACAAATTATTGGCCGGCAAAAATTGAAAACAGAGAAATACATTGATACCGACATTATTGTATTGCCTGAAAATCTGAGTGTTTATGCAGACAAAACACATTTCAGCAATATCATCAACAATCTGATAGACAATGCAATTAAATATTCGTTAGCTCATGTAAAAATTGAAATAAAGGCGTATTTCGACGAAAAAAATTGCATCATCTCAATCAAAGATAGCGGTATCGGAATAAGCAAAGAAAATCAAAAGCACATATTCGACAGGTTTTACCGTGTACCGCATGGCAATCTGCATAATGTCAAGGGGTATGGATTAGGATTGTTTTATGTAAAAACAATGATAGAACGGCACGGTGGGGAAATAACTGTTAAAAGTGCACCGAACAAAGGGGCTGAATTTATTATTAAAATACCGGTAAAATGAACATCAGTAAAAAACCTGTGGTATTGCTTGTGGAGGACGAAAAAGCGCTCTCATCTATCATCGCCGACACATTGGAAGATGAAGGATTTTCTATTCTGAAAGCATTTGACGGTGACGAGGGATTAAGGCTGTTTCTTAATAAACGTCCCGACATACTGATTGCCGATGTGATGATGCCGAAAATGGACGGATTTGAAATGGTTGAAAAAATCCGCAAAACAGACAAAATCACTCCCGTACTGTTTCTTACAGCCCGATCTTCGATAGAAGATTTGGTTTCCGGCTTTGAACTCGGTGCAAATGACTATCTTCGGAAGCCATTCAAGATGCAGGAACTTATCGTGCGGGTAAAGGCGCTGTTAAACCGGGCAATGGCGACCAAAGAGCCTGAAGTTGTCTTTAACATTGGAGGTTATGTGTTCGATTCTGTTTTGCAAACTCTTGCTTGGGAATGTGAAATAGAAAAATTAAGTTATCTTGAAAATGAAATATTAAAACGTTTTTGCCTGAATATCAACCATATTGTTGATATTCAAAGTTTGTTATTAGACCTTTGGAATGACGACAGTCCTTATAACTTGAACAGCCTGCACGGATACATACACAAATTGCGAAAACTTCTAATTCACGAAAATAAGGTTAAGATTATAAATGAAAGAGGAATCGGGTATAAACTCGTTTTCCAATAGAAAAACAGCTCTGAAAACAAATGTTGGAAATTCATCTGGATGTTTTTCAAGATTCATCCCAATGAATTAAAAGGATCATCCAAATGAAATTGAGAAAACATCCAGATGAATTTTCCGAAACGATCTTGCTTTGACAAATATGGAAAAAACTGCCTGGATTTAGGTTTTACCAGACGAATGAACGTTCATAGTTCGACTCGTTTCCGCAAACATCCGTAAGGGTAAACACCAGTCTGTGTCCACCCCTCGAAAGGCGTTCTTTGTCGAAATCATACGTGACAAGTCCTTTCTTGCCATCGAATTCAAACAAAACAAATTGTCCGTCTATCTCCCCCCTGTAGGTACTAATGCCACTCAGGTTGTCACTGATGCGTAATGTAATCTTTTGGCTGCCTGTCCAGGCAGCCGGGTTTACGGGTGTAATTACGGGAGGCTTGGCGTCTTGCGCGATGGTAAATGTGCCCAGTTCGCTGATATCGGCATCCAGCCAGCCGTTGCGGTACTTGCCTCCGATCCACGAAAGCCGTCCGTTTTGCTTGCGCACAATGCCATATTGCTGTTTATTGCCGAGGGTATCTGTTTGCAAACGGATAGATAATTGCGCCTTGCTGTGTATCGGAAGGGTACGGTCGTGCAAGGTATGGGTAGCAGCCAATGCCGTGCTGTCTTCTTTTACCGAATACCGGAAATATACGTCATCATACAAACCGCCCGGAGGGATCACAAGGCGAAGGCCTTTTGCTCCAAATTTGTTTTCGCTTTTCCAATGGAAATATTCCCGCCCGCTTGTCTGGGGCGAAGGGATATCCTGCTCTTTCCCGTCTATCCAAACGGATAGTTCTGTTCTATTCCCGAAAGCATCTTCCAGATAATACACAAGGTGGTATGTCCGTTCTTTGTCAATCGTGATAAAACCCCGGTTTATACTTTCAATAAAACGCAGGAAGTTGCCCGGTTCTACAAAGCTTTTCATATAGAATGAACGTTTGTCTTTCCATTCTTCATAGTCTACGAAACTGTTCAGGTAATGTGTTTCGTCGAACGCGAACCGATTGATATCGCTTTTAAATACAATCTGGCCGTCGGCTTCAAGCGTAATCTTCCGTACGCCGTATATATTGGAAGTCCCGTCCATGTAGTCGTAGCTTTTTACGGCAAGGGCAATCTCCCCCCATGCTTCCACTTTACCTACTAATGTTTGTTTGCCGTTTTTGGCCGTGACGAGTTTCAGTTCTTTCTTTTTGCTGCTTCCGTTTATCACTCCGCGTCCTTCTGCCGGATAGACCATAACGCCTTGTATCTTAGGCTTTGTTTTGTCTTTTATCATGCCTTTGTAGTAATCCAGCGGGTCAAGCACCTCGTCTGTTCCGGTATCGCGTATTTCAAAGTGCAGGTGAGGGCCTGCCGAACTTCCCGAATTACCGCTGAGGGCGATCAAATCACCTTTTTTTACAGGAAAACGGTCGGCTTCGGGAACCAGGTCTACAGAAAAACGTTCCAACACGTATTGATTTTCTTTTACATAAGCCGTAATGGCGTTGTTGAATCTTTTTAAGTGCCCATATACCGTAGTCGTACCGTCGGGATGGTTGATATACAAGGCATTCCCGTATCCCCACGGGCTTACGGAGATACGGGAAACAAATCCGTCTTTTACGGCATACATGTTTTTCCCTTCAATTCCTTGTGTCTTGAAATCAATTCCCGCATGGAAATGGTTGTTACGCAATTCCCCGAAATTTCCGCTAAGCAGAATGGGAAAATCGAAAGGGTTACGTAATTCCTGGCTTTGGATAGGATGATTGAAAATATTCGTCAATAAGCAAAGAATAAAAGAAATATGAGAATAACGCATAGATTCTGTCTGTTTGATTAGGGCAAAGATAGTAAGAAATCGGCCTTGATTGGTAAATGGTCGCTATATCCTGCCCTATATTTGTATCCATAATAAGAACGGTGAGGCCGTTTACCTCTCCAGGTTTTATCTTCAACAAACAAGAATGGGGGCGAAAAATTGGCCACGCTTCCGGAAACAACCCTCATACGCGACAAATCCGAAAGCATTTTCCTGTAGACAAACAATTGATCCAGTTGGCTCCATTCGCCCTGATATTTATGACTACCTTTCATTCCGGCAAACAAGTTATGGAGGTTTCCTTCCGCTATCAGTTGCATGCAATGGCTTTCGGGCGGTTCATTAAAATCGCCCATAAGTATAATAAGGGGATTAGTCCTTACAACACCGAGTGAATCACACAACTCCCGTACGGTACGGGCCGCATCCATACGGCGCATTTCGCTCTCCTTCTCTCCTCCGTATTTGGATGGGAAATGGCAAACCATCACATCTAATGTATCTCCGGTAGCAACCTGTCCGGTGACATGTAAGACATCGCGTGCCGAACGGGTATTCCCCTTCCGGTGTTTGACAGGGACAGAACGATGGCTTATGTACCTGAACTTATCGCGCCGGTAAAGTAATGCCACATTGATTCCACGCCTGTCTGAACTGTTGGAGATACAATAACGGTAGGGCTGGTTGCGCAGCGGCGTTTTCCGGAGGAGGTGCGTGACTACCGTATCATTCTCGATTTCGCAGAGACCGACAAGCGCCGGAGTTTCCCATTCCCCGGCTGCAATAATCACTTTGGCTATTTGTTGAAGTTTGTGATAGTAGCGTTTGTCCGACCAATGCCTGGCGCCCACCGGCAGAAATTCATCATCATCGGTTAACGGATTATCCTGTGTGTCGAACAGGTTTTCCACATTATAACTCATCACACGGAACGTCATTTGTCCCTTCATGGCAGACGAAGAGATGAAGAGAATAAGTAAGACAGTCAGGGTTTTGTACATTGCATGAACCGATTATTCTTTTTCTTTCAGGTCGGGAACATATTCGTAAGCCCCGATATCCACACCATCTTTACCGGCCAAGCGGTCGATTCCCATACGGTCTACCGGATATTTCCCGGCAACGCTGCGGTCGGCTTTGCCAATAACAGGCTGTTTTTCTTTCGGTTTGCCTTTACTGTCTATACTGACATCAATCCGGTAATCAAACAGGTAGTTGTTATCGTCGCTACCGATAGATTTATACCGGATAGCATTATCTTTGGTCAGGAATTGGATGCTTTTAAAACCATCGTTATCTGTCTCTTTCGTTTTAATGGCACAATGGTTGAAAGAGTAGTTAAGCTCGCCACTGTTGTTTTTTTTGACGGCTAGTTCTCCCCCCAAAGATTCTGTCCCCTCCGACAGGCTTCCATCGATAATACAATTGTCGAAAGCCGCTTTTGTAAGCGGAAAGCTTTTTTCTCCTTCTTCCTGTACGATGAAATTACTTAATGTCAACACAGACTGCCCGTTTCGACCGGGTGAAAACTTGAAATTATTCACCAATGTACAATGAATGAAGTGGTATTCCCCTCCAAACAATGAAACAATTCCTCTACCGGCATTACTGAATTCAGTATTTATAGCTTCAATATTGCAGTTGATGGCCGAGAGAAGATTTTCCTTTGAATTTGTAAGTTGCGAATTGGTGAGCTTTAGTTTGGAACGTTCGGGAGTAGACTCGTCGAATACAACCCCGTATGTTGCGTTTCTGACAACAACATGCTCCATAATGTTGTCAAAACTTTCCTCCTTGAAATAGATACCGCCCCAAAGCCCCGCCATACGGTCATACGGGAGATCGGTCAACAGGTTGTCGAGCCTGTCGCCCCTGAAAGTGACGGGTTTTTCTAATGTGCCACTGGCCGTAATCGTACCTTTTACAATCCACTTTGCCTTGTCGTGCATAAAAAACGAGGCTCCTTCGGCAATGGAAACGACTACATCCCTTTCGACGGTAATACTATCATATATTAAATAAGGACGTTCGGCTGTGAGCAGCGTGTCTTTATCGAAAACAGTACCGCCTTTCAACAGCGTGGCATCCTGGCCATGCGCCTGCAAGAGGATACTTTGTTTCACCCCATTTGTCGTAAATTCCATTCTGTCTTCCTGTAAGAAAGGTTCGTTATGCCCGGTAGGGTTTACGGTTACCTCCACAAAGACGAATAGGCTGTCTTTCCCCATTATCCGGATATTGCTGAAGGATTCTCCCGCCCGGCCGTCTATATTAAACCGGAATCCCGACTTTTCGGTATTCTGCAATCGTATAGACTCGATAAGGAGTACCTCCTTATTGGTGTTGTAAACCATAAACCGACGCGTGGCCGAACCGATGGTTGTAAACACCGTATCAAAAGAAAGTGTGTCGACAGAGAAACTCAACCGATGGTTTGGATTCGTCGAGTAATCATCTTTCATGTCATTACAGGCAGAGAAAAACCCTGTAGACAAAACAACAAATGAAAATAAAAAAACAGACAGTTTGTTCATATTATTATAAATAAACACGGAGACACAGAGACACGGGGTTCTTTTCATTAAAGAAATAAGTCCTCTGTGTCTCCGCGCCTCCGTGTCAGAAAGATATATGCCTATTGACACAATTACTTTCCTATACTAACGGAACGCTTGTGTTTTTATTTCGCAGGAATAGATTTTAACAGGTCAAGCAGGTGTTTCCACCATAGTTCAACAGTATCTGTTTGGATTCGTTCGTTTGGAGAATGTACGTCACGTAACGTTGGCCCGAAAGAGATCATATCCAGGTATGGATACTTTTCAAGAAACAACCCACACTCAAGTCCGGCGTGGATAGCCATTACCTTTGGTTCCTTGTTGAATAGTTTCTTGTAGCTTCCGGCGGCAACCTTTAATATTTGCGAGTCCGGATTCGGAGCCCAACCCGGATAACCGTCGCCCTGCGTTACTTCGGCGCCGGCTAACAAGAATACACATGAAACCTGATTGGCAATTTCTTCTTTGCTCCATTCGATGGAACTGCGCTGGCTTGTCCCGATAACAATCTTGTCGCCGTCCTTCATCTTTACGGAAGCCAGGTTGGTAGATGTTTCGACCAACCCTTCGATATCGTGGCTCATGGCTTTTACACCGTGCGGGCAAGCGTGTATGGCATAAATCAGTTTTTCCGCCATACCGCTTTCGATACACATTTCCGGTTTGTCAGCAGATTGCATGATTATTTGCACATCCGGGTCGGCATATTTCAATTCGACTTCAATATTGGAAGTAAAACGATTCAGCATTGCACGAACTTCTTCCTTATCCCCTGGTTTCAATCCGATAATAGCATAAGCCTCACGTGCGATAGCATTGCGAAGGTTTCCACCGTCTATGCAGCACAAGGCGAAATCGAATTTCTTTTTTAACAAGTACAGGAAACGAGCCAATATCTTATTGGCATTCCCTAATCTTTTGTGGATATCGCCTCCCGAGTGTCCGCCTTTCAATCCTTTTATGTCGATACGAAAGTATTGTAAATCGACAGGAGCGGGTATTCGATCGTAATAAAATGTACCCTGTGTGTCTTTACCACCGGCACAACCGATAAATAATTCACCTTCGTCTTCACTGTCGAGGTTCAGAAGAATCTCCCCAGTCATAAAACCAGCTTCCAAAGCGTTTGCCCCGGTAAGGCCGGTTTCTTCATCTACCGTGAAAAGACATTCTATCGGGCCATGCTCAATATCCGTTGAAGCAAGTATGGCTAATTCGGCCGCCAGCCCGATACCGTTGTCGGCTCCTAACGTGGTTCCGTCTGCACGAAGCCAGCCTCCGTCCACTACTGTCTGGATAGGGTCGTTGTCGAAGTCGAAGACTTTGTCGCTGTTCTTTTCGCATACCATATCCATATGTGATTGAAGGATAACGGTAGGCAGCTTCTCATATCCCGGAGTCGCGGGCTTCGACATCAGGATATTCCCCACTTTGTCTTTTTTCAAGGCAACATTATACTCTTTGGCAAATGATTCAAGATACCGGATTATTTTACCTTCTTTTTTTGACGGGCGCGGCACTTGGGTAACCTGATGGAAGAATTTCCACACGATTTCCGGCTTCAAATTTGTAATGTCCATAACGTGATGTTTTTTAATAGATGTTAGTATTTTCGTTAATAATCGGCAATATATAAAATTAGCATTTAAAAAAAGTAGAATATTCTACCTAAAAGGTATCATATAATCAGTTAAACTCTTATATTTGCGTCCACAAATATAAATAAAATGCTTACAACATTGTTGTTATCAATCACTATTCTTCTTGTTTGCATTGTATTGCTCTCAATAAAGATATTGTTGAAAAGAGGGGGAGAGTTCCCAAACACGCATGTGGGAAGCAACAAAGCTTTAAGCAAGATGGGGATTCATTGCGCCAAAACACAGCATCGTGAGGAATTGCGCCATAAGAATCTGGAACAACGTTTGAAAGAATTAAAAGTATAATATAAAGATTTAATTTGAGCTTTATGAAGAACATTAACTACGTGATTAGCGGAGTGCTTGCAGTTGCTATCATTATTTTATTTATTATGCAGTTTGCCGGAAAGAAAGAAACGAATACGGCAAGAGCCACAATTACGCCTGACGGAGAAACAAGCGGTTACTTGCCTGTAGCATATGTTGACATGGATTCCCTGCTGCTTAATTACAATTATTATAACGACTTGATGGAAGTCATCATGAAAAAGCAGGAAAATTCTCGTGCAAACATCAATCAACAAGCAAATCGTCTGCAATCAGAAATACAGGATTTCGAACGTAAATTACAAAACAACGCTTTCCTCACTCGCGAACGTGCCGAACAAGAGCAGCAACGCTTGATGAGAAGACAGCAGGAGTTGCAAGAACTTGACAATCGCCTGGCAAAGGAACTGATGGACGAACAGCAAAAGTTGGCGGAACAATTGCGTGATTCACTCCTTTCACAACTAAAGATATATAACCAGGAGAGGAATTTCCAGATTATATTCAGTAGCCGTTCCACAGATGTAATCCTTTTGGCTGACGACGCATACAATATCACAAACGAAATCCTTGAACATCTGAATAAAAGCTATTCTCCGGCAGCAAAATAAAAACATCTGGTTTGAAACAATACAACAAAGCTAGTTTACAGATTATAGTAAGCTGGCTTTTTTTATGTAGGTTTGCATTCCAAATACGAGCAAGATGAAACCATTCTTATACCAAATTGCTTCGCTTTTCTACTCTACATACGGAGCAGATGTCAGCCGCTTCGCTTTTGTGTTTCCGAACAGGCGTTCCGGATTGTTTTTCCGGAAATATTTGTCGGAATTATCCGTCAAGCCGTTGTTTTCGCCTGCTATCTTTACGATAAATAACCTTTTCATGATGTTAAGCGGGAAGCAGCTTGCCGACCGCATCAGCATGCTCTTCACATTATACAATATCTATGTGGAGAAAAGTAAAAGTATGGAGTCGTTCGATGAGTTCCTTTATTGGGGCGAGATGCTGTTAAACGACTTTGACGATGTGGATAAGTATATGGTAAATGCCCGGATGCTGTTCACGAATGTAACGGACTTAAAGAAAATTGAAACTGATTACACCTTTCTGAACCCAAAACAAATAGCGGCAATCCGCTCGTTTTGGTCATCATTCCATCCGAAAGGAGATAGCGATAATCAACAAAAATTTCTGGCTTTATGGAAGATCCTTTATGAATTATATACAGATTTGCGGGAAACATTGGCAAAGGAAAATAAAGGCTACGAGGGAATGATATTCAGGGAAGTGGTGGAAAACATCAAAAAGGGAGAGATAAAAGAATTGCCCTACAGACAACTTGTCTTCGTAGGGATGAATGCCCTTTCGGAGGTAGAGGAGCAACTGCTGCAAGAACTTCAAAAGAGTGGCCTGGCAGACTTCTATTGGGATTACATCTCAGACAAAGTAACCGACCCAAACAATAAAGCGTCTTTCTTCGAAAAACGTAATAAGGCATTATTCCCTTCTCAATTGCCGCTTCCCAAAGAAAGAAAAGAAAGGAAAACAGACATCGAAGTTATCGGAATCCCTTCAGCTATCGGACAAGCCAAGCAAGTATATGCTCTTTTGAATGAACTTTGCGAAGAAACCGTTCTAACAGAGGAAGAAGCCTTGCGTACTGCTATTGTACTACCGGATGAACAGCTGCTTATTCCTGTACTAAACTCCATACCCGAACATATAAAGCGCATTAATGTGACAATGGGTTACCCTTTATCGGGAACACCTGTCGCGTCGTTGATGGAATATATTCTGGCTTTACAGAAAAATGTACGGTATGTAGACCGCCGTCCTTTATTTTATTTCCGGGACGTGTTACCAATATTGAATCATCGGTATATAAATGCTTCTAATCCGGAATCTGTTTCTTCTCTGGTAAAGGAAATCACCACATATAACAAAATATATGTAGACGCAGAAGAGTTGGATAAGACTCCGCTGCTTGGAATCCTATTCACTCCTGTAGAAAATGCCACCCAACTTTCAACATATCTGATTAAAGTTCTGGAAGTACTGAATAAGCGGATGTCGGACAACAACGAACCGGATGCCGAAGAAGACAGTCACGTGCTTTCTTCCAAAGACATCGAACAGGAATTTATCTTCCACTACTTCACAACAGTAAACCGGATGCAAGAGATAATGCAGGAAGCGAAAATAGAAATGAAGATAGACACCTACTTCCATCTGTTGAAACGTGTGACGGATACCATCACTATCCCTTTCCAAGGAGAACCACTTTCAGGACTGCAGGTGATGGGTGTGCTGGAAACTCGTGCCTTGGATTTCGAACGGATTATCATTCTTTCCATGAACGAAGGCATATTCCCTCTTAAAAAAGCAGCCAACTCATTTATCCCTCATAATCTACGGAGGGGATTCAACTTGCCGACTTACGAACACCAGGATAGCGTGTGGGCGTATCATTTTTACCGGCTTATCCACAGGGCTGGCAAAGTAAGTCTGCTATACGACACCCGTAATAACGGTTTACTTACAGGGGAAAGAAGCCGCTTTATTCACCAGTTACATTATCATTACGAGCAGCCTTTGCAGGAAAAATTGGTTGTTTACAATGTGTCGTCGTCTAAATCTGTGCCGATAGAGATAAATAAGACCGACGAAGTAATGAAACGCCTGGCTGTTTATCGCAAGGGAGGCGCGAAAGCCATCTCGGCCAGTGCAATCAATACTTATCTGGACTGTCCGTTGAAATTCTATCTGTCTGTTATTGAAGGCATAGAAGAAGAGGAAGAAGTGAGTGAAACCATCGGGAGCGACATCTTTGGAAGTATCCTCCACAAGGTAATGGAAGAGTTGTACAAACCTTTGCAAGGGAAACTTGTAACTGCCGACTTGCTTAAAATCATCCGAAAAGACAAGGAGGCCATTACCTGTTCTATCACACAAGCCTTTGCCGATCTGTTTTTCAAAACCGAACATGCACGCCCGCTCACCGGACAGAATTACCTGATAGGCGAAATGATTCGTAAATACGTTGATAAGATTCTGGAGCGCGACAGCAAACTAACTCCTTTCCATTATCTTCAATCGGAAAGACAGATGAAGGATATAATTTCCTTGTCCAACGGCTCCGAAATCCAATTGAAAGGGTTTATCGACCGCATAGATGAGACAAAGGATGGCATACGTATCATTGACTATAAAAGTGGAAAGGGCTTGCAACAATTTCCTTCTGTGGAAAGTCTTTTCAATATGGAAGAGAAAGACCGGCCCAAAGCCGTTATGCAGGTATTCATGTATGCCTGGATGTTCAGCCGCTTACCGGAAAGCAGCAGGAAAGTGATACAACCCGGCATCTATTATATGCGGACGATTTTCTCTACTGATTTTGACGCAAGCGTATATCATCGCTTGGGAAGGAGTGAAAAAAACAAGGTGGAAGATTTTGCAGATTATCTTCCAGCATTCGAAACAGCCATGCGTTCATGCCTTGATGAAATATTTGGCCTTGACAAACCATTTGTACAAACACCTATCGGAAAGGCTTGTGCGTATTGCTCCTTCAAAGACATGTGCGGGAAATAAGTTTTCAAAAGAGAAAGCCAAGGGAGAAACTCATTACGTTTGTGCGTTTGTCGATGGTGATATTGTTCTCACTTGGTTCTTTAGAACTGTTGTCTTTGAAGTCCGAATCTACCTGGTTTAGCCCGAATTCATATGTGACATCAAAAAAGAAACGCCAGATGGACACTCCCACTCCACACACAATATTGATACCCCACGGCGTGCTATCACTTATATATTTGCGCGGCGAATCATAGAAATCCGATTCGTATTTGATATTATAGCTGTATTTGATATTTGGCCCGGCCATGAAACTTAACCCGTAAGGGCTTTCATTTACTATCTTATATCCGATCAACATAGGCACCTCTACCGAATTTACCGTGTAATTTAGCTGGTCGAAGTTGCGTGTTGCAGCCAATGTTCCTGTTTTTACAGGATCTACAGGAAGGTTAAAGTGGATATCTCCCGAAGAACGATGCCACGAAATACTGGGTTGGATAAAAAAAGCGTCGAAGTTTATACGGCAGAATGTTGCAACCAGAAAGCCTACCCGGTATTGTAGACGGATATTCTCAGCTTTCTTATCGTCAATGGATATCGAGTTAATGATTGGGAAAGTGGAATTCAAACCCAACTTTGCTCCCCAGTTGAAGATTTTGTCTTCTACTTTAACCGGCTCTTGTGCATGGGTAAATAGTCCTAGCACGGCAAACAATCCTATCCAGTAAATTCGTTTCACCCTCTTTTTCCCTATTTCTTTTTCTTGACAGACCAACCGAATTTGCCGATAAATTCACCCAAACCATAATATCTGCCGTGGACATAGGCCAGCAATCCGGCCTTTTCCATATCAAACGCTCCGGTTTCTTCATCCAGATATTTATCGTCGGCTTTTACATTAACCACGTCGGCAATAAACATATCATGGCTACCCAATGCCATCACTTCGCGCACCCGGCATTCGATGCAAAGGGGGGCTTCCTCAATAGTTGGGGCGCTTATGATGGTGGCTTTGCCGGGTGTCAGCTTCATCTCTTCAAACTTGTTGAACTTTTTACCCGAATTCACGCCGCACCAATCGGTGGCAAAAGCCAAATCCTCAGTTGTCAGATTGATTACAAACTCCATATTTTTCTTCAGGATAGGATACGAGTGTCTTTCCGGACGAATGGAAATATAACACATCGGCGGATTGGTGCAAATCGTTCCTACCCAGCTTGCCGTAATGATATTATATTCCGACGGCTCACTTCCGCAACTTATCATCACTGCCGGTAAAGGATAAATCATCGTTCCCGGTTTCCAGTCAATTTTCATTTCACTATGCTTAGTTGACATTTGTCAACTGTCCATTACTTAATAACAATGTCTTCCTTATTTATTTTACGTTCGCAATAGCGGCAGCGGATGGTACCTTTTTCTTTGTCGATAACATCGAAGCGGGTACGCATAGGTTCATTATTGGTGATACACTTTTTATTGTTGCACTTCACGATGCCAACCAGTTCGTCGGGCAATGTTACCGGATATTTTCCGATTACTTCAAAATCGCGTATTTCATTTAAGATGACGTTAGGAGCGATTAAGGCAATCCGGTTTATTTCATCTTCCTCAAAAAATTTATCAGCTATCTTGATCACTCCTTTGCGTCCCATTTTCTTGCTGTAAAAGTTATTGCCGATGGTAATGGTGTTGTTCATCTTTTCCAGTTCCAGCAAATGCGCTACTTTAAACAATTGATCGGGGGGGATATGGTCGATGGCCGTACCGTTTTCAAGGGCGGCTACCTGTAGTTCTCTTTTCTTCTGTGCAGACATGACTGATTAAATTAATTTGTTGATACCTAAAACTTCACAAATAATAGCTTCGCGTGTAAATAATCCATTGCGGGCTTGCTGGATGAAGTACGCTTTTGGATTATCGTCGACATCGTAGGCAATTTCGTTTACCCGTGGAAGCGGGTGAAGGATACGAAGATTTTCCTTGCTGTTGTCGAGCATGCTGTTCTTTAAGATATAGATATTCTTTACCCGTTCATATTCTTCGAGGTCGGTAAAGCGTTCGCGCTGTACGCGGGTCATGTAAAGGATATCCGTTTTGTTGATGATATCTTCTGTGAAATCGGTATGTTCCGTGTAAGGGATGTTTAGTTTGTCACAAATGTTCTTTTGTTCTTCAGGCATGCGCAGTTCTTCAGGCGCCACGAAATGAAAGGTGGGATTGAAATGAGACATCCCTACGATCAGGGAATGAACTGTGCGTCCGTATTTCAAGTCGCCTACCAATGTAATGGTGAGGTCTGTCAGTTTTCCTTGCGTTTTTTGTATGGAGTAGATATCCAGGAGCGTTTGCGAAGGATGTTGGTTGGCGCCGTCGCCTGCATTGATAATCGGAACGTCGGTCACTTCCGAGGCATAACGCGCGGCTCCTTCCAAGTGATGCCTCATGATGATTAGGTCTACATAGTTGCTTACCATCAGGATGGTGTCTTTCAGCGTTTCTCCTTTGGATGAACTGGTGGTAGACGGATCTTGGAAACCAACGACGCGCCCACCCAACCGGTTGACTGCTGTTTCAAAACTTAAACGGGTACGGGTAGAAGGTTCAAAAAACAACGTCGCGGCTACCCTGCCTTCCAGCAGGGTACGGTTTGGGTTGGCTTCAAATTTTGCCGCATTCTCCAGAATACGCAAAATATCTTCTTTGGAACATTGATCGATGGATACTAAACTTTTACTCTTCATAATGAATGATAGGATTGGACATTTACTACAAATGTAAATGATATTTCTTTCTGCATATTAGTAAAAAGACTTATTTTTATTTCAAATACTCCGCCAGGCTTTCCGGCAGATAGAACGTGTTGGTCTTATCCACATGCACAATAACAGAATTCAATCGTATCTCTTTGTCGCCTTTTTTACCTTCGGTAACGATATTTGTAAACGGCTTTATGTTCAATTGTTTCTTTTTGTTCTTGACAACCAGAGTGGGGAATCCTTTTTCTTCTTTCGAAGGGATTATTTCACATGAGTAATCTTTGAACACATCCGTGTGTTTGGCGAAGCGCTGACTACTTAGTTCGTCGAGTTCATCGCGGGTGAAACCGAACAGGTTGCACAGGTATTCGTTCAACTCAATGTTGGTGTGCATTCCCAAAGGAATATCGCCTTGCGGATGATAACCGGCCAGGAACACTTCCTCGCCTGTATGTCCTCCAGTGGTGAAACCAAAGCAGGTTTTAGAAGTAAGCAGTTTTGAGACAAATGTATTGAGCGATCCGCTGTATAAAGAGGGTTCAATGCCTTCCGAAGAACGCTCTTCTTCCGGTACGGGACTGTTTTTATAACTCTTGCAATGATACAAAGCCTGCAATTCTACTTCATTCAGTTCGAAGCCTGCGTATTCGCGGAAGATGTTTTGTACTTCCGAAGCAGGTTCGCTGTTTAATTTATGTACAAAACCTTCAGCGGTAAGTTTGAACTGCGAGAAAGCGTTGAAGAGTTGATCTTTCGTCAATTTGTCGTAACCGCCACAATGGCGTACGCCCAGGCTGATACCACTGTTCCCGTGGTCGGGTACTATTATTACGGCTGTTTCTTTATTTTCTTGAGCAAAGCGCAAAGCAACACCGCACGCGCGGTCGAAGGCAAGAAAATCGGTGGCCATGCCTACAGGATCGTTCCCGTGGGCAGCCCAGTCTATCTTGCTTCCCTCTACCATCAAGAAGAAACCATCTTCATCTTTGGACAGCTTTTCGATGGCGATGCGCGTCATTTCGGCCAGCGAAGGTTGTTCATTGGGGTCGCGGTCGATATCGTAAGCCATTTCGCGGTCGCCGTAAAGCGCCCACATCTTGTTAGATGTATCGTTGCGCATACCCTTTAGGTCGTCTTTGTAAACTGTATATCCGTTTGCCTTTAAATAGTATTCACTTTCTTCTGGCAAGAGGGATGCACCGCCGCCGATAACCACATTCAAGTCGTTGTGCGCCATTTGCGGGGCAATCCATTCGTATTTACTGCGATTGTAGCTATGGGCGGAGCAATCGGCCGGGGTAGCATGCGGAAATTCACAGGTAAACACCAGTCCGCCGGCCTTGCCATGCAGCAATTTGCCCGCTTCGAGTACGGTAATCAACGGCTGGAAGGCACGTGCCGGGTCATTCGGATAGATATCATTATCGGGATCGCTTTCGGGATACGTGGATACATACCCCGTACGGCTGGGGTATCCGGTCATATAGCATGACGTGGTTGGTGCAGAATCTCCGATCGGAGCGTTAGACGAGTGCGTGCGCACTGTTCCGCAAAGATAAGGGTCGATGTTCAATTTCGGCACTTCGGGTTGATTATACCATTGCAGCCAGCGGGCAATGGATACCGTAGCCAGTGAGGTTCCGTCGGGTATCATCAGGATAACATTCTTCACCGGTTTGACTTCCTTCGTTTCTGTCCCGTGAACCGGTACAATAAACATGGCCAGCAAAAGTAGAAAGGTCATTGTCTTTTTCATGTGTTGATTTATTTAATGTTATAATTGGATAATATTTTCTTCTGCCAATGTAAGTTTTTCAAGCCCTGTTTCCGTTACTAAGAAACTATTTTCTATCCCCACGGCGCCCACTCCGGGTATCACGAATTTTGGCTCGAAGGCGAAAATCATCCCCGGTTCGAATACTTCTTTCGAACGTGGTGTAAGAACCGGCAATTCATTTATTTGTATACCGATACCGTGGCCTACGAATTTGGCCTGTTGTTTGGTTCCCATAAAATAGGGAGAAAGCCCTTCCGTTTCAGCGATACGGGCGGATATATTGTAGATTTCGGCACAGGGAACTCCCGGTTTTGCCATCTGTTCGATTTCTTCTTGTATATGGAGAGATACCTGGTGCGCACGATAGGCTTCGCCTGGTAATTTCCCTACTGAAAATACACGTGTCATATCCGTAATATAGGCTGTATAGTTGCCTGCCATGTCCACCATAATGGCCATCCCTTCTTTAAGCAAAGTGCTATTTGCTCCTAATGGAACGGATGTAACTCCGCCTCCGCCCAACGCAAAATCGAAAGGCGAAGGTGTTTCGGCGTTGTCTCCGGCCAAAATACTTCCCATATAAATATCCATATTGCCACCGAATGAGCGGAACAAACCGATAGAGCCGTTCAATCTCATTTTCTGTTCTATGGCGATTTGAAATTCAATATCCGTCATGCCCGGATGGTAACACGAAGGAATTTCGGCATACGTTTTATTGTGTTGGCGCGCCGATATCCTGAATTGTTCTATCTCCCAAGGTGTCTTAACACTACGGAGCGTGCGCAGAAGTGTCGTGGCATTGCCGGTTTCTTTAGGCGATAAAGCCGCTTGCAAACGCATATATTCGTTATATGTTAATTCGTCGGCTTCGAGCAAAAGTTTTTCCGGCTTTTTTATTCCCTTTTCGGAAAAGATATCGGCTAATTGCTCCGGTTTGCGGATATAGACCACCTGTTCGCCTTCCAACCCATTCGGGCGTTTAATGAAGAACCAAGGTTTTCCTTCTACCGGCAAATAGAAATACCCGCTGTAAATACATCCTGTTGCATAATATAAGTTGACATCTATGGACAACAGGCAACCGTCGGTTCCCATTTTTTCCATCGCTTGCCGGATACGATTCCATTTTATCTGTAAATCCGCTGCTAATTCTTTACGTATCATCCCTTTTTCACGATTGTTTTTTGTTATTGGCTTTATCGAACGTCAAAGGTAGTAAAAATTGCTTTTGATATTCCAGCGTTCTTTCGGATATGGCTTTTTTATTGAAGCCGTCTTGCTTTTACCGGATAGATAAATATCCGTTCCTATACACAATATTATAGATAGTATTTCCGGATGGCTTCAGGGAGGAAGAAGCGAACGTCTTTGCCTTCGGCGTATGATTGCCTGATAAAGGTGGAAGATATTTCGATGATGGGGGCCTGTACGAGCCGCACTGCCGGGTAACTGGTGGGAATAATCACTTCGTAACCCAGGCGGGGGTAGACTAATATGGGGAAATTATCCAAAATTGTCCGGCAATCTTTCCATTGGTCAATTATCGCCCAGTTGTCGGCGCCCATGATGAAGTAAAAAAGACGGTCGGGATAAACTTCCTGTAACTTTTTCAACGTATTTATGGTGTACGAAGGTTTGGACAAGGAAAATTCGAAATCACTGGCACGGAATTTAGGATAATCGCCGATAGCTTCCTTTACCATTTCGTAACGTGTCTGGTCGTCGAGCAACCGGGAATTGGTTTTAAGGGGGCTTTGGGGAGTGATAAGAAACCAGCATTCATCGAGCGATTCATACTCGCATATCCAATTGGCCAGCGCAAGGTGTCCGATGTGTATGGGATTGAATGAGCCCGAGAAAATGCCTGTCTTCTTCATCCTGCCAGAAAGTTTTTTACTACACGAAGGGTTTCGGCTTTTGCCTCTTCCAGGTTGTCGTTGACGATGACTTTATCGAACCGGAAGGCAAAACTCATTTCGTATTCCGCCTTGTCAATACGGCTCTCGATAACCTCAGGCGCGTCGGTACCCCGCCTCTCCAGCCTTGCCCGTAATTCGTCGATCGATGGCGGTTGGATAAAAATGGAAAGCGCGCGGTCTCCGTAGTACTCCTTGATATTGCATCCGCCTACTACATCGACATCAAACACCACATTGTCTCCTCTTTCAAAGACGCGTTCTACTTCCTCTTTCAGCGTCCCGTAAAATTTGCCGGCATAAACTTCTTCGTATTCGAGGAAATCGCCATTCTCAATCCGTTTCCTGAATTCTTCAGGAGAGAGAAAATAGTATTCAACGCCATGTTGCTCATCTCCGCGTGGCGGACGGCTGGTGGCGGAAATAGAGAAACATAAACGGAGATTTTGTTCCAATAAATAATTAACAATAGTAGATTTACCCGAACCCGACGGGGCTGAAAATATGACTAATTTGCCAAACATCTTTTTTAACGATTAATGTCTACCGTTATAAAACGTTTAATACTTGTTCTTTTATTTGTTCCAAATCGTCTTTCATGCGAACGACGATTTGTTGCATTTCGGCATGGTTGCTTTTTGAGCCGAGGGTATTTATTTCGCGGCCGATTTCCTGAACGATAAAGCCGAGTTTCTTACCTTGTCCGTGCCCTTCCTCCATGGTGCTGACAAAGTACTTCAAGTGGTTGACCAACCGGTTTTTTTCTTCGTTTACATCGAGCTTTTCGATGTAATAAATCATCTCTTGCTCGAAACGGTTTTTGTCGTAATCGGTTGATACCACTTTGTCGAGATTGTCGAGGATACGGGCTTTAATTTTTTCAATCCGTTCGGGTTCAAATTTCTCCATTTCGGTAAGTTGCGAAGAAATATTATTAATGTTCTCGATAAATAGTTTTTGCAGCATGGATCCTTCCTGTATGCGGAATTCGCGAAGTTGGGAAATAGCATCGTCAATGGTCTGCTGGATGGTATTCCATTCGCTTTCGTCGAGCTCGGCAATTTCCGATCTAAGCACTTCGGGCAGGCGTAGCAAAACGGTAAACCAGTCGGAAGGAAGGGCTATGCCCAGTTTGCCGGATAGGTCTTTTATCTGCGTCAGGTAACTTTCCACAATATTGGTATTAATCTGTGTAATCGCTTCTTTCCCGATGTTTTCCACCTGGATATTAAGTTCTATTTTCCCACGCTCCAACGCTTTCAATAATTGGCTGCGAATCTCCATTTCCTTCTCCTTATAAATAGAAGGCATACGGGTGGATATGTCTATTTGTTTACTATTTAGCGCCCTTATTTCTACGGTCACTTTTTTTGTGGGAAGTTCGGCCGTAACCTTGCCGAAACCAGTCATAGATTGTATCATGGTGAAGTAAATTTTCACAAAGATACTTTTTTATTTCAACTATAATTAACCGTACCGTATAAAAAATGTACTTTTGTGCTTTGAAATCAAGATAATTAGATAATTATATGTCATGTATATTACTTATAGAAACAGCCACTTCGGTATGTTCGACGACTTTATCCATTGATGGAAAAATAACAGATGAAAAGGTTTCTTTCGAAGGGCCGTCGCATGCCGCTTTACTGGGTGTTTATGTAGAAGAAGCCCTGACAAAAGCAAAAAAGGAGGGAGTAACTCCCGATGCTATAGCCGTGAGTAGCGGTCCCGGTTCGTATACCGGCCTGCGGATTGGCGTTTCCCTCGCTAAAGGCTTATGCTTTGGATATGGTATCCCGCTGATTGCTGTCCCCACATTAGATATAATGGCTTCGCGCGTTATCAGGAATAACAGCTTTCCCGACGGGACACTTTATTGTGCCATGCTGGATGCCCGGCGGATGGAAGTTTACGCCGCAATCTACGACGAGAGGTTAAAAGTTGTGCGCGGAACATCGGCCGATATCGTCACAACAGACACTTACGCGTCGTACCTTGATAAGCAGCCGGTGGTTTTCTTTGGCAACGGAGCCTCCAAATGCAAAGAAGTGATTACGTCCGGCAATGCTGTTTTCATAGATGACGTTGTCCCGTTGGCAACAGACATGATACCTTTCGCTTCAAAAGCCTTCCACGACAAAAAGTTTGAAGATGTAGCTTATTTTGAACCTTTCTATTTAAAAGAATTTGTCGCCACTATTGCAAAGAATAAGGTATTGGGGGAGTGATAAAAAGTTGTTCGTGATGTAATTGGAAATTCATCTGGATGTTCTCCCGGTTTCATTGGGATGATCTTCCAATTTCATTGGGATGTTTTCCCCCATTCATCCAGATGTTTTTTAATATACAAAGAGCGATTATTTTTCATACATTTGTCCGTTGAATGTGAATGGTTACAAAGGCGATGAAATATGCAATAACAAGCCCGGGCAATGCTGTTCGGGCTTCTGTTAAACTCCCGGCTTCCAAAAGCATCAGCAACCGGATACTGATTCTGAACGCGTTGGCCTACAGCCCGTATGATATACAGAACCTGTCGGACAGCGATGATACAAGGGTGATGAGGCAAGCGCTTGATTCCAACGAACGCGACTTTGATATCGGCGCGGCGGGAACAGCGATGCGCTTCCTGACAGCCTTTTTGTCGAAAATCGTAGGCGAATGGACTCTTACCGGCACGGAGCGGATGAAAAACCGCCCGGTAAAGTTACTGGTCGATGCATTAAACTCCCTGGGGGCAAGGATTGAATACCTGGAGAAGGAAGGCTATCCGCCGCTCCGTATCTTTGGCAGCGCCTTGCAGGGAGGCGAGGTTTCCTTGCCGGGAAACGTAAGCTCGCAATACATATCGGCCTTGCTGATGATAGCGCCTTGTATGGAGAAGGGACTGACCTTGCATCTGGAAGGTAAAACGATATCCGCGCCCTACATCCGCCTGACGGTAGAGCTAATGAAACAGTTTGGAGTGGAAGTTGTCGGGAACAAACAAACTTTTAAGGTTCGTCCGCAAGCGTACCGGCCGGTTCCCTTCGCGGTAGAGTCTGACTGGAGCGCGGCCTCTTACTGGTATGCCATTATGGCGTTGTCGGAGCAGGCGGAAGTTGAATTGCAGGGGTTGTTTAAAGGGAGCTTGCAGGGCGACGCGGCAGGCGCGGAACTCTTTGCCCGGTTGGGAGTGGGCACGGTATATACCAGGCAAGGCGTTGTTTTAAAACAGAATGGGAACAAGGTGAAGAAGCTGGTTTACGACTTTGTAAACGAGCCCGACCTGGCTCAGACGTTTGCCGTGGTTTGCGCGTTGTTGGATATCCCTTTCCGGTTTTCCGGCTTGCAAAGCCTGAAGATAAAGGAGACAGACAGGATAGAAGCCCTGAAAACAGAGCTGAGGAAGTTGGGCTATGTTTTGGCAGACAGCCATGGCAGCGTATTGGAATGGAACGGCCAGCGGTGTGAACCCGAAGCGCATCCGGTTATCTCAACCTATGAAGACCACCGCATGGCAATGGCATTTGCACCGGCAGCGTTAGTCCGCCGGGAAGGGATTGTGATAGCCAATCCGGGCGTGGTAAGTAAGAGCTACCCCAACTTCTGGGCAGATTTGGAATCTGCGGGGTTTAATATAACGGTTAACGGTGAATAATTCATTGGTGAAATATGATTTATCTTATCTTAGGTTTGATAGCGTTGGGGGGTGTCACGGCGGTGATTGGTCATTTCCGCAACAAACGGCTACAGAAAATGCTGGAGCGCGGGGAGATTTCCAGAATACCCGAAGCCCGCGAAATACCCGAAGCGTGTTGCGGGCAACATGAAATTTGCGAACGCGACAGCCTGCTGGCAGCCGTAAGTAAAGAGGTGGAGTATTACGACGACGAAGAGCTCGACCGCTTCAAAGGGACAAATGGCGACGCTTACGACGACAATGCGGTTGATGAGTTCAGGGATGTACTTTACACCTTGCGCGAAATAGAAGTAGCCGGATGGTTGCGAAGCCTGCAACTACGGCATGTTGAATTGCCGGATGCCTTGAAAGACGAGGCATTCCTTATTGTGGGAGAAAGAAGGATTCGCTGATGGTTGAATTATTACAATATGGTTTTTTCCGGAACGCGTTGCTGGGGAGTTTGTTCACAGCGATAGCATGCGGGATTGTGGGGACTTACATTGTTGCCCGCCGGCTGGTGTTTATCAGCGGGGGGATTACGCACGCCTCGTTTGGAGGGTTGGGGCTGGGATTTTATTTGGGTATGAATCCCATCCTTATGGCGCTGGTGTTTTCGGTACTTTCGGCCTTTGGCGTGGAATGGGCAAGCAAGTCGCAGAATGTACGCGAAGATTCGGCTATTGCCGGTGTTTGGTCGTTGGGTATGGCGTTGGGGGTTATTTTTATCTTCCTTACGCCCGGCTATACGCCTAATTTGTCGGCTTATTTGTTTGGAAATATCCTCACTATTTCTTCGATGGACATTTTTTGGATCGGTTTGCTGGTAGTCGCGCTGATCTTATTGTCGGCCTTTTTCCTGAAAGAAATTGTGTATGTGGCTTTCGATCCTGATTTTGCTGTGACGCAACGCCTACCGGTGAAGTGGATAGAGTATGCGATGATGTTTTTCATTGCCACAACGATCGTTTTGTCTATCCGCCTCGTTGGGATTATGCTGTTGATGAGCCTGCTTACATTGCCGCAGATAACGGTCAACCTGTTTACCTCCGATTTCAGGAAGATAATCTGGGGAAGCATCGGTGTGGGATTTGCGGGTTGTATGGCCGGACTGGTCTTGTCGTATTACCTGAATGTGCCGTCGGGGGCGTTTATCATTTTGGTATTGGTGGCGCTTTTCCTTGCTTCCAAAGGGATATTATTCTTTTATCACAGACAATAAATCAGTTTATTTTCAGTTAATAATACTACTAAAGTAGTCGCTTCTTATACGTGAAGAAAAGTTTTTACTATATAATATCCTTCTTTGCCGTCTGTTTGCTTGGGTCGTGTAGTACGAAAAAGAACACGAAAGCAACACGCTTCTACCATGCCGTAAATTCAAAATACAACATCTATTACAACGGGAAATTATCGTTCGACGAATCCTTGAAAGCCATGCAAAACGGCTACGAGGAATCATACACCGACATGCTCTTGATGTATCCCATAAGCGCCCAACCCAAAGACAAGGAAACAATGGGAGGCCCGTTTGACAGGGCGATTGAAAAAGGAAACAAGGCCATCAGGCTTCACTCCGTCAAGACCAAACCGGCCAAAAAACCCGGCTGGCGGAACAATCCGAAGCAACGTGCCTTTCAGGAGCAGGAAGAATACAACCCCTTTCTGAAACATTGTTGGCTGCTGATTGGGCAAGCCCAGTTTTATAATGCCGATTTTCTACAGGCAGCCGCTACTTTTTCGTATATTTCCCGCCACTACGCACACGATAAAGAAGTAGCGGCTGCCGCCCGTATCTGGCAAGCCCGTTGCTATTCGGAGATGGAATGGTTCTATGAAGCCGAGGATATATTGGGTAAATTAAACACCAGCGGGATTCCAGAAAAGAACCTGGACGACTATGCGAAGGTGTATGCAGACTATTTGTTGAAAAACGGACAATACGGACAAGCCCTCCCCTACTTCAAAACGGCCATCAAAGCCGAAAAAAACAAACGCCAACGCACCCGCATGAAATACCTGCTGGGACAACTGTATGCCGAACAAGGAGAAGAGAACCTGGCGTATGAAGCATTCGGAGACGTGATAAAGGCTAATCCTCCTTACGAACTGGAATTCGCTTCCCGTATCCGGCAAACGGAAGTCTTCACGGAGGGAAACTATCAAAAGGTGGTGAAGATGCTCAGGCGGATGGGCAAGAGCGAAAAGAACAAAGATTTCCTGGACCAGGTATATTACGCGCTGGGAAATGTCTATCTTTCGAGGAAAGACACGGCACAGGCCATCGGGAATTATGAATCAGGTATCGAAAAGAGTACAAGAAGCGGAATGGATAAGGCCATCCTGTGGATAAAACTGGGGGATATCTATTTCAGCCAACGCAACTATATAAAGGCTCAACCATGCTTTAGCGGCGCAGCCGCCATCATCCAAAAAGAATATAAAGACTTCGAACGAGTATCCAAACTGTCGGCTGTATTGGACGAACTGGTAGTGCATGCCGAGGCTGTCCACCTGCAAGACAGCCTGCAAACACTTGCCAAAATGCCGGAAGCCGAACGCCTGGCTGTTATTGACAAGATTATCGAACAGGTAATCAAAGAAGAAGATGAGGCCAAAAAGGATGCCGAACGTGAAGCATACCTGGCCGAACAGGAGGCTATGGGAATGGGCGTCAACCGGCCGGGTACAGAAATCAATGCGCTTACGGTTCCTACTGCCGGCGGAGAGTCTTTCTATTTCTATAATCCGCAAACGGTTTCCCAAGGGAAAACCCAGTTCCAGCGCAAGTGGGGAAGACGCCCATTGGAAGACGATTGGAGGCGAAGGAATAAACACATGGCTACTTTTGATGAAACTCCTCCGGAAGGGAACACTACGAGCGACCCCGGACAGCAGCCGCAACCTGGCGAAGACGATTTATTTCTTCCCGCAGATTCATTGGATGCCTACCTTCCGGAAGATATCTCCGACGACCCAAAGACCCGGGAATATTACCTGCAACAAATACCTTTTACCGAAGAAGAGACGGAGGCTTCCAATAGTATCATTATCGACGGTTTATACAACATGGCGATGATATACAAGGATAAACTGGAAGACCTTCCCCTGGCTATCGAAGCTTTTGACGGACTGGAACGCCGTTTTCCCGCGAATGAACATTCACTGGAAAGCTATTTTCAGATTTACCTGATGGCGTTGCGAACGGGGGATACGTCGCTCGCTGCCCAATATAAAGCAAAAATCATTGCCGGATTTCCCGACAGTGACTATGCCGTTGCTGTTTCCGACCCGGATTATGAATATAATATCCGGACAATGGATTCGGCGCAAGATTCTGTTTACCAAGTCACCTATGCACAATACTTGGTGGGCGATACGCAAACGGTACGAAGTAATTACCGGTTTGTTAGCGAGAAGTATCCATTGGGAACATTGCTGCCTAAGTTTATGTTCCTCGACGCACTGACCTACGTGCAAGAAGGGGATGCCGAAGGCTTCAAGGAAGCATTGAAAGCATTGGTGGAAAAATACCCGGATGCCGACGTGTCCGAGCTGGCAGGCGAAATGCTGAAAGGGGTTCTTCGCGGACGTGAAATGGTGCAAGGCGGTATTCGTGGCATGATATGGAATATGCGTTTCGGAGGCGAAGGCGAACTGTCGGCGGCCGATTCCGCCCGGACATTTACCGCCGAGAAGCATTTGCCGCATCGCTTGTTGTTGATGTATCCGACGGGCTCGGTTGATAAGAACCAGTTGCTGTTTGTAGTGGCTGCTTACAATTTTGCCAACTTCATGGTAAAGACGTTCGACCTGGAACAGGAAGAAAACGGCCCGTTGAGCATCCTTACCGTCAGTGGATTTATAAACTTCGACGAGATATATCAGTATTACAAAATGATATACGGTAAAGACGGATATGCTTCTTCTCTGAGTGGAGAGGTTGCCGTCATCCCGATATCGTCTGACAACTATGAAACCCTGATGCTGGGTAAAACATTGGATGAATATATCACCTTCCTCGACGAAAACTTCGGAGAAGAAGCCCCTGAACTGGTTGAGCGCTTAAAAAACCGCTTGATGGAGGAAGCAGAAAAAGAGGATGAAGAACCCGAGCCACCCGTTATGCCGGAAACCGAAGAGGAGACGTCGGACGAGATACGGGAAATCCCTCCACGCGAAGCCGACGAAGAAACCGTTGACATACAGGAACAGGAAGAGTTACGCAGGCAGCAGGAAGAGGAAGAAAAGGCTTTATTGAAAGCAAAAGAAGAGCGTGAACAGCAACTGGAGCGTGAGCAGAAAGAGCAGCAGAAACAAGCTGTGGCCGACCGCAAAGCCAGCCGTAAGGCACAAGAAAAGTTGCGTAAACAAAAAGAACGCGAACAGAAAAAGAAACTTCAGGAAAAGGAAAAAGCCCGCAAGCAAGCGTTGAAAGAGAAAGAAGCGGCCGCGCGGGCTGCCCGTAGACGGTAATGAAATGATAAATCAAACGTTTTACATAATAATTGTGTTCCATGAAAAATATATTTTATTCACTCCTGTTCTCCATTATGATGGTTTCCTGCAACAGCAAACCAATCGACCTGCATGTAATGACCTTTAATATCCGGTATGATAACCCGGGAGACAGTCTCAACAGTTGGGCCTATCGCAAAGATATTGCCGCCGAAGTAATCAGTCAAAACAATATTGATTTGCTGGGTACGCAAGAAGTCCTTGCGCATCAATTGAAAGATTTGGAAACCCGTTTGCCTGGATATAAAGCATTGGGGGTTGGTCGCGAAGACGGGAAAGAGAAAGGGGAATATTGTGCCATCCTATACAAGAAAGACCGTTTCGACGAAATAAAGTCGGGTCATTTCTGGCTGAGTGAAACGCCTGAAGTGGCCGGTTCCAAGGGCTGGGACGGGGCATGCGAACGTATCGCCACCTGGGTGGTACTGAAAGATAAAGAAAGCAAGAAAGAGTTGTTCTTTATCAACACCCATCTCGACCATATCGGCAAAGCTGCCCGCCGGGAAGGAGTAGCGCTGCTTCTTAACCGGGCGAAAGAGACAGGCAAAGGCCTTCCGGTTATTATAACGGGCGACTTCAATGCCGAACCCGAATCGGATGTTATCAAACATGTACTCGAAAACGGGGCTTTTTCCGACAGCCGTCTGGTATCCCCCGTTGCAACCGGTATTGCGGGCACATTTAATGACTTTGGGAGAATCCCGGCCGAAAAGAGGGATTATATAGATTACATCTTTGTGACGAAAGAATTCACCGTCTATTCATACGAAGTATTACCCGAAAAGAAAGGTGAGACCTACTATTCCGACCATGCTCCGGTTGTGGCAAAAATGACACTTCATTAAAAGCAGGCAATAAGATTGCGTCCCGTTTGAAAACGGGATGCAACATTTTACGGCAAGGGTTCGTACTTAGAATTACAACATAGTAATTCATAACCCATCAATAGCCATGAAACAGTTAGCCGTATTTATCGTATGCCTACGCTTTCTTTCATTTGATTTATCTGCTCAAGACATCGTACAACATAAACCTTTCGTAGCAACAAGGGTAAGCACTCCTCCCACCGTAGACGGCACGCTGCATGACGATTGCTGGGAAAACATCGGGGAATGGTCTGGCGCCTTCGTCCAACAACAACCCGACGAAGGTAAACCGGAAACAGAGGAAACCTGCCTGAAAATATTGTATGACAATCACAACATATACGCAGCATTCCGGGCATTGGATGCCGAACCGGAGAAGATCAACCGTTGGTTGTCTCCCCGCGACCAAGTGAAAGGAGATGCCGTCTGTATTGTCTTTGACAGCTATGCGGATAAGCGTACCGGTTTTGCTTTTGTATTAACCGCGGGAGGGACAAAGGCCGATTTCCTTTGTGGGAATTTAGGAAACGATGATTATACCTGGAATGCCGTATGGGAAGGAAGGGTATCCCATGACAACAAGGGCTGGTATGCCGAATTTCGCATTCCCCTCTCACAACTCAGGTATTCCAATGAGACAGAACAGGAATGGGGGTTTCACGCGATTCGTATCATTGACCGGAAAATGGAAACAGACCACCTGAACCTTATTCCACGCAACAATAAAGGGTTCGTTTTCTCTTTTGCTACGTTGACCGGCATAACCGATTTGCCCAAATCCAGAAGAATAGAACTTAGTCCTTATACATCCCTCAAATACCAAACGTCCGAAAAAGAAGCCGGGAATCCGTATGCCACAGGCAGCGAATGGGGGGGTGGTGCAGGAGTGGATGGTAAAATTGGCCTCTCCAGTGATTTTACGTTGGATTTCACCCTCAATCCAGACTTCGGACAAGTAGAAGCCGACCCTTCAACGATCAACTTGACGGCCTTTGAAACCTGGTATGAAGAGAAACGTCCTTTTTTCCTGGAAGGGAAAAATATTTTTGATATGGCAGGTGAATCCATGTTTTACTCGCGGCGGATTGGCGCCCGTCCCAAATGGAGCCCGGACGACGAAGAGGGACGGTATAGTTCGGTTCCTCAGCAGACACATATCATCAGTGCGGTCAAAGTATCCGGTAAAAGCAAAAAGGGGTTGTCATTGGGATTGCTTAACAGCATTACGTCCAAAGAATATGCAAAAATTACGGAAAAAGGCAATGAATACCGCATGGTATCCCAGCCCCTAACCAGCTATTCCGTGGCACGTGTACAGCAAGACATCAAAGAAGGCAACACAATTCTGGGGGGTATGTTCACTTCAACCAACCGCTCAATAAAAAACGACCATCTCTTATTTCTTCCCCGGAATGCGTATACAGGAGCATTTGATTTTACCCAATATTTCAAAAACAGAGAGTATTACGCGATAGGAAGCATGCAATACAGCTATGTGGAAGGCACCAGGGAAGCGATGACAACTTTACAGGAATTGCCCGTCCATAATTTCCAGCGCGAAGATGCCTCCTATCTGTCGATCGACAGTTCACGCACCAGTATGAAGGGAACTTCCGGCAGAATTCTTCTCGGGCGGGGCGGCGGAAAGAAAATCGGCTTCGAAAACTCGTTTATGTGGGCGACTCCCGGCTTCGATCTGAATGATGCAGGCTATCTGCAAAATGCCGATTTTATGCAACTGAGAGGATACGTCGGTTATGTAGAGAATACGCCTCAAGGTATATTCCGCAATTATACGGTGGATGCTTTTTACCGTTTTTTATGGGATTATGGAGGCGTCAACACTTTCGGACGCGCGGGATTGGAGGGGAATTTTACTTTTACAAACAAATGGGGCGTTTACATGGGAGCCTTTTACGATATGAAAACGGTTGAAAACGGCATGCTGCGCGGAGGGCCTGCCGTATTGTTGAATCCTCGCTGGGGGACAGATATGAGCTTGTGGTCGGACGGTTCGAAAAAGATATCCGTAAGTGGTTATCATGGAACTGTGCTGGGCGATAAACGATATGCCCAGTTCGCGTGGGGTGAGGTTGGTTATCGCCCTCTTCCCAATCTGGCTTTATCGGCTCGCGTCAATTATACATACTGGAATAAAGGGTTGGAATATGCTGCGGACGAGGAATTTTCTCCAGGGAAAAAAGCCTATATAATGAGCTCGTTGAAACAGGATGTGTTAGGACTTACGATACGTGTGGATTATGGTATCACACCGGATTTTTCCCTTCAGTTTTACGGAAACCCGTTTATGTCGTCGGGCAAATATACCCAGTTCAAGCGGGCAACGAACACAATGGATAAGGCATACGCCAATCGTTTCCGTCTGTTAGGAGACGATGTGTTAGCCTATAACACCAACGACAACACGTATTCGGTAAAAGAGGCCAACGGCAATACGTATACGTTTGACAATCCTGATTTCAGTTTCCGTGAATTCCGTTTTAACTTGGTGGCCCGCTGGGAATACCGGCCTAATTCCATCTTCTTCCTGGTATGGGGACAAGACCGTTCCGGCTCTGCGCCCGAGTATATCTCGTCTTTCAGCCAAAACGCGAAAGACCTGTTTAGTTATACTCCTACGAACGTATTCATGATAAAACTGAATTATTGGTTTACCTTATAGTTACAAAACACCCGCGCGTATCCGGCTCAAAGATTCGGGAGCCATAAGCAGATAGGAGGCAACATGATTCACAGAAGCTCTCCTGGCTACTTCGGGATAATCTTTCACAAACCGTTCGTAGCGTTCCCTTGCTGTTTCAAACCGCCATGAATCTGCTTTTAGCTGGGAAAGAACTAATGCCGATTCGAGTATGGCGAAACGCAATCCGGCTATTCCGGGAAATTGATACGACAAGGTTTTAAGATTTTCGTTTGGCATCGTATACACCACACTGGGTTCGAGGGCTTCCACCATTAATTCGGTAGGAGAACCACCAAACAAGCTGACAATACAAAAAGCCATCGTACTTCCTTCACACGTGAAATGTTCCGTTATATCGTGCCCCTTTTTGTAATAAAATTGCCGTATCATCCCCGATTCCACATACATAAAATCTTTGGCAATACACCCCTGCCCCAAAAACACCTCGCCCTTGGCTAACGTATTGCGCTTAATGATGCTTGCCAACTGTTCCACCTCTTCCAAAGGAAGTTGCAGATTATATTTTCCCGTAATAATATTTACTATGTCTGCGGTATTCATCGTTTTAAAATTGACCAATAAAAAAAAGAACCCAGCGAAGATAATAAAAATGTATATCAGATA
>JAIRRS010000125.1 GCA_031255855.1 Tannerellaceae bacterium | reverse complement strand
GCAACCTAATCCGCCGGCAAATCATAGAAAACGCACCTGAACTAGCTGCCAATTTGCAGATAAGCAACCGTTTGTAGTGATATATATATTGTAACAAATGCGAGCTGTGTTCTTTTTTTACTATTTTTGCGCTTTCTTTAACGAAAATAGAACAATAATAGAACAATAATCTTGATAACCAATGAGAAAATACCTGATTTTAAAGGTTCTTATCCTGTTGCCGTTTGGCCTGTTGATGGGGCAGAACATCCAGTTACACTATGATTTAGGAGGGTCGATGTACAACAAAGAGTTGAATGGACGGCCAGTGTTGACCTCTACGGTCGAAATGTTTAAGCCGGATAAGTGGGGAAGCACATTCTTTTTTATTGATATGGATTATGAAAGTAAAGGAATTGTCTCGGCCTATTGGGAAATCGCCCGCGAGTTGAACTTCCGCGAAGGCCCGTTTTCTATCCATGTGGAATATAATGGCGGAGTCACGGAGTCGTTTCCTTTTCAAAATGCATACCTGGGTGGATTGACTTATACCTATAATAGTGGTGATTTCACGAAAGGATTTGCCTTTAGCACGATGTATAAATATATTCAGAAGAATGACAAGCCGCATAATTTCCAATTAACCGGCACTTGGTATCTTCATTTTTTCAACGACGGTCTTTGTACATTTACAGGCTTTGCCGATTTTTGGAAAGAAAAGACCGCAGCAGGTGATTTTATCTTTATGGCAGAACCGCAGTTTTGGATGAATTTAAATAAAATGAACGGGATAGCGGATGATTTCAACCTGAGTGTGGGAAGCGAAGTAGAATTAACCTATAACTTTGCCAATCGCGGTGGGTTTTATGCCATCCCGACACTGGCTATTAAATGGACATTTAATTGATTATGATACAAAAATTCGTAGGTTTTGATAAGAAAACCATGACTGTCCGGACAGAACTTATCGCCGGGTTGACTACTTTTCTCACGATGAGTTACATACTGGCCGTCAACCCTTCCATATTAGGAACGGCAGGCATGGACAAAAGCGCCGTTTTTACGGCTACGGCGTTGGCCTCCGCCATTGCCACGTTGCTACTTGCTTTTATGGCAAAATTGCCTTTTGCGCAAGCTCCCAGTATGGCCCTGAATGCATTCTTCGCTTTCACGCTTGTAGAAGCGATGGGTTATTCGTGGCAAACCGCCCTGACAGCGATGTTTGTCGAAGGGGTTATCTTTATCCTGATTACATTTATCAATATACGTGAGATTATATTAGACAGTATCCCAATGAATCTACGGTATGCCATATCAGCCGGGATTGGTATGTTTATCGCCTTTATAGGGTTGAAAAATGCCGGGATTATCGAATTAAATCCTTCCACTTTTGTGCAATTGGGCGCATTTACTCCTACTTCCGTATTAGCTATGACCGGGATAATATTGAGTGGGGCGCTGATGATCAAAAAAGTGAAAGGCGCCCTCTTTTTCAGTATCATTATTTGTACGCTTATTGGGATACCTTTAGGAGTAACGCAAATACCGGAAAGTTTTATGCCGGTTTCGATGCCTCATTCGCTGGAGCCCACATTCTGGAAATTCGACTTCCATGAGTTCTTTACTCTTGATATGGCAATTATCATCTTCACCCTTCTTTTCATGAATATATTCGATACGGCAGGGACATTGGTGGGGCTGGCTACCAAAACGGGTATTATGAAAGAAGATGGTGAAATACCCCGTGTGAGAGAGGCCATGATGTCTGATGCCATCGGGACAACAGTAGGCGCTGTTTTAGGATGTTCTACGATTACTACGTATGTGGAAAGCGCTTCCGGAATAGCAGAAGGTGGGCGTTCGGGACTTACATCGTTTGCTACAGGAGTATTATTTATTGTTGCGTTGTTTTTTGCACCCATCTTTCTCCTTATACCCGGAGCAGCAACCACAGGCGCATTGGTATTAGTCGGGGTATTGATGATGGATTCGATTAAAAAAATAGACATGGGAGATATTTCGGAAGCTCTTCCTGCCTTCACTACCATAATTATGATGGTACTTACCTATTCCATTGCCGACGGAATGATACTGGGTTTACTTTGTTATGTATTGGTAAAGCTACTCAGTGGCAAGTACAAAGAGATAACCATTCCCATGTACATTCTTGCCGCTGTATTTATCTTAAATTATATATTTATATAGACCAGGGCGGCCTCTCGGGGCCGCGCCCTATCTCCAAGATCGGGTTTCAGGGTATCATGTTGTCCGGAAAGAAAGATATAGCGAAATTGACCGATGAAGAATTGTTGTCGCAATTCAAGAAAACCGGGAATGCCGATTGTTTTGGGGAATTGTACAGCCGTTATATCCCGTTAATATTTGGTGTTTGCCTGAAATATCTGAAAGATGCGGATAAAGCACAAGATGCTGTGATGCAACTTTTTGAAGACCTGTTTACAAAAGTAAACAGTTACGAGATTATTGTTTTCAAAACATGGCTGCATACGGTGGTGAGAAATCATTGCTTACAGATATTCCGGAAAGAAAACAAAGAGATTAGAATAGATTATGATGTCAATCTCATGGAATCGGACGAATTTCTGCATCTATTAACTGAAGAAGAAAACGAAAGTGAAGAGATACACAGATTGAAAAATTGTATGGAAAAGCTCCCGGAGCCTCAGCGTATCAGTATTTCATATTTTTTCTTCGACGAAATGTCGTATGCTGATATCGTGGAAAAAACAGGATATGCTTTGAGTAAGGTTAAAAGTTTTATACAGAATGGTAAACGCAATTTGAAAATTTGTATTGAAAGGAATAGAAAATGAAATTCAAAGAATACATATCTGGTTCCCGCAGAGGAAAGGAAGCCCATCACATCGAACGGAAGGCGATGAAAGACCCTTTTTTATCTGAAGCTTTGGAAGGGTATGACATGTTGGATGAAAAAGTAAACTTTGAAATGCGGATGTGGGAAATGGAAACCGGAATAAAGCGTAAAACCCGTAAAACCCGTAAAAGAACTTCCTTTGCCGAAATATTCAGTGTTGCTGCCAGCCTGTTGCTACTGGCAGGTTTGAGCGTCTATTTCCTGATGTATGGTAATCCGGTGTCGGATAGAGGCATGATTGTTTATTCGGAAAACACCTCTGTTGAAATTGTACAACAAGAGCCGAAACCATTGGCCGTTTCGCGTCAATTGATTATTCCCGAACCGGAGCCTTTTATTGATATACCAACCGAAGGGAGCCCCATACCGATACCTGGAAAGAAAGCTTATGAACAGTATCTGAAAGAGAGCTTGTTTATTCCGACCTTCGACAAGTGCGGGAATGCAAAAGGAAAAGTGGTTGTCGCCTTTAAAGTAAATGCCAAAGGCCGGCCATATGATTTGGCTGTCAAAAAATCCCTTTGTCCTATAGCCGACCAAGAGGCTTTGCGGGTAGTAAAAGAAGGTCCCAATTGGACGTTGGGCGACAAAATAGTAAATGTAGCGATTGCCTTTTGAAAAATATTATTTTATCCGGAATAAGCAATCTGAAAGCAAAAAACAAGAAAAAGGCACATCGAATTATTCTATTTGATAAACAAGGAAAGTTATCAACAGGTCTTTTATCATAGGCATACTTTTCATATCTTTATGGCTCAAAATTAAAATGCTGATAAGTATTGGTTATGGTACCATTCATACATTTGCATGTTCACACGCAATATTCGCTTTTAGATGGACAAGCATCGATAGATGCCTTAGTGGAAAAGGCTTTAAAAGATGACATGCCTGCGATTGCTATTACCGACCATGGAAATATGTTCGGTATAAAAGAATTCTATAATAAAGTACAGAAGAAAAATAGCAAATACCAAGGCATTATTAAAGATTGCCAGAAAGAACTGAATGGTTTAAACGACAAGACAAATCCGACGGAGGAAGACCTGGAACGGATGAAAAAACTTTCCGAAAAAATTGAAGAGGAAAAGACGCATTTGTTTAAACCCATACTTGGTTGCGAGTGTTATTGCGCCCGTAATGGAAGGCTTTTGAAAGATGGGAAAGAAGACATGAGCGGATGGCATTTGATTGTTCTGGCTAAAACATTGAAAGGATATAAGAACCTGATAAAAATGGTGTCTGTTTCGTGGACAGAAGGTTTTTACAGTCGTCCACGCATAGATAAAGAGTTACTGGAAAAGTATCATGAAGATTTGATCGTTTGCTCTGCATGTTTGGGTGGAGAAATTCCCCAACATATAATGAATGGGAGGTTGGAAAAAGCGGAAGAATCGGTTTTATGGTTTAAAAATCTGTTTGGCAATGATTATTATTTGGAACTTCAGCGTCACCAAACGAATAATCCCAATGCCGACCAGACAACATTCCCGAAGCAGCAGAACGTAAATGAGGCGCTGATAGAACTAGCGCGGAAGCATGATATAAAGATCATTGCCACGAATGATGTCCACTTTGTCAATGAAGAAGATGCCGAAGCGCACGACCGGTTGATTTGCTTAAGCACAGGAAAGGATTTGGACGACCCTAACCGTATGCGTTACACCAAACAGGAATGGATGAAAACGAGGGCGGAAATGAATGCTATATTTTCTGATATTCCGGAGGCTTTGAGTAATACATTGGAAATAGCCGAAAAGGTAGAATATTATTCGATTGATAATGATCCTTTGATGCCGGATTTCCCGATTCCGGAAGGATTTGCGGATTCGGATGAATACCTACGGCATCTTACCTACGAAGGGGCCAAAAAGAAATATGGTGAATCATTGACGCCTGAAGTGGCAGAACGGATCGACTTTGAGTTGGATACTGTCAAGCGTATGGGATATCCGGGGTATTTCCTAATCGTGCAGGATTTCATCGCTGCTGCCCGAAAGATGGGTGTTTCCGTAGGACCCGGGCGTGGTTCAGCAGCCGGTTCGGCTGTTGCTTATTGTTTGGGAATTACGGATATCGACCCGATCAAGTATGATTTGCTGTTCGAACGATTCCTTAACCCCGACCGTATATCAATGCCTGATATTGACGTTGATTTTGACGACGACGGGCGTGGACGTGTATTGGATTGGGTGACGAATAAATACGGAAAAGAAAAAGTTGCCCATATCATTACTTATGGTACGATGGCAACAAAGTCGGCTATCAAAGATGTGGCGCGTGTACAAAAACTTCCGTTGACTGAGTCGAACCGTTTGGCGAAATTAGTCCCCGACAAGATATCAAATGTAAAAAAGGTAAATCTGAAGGCCGCGATTGAACATGTGCCTGAATTAAGAGAAGCAGCCGCTTCGCCGGATACCCTTACACGGGAAACATTGAAGTATGCCCAGATGCTGGAGGGGAATGTACGGAATACAGGCGTGCATGCCTGTGGTGTGATTATCGGGCAAAGCGATATATCGGATGTAGTCCCTGTGAGCACGGCGAAAGACAAGGAGACCGGCGAAGAGATGTTGGTCACGCAATATGAAGGTTCCGTTATCGAAGAAACAGGACTTATCAAGATGGACTTCCTTGGACTGAAAACCTTATCAATCATAAAAGATGCGGTTGAAAATGTACTTCTCACGACAGGAAAGGAAGTAGATATTAACCAAATTAGCCTGGAGGACGAGAAAACCTTTGAATTGTATTGCCAGGGTAAAACCACCGGTACATTCCAGTTTGAATCTGCCGGAATGCAGAAATACCTGAAAGAACTCCAACCGAGCAAGTTTGAAGACCTGATAGCGATGAATGCCCTGTATCGTCCGGGACCGATGGATTATATTCCTTCTTTTGTCGCCCGTAAACATGGCCGTGAAGAAATAAAATATGATATCCCGGTGATGGAGCGTTATTTGCGCGATACGTATGGCATTACTGTTTACCAGGAACAGGTCATGTTACTTTCCCGCCTGTTGGCCAACTTTACCCGTGGCGAGAGTGACGCTTTGCGCAAAGCGATGGGAAAGAAGCTCATCGACAAGATGAATGAACTGAAAGAGAAGTTCCTTGCAGGGGGTAAAGCCAATGGTTACGACGAAAAAACATTGAATAAGATATGGGGAGACTGGGAAAAGTTTGCTTCGTATGCGTTTAATAAAAGTCATGCCACCTGTTATTCCTGGGTGGCTTACCAGACAGCTTACTTAAAAGCCAATTACCCTTCGGAATATATGGCGGCCGTATTGAGCCGAAGCCTCTCGAACATATCCGATATCACCAAATTCATGGACGAATGTAAGGTGATGGGCATTCAAGTGTTAGGTCCCGACGTAAATGAATCGATCCATAAGTTCGGTGTAAACAAAAAAGGTGATATTCGTTTCGGATTGGGCGCTGTCAAAGGAGTAGGAGAGTCGGCTGTGGTCAATATTGTTGAAGAACGGAAAAATAACGGGCCGTTTTCCGGCATATTCAACTTTGTGGAACGGATTAACTTAACCGCCTGTAACAAAAAGAATATTGAAGCCCTTGCATTGGCAGGCGCGTTTGATAACTTAGGCATCCAGCGTGAACAATTCTTCGCAGACAATGGAAAAGGAGAAGTCTTCCTCGAAACATTGGTACGCTACGGCAATAAGTTCCAGACAGATAAATCCACGGCAGCCAATTCCCTTTTTGGCGACGATAGCTTCGCATCGATATTAAAACCGGAGTTGCCGAAATGCCCTCGCTGGAGCGATTTAGAACGTTTGAACAAGGAAAAAGAACTGGTGGGCATTTATTTATCGGCTCATCCATTAGACGAATACCGGATTATTCTCACCCACGTATGCAACACAGGTGTAGTGGAATTAAATGATAAAGAGCTGCTCCAGGGGAAAGAAATCCTGATGGGTGGTATTGTAACCGAGGCTCGTGAAGGAACAACCCGGCGGGGAAGCCCATACGGGGTGATGAAAATTGAAGATTTCACAGGGAGCACCGAGATTGCTTTTTTTGGCAACGATTATATTGAATACGGCAAATACTTGCGGGTAGGCATGTATTTATTAATCCGGGGACGGATGGAATCCCATCGTTGGAAAGAAGGAGAACTGGATTTCCGCGTGAGTTCCATACGCCTTTTACAAAGCGAAAAAGATAATTTAATAGAAAAGATAGACATTATCGTTCCGATCCATAATTTGGATGAACCGATAATTAATGAACTTTCCGCAATAATTAAAACTAATCCGGGGCAAAGTTTGTTATATTTTAAAGTGGTAGACGGCGAACATAATGTAGTGTTGAATTTCTTTTCCCAAAATGTCCGGTTGAATGTGACCCGTGAATTAATAGATTTTCTGGATGAAAACGAAGATATGGACTTCAAAATAAATTAAATAAACTAATAAACGTAAGAAAAAGGACAAGTTATGGCATTAGAAGTAACTGACAGTAATTTCGAGGAATTGCTAAATTCCGGTAAGCCTATGGTAGTAGACTTTTGGGCAGAATGGTGTGGACCCTGCCGTATGGTCGGCCCAATCATTGATGAATTAGATAAGGAATATACAGGCCGTGTTACGATTGGTAAAATGGATGTAGACAGCAACGATGAGGTAGTTGCTAAATTCGGTGTCAGAAATATTCCTACGATACTTTTTTTCAAAGATGGAAAAGTCGTGGACAAACTGGTGGGCGCTGCCGGGAAGTCTGCATTTGTAGATAAAATAGATGCTCTATTAAAGTTATATTAATACTATTTCACAGCGCGAATCATTTCGCGCTTTCCTGGAGGGCCGGGTATTCTTTCAACAGAATATCCGGCTTCTTGCATCATACGGCGTACGCTTCCTTTGGCACAATAGGTAGTAAGTATTCCTCCCGTTTGCATGCAATCGTAAAGTTTGGCAAAGATTTCGGGATTCCACATTTCCGGCTGTTTGTCGGGTGCAAAGGCATCGAAGTAAACCAAATCTGTTTGTTTTGGAAATTCACAAGTGTTGCTGTCTCCAATTACTTTGTGCAGGATGAAAGAAGCTGTAATTTTTACCGGCTTATTCCAGGGAGCCGTATGGAGAGAAAGGAAAAGTTCTCTCTTTTCCGGGTCGATTATCTTACCGTAGTTTAAGGATTGTATGATATCCATGGATAAGGGATAGCGTTCGATGGTATGGTATTCTACAGGGGAAGATGTTTCCAGCAATGTGAGGAATGTATTCAGGCCGGTGCCGAAGCCTATCTCCACTATCCGGAGGTTCTCTTTTTTCAGTTGCTTTAATCCCGCTTCGATAAAGACATGGCGCGACTCTTGTATGGCTCCGTTTACTGAGTGGTAATGCTCGTCCATTTCCCGGATGAATAAAGTATGGCTCCCGTCGGCCGTCAGTTGAAGTTCCCTGTGTAATTTCCCCATGCGGCAAAGATACGGACAGATTAGCCGGATTTGTTAATCATTTCAATTATTCTTGGTTGACAAATTGATTTAATAAACGCTTATGTCTGTCGATTTAAAAAAATCAATTATCTTGCGGTCACTAACTAATACCATCTTTCTATGATGAAACGACTACTAATCGCACTGTGTCTTTTTATAAATTGTTTGGCTGGTGCACAAACCCTTGATTCCATGGCTTGGCGGCAAGAGAAAAATACGCTTATGGAACAATATTTAGACGAAGCCCGGAACCAAGCGCTAATATATACGGGAAAGGAACCCCAACCGTATGCGCCACATATAACCAATCACCCATATTTTAAAAGTGGTTTATTTACCGGAGGCGTTTTGTCTTACGATGGTATCCGGTATCCGAATGTAACACTTATGTTCGATTCATACAGAGATCAATTGATAGTTCTCTCGCCGGGCACACATTCCCACCTGATTTTACAATCCAATAAAGTAGACTATGCGGAGATGTTTGGCTACCGGGTCATTTATTTTTCTCCCGATGGATTAAAAAACAGTCCTTCTGAGGGGTATTATCTATTATTGTATGATGGTAAATGCAAAGTTTTGGAAAAACAATCTTGTTCATTGTTTGAAACCCGGAAGAATGAAGTGCGGGAAGGATATTTCAACAAGTCGTCGAAATATTATGTATTGAAAGACGGCGTTTACCACATGGTAAAAAGTAAAGGTTCTGTCCTGAAAATATTCGAACCGCATAAAAGAGAGTTGAACCAATATAGCAGGCAACAACAATTGAATTTCAGGAAAGAAACCGGGAACGCGATCATTTCAATCGTAAAACAATACGAAACATTCATTCAACAGCAATGAAAAAAGCCACCATCCTATTATCTGCTCTTCTGTGTGTTTCAATCGCATGGGCACAGCATAAAGTTACGATCTCATTACAACAGGATTTGATTGAGAAGTTGTTTCATGCAATAGAACAACAAACCAATTATCGTGTCCATAGCGACCCGGCAAATACGGATTCGTTGCGAGTTACAATCAACTGTGTGGATATGGAACCTGTCGAAGCACTGCGACAGGCATTGCAAAAGACTTTACTGAAAGTGTCGGCGTTTGAAAACGATCTATTTGTTTTGGAAGGTAAAGAATTAATAACTTCTTTGCCCGAAAGTTTTTATTTAAGAAAAAGGAAGAATATACTGGCCGACGAATACGATTTGGGAGGAATATCATTGATGAGCAAGCGCGACCAGAAAGCTACATCCGAAAGTAAAGTATACGAAATTGGAGATCCCAATGCGCCGCAAGCAGGCAAAGTCACATTAAATGGGAATGTTACCGATTTCCGTACAGGAGAACCGATGGTAGGGGTAACCTTGTTTATACGAGAGCCTATGATAGGGACTACGACCGATGCTTTTGGTTATTTCACTATTCAACTTCCGGTTGGCCGACAAGAACTGAATATCCAGAGGTTGGGCATGAAAGATACGAAACGCCAGCTCCAAATATATTCGGCAGGAAAACTGGATATTGAATTGGAAGAGCAGGTCTATTCGTTAAAAGAAGTGACTATTTCACCCGAAAAGATTGCCAATATCCGCAATACGACTATGGGACTTGAGCGGATAAAGATGAAAGATATCAAGAATATCCCGACGGCCTTTGGCGAAGCAGACGTAATAAAGATTGTCTTATCGTTGCCGGGTGTAAAGTCGGTAGGTGAAGTATCCGGCGGATTTAACGTACGTGGAGGTGCGACCGACCAAAACCTCATTCTTTTCAACGACGGGACGATTTACAATCCTACCCATTTATTCGGCTTATTTTCGGCTTTCAATCCGGATATCATCCGCGACATGGAATTATATAAAAGTAGTATTCCGGTAAAATATGGAGGACGTATTTCTTCCGTATTGGAGATAAATAGCAGAGAGGGGAATAAAAAAAAGTTTAGCGGTTCGGCAAGTATCGGTTTGCTTACAAGCCGTCTAAGTATGGAAGGACCTCTCTTGAGTGAAAAGACTTCTTTTATTGTAAGTGGGCGTACCACCTATTCGGACTGGATATTGAAAAAACTTCCTGAAAAAAGTGGTTACAAAGACGGGAATGCCGGTTTTTATGACCTGAATGCAACCATTAATCATAAATTCGATGAGAAGAACAATTTATACCTTAATGGTTATTTTAGCCGTGACCGTTTTCGTTTTAATGCCAACGAACGCTACTCTTATCAGAATGCGAATGCTTCAATGAAATGGAGGCATATATTCACCAATAAAATGACCGGTCTTTTTACTGCCGGATACGACCATTACGATTACAATACGAAAGATACGGAGAATCCTGCGAATGCGTATTCATTGTCTTTTGCCATTAACCAGATGTTTGCCAAGACAGACTTCACATGGTATCTCAATGACAAGCACACGTTGGACGTTGGTTTTAATGGATTAATGTATGATTTGAATCCGGGAACATATCTCCCCGATGGAGAAAAATCGTTGGTAGTTCCCGACCGCATGCAAAAAGAAAAAGCATTGGAAACAGCCCTATATATTGGCGAGCGTTGGGATATCACTCCCCAGTTATCATTCAACGTAGGTGTGCGCTATTCAATATACAATGCTTTAGGGGCGCGTACATATAATTTATATTCAGAGGATGAATTGCCCTCTTTGAATACAATTATAAGAACAGAAACAAAAGACAAAGGGATTTTTAAAACGTATCATGGACCGGAATTCCGTGTTTCGGGACGGTATGCTTTGACAGAAGACTTCTCTGTCAAAGCAGGTGTAAATACAATGAGGCAAAATATCCATAAGTTGTCGAACACAACTATTATGTCGCCAACTGACACATGGAAGTTAAGTGATGCTAACATCAGACCTCAAACAGGTCTTCAGGCAGCAGTTGGATTCTACCATAATTTTGCAAACAATACAATTGAGGCATCCATAGAAGGATATTATAAAAAAATGGATGACTACCTGGACTACCGCAATGGATCCGAGCTATTGATGAACCACCATATAGAGACAGATGTATTAGATACGGAAGGACGTGCTTACGGTGTGGAATTGATGGTGAAAAAGACACAAGGGAAACTAAACGGTTGGATGAGTTATACCTATTCGCGCACACAACTTCGGCAGAGTAATCCATTGGCGCCTGAGCCTGTTAATGATGGCAATTGGTATTCGGCAGACTTTGACAAGCCCCACGATTTCAAGTTTGTTGGGAACTACAAGTTTACCCATCGTTTCAGTGTTTCCATGAATGTGGATTATAGCACGGGGCGGCCTATCACCTTGCCGGTATTTAAATACAAGACAGCCGGGGGAGAGTTTGTTTACTATTCGGACAGGAATCAATACCGGATACCTGATTTTTTCAGGGTAGATTTGTCTATCAACATCGAACCCAGCCACCATCTGACATTATTGACGCATAGTTCTTTCTCGTTAGGTGTATATAATCTGACAGGAAGAAAAAATGCCTATTCTGTTTATTACATATCAGAAGAGGGGAAACTGAAAGGGTATAAATTGGCAATCTTCGGCATCCCGATTCCTTACATTTCATATAATATTAAATTTTAAAGATTGCTACTATGTTTATAAAGAGGCTATATACGGCTGTATTGCTTAGAGGGGCATTGCTAATATCCGAATATGAGAGAAAGTATAGGAACATCTTATGGGCGCTTTGTGTGTGTAGTTTGTGTTTTATGCAAACGGGGAATGCGGAGACTTTGCGTGAGCGTGTCTGTGTGCAAACCGACAAACCCCTTTATTTATCAGGCGAACTGTTATGGATGAAGATGTTTACGACAGACGCAGACGGAAAGCCATTGGATTTGAGTAAGGTAGGGTATGTGGAACTATTGGACGAAGCCATTCCGCGTGTGCAGGCAAAGCTGGAATTGAAAGATGGGGTAGGGGAAGGTTCCGTAGTTCTTCCCGTATCATTGCCAACAGGTAATTACCGGTTGGTTGCCTATACCCGTTATATGCAAAACGAAGGCGAAGTCGTGTATTTCAATAAGGTAATCCCGGTAGTCAATACATTTGGCATGGATAATACGGTGACGTTGTCGGAAGATACGCTTGCTGTTCAACCGGGATCTTTCCGGGCGATAAGCAACAAGATAACAGTAAGCCCTGATAATACAACCTATCAAACACGTTCTGCCGGGGAAATTAGATTGGAAAACATACCTTCGGACATTCATACGCTGTCGGTATCCATAGCTGGTCGTGAAAGTATGGCTGAATATTCGTCCACAGGCATACAACAGTGGGAGCAGCAAATGGACGGTTATCCACAACCTTCTTTCGACGTGAAGCTTACGCCCGAGATGGAGGGACATGTATTGAGAGGAAAACTGATTGACTTGTCGACAAACGAACCGGCTAAACTCGACGGTTATGTCCCTGTAACATTGCTGGGGTTTGTTGGCAACCGGATACGGATATTTAGCGGGCAGGTAGATGTCCGGGATGCAAGTGTTGCCTTTTATACGAAACATGTGTCGGGTACGCATGAAATAGCTACGACGGCAATTACCCCTCTTGTTGAAAAATATCGTGTAGATATCCAGTCGCCTTTTATCACCCACACCGACAGGCAACTACCGGCTATCGAATGGAATCCGGCATGGAACCGGGAATTATTGAAGAGAAGTATGGGTTTACAGGTACTGCAATCCTATAGGGGAGATTCTTTGTCTGTAATAAAGGGCGTGGATGCCCTTTTGCAATGGAAACCCGACTGGCGGTATTTACTGGATGAATATACCCGCTTTGCCACGATGGGTGAAGTAGTGACGGAATTTATCCCCGGCCTTCGTTTCAAGAGAATAGGAGACAGGCGTGTTCTATCGGTACTGACGGAAGAACGTACCGGTTACACCGACGATAATTCATTGGTTCTTTTAGACGGGATACCTGTTGCCGATCACGAGTTACTCTATAATTACAATCCGTTATTGATAGAAGAAATCTGTATCTATCGGGGAAAATACCAGTTTGGAGGAGTACAGTTCGACGGGATTGCCACATTTAAAACATACGGGAACGACTATCAGGAGCTGACGGTAAGCAACGCTACGCAACTTTTCGATTATGAAGGAACACAGGCTCCCCGTTATTTCTATACACCTTCGTATGCAACTGAACAAGAAAAAAATACCCGGATGCCCGATTACCGTCATACGTTGTTGTGGGAACCTCGCGTGAAGACCGAAGGTAATGCAGCTGTTATACCTTTCACCACATCCGATTTAAAAGGTGAATATGTAGTGACAGTAGAGGGTTTGACAAAAAATGGCGAAGCTATATCGGGTACTTCGCTTATCAAAGTGGAATAAACGATTCGGATAGTCATATTAATACATACAACCACATGAAGAAAGTAGTAATTGTTATTTGCGCCTTACTTATGGCTTTAGGCACGCAGGCACAATGGAAGCCTGCAGGAGATAAGATCAAAACGGATTGGGCAGGGAAGATAACCCCGGATAATGTGTTGCCGGAATATCCACGGCCGCTGATAGAACGTGTTGACTGGGTGAACCTAAACGGCTTGTGGGATTATGCCATCGCGTCGAGGGGAATGTCCGAACCTTCGGCTTTCGACGGTAAAATACTGGTGCCATTTGCTATCGAGTCATCTCTTTCAGGAGTTATGAAAGAGGTAGGAGAGTCCAATGAGCTTTGGTACAAACGTGAGTTTACGGTTCCTTCCGGCTGGAAAGGAAAAAATGTAAAGCTGAACTTTGGCGCGGTAGACTGGAAAGCCGATGTGTTTATCAATGACATATTGATTGGATCGCATCAGGGCGGATTCACTCCGTTCTCATTTGATATTACCCCATTTCTCGCGGGGAAGACAAAACATAAATTAGTTGTCCGTGTTTGGGATCCGACGGACAAAGGTTACCAACCACGCGGGAAACAGGTCAATAATCCGGAAGGCATCTGGTATACGCCTGTGACGGGTATTTGGCAAACAGTTTGGATGGAGCCTGTTTCTCCGAATCATATCACGGTTGTTAAATCTATTCCATGTATCGACAGTGGTTCGTTGAATGTAACGGTTTCCACTTCACAAAGTTGTGCTACGGATATTATAGAAGTGAAACTGTTGGACAAAGGACGGGTAGTTGCTTCGGCAAAAGGCTTACAGGGGAAAGAACTTCGCTTGGCTGTTAAGAATCCGACGTTGTGGGATACCGGAAACCCGTACTTATACGATATGAAAGTGTCGGTTTCTTCCAATGGAAAGGTGATAGATGAAGTGAAATCGTATGCAGCTTTTCGTAAAATCTCCGCTAAACGTGATGCCAATGGCTTGATGCGCATGCAATTGAACAATAAAGACCTTTTCCATTACGGCCCGCTCGATCAGGGATGGTGGCCCGACGGTTTGTACACGGCTCCTACGGACGAAGCCTTACTTTATGATATAAAAAAGACAAAAGAGTGGGGCTTCAATATGATCCGTAAACATGTTAAGGTGGAACCGGCACGTTGGTATTATCATTGCGACAAGGAAGGTATACTGGTTTGGCAGGATATGCCAAGCGGCGATATGGGTAATAACTGGGCGCCCCATGTATATAATGGAGGGACAGATAAGAAACGGTCGGCAGAGTCTGTCGCCAACTTTTACCAGGAATGGAAAGAAATCATGGATGTATGCATTTCCAATCCTTCGATCGTGGTATGGGTTCCTTTCAACGAAGGCTGGGGACAGTTTAACACCGGGGAAGTGGTGGAATGGACGCAGGCTTACGATCCCTCACGCTTGATTAACCCGGCAAGTGGTGGCAACCATCGGCCAACCGGCGACATACTTGATTTACACAATTACCCAGGGCCGAAAATGTTTCTTTTCGACGCCGAACGTGTGAATGTGTTGGGTGAGTATGGAGGCATCGGCTTGCCGTTGGAAGAGCATCTTTGGTGGCAAAAACGCAACTGGGGGTATATCCAGTTCAAAAGCGTGGAAGAAGTGACTGCCGAATACGTGAAATACGCAAAAGAGCTGAAAGAGATGGTAAAGCGGGGTTTCTCGGCAGCGGTATATACGCAAACCACCGACGTGGAAGGCGAAGTAAACGGATTGATGACATACGACCGTAAGAAAGTAAAGATCAATGAGGCTGAAGTGCGCAAGGCAAACCAGGAAGTAATTAACGAACTATCGGAATAAGACCTGGCTACTTGCCGAATGTAATGCCCATCCGTTCGCCCTGGATAATCAAGTCGTGGTCGGGAGTAACAATCTTTAATCTCCCGGCTACTTCGGATAATGGGATAGAGTCTACATGATCACCTTTCATACAAACCATACGTCCGAATTGTTTGTTGGCAATCAATTCCGTAGCATGTCCTCCCAAGCGGGTTGCCAGGTTGCGGTCGAATGGAGAGGGATTGCCGCCGCGCTGGGTATAGCCCAAAACGGTTTCTCTCGCTTCTATACCGGTTGCGTCTTCAATGGCCTTGGTAATAAAGTCTGCCGGACGGTTTTTCTTGTTAACTGTTTCCACGCCTTCGGCTACTACCACGATTGAATACGGTTTGCCTCGTTTGGCGCGGTCGAGGATAGCAGCGTTCACCTTATTAATATCGTACCCTAATTCAGGCAGCAAGATAATATCCGCGCCTCCGGCCATTCCGGCATATAGGGCAATCCAACCTACTTTATGACCCATCACTTCAACCACCATCACCCGCTTGTGTGAACTGGCTGTCGAATGGAGCCTGTCGATGGCTTCGGTTGCTATGTTTACAGCCGTGTCGAAGCCGAAGGTAATGTCTGTCCCCCACACGTCGTTGTCGATGGTTTTGGGCACGCCTATTATGTTCAGCCCGATTTCAGACAGCAGGTTTGCTGTCTTCTGCGTGCCATTGCCCCCTATGCATACAATGCAGTCTAAGCCTAATTCATGGTAATTTTGTTTTATGATGGAGGCTTGTCCTTCATCGGTCGCAATTAATTTGCGAAACGTTTTTTCACGGGACGTGCCAAGTATAGTTCCTCCAAGGTTGAGGATACCCGAAAGGTTGCGTTCGTCAAGGGTTTGTACGTCTTTTCCCAGTATGCCGGAAAAACCACTGTGGATTCCAACGACCTCCATGTTGTAATGCATGATGGCTGTTTTGCCTACGCCACGGATTGTGGCGTTGATACCAGGGCAATCTCCCCCTGAAGAAAGGATTCCTATTCTCATAATAATATAATTATTTGCTACAAAGATAGAAATAACGGTGATAATGGCTACATTTGCAGCCAATTCATTTAGAAGAGCATGGATATTTTAACGAGAGTAACATCACAGATATTCGTCCCTCGCCAACGGGAAATCGAAAAGTTTGCGCATAATATTGATGATATCCAGCATAAACAACTGTTGGCTCTTTTACATAAGGCAAAACATACGGAATGGGGGAAAAAGTTTGACTTCAAAAGTATACGAGCATACGAAGACTTCTCTACGCGCTTGCCGTTGCAAGGCTATGACGATATCAAACCGTATGTGATCCGTATGATTAACGGCGAGGAAAATGTACTTTGGCCCTCAGTCGTCAAATGGTATGCTAAAAGTAGCGGCACCACAAATGACAAAAGCAAGTTCATCCCTATTACCCCCGAAATTAAACGTAGCCAATATAAAGGCGGATTCGATTGTGTAGCCCTCTATCTCCGCAGCAATTCCAAGAGCCGCTTCTTTTCGCGCAAAGGCCTTATACTGGGTGGTAGCCATAGCCCTTCTCCGTTGAATCAACGCGCCCATTACGGCGACCTGTCAGCCGTATTGATACAAAACCTGCCTCCTATCGTCAATCTGTTCCGCGTCCCCAAAAAACGTATCATCCTGATGGATGAATGGGAAAACAAGATAAAAGCCATTGTAGGCAATACGTGGAACGAAGATGTAAACAGCCTGTCGGGTGTACCTTCATGGATGTTGGTGCTCATTAAATCCGTGTTGGAGAAAACAGGTAAACAATACCTCACCGAAGTATGGCCCAATCTGGAAGTTTTCTTCCATGGAGGAATCAGTTTCGAACCTTATCGTGAACAGTACAAAACGCTGATTCCGTCTGACAATATGCACTATATGGAAACGTATAACGCGTCTGAAGGCTTTTTCGGTATACAAGACGACCCGTCCGACCCGGCTATGCTGATGATGCCCGACTACGGAGTGTTTTACGAATTTATTCCCCTGAATGAATTAAGCAATCCCAACCCTGCCATACTCCCATTGGAAAGGGTGGAAGTGGGAAAAAACTACGCCATGGTGATTACGACTTCCGGAGGGCTTTGGCGGTATATCATAGGAGACACCGTGCGCTTCACCTCTCTTTTCCCCCATAAATTTGTTATTTCGGGACGAACCAAACATTATATCAATGCTTTCGGAGAAGAATTAATGGTGGATAATGCCGATAAGGCAATAAGCATAACCAGCCTTGAGACAGGCGCGAAAGTAAAAGAATACACAGCCGCTCCATTATTCATGCTGGACAAAGGGAAAGGATTCCACCAGTGGTTTATCGAGTTTGAGAAAATGCCCCCATCCATCAATGAGTTTGAATCTTTGTTGGATAAACATTTGCAGGAACTAAATTCCGACTACGAGGCCAAACGATACAAAAGTATCTCGCTCCAGCCGTTGGAAATAGTTGTATCGCGGGAAGGAACATTTTACGACTGGCTGAAACAAAAAGGCAAATTAGGCGGACAACACAAGATTCCCCGCCTGAGTAACGACCGCACGCAAATAGAAGAATTGCTCGCCCTCAATTCTTAACCACCGGAATATATCCGGTTTGTTTGATATTCTTTATGTCGGAATAATCATACAAGTAAAAGCCATCGTTCCCTATAAGGAATAAATATCCGTTTACAGGAATTACGTCGTAAGTCTGTATCTCAGGAAAATGGGCGATAATCCAGTCGCCCGAAGGGTCGCGTTGCGTCGGGTCGATCACTTTCAATCCCGCTTTGCCGTCGCACACAAACAACACGTCTTTGTCGATTCCCAGGCCATACGGTTCGCTCATGCTGTAGGAGGCGAGCAGTTCGTATTCCGAATATCCATGGCTCATTTTTATGATGTCAAGCCGGTTTACGCCTCCCATGCAGGCAGTTCCCGCGCGAAGCGTTACATACGCGATGCTATCCTGCACCACAACCGGGTCGCAACTTGTTATGTGGGAGTACGTACCGGCATGCTGGGGCAGCGATGGTATCTTGAGGCTGTAAACCATCATTCCGTTTGGTGCGCCGAAAAAGATATACCCATCATGGATAAACATAGTTTCAATATTGCCATTGAGATTTTGTATGCCTTCTTTGACAGGCTTTGCCGGAGTACTTACATTAAAGAGGCATAACTGGTAATTAGTTGCTGCGTATAAATAGTTATCGTAGATACCAAACCGCGCCATCGAGCCGCTTTTCCCTATCGAGCCGCCCCCTATTGGGGAAGACCCCTCGTTCAAGGACCAGGAAGATGAAGCATCCATTTCATCGTAATAATACGGATAGGGCACTGTCTCCAATTCCCTTTTCTCGCGTCCTATTTCCCAGCCAATAACCACTCCTTTCTCTTTTTCTATTTTAGCATAAGGTAGCTGATCGTTTTCGGCTTTCGGAATCGTATACGGGAAAACATCTTCTATGCGCCCTGTTACTTTCATGTCGTCCAGGTTGGAAACGTCTATTACCACCAAATCCACATAGCTGTCTGCATAGAGTGAGTTGTCTTTGATAGCTATATCTACGCAACCCGGGACTTCGACAAAATATTTGTTTTGCGGACTTGCCGGATTAGATAGATCGATAAAATTAAAAGATGATACCTAGTTGAAGTGAAAACCGGTTGTATTCGATATGAAATTTGTAATCGTCTTTGCCGGTGTAGTTGAATTTCATGTACCGGTAACCGGCGCCAACACTTATACCGAATCCATAATTCGTATAAAAAATCACGCCGACCGAGGGATGGGCCATAAAACCGCCTTTGGCGTCCAACTCCCGGGGTGGATAATAATAACTGCCATACCCTGGTTCCGGCCAGCGACTATATGGAACGGCATACCCGTTGCCTGTTGTTTTACTTTCAAGGGCAATCTCGTATCCGGTTTGCAACATAATGAAAGGAGTTATTCTTTTACGGCCAAACTGGTAAAGGATATTCCCGGTAATAGGAAGATGGGTTTCATTGAAAAATTCGACTCCTGCCCCAACCCCAGCCGAGAGGTTTTGGCTAAAGGCATAATTTAACGAAGTGTTAATAATAAACGGTGCACTATTTATGTTGTCCGGGTTTCCCAAGAGTACTAATAGTATACACACATCATCAACTCGCCAAGGCTCATCTTATTTAAATTAGATGTAGGAAGTTTGCCAAACGCTGCATCTGGATGATCTCAAAAAAAACAGTTGGATGATTTCCCAAAATCATCCAACTGAAACCGGGAGATCATCCAAATGAATGATCGGAAGCATCCAGATGAATTTCCGGATTTCATCCAAATGCTTTACCTTGGAATATCGCCTGCAAAGTTTGATTAATGGAGTTTCATGCCATAGAGGGATTTCGTCGTTGTAATGAATAGCATATTTTTGTCCGTCCCGCCAATGGCAAGTGATATGGGACGCTCTTCCATTGTGATTCGTTTTATCTCTTTTCCCTCTTTGTTGTAAACGTACAGGTGGCCGTCGGCAATGTAAAGGTTGCCTTCCCGGTCTGTCACATTACTGTATTGTCCTTGCGGATAACATTCTTGCATGTTGGTCAGGCGGCCGTTGGCTGTTACATCCAACTTTACCGTACTTTTATTGTTTTCCCAAGCAACAAAGAAGGGCGCTTTCTGTCCCGGGATTACATCGTTCAACGTAGCCGAGCGTGATAAATCATACGTTTCCGGAATAATGGTAACACCATCGGGCGCGATAAAACTATTTTCCGGCATACTTACAACGACCTCCCTGAAGTCTCCCCGCCAACGGCTGGATGGATATACGATACGTTTAACATGCTGTACCGAACCGGTAGCCACCCGTGGCATGAGCGCCATCGTCTCATCCGGATTGCCGGGGTCTATGGAATATCCCCAGGCAGCCCATCCGCTATTGCCCCACCCGCTGTACATCGGATTATCGTCGGGTAGCCGCGGCACGGTTTCTTGCACGCCATTTACCAGGTAACCCGGTTGCGGATCGTAACGGAAAATAACCAAAACATGGTCTTCCGTATCAGTGGCCAAAGTGAAAGGCTTCCAAGGATAATCAGCCAATAGCGAAAGTGTATTTGTTTCGGCCGACCATTTATAGATTTTCTTCAATCGGTTCTCGCAGAAGTAAACATTCCCTTTGCTGTCGGTTGCCAGCCCGGTCGCGAAGTCAAAATCTTCCGCCAACTTATTGACTACTCCGGGGCGATTATCTATCATCCGGTTGCTCTTTTCTTCTCCCGTAATATGCAAGCGGGCAAAATCCCATTCATAAACAGGGATTGCCTTGTTTACATCATATACCGGTATTTCTATGACGGGAAGTATTTGCGTGTAGTTGTGCATATTGCGAAAATCAATGTCACGGCTGTTCCATATTCTTATGCCAAACTCCTGTGGCGTAAATGCCCTGATAACGCGATACATCCATACGTTTATAAACGAAAGGTTGCGACAGTTCGACACCTCCATCATTTTACAATCCTTACCTTCCCGCCCTTCTTCTTCAAATTGGAAGGCATACATTTTCCAGTTTGATACATTCTCAAAGCGTGCTTCGTTACGCACATGATGTTCGAGCGACATCGCGTAGACCCGTCCGGGCGTCGATGTATTACTCACATAAAAACCGCTCGAAGCGTATGTGCTGGCTGTCCAGATATCCTTTATCGTCCCGCCGCCATTGTTGGTTACCCATAAGCTCCAGTATTGGTTATCCCAGGCCAAATCCATTCCCTGCGCTGTTACGGGAGCATCCGGCGAGCTAATCCGAGGTGTCCTGCCGCTTCCCTGTCGTACAGGCTGGCTGGGCGGCGTTGCTTTCCGCATAGAGCCGTGCCCTCCGACAAATTTCACATCATTCATCAATGACTGAGGCCCAGCCATCCATTTCAGCCCCACTGCCCGGTAATTATACCCTCCGGTATTCATCCCGATGCCATTTACAACATCATCCCCTCCTTCGGAAGATTCCAGCAAAGGCTTGGGTGTTCCGAAACCGCTGAAAGCCGACTCGCTTTCTTTCAGGAGAAATTGTGTCCCGAACGGGTGCAACCCAATCAAGCTGGAGCCGGGCCGCATCTTTAATGTTCCGCTCAACCGGTACCAACCTTGCGGCACATAAATGTGTTTATGGCGGGCGATAGCTTCCCTGAACACCTCCGTGTCGTCTGTTTCCCCGTCCCCTTTTGCGCCCAATTCACGGATGTTTACCCAACTTTCCATTGGCGGGAGAGCCGGGATGTCGTTCGGCGGGCGTTGCGGAAAGCGGGCAATCGCCTCTATATCCTTGCTTATTTTATATGTAGAAGGCGCCTGCATATCGTCTAATACCAACCCGTATGTATACTCTTTCACTTTGTATCGCTTTTCTTTTACCGTTTCCCGGTTCCCGCTTTGGGCATAATGCACCAACACCGGCACATTCCCGCAATAGACCTCCGATAGATTGAGTTGCGAGAACGAATTGTTTTCTTTACTGACAATGATACCAGCCTTAGACACATTCTCGAAATAAGAACGTTCGATATACAAACGGTCTACCGTACCCTCTTGCATCTCAAAGGCTACCGGCACATTTTTTACATACATATTAACGATAGCAAAGCCTGTTTCACGGGTGAGTACCGCCGCTTTACGTTGCCCCTCGAAATAAGTATCAACCATCATCATCGGCCATCCGGGAGACGTGCGCCCCGAATTGATCGCGTAATCTCCCCCGTAGCATTCCACATTTTCAATTTCATTGCCCACGTCGTATATCCCGGCGCTACCTTCCCCTATTTGTATGACACAATGACTGATAAAGCTATGCTGTGCAAAGTGCGAGCGGATAGCCACGGCTTTAGGATTCCCCTTTTCTATCCGTAGGTTGATATTAGACAACGCGCTATAAAATGTCCCGGCCCCTGCGTCGCGAGGTTCCTGCCCCTCTTCGGTTAGTCCGCCGGTAAACCAAATCATGTAATTTTGCTTTTCCTGATACCCCGGCGTATTTTTCCCCAGTATCAGTTCCGGGCGGTTTTTCCCATAACCAATCAAGCGGATGGCATTAGGGACATGAATGGTTTTACTAATCAGGTATTTCCCCTCCGGGATGAATAAGATGCCAAAGTTCTTTTCCCGTTTCACCTGGTTGATTGCCTGTTGTAAAGCGTCAGACACATCCGTCTTACCGTCTGCTATAATAGCATAGTTTCCGGGTGTAAAATAGAATGCTTCGGGATCATCCGGGCGCTGCGTGTAAACCGACTCCGGATCAACGGCTTGAAGGTGAAAAAAGATCGCAAGGAAAAAGATCGTCCATGTGGTTTCTCGTAATGTTCTCATACATGTAATTATTGTTAGCTTAGTCTCCGAAGGTAGTGATTTCTTTTGTATTTAATTCACTCCTCATGCTTATTTAATTCAATGATACCTAATTAACGCGAGTTCGATATGGTTGTGTAAGCATACACCCTTCAAAATGGCCCCAATACAGAGGGGCTGATCCAACTCTATGGTCTTTTAAAGCGATAATTATTATGTTATTTTTATAGGCATCTATCCAACTATAACCTAACTAATAAACAGTGGCGAATGCTTCCATTAGAGTTCGGTTCATTGAGTTCCTATTCTATTATCCACCTGGACATGATGGCGTTTCGATTTAATGCCGACTTAGACGGCGACCGGATGGCGCGGCGCTAATTATGCACCAACGTACCTATATTTTCGCCAGACATTACTTTCTTAAGATTCCCATGGGTGTCCATATCGAAAACAATAATAGGCAGATTGTTTTCTTTACACATGGTGGTGGCCGTCAGATCCATCACCTTCAGTCCCCGGTTGTATATTTCGTCGTACGTGATTTCGGCAAACTTGGTGGCGGCAGGGTCTTTCTCCGGATCGGCAGTATAGATACCGTCTACACGCGTACCTTTCAGCATCACGTCGGCTTCTATCTCAATACCCCGCAGCGACGAACCGGTGTCGGTGGTAAAGAAGGGATTCCCCGTCCCGCACGACATGATAACGACATTTCCCTGTTCAAGCAATTCGATGGCACGCCATTTGTTGTAAAATTCCCCGACAGGCTCCATCCGGATAGCTGTAAGCACCTTGGCTTTAATCCCTTGGGCTTCCAATGCCGAACTCAACGCCAGGCTATTGATTACCGTTGCCAACATGCCCATCTGGTCGCCTTTCACACGGTCGAAACCTTTCGACGCACCACTCAGTCCCCGGAAAATATTCCCTCCTCCTATCACGATGCCGATCTGGATGCCCATCCCGGCTATTTCTTTAATCTGGATAGCATATTCATTCAGGCGCACTTCGTCAATACCGTATTGTTTCCCTCCCATCAACGATTCGCCACTTAGCTTTAAAAGAATGCGCTTATACTTTGTCATAATTTACGATTTGTTTATTTGTACAAAAATAGTATTTATATTTGTTCGCCCCTAAATTAAGCCTTATGAATGGAAAAATGATACGGATATGCCTTTACCTATACATTATATTCTCTTTCTCCGGATGTAAAGGCATTTATACTACCGCCTTTGCTCGCCGCGACAGCTATTCCGTGTTTTCAGATTCCGTAGAAGACAAATACAATCTGAAAAAGCTGATAGCCGAAAACCGTCGATTAATGAATTTCCAACAACAAAACCTTATTCTCGATTCTCTATTTGCCACAATATGCTTGTCATTGATAATTGAATATCTTTCACATGCAAAAAGAAAAAGAAATAAATACCAATCAGAACTCAGCGCTTACGAATCATTGACAAAACAATTGTCTAAATTAAACAACCAAAAAGAGGAAATTGAAAAAATGAAAAAACAAATATCCCAATTAAAAAAAGAACTTCTATTATCCTCGAAAACAGGAAAGAAATTGGCACATTTATCAGAGAAAATAATACCCGGAAAAACCGACTCACTCCTCCATGATAAAGATTGGCTGCAAATAGAAAAAACAGTAAATACTATTTACCCTTCCTTTTTATCTTCAATCGCAAAAATTGCTCCCGATATGAGTCCTGCCGAAATACAATACTGCCTACTCACACTTTTTGAATTCGACATACAACAAGAAGCGACGTTGCTGAATCTTAACCCTGAGTCTATATCCAAACGCCGCCTAAGAGTAAAAAAACGCTTAGGCATTGCAAACGAAGATACCAATTTGCAAGAATATCTTACAAAATTGAAAGAGGAAATCGTTGATGTATAACTTTATAGATGCTCCTTCCTGCCTCATCGGGCAGCCCGGCATCCAAGCTCACATTCAATGAATATTGCGTGTAGTATAAATAACTTATCAATCTATTGATTATCAACGGTATAAAAGTATAGCCTGTCCATATGATTTTTCATAATAAGCTGATTATCAGCAATGCCTTGTCCATATGTTTTTACACCATTTATTCGTTTTAAATGATTTTGAAGCCTAGATTTGCACCCCGTTTCTAATCTATATTTATGAAAATAGGAAAATTATATAAAAATGAAAACAATCCTACTTATATTCACTATGTTCTATGCCTGTCCTTCTATTTACGATCAATTCTCTTTTGGGCTGGACTGTGGCTTATCCACATCAACTATGTCCGCATTTTCAGAAAAGATATTAAAAATAGATACTTAACCTTCGGAATGGGATACAAATTCTAAAAATTATGGAATAAAATTTAAACAAATCTTAATTTTTATTTAACTAAAACTAAAATAATATGTCTATTTTATTAAGTCCACAAGTCAGTGATTATTCAACAGTTGAGAAATCAATCTATTCTAAGTATCAATTTAATTGCAAAAAAATATGGAAAGGGAAAGATACATTTATAATCTATGAAGGGAATACAACTGGCATAAGCAAAATTTACGAATCTTCCAGTACTGATTTAAATGAAAGGATAGAGGTTGTGGTTGATTTGGTTAAATGTAAAGTTACCAATCGTCTTTTAATTTCTGGAGGACATACAGTTGTAGATTTATCAAATCGACTCAATATAGGTAAAGAAGCCATTGAGTCAACAACACTATCGCTTGAATTAATAAAAAAAATTCAGCACGAACTAAATATTCATGCTGAATTTTTGATACAACTAAATGATATTTACATGGAATATGATGCAGAATCTACAAATGGAACTATCCCTAATAAATTTAGGGAACAAGCGCTAAAACCATATATTATACCATGTGAGATCAATAGTATTCTTAAAAAATATTCTGATGAATTGGATAGAGAACTTAATCTTCATTATTGTTCATCTAAAAATTTGGCGGATCAATTTAAGCGACACATAAAAAATGAAAAAAGGAACAATCAAGATCTTTTTAAATATGTTGAAGATCAGCATGTTAATAAGTGAAATATGATGTTAGATAATGAATACGTTCCTGTTTTAGTGAATAACAAACCTAATTGTGTAGCTGCAAATGCAGCAATGTTAAGACTCATTAGATATAAAATTGATAATAGAAAACAAAAAGAGAACTATACTAGCTATATAGGAATTTTCCCTCTATGTTGTATAGATAATGTTTTAAATGGTTATCGAGCAGCAGTAAAGTTCTATAATCTAAAACTTCCTACGTTTTTTATTTTTACGGGAAAATCATGTTTTTAAAATATACGATATGAAAGCTACTTTTATAAAATTGCATGTTGCAATAATGTTTGCTGCATTAGGCAGTATTTTAGGGAAAGTTATAACTATGAATGAAGGTTTAATCGTTTGGTGGAGAATGATATTTGCATCAATCATATTTTTAGCTTATGTATTATCAAATAAAAAAATTCAGCGAATATCACTCTTCTCCTTTATGAAGATAGGAGGTATAGGAGGACTTTTGGGATTGCATTGGGTTTTCTTCTTCGGTAGTATTAAAGCCGCTAACATTTCAATTGGCGTCGTCTGTTTTGCCTTAGTTGGTTTTTTTACAGCTCTTTTGGAACCTGTTATATTAAAAAGAAAATTTAGCGGTAAAGAATTCATCTATAGTATAATTGTTGTCGTCGGAATATTTCTGATTTTTTCCTTCGATATTCGTTATCGAACAGGAATAATATTGGGATTGATATCTTCCGCATTATATAGTTTGATGACCATATTTACTAAAAAAGTCGGTACAGCCTATAAACCTGAAACGATATTATTATATCAAATGGTAGGAGGTAGTATCGTTTTAAGTATCTGTTTGCCTTTCTATTTAAACACATTTCCGGTGTCATCTATAATTCCTGACCCAAGGAACCTCCTTTTCATATTTATTCTCGCGCTATTCAGTACCGTATTCTTACAATTGTTTAACATACAGGTGCTTCAAAAGATTTCAGCATTCACTGTCAATCTAAGTTATAATCTTGATGCCGTATATAGCATTATTATTGCTATTTTATTCTTCAATGAAGCAAGAGAATTAAATCTCTCCTTCTATATCGGAATATTTTTAATAACCCTGTCGGTTATCTTACAAGCCGCAGATACATTAAACAGGCAGCGATTAAAGAAAAAATCCCTCATATAAATCCGGAATTGCTTTAAAGGACAGCGAACATCTCCCTTTTTGTTGCCAGATACGGCCTTTAGGATATCGTATACGCCCAATAATCAAATTTCGGAGGAAATCCTTTTTTCTATGTTTTAAAGCACGCATGAAAATTTTGCCTCTCGTTTAAAAAAACATATATTTGCGGTAACATATATCAAGATTGAGATTGGGGTTCCGGTCAAGTGATTGTCCGGGATTCTTTTTTATTGTTTGCTAAAAATAAGTAGTTAAGATTAAATTGTAAGGAGAATTTACTATGGCTGTTAGTTATATGACAGAAGAAGGCTATAACAAGATTTTGGCCGAAATCAATTATTTGGAAACTGTAAAGCGTCCTGAGATCTCTGCGCAAATAGCTGAAGCGAGAGATAAAGGAGATTTATCTGAAAATGCCGAATATGACGCAGCAAAGGATGCACAAGGCATCCTGGAAGCCAAATTGGCTCAATTGAAAAATTTAATCTCAAATGCTCGTCTGATCGATGAATCACGGGTATCGACAGATGCCGTCCAAATATTAAATAAAGTGAAGATTAGGAACACGAATAATAACGCCGTCATGTGTTATACCTTAGTGTCGGACTCGGAAGCGAACCTGAGAGAAGGCAAGATTTCAGTAAATACCCCTATCGCCCAAGGGCTTATGGGTAAAAAGGTAGGCGATGTGGTGGATATTACCGTACCGTCGGGTGTTATGCGTTTTGAAATCATGGATATTTCTATTTAAACAAGCATATGGCAACTATATTCAGCAGAATCATTGCAGGTGAGATTCCTTGTCACAAGATTGCGGAGAACGAAGAATTTTTCGCCTTTTTGGATATTAATCCGGTAGCGGTAGGACATACGCTGGTTGTTCCCAAACAAGAAGTTGATTATATATTTGATATCGACGACGACGCGTTAGGCCGTATGATGGCTTTTGCCAAGCGGGTTGCGCACGCCCAAAAAGCCGCGATTCCATGCAAACGTATCGGGTTGACTGTTATTGGGCTGGAAGTACCCCACGCGCATATCCATTTAATTCCTATGACAAAAGAATCTGATATTTATTTCGGAAAAGGGAAATTAAATCCTTCCCAAGAAGAGTTGTCCGAGGTGGCCGAAAAAATAAGAAAAGGATATAAATAGTAAGAAATTGTTTTTATTTTGAAAAACATTCCTTACATTTGCAACAATATTTTTCTAAATCTTTCATAAGATTTACGTAAAGATTATTTTTTACATAGATTCATTAGTGGTTTTTTACTCATAAATTTGTTAACCTTAAAAGAGGGCCCCTCTGAGACAGAGCGGCCTTCTTTGTTTGAAACACACAATACACACTATTATAAATTACCTTCACCAAGCCGGAAGGTGAATAGAATTCAAGCCCCACTTATTCCATTCTCCCCAAAACGGGATTCCATACCGCACTGCAAAAAAGATATTCGCGCCCAAAGCCAACATCCAGATAATAAAGATGGCCCAGTTGACTCCCTTAGGCAGAGGTTTAAACTTGAATATCAAACTGCAAGTCGCATACAAGACAACCAAGACTGGAATACCAATCAAAAGAATTGTGCAAACGCTGCCCAATACAAGCATCCATTCGGGATATGAAAGCAATATATCCCAATTAGTAGAAGGCATAATGTTGTAAAGAAAACCCAAACCGACTCCTCCCAAACCTCCGGCAAATAATGAAATCATTACAATAAACAGAACGAACAACACAAGCAAAATCGCCGGAAAAAATATGATCCCTATCAATACGGCAAACACCTTGAGCAACACGCCTAATACTTGCATAAAACCGTCGCCGAGCTTTTGGTTGCCAGCCACACGTTCGAAGTTGTCGGTCACGGTTTTCCCGATACTTTCCACCGTTACACTTTCTCCGCGCATTTGCAGTTTTTCCGTAGCTGTCTGGGCCATTGGGACAATCAACCATAAAATAAAATAGATCGGAATCATTATGCCATAGAAAAACATCAGGATAAAGAGCAAAAGCCTGACCGGCGTGGGATCCCACCCCACATAAGCCGCAAAGCCGCTGCATATACCACCCAATATTCTATCGTCGGGATTACGGAAAAGCCGTTTGCTTACCTTTTCTTTTTCCTGGGTAGTTGTCTGTTCGGTGGTTTGTTGGTACGAGGTTTCATTGTATTCGAACAGATCTTCCACCTTTCCCATACGCTCGATTACCGTCTCCACATGTGTAATTGTAATCACTTCATTCCCCAAACGAACGCGCTCGCTCAATATTTCTGAAATACGCAGTTCGAAATCGCCCATGATTTCATCACCTCCGTCTTCTTTGCTGAAATGAATCCGAAGGTTGGATAAGTATTTATCCAGTAATTGGTAAGCATCTTCATCAATGTGGAATACAGTACCTCCCAGATTAACAGTCAGTGTCTTCTTCATTATTTTATCTTATTTAATTGTTTCTAATGTGGTTAATCGTGTTATTTAATTCCTGCCACGAGGTTTCCAGCTCGCCAAGGAATTTTTCTCCTTTTTCTGTCAGTTTGTAATACTTACGTGGCGGTCCCTGTGTAGATTCTATCCACTGATACCCCAACAGCTCACTATTTTTCAACCGGGTCAAAAGAGGATACAGTGTGCCTTCCACAACAATCAATTTTGCTTCTTGCAACTTCTGAATAATGTCAGAGGTGTAAGCTGATTCTTTTTTCAGAAGTAAGAGGATGCAATATTCTAATATCCCCTTCCGCATTTGCGATTTTACGTTCTCTGCATTCATTATTTTCTATTTAATGATACAAATATATGTATTACCTATGTACTATGCAATACATACTACTGTGATTATATTATTTTAACATCGTTAACTTCCTATTTCTCTACAGAAATTCTTTCTTTTGACATTGTTTACATAAAACAAGTGTATTTACGATGCCAAAACCTATTGGGAAATCAGGAAGAAACCGCCGGGGAATATGCCTCGTCCTTCCGTATCCGCTGGCGATGGCCAGACACTATTGACGACAATTACTATTGACTAATATTAAATTGGAAATGAGAAAAATAACCTTCTTCGCAGCCCTTATCATCCAAATATGTTGTGTCTCTGTATATGGGCAAACAACACATTATAAAGCTCTATTCGCCGACGACCCGGAAGGGGCAAACGGAATCTGCAATCCTGAGCGGGGATTTCGTCTGGAAGTCGCTCTGGACGTCACCGATGGGGCATTCATGTGTAACTCCCAAGAATTTCGAGAGGCCGCTTTTTATTTAGAAGAACAAATAGAAGAGTATAAGGATGAAAAAGTATCTCTTGTCCAAACCTCCTTTTATCTGACAGGCACAATCGGAAGGGAAATAACCGAAGACGAGTTCAAGGTAATGGAAGGTTTCTTCGAAACGTTGCGAAAGAACGGGCTAAAGGCCATCCTCAGGTTTGCATACGAAACCGGCAACGTAAACGAGGAAACTGCCCCTACTGAAAAGGATATCGTTACCCATACCAAACAACTGCGAAAAATACTGCGTGAAAACCGGGATGTGATTTTAGTTCTGCAAGCCGGTTTTGTCGGCGCCCGGGGAGAATGGCGTCACTCTTCCAACGGGCTGGAAAAGTCAGACGAGACAAAGAAAAATATCCTTGAAAACATCTGTAGTATGATTCCCGGCGAACGGATGGTGCAAATCCGGACTCCGGAGCTTAAGCAATTACTGGATCCTTCTTCCGGTTACTACAGCCGCGTTTCATACCACGACGACTTTATCGCCATCAGGAAACATCCCCGGGACGAAGGCCTGTCTGAAGGGACTTCCGGCCACAAACAGATGGTCGACGAAAGCCAGTTCCTCCTTATCGACGGCAACCTTCCCTGGGGAAAATGGAGCGTGGCGAAAGGCTCGAACAACGTAAATGCCGGATGGATTATCGACGGATTGGAAACGGCACGCAGGCTTTCGCAACAACATTACACGTCATTAGGTATCGTTCATAATTATAAAGAACATGGGGCTAAAGAGAAATATTCGATGATGTACTGGAAAGAAACGCCGGTCACAGAAAAGTTCTTATCCGAAAACAATATGCCTTACTCACCCAATTATTTCAGGAAAAAAGACAAGACAAAAGTAGAGCGAAGTGTCTTTGAGTATATACGCGACCACTTGGGATACCGTATCGAACTGCAAAAATTCAAAACAAATAAACAATGGAACCTGAAGAAAAAGAACCGGGTAGAATTGTCGCTGGTTAACCGGGGATTCGCCACGTTGTTTAATGAGCATGCCGTCTATTTCGTCCTGATAGATGCAAACGACCGTGTAGCCTTCCGGATACGTACACAGGACGATGTCAGGTTCTGGCATCCGCACCGCCCGATCGACAAAAAACGCTTTCCGATACCCCATACTGTCAAGGCTGACATCGTAATGGAAGGAGGGACGATAGATAAAGGAACTTATAAGTTGGGTTTATGGATGCCCGACGAATCGAAACATCTGATGTTCGACAGCCGCTATGCCATCCGTTGCGCCAACAGTGATGTGGAATGGTGGGTTTCGCCCGATAAGAAATATGGAGTCAATATCCTGACAACGATCACTTTTTAGCCTATTTCCAAATACTCGTCTACCGTATAATTAAGGAAACGGTTGAATGGAAGGAGTTTTTCGAAAGTAGCGACTGTTTCGTCCATCCAATTCTTTTGTGAAAAGAAACTGTCGGGCTTCACCGTACTTACGCAAAAATCTTTGTGCCGGATGATGTCGTCGTGCGGAAATTCGGAAGGATAACCTGCCGGGTTACGTTTTAATGTTTCGCCTTCCAATTCAGGATAGGATGCTTTAAACGACGGTTCTTCCAGGATGGCTACAAATTCGTCCATCTGGTCGTATATATCTTTACGTACTTTTTTCAACAACTTCGGTTCGGGCATCCACAATCCACCCGAAAGAACATTATTGCCCGGTTCGACGTGGAAATAGTAACCGCTCTTGAGGCTATTCCTCCCTCCCGGCGCCATATATGCGCCGAAGTGGTTTTTATAGGGCTGTTTATTGGGCGAGAAACGGATATCCCGATAAATACGGAACATGCAATCTTTTGCTTCCAACCCGGCTATTCCGGGATCGAACACGACTATCCGCTCTATCAATTGCTGGACGATATCCAGATATCCTTTCCGCATCGTTTCATATCGTTCTTTATTTGCCTGAAACCATGTACGGTCGTTATTCTTTTGCAAGTCTCTAAGAAAATCAAGTATTCGAGGAAGCATAATCTTATTCTGTTGGTAGTCGACAAGCGACCGTTGACAATTAATAGATCACAAAAATAAAGTTTATTTTCCAATTGCCAACGGTCTATAATCAATTGTCTGCTAAAAATAAAATCCCGCGTTCAGATAAAACTGCACGTTTTTTGTCCAATCGGAAAGGCTCAACGTGGCGCTGACGGGGCCGGCAAAGCTGTCGTAGGCATAACTGATACTCCCTCCCCACATGTTGGAGCCTTTGAAGAGGCTGAGCAAGTCGTTGTGGTGTATGCCGTAGTTGCCCGTAAGCGTGATATAATGCCTGCTCCACATACGCTGGCGCAATTGGAGGGATGTAACGGCCAGCAGGTTGTCTACTATCTCGATATGGTTTATTCCGGAAAAAGGGATTTGCTGGGGCATGTATTTTCCGGCAACCGGGCCTCCGGCTGCGTTCAGGAACGGATAAGCCAGATTACCGCCTATCAATGCACGGCCGTAAAAGGACGGGATAAGGCAGAACCGCCGGCTTACCCAAGGCAACGGTACGACGGCCGTAAAGCTCAATGAGACCGTAGAAAATGGAGAAGAACCGTTATATTTTACAAAGTTGCTGGTATATAAGGCATAATCCGAACGAAGCGATACTCCTCGCTTTGGAAAATAGGCCTTGTCTAATGTTTCCAGATGAGTGGAGGCGAAATAACTGATAAATCCTTCCGGCTTTACCGTGTAGTCGTGCGTTTCGCCTGTGTAAAGGAATGAATTGTAGTCATAGTATTCGTACCTCAATCCCGCTTTCACCCTAAAATTAAGCCAATTCATGTCGGAATACGAAAGCTCTGCCAAATGATGGGTGTAGGTCGTATTACGGGTTTTTACGCCTCTTGTAAACAAATCCAAATCCTGGTAGCGAAACATATAGGACAAATTCAGGCTACGCAGCGGGATACGTTCAAGCGAATAGTCCAGGCGGGCATAGGATGTTTTCCCCAACCGGCCGGTGAAGGCCAACTTCGAACGGTTGCGTGCCTGGTGTTCGAATGTCGCATTAATCAATCCGGCCGCTATTTCTTCCGTGTCAAAACGGACTCCGAGGTTGAACGAACTGATTGTTTTGGGCTCTGTCATCAAATGCAAGGTATACGGATTGTTTCCTGTCAACTTGTAGCTCACATGCGAATACATATCGGTTCCCACAACAATAGACAGGGCCTCCTGCAGTTTTTCCAATGTAATGAATGAGTGTTCCTTCAGCCCGCTTATTTTTGCCAGCCATTTTTCATCCCTTGGTTCCACTCCTTCAAAAGTAATTGCCCTGATATAAAACGTGTCTTGCGGATTGACCGGACGCGGTCTCAATACGCCGCCTGTTTTTCGCTTTTCGTCGTCTTCTTTTTCCGCTTGCTTTTTCAGTGCTTGTATATCATTCCAGTGTTGGCGGGCCATTTGTTCGCCCCGGCTGATCAGGGTGTCAATCGCATCTCGTCCGAAACTGGCGGCATGGTAGGGTTTCATGTCCGGACGCAGCAACAAATCGGTCTCCTTTTTGTTCTTATCATATTTCTCGTGGCCAAACAGGGCGACGAATTGTCCTATAATATCGCCGGGGGTATTTATTTTATCCAGTGTTTTAAGGTCGCTGGTTCCCAAATCTACGCCAATAATCAAATCAGCGCCCATTTGCAGGGCTATGTCCGCCGGATAATTATTACTTATGCCGCCGTCTATCAACACTAAGCTATCCATACGGACAGGGGTGAACACGGCTGGGATAGACATGCTCGAACGCATGGCCAGCGGGAAGTTTCCTCCGCGGAATACGTGTTCTTTACCGCTTACCACATCCACGGCCACACAGGCATATGGGATAGGAAATGAATCAAAGTCTACACTGTCGTGATAGCCTACGGTCAGGTTCGAAAACAGGTTTTCTATGTTTTGTCCTTTGATTACTCCGCTTATCAAGCGGTCTTTCTTGTCTTTTCCAAATGGGAGGGACAAAACGTAACGTTCTGAATTTTCTTTTTCGGGAAATGTCTTATAGCTTCGTTCTATCTTATCCCCCAACAGGTCCATCCAATCCTGCTGCCGCACAAGGCTGTCTATTTCCGTAGCTTTATAACCGATTGCGTACAGGCCTCCTATAATGGCTCCTATGCTGGTCCCCACGATATAATCAATGGGCATATCGGCCTCTTCCAATACTTTCAACACTCCTATGTGGGCAAACCCTTTGGCTCCACCGCCACCTAATACGATCCCTACTCTTTTTCGCTGTCCCACAGCCGGAAGAAAGGAAAAAATCAACGTAAGCAAGATACAACAAGACTTCTTCATCGCACATCGGGTTTTCCGCAAATGTAATCAGTTTCCCCGACACTTGCAACGTGCGGATTTCTTCTCGTTATCTCGACCGGCCGGAGCTGCTGCTGTTTGATTCGGAAGAACCGGAACGGCTGCTTGAACTGCGATTATTACTTGGGGTGCTGCCGTTGCTGTCGCTACCCGACGCGCGTCCCGTACTGGGCGTCCTTGAACTGGAAGAAGCGTTGGAAGATGATCCGGAAGATCTACTGGGGGTACTGTTGTTGCTCGACCGGCCTCCTCCATATGAGGGGGTGGATGAAGAATTACTGTTCGACGGACGGCTCGGCGCTGCCGGCGACGATGGGCGGCTGGGCTGGGAAGGGCGGTTTGCGTTGTTAGCCGGCGGGCGATAAGCGGGAGAGGGTATCGGCCTGTAATGGGGATGATTCGGGCGAGGACGGATCACTACAACCGAGCTTCCGTAAGGCGGATAATATGCCGGAGGAACCGGAGCCGGTACATACGTGATTGTTTCGTCGATGTACTCATATCCTACCAGGTAATCGTTCCAAAACTCAAGGGCGTAGATTTCACCATTTGAAGTTCTGTATTCCAATACTTCCTGGTAACCGCCCCGGGTCTGGCTCACGGCAAGTACCCGGTAAGGTGCGCCGGCCACGTATTCTACTTCGGCCTTTGTCATCCCGGTTGTCAGCCTGTTCAGGTTTAATGTCCTGTAAGTTATACAAGCTGTCAACAACAATGAAGTGATGAATATATAAACTAACTTTTTCATGATTTTTCTGTTCCTTTCTATTAATTCGGGTTATATTCCTTAGACATAAATCATTTCGTATGGATTAATCAGTCGGTGGAAAAAGGTTTAATTTACATGATAAACAAATGATTATCGGCAATTGTTGCGCGGGAAAGGGATATTTATTCCAGATTCGCGTCGTCGGGAAGTTCTTCGAATTCGTTTCCTTCGGCGGTTTCTCCGCTTTGCCTGCTCTTCAGTTCGGAAACTTTTTGTTGGAATTCTTTATCCACACGGAGTTTTTTTACGGCCATCTTGGCCGCATTCTGTTGTGATTCTTTTTTGGAGTAGCCGATGCCCACTCCTATTTGGTATTCAGATAATGTTACGCTGGTCTGGAATACCGGATTCCCTTCGTTGTCTATAAAAGATTCTATCAGGTCGAACGAAACTTCCAGTTTGTTCTTCTGGCTCCATTCTATCAGGCTCGATTTAAAGTTTACTTCTTTGCGCGCGATGCTGTCGATATTGATATATTGTTCGATGATAACCTCTTTTATAAACTTGAAACACTTGCGGTAGCCTTGATCCAGATAAATGGCTCCAATCAACGCTTCGAGGGCATTGCCGTATAAATGGTTGTTATGCGAACTTAGTTTGGCCGAAAACACCACCATCTTGTGTAATCCCAACTTGACGGCGATTTGGTTAAGGTTTTCACGCTGGACTATTTTCGACCGGGTATTGGTCAGAAATCCTTCGCGTTTATTCCGGAAATGTTTATAAAGTATATCGGCAACAATGGCATCAAGGATAGCATCACCCAAAAACTCCAAACGCTCATTGTTCACCCATCGCCCGTCGTCCGCCTCTATGGAAGAAGATTTGTGCAGAAAAGCCTGCTCGAAGATGCTAACATCGTTCGGATAAAAGCCAAGCAACTTATATAAAGACGAATAAGGCTCCTTCCCTTTGTATTTAAGGAGCCTTATTTTTTTATATAAATGTCTTAACACAAAATTTTTATCTTGTGAATTTCTTTACAATTACACTGGCATTATGCCCCCCAAAGCCAAAGGTGTTTGACAATGCCGCATTGATTTCCCGTTTTTGCGCTTTGTTGAATGTAAAGTTCAGCTTGTAATCTATTTCCGGGTCGTCGTCGCCTTCTTCATGGTTGATAGTAGGAGGAACAATCCCTTCTCTCATTGCCAATATACAAGCAATTGTTTCCAATGCCCCGGCAGCTCCCAAAAGATGCCCGGTCATGGATTTGGTCGAGCTGATATTCAAGTCGTAAGCATGCTCGCCAAATACGTACTTTATTGCTTTCGATTCCGAAATGTCCCCAACGGGGGTAGATGTCCCGTGTACATTGATATAATCAATTTCTTCGGGCTTCATTCCGGCATCTTCCAAGGCGTTTTGCATCACGAGCCTGGCGCCCAATCCTTCCGGATGCGAAGCTGTCAGGTGGTAAGCGTCGGCCGACATGCCCGTACCTACTACTTCACAATATATTTTAGCGCCTCTTGCTAGCGCGTGTTCCATCTCTTCCAACACAAGACAAGCAGCCCCTTCACCCAATACGAAGCCGTCGCGGCTCTTGCTGAACGGGCGGGAAGCGGTTTCCGGCGAATCGTTCCGGGTAGACAAGGCATTCATGGCGTTGAAACCACCGATACCGGCAACCGAAACGGTTGCTTCGGCGCCTCCGGTAACAATCGCGTTCGCTTTACCCAAACGGATATAATTGAACGCGTCGGAGATTGCGTTGGTAGAGGATGCGCAAGCCGAAACGATTGCAAAGTTAGGCCCGCGGAATCCATACATCATGGATATCTGCCCGGCGGCAATATCCGAAATCATTTTAGGAATGAAAAACGGATTAAAACGTGGACCTCTCTCTTCGTCGTAACCCATCACCTCTTCTTCAAACGTTTTGATACCGCCGATACCGGATGAGAAAATCACCCCGATGCGGTCGAGGGCCTCTTTTTCCAGGTCGAGAGACGAGTCGGCAACCGCATCTTTGGCGGCGCCCAGCGCTAATAATGTATAACGGTCGCATTTGCGCGCCTCTTTCCTGTCCATTATCTGCAACGGATCGAAGCCTTTAACTTCGCAAGCGAAATGTGTTTTGAATTTTTCAGCGTTAAACTGAGTAATAGGTCCGGCTCCACTCCTACCATTAATAAGACCCTCCCAGGTATCTGTGAGGGTGTTACCTAGCGGAGTAATAGCTCCAAGACCTGTTACTACAACTCTTTTTAATTCCATACAGTGAAATAAAAGGGGGTTACTTCGCGTTAGCCTCAATATAAGCGATTGCGTCGCCTACTGTTCCAATCTTTTCTGCTTGATCATCCGGAATAGAAATACTGAATTCTTTTTCGAATTCCATAATCAATTCCACCGTATCAAGAGAGTCTGCTCCTAAATCGTTAGTAAAGCTAGCTTCGTTAGTAACTTCTGTTTCTTCAACGCTCAATTTATCAACGATAATAGCCTTTACTCTAGATGCAATTTCAGACATAACTTTTCAATTTAGATTAATAAATAGAATATACTTTTTAAATTTGCAGTGCAAAGAAAAGCATTTTTTATATTACAAAACAAATATAATAGCGTAAAAATATGGAAAAACTGCACATTTTTCCGTTCCTTGTGCATTCAATCAATTAGAAAACAATGAAGAATATAGCCATTTTCGCCTCGGGTTCGGGAACTAATGCCGAGAATATCAGCAAATATTTTGCTGATAATAAAAACATTCGTGTCGTCGTCGTGTTGTCCAACAACAAAAATGTAAAAGTCCACGAACGGGTAAATAAACTAGGTATTCCTTCATTCGTTTTCAGCAGGGATGAGTTTGCGGAAGGTACGCCCGTTATTAACAAACTGGCCGATTATGCCGCCGACTTCATCGTGCTGGCCGGCTTTATGAACAAAATCCCGGAAACCTTGCTGAATGCTTTTCCCAACAAAATTATAAACATACATCCGGCGCTCTTACCCAAATATGGCGGAAAAGGAATGTTCGGCATGCATGTGCATGAGGCTGTTGTCGCCGCGGGCGAAAAAGAATCGGGCATTACTATACATTATATTAATGAGGCATACGACGAGGGCGCGATCATTTTCCAGGCTTCTTGCCCGGTTCTCCCGACAGATTCCCCCGAAGACGTGGCGGCCAAAGTGCATGCGTTGGAATATGAACACTATCCCCACGTCATCGAGGAATTGCTGACCGGTAGATAATCCGTTACCGGTAATTGGCATTGATGTAGTCTGTAAAGTCGAAATCCTTCTTCAGTTCAGGCGCGCCAATTTGTTCTTCCGTGACGTTGATGATAAACTGTTTTTGCTTCACCACATACTTTTCTATAAAGGTGGCTATCTCGTCTAAGTTATCAACCATGGGCCACCCGGCTATCTCGTGCGCTACATTTTCTACTGCAAAAAAGTAATACGGAGCTTGCATCTCATCCAATTGCCGGGCAATATAGTTCGAACCGTATAGCCCTGCGCTCCCCATCACCGCTTTGTCAAACGGGACATTCCTGTCGGCGTCTCCGTGGAAAAGTTGAATCGGGGCCGGCTTCACAGGCCATGTCAAATCGCCGCCCAGGTTTGCGATAGCGCCGGCAAAGGCGATGATTCCCGCATAACAGAAACCGCCGGGCAGTCGTTCTGTCAATGCCGTTTTGTTACTTATCATATATTCCGCCTGCAATACCGTTACGGCGCCCGCACTCGAACCATTGGCTACGATTTTATTTTCATCAATCCCCCATCCGGCCGCATGGTTACAGACAAAGGTAGTGGCGTCGAACAAATCTTCTACTGCCATATTGATGGCATTCATCAACAGACCGACAAGGTCTTCGGCATTGGAGATGTCTTTGTCTTTAATATCCTTCAATCCCAAACGATAATCAATGCCGATAGCGACATATCCTCTTTCCGCCAATCTTTTCAGATAGTCCGCGTTATATTCGTCTATACGCGAACCGCCTACAAAACTACCGCCGAAGACAAACACGACACAAGGTTTTTGCACGCCAGGCGCCGGAATATCATACTTGTCAAGCCGCAACGTATCTGTCCCTTTGACAGAAAAAACAAATGTTTGCTTGTCTACCTTACCGGTTGGTTCCGTATGCGTCTTTTTGCAAGAACAGATAAAAAGAAACAAGAATGTGAATGCGATATACTTTTTCATAAAAAAATAAATTAAATGGTTGTGTGTAAAGATAATAATTCATCTGGATGAATGGGGGAAAACATTGGGATGATTTGGGAAAATCATCCCAATGAAACCGGAGAAACATGCAGATGAATTTTTTTTCTTATTTTGCGGGCTGATTTAAACACGGAGAGAATATGGTGTTATCTTTAATTCTACTTTAACAGATTGAAAAAACGAACATAGAATAGTGGTTAAATATTTGCATATTAAATAATTAATTATTATATACTGTGTCAGTATCGAGAAACAAGCAAGATGTCGAACACAAGTTAAAAATGGACATTTTTTAACGTTGAGCTGAAAAATTTCTTTTCATCTATTTTTTTGTACGGAAAAATTCAATACCTTCACATTCGTATTCTTTAGTGAGAATAAGTTTTAAACTTAATGGAAAAAATTATTAACTAACAACTTTGCTTTATGGAAGATTTAAATTTAAAAAACTGGAATGTTCAAGAAATAGACAAAATTGAAATCATGAACATTAACGGAGGCCTACATCCTGTTGTTTGGCTTCTTTTTGGACTTGCATTTGGAGAACTTAATGATCGGAATGCAGGAAGTGATTTTGCCGCAGGTTATGCAGCAGCAACGGGAGCTTGATCTTTTTACTTTTAAAACTTATGTGTTATGAAAGATTTTAATTCTTATTTTGTAGAATTGAATGAGGATGAAATGTTACTCGCTCAAGGAGGTGGATGGATATCATATGCTTTAGGATATATAATGGGAACTATGGCAGTTAGTTATGATTCCGATGCTAATTATTATGCACTCTGTATGGGGCATTAGAGGAACAGATATTACGTACTTTGCAACTGCATGAGTTAATTTTTATGTATTGCCAAGAATATATTAAATAAACTGCTTATCTATTTCAAGCAAGCAAAAAAAATAATTCATTATTAATAAATGTTTCAGCGAATCGGCTAAATATGATATAACTTGTTAATATATAGATTAAATAAATTTGTTCGAAAGGGATATGCAGTTTAAATAATTTAATCCACAAAATCGTCATCTAATATTCTTAGTGATAGTGTTTTGTTTTTTTGAATTGAATGACATGTAGATTTAAGAGAGATTATTTGGCTATATTTGTAAATATTACTAAATTTGCAATTACTGTAATGTAAATTAAAGTTTCTATCTGATGAAAAAATATATCTTAATTCTATTTATTTCATTAATAGGTATGATTTCATGCTATTTTGGAAATGCCTTACCTTATGGCCTAAATAATTGGTTAGGATATTTATTTATTATTCCATTTATTTATAGTATAGCAAGTTTATCTACTAAGAGAAAAACCACTCTTGTGAAATTAATATCTATGGTATCTTGCGGTACTATTATTTATATACTTTCTAATATACATTTTTCCAACGATGATTATTGGATATTCAAAACAGGCATGGTTTTATTGGGAGGTGGTATTATGTATTTTATTTCACGGTTGTCGAGTGGAAAATAAAAAAAATCATTTGACACATTTAACTTGCATGTTTGTATCGATTTAAGAAGATTCAATCTGAACAGCGAAGTGTAGGGAATAGAGAAGAACGAGGAAGATCATAATGAAAACTTCTGTCCTAAGATATTTTCTTTGAGTACAGGGTAGTTTTATCTGCAAAATTTGTATGCTTCATAAAATTACACCTTTACGAAATCAGCTTTAATATTTTCGATTAACTTTTCGTTAACGTCAAGTTTTTTTGCATAAACCCCTAATTTGTCAGTCGCATTAACGACTGTATCAATCAAGGTTTTGTAATCTTGAATATCGTTACTTTGCCCGACAATTTCCAAATCTTCACGAGTTATCGCCAAACGCCTTCGCGGTTCATGCAAAACGAAAAGTTTTTGGAATGGTCGTCCACATTCCGGGCAATTACATTGAATACCATTCGCAGATATTGTTGTTTGCTGTCTTCATAAGACAGATTAAGCCGACGAATGACTGTGAAAATATCTTCGTAGCTATCGCTTGCCGGAGACATCGCAGCTAATGTTTGTACATGTACTTTCTCATTTCCATTACGGTCAAAGCGTTGAGTCAGAAAATGGGTTATACCTTCGTATGTCCTTAGTTCCGAAGGCATCATGTCAATTCCGGCATCCAAAGCCATTTGATAATAAACATATTCCAACTTTGCAAAAGGATATACTGAATGGTCATCATATTTGAGAATATAATGCTGAAAACCTTCGGGGATTAATCCCTGACCGGAAATCATCTCTCCTGTAGCTTTATTCAGAGCAACAATAGCTTTCGGGCGTTTACCTCCGGGAGAAGAACTGATCTTTACCAAATCCTGCCACAGAATGGAGTTCTCCTGATTTCTCGTATAATTCGCTGTACATATCTTCTGTTGTTTATTTTTCAAATATAGATAAATCTATAATAACGACAAAATAACCTGATAAAATATAGTTATGTCTGCAATTTCGACTGCTCTTTTCACATCCTTTTAAAGTATATTGAGTAAACTACTTTGATCCCCAAAGTATGAAGACCGGTCATTATAACTTTATAGGTAAATTCTAAAGATATTCTGCTACGGCGGTAGGTTAGTCGACTGAAAAGGCGTTTTCGTCTATAATCTTTTTCCCTGTA
>JAIRRS010000106.1 GCA_031255855.1 Tannerellaceae bacterium | reverse complement strand
ATTGGATAGATTAACTTCTGCAAATTACGGAATGCCCATTAATTCTAATTTGTGCAAAAACAAGTTTGTCAAGCATAAAGAAAAAACAATCATGCTTCAAGCAACTTCCATATACACACAAGGGAATGGAGAAAAATGGGATATCAAAAAAATGTTTGATATAATGCTTGAAATTTCTAAAACTTCGCTTCAAGTATTGGGTAGTGAAATATTTAATCAGATAACAAAAAGCAAATAAATAAAAACATCAAATAGACATCAATTGAAAATGGCAAGAAATGCAACAAATGAATTATTGCAAAAAGCTAAAAAATCAAAGAGTGACGAGTTTTATACACAACTTTCAGATATAGATAGCGAATTGCAACATTATAAAAATCATTTTAAAAATAAAGTAGTTTATTGCAACTGCGATGACCCTAAAAATAGTAATTTCTTTTATTATTTTGCTTCAAACTTCAAAGAATTAGGTCTCAAAAAATTGATAACAGCTTGTTATAGAGAACAAGTGAAAGATTTATTTAACACGCAAGAAGATGAAAAAGGCTTTTTCTTTGAATATACAGGTACAGGGGGTGAAAAAAACAAGCCAGGATCAGCGGATATTGTTTATTTTAATGGCAATGGAGATTTTCGCAGTTCAGAAAGTATTGAGCTGTTAAAACAGTCTGATATTGTTGTTACTAATCCTCCGTTCTCATTATTTAGAGAGTACGTAGCTCAATTAATTAAATACGGTAAAAAATTTTTGATAATTGGTAATATTAATGCAATAACCTATAAGGAAATTTTCAAACTAATTAAGGAAAACAAAGCGTGGTTAGGAATAAATCTAGGCAGAGGTATTTCTGGCTTCATTGTTCCCGAACACTATGAACTTTATGGTACAGAGACTCGTATTGATAGCTTAGGAAACAGGATTGTTTCTCCAAACAATTGTCTGTGGTTGACTAACTTAGATACTTCTAAACGTCACGAAGATATTGTACTTACAAAAAGATATTTTGGAAACGAAGCTGAATATCAAAAATATGACAACTATGATGGAATTAATGTCGATAGAACACAGGATATACCAGTAGACTACAAGGGATTTATGGGTGTACCCATAACTTTTTTACATAAATTCAATCCCAATCAATTTGAAATAATTAAATTTAGGAAAGGAAATGATGGTAAAGATCTATCAGTAAATGGGAAATGTCCGTATTTTAGAATATTAATCAAAAATAAACAAATACGAACTGATCTAATTGAAAATAGATGAATCAGCTGATGATAATCTAAAATATGCGTCACATAAATTTTATGTTAACATGCCAGACTCTGTAGACTCATTAGATAGGTTAAATATTACGTTCATAGAGTCTGGTTAATTAAAAAATACAATAAATATGAAACAACACCATTCACTACCATCGAACACCCGAATAGACACCCACTGTCATCTATTCAACAAAAAAGTATTATCATGGAAACTACTCATTGATTTCGTTCAATCCAGGGTAAACAGATCCAGGGTAAACAGATACATGAAAATAACTAACATCGACCTGATCGACTGCCCTTCCAGCACGTTCAATGAAATAAAGAGAGCGCTCAATTTCCTGAAAATAGGCATGCAGCCCACCTCCGAAGACGTCTATAAAACCCTTGTTGAAACAGAGAAAGGCTATGCTGTAGTACCACTCATGTTCGATCTCGACTATTGCGTGAAAGGCGCTTCGGCTGATTTCCAAAACGAAATACTCGCCGCCTACAACCGAATTCTTGCCGACGACCGCAAAGAACTCCTGCAAATTAAACAAGGCCTTGACTACCTTATTGATTATAGCAGTAGTAATAACGAAGACGATATTCTAAAGGAAATCGACCAGCTTGTACAAATAATCGATACCCTCCTTGAACCCAAGCGTCAGACCAATGAATTCGGACTTGATTCCCTGCATAAGGTAGCCCCCTTCCTTGATCAGGAGAATCAACTCGTTGACCTGCAAAAAAAATATCCTGATACGGTTTTCCCATTCTATGCAGTAGATCCCAGAAGAAAAGAAAACTATACGCTCGAAAACGGGACATACAACCTAAGCCCCATCCTCAATCGGTTGGCCATCAATGGAGGCCATTTTTACGGAATCAAACTTTATACTCCCAACGGCTATTCCCCCGCAGACCCTATGCTTATGGCGCTGTACCGGTATTGCGAACAGCATGCCATTCCCATCACAGCACACTGTTCGGGCGGCGGATTCGCCAGCTTTGCAAAAACCGTAGACATACAAGGCCTGATCTACCGGAATTCCAAAATACGAGAACATAGCGGAAACATAACTTTCAAACACTATAAAGTAACCGATAAAAAAAGGGTACACGAAAAAGCGCAAATGCTTAACCACCCCCTCATCTGGGAAAAAGTGCTTGAAAAATACCCCAACCTTACCCTCAACCTCGCCCACTTTGGCTGTTCGGAAGACACTGGAGAATGGAGCCAACACATCATACGGCTAATGAAACAGTATCCTAACCTATACACAGATTTCTCGTGCGTAGCCGAAAAAGCAACTCTCAATAATATGTATAAAACATACTACTCAGAAGCCGAACCAACCATCAAAAAACGCTTCCTCTACGGCAGTGATTTTTACCTCAATATGCTCTTCATAGACAATATGAGACAATACATCTGCCAATTCGAAAGAATATTCAGCGATGCCGAAATGAAAGAAATTGCAGAAATAAATCCGAGGAGGTTTCTGGCATTAGATTAAGAAAAAAGATAAGGGAAAAGTGTTGTCTATCAAAAAGTAATTTCTAACTTTGCACCTGCTTAGATAATATGGTATAATTTATTAAAGTAATTAGAAAACATGTATTTAGATTCAGAAAAGAAAAAAGAATTATTCGAGAAACACGGTAAGTTCAAAACAGCAACAGACACGGGTTCTCCTGAAAGCCAGATAGCGTTGTTTACCTATCGTATCTCTCACCTTACAGAGCATCTCAAGAAAAACCATAAAGATTATGGAACGGAAAGATCTCTTAAAATGCTGGTAGGTAAGCGCCGCCGTTTATTGGATTACCTGATTAAAAAAGATATTACCCGATATCGCGCTATTATCAAGGAACTTGGTATCAGAAAGTAAAAAAACTTCTTTGGAAGGCTCTATATAAGGCGGTTCTGTGCGAACCGCCTTTTTTATTCATCGAAAATACCGGAAAATAAAATATTAATGTAAATTTGCACGGTTTTATTACAGATTGTAAAATAATTTATGATTATTCTAAATATTTATCATTTATGGGAAACAATAAAGTTATTGGCGCTAAGATTAAGAGCATCCGCGAATCAAAACAACTGACCCTTGAAGAAGTTGCCCGGCGCTCCGGACTGGGAATAGAACAAGTTGAACGCATTGAGAATAATGTAGACTTTCCGTCTTTGGCTCCGCTTATCAAAATAGCCCGCGTCTTAGGTGTCCGTTTGGGAACATTCCTTGACGACCAGTCGGAACTGGGGCCGGTTGTTTGCCGCAAAAAAGATAGCCGGGAAGAAAACAGTATCAGCTTTTCAAATAACGCGACTGTTTCTCATAAACATATGGAATACCATTCGTTGTCGCAAGACAAATCCGGCAGGCATATGGAACCTTTCCTTATCGATATTGCTCCTTCTGAAAATGTGGATTTTATCCTTTCCACACACGAGGGAGAAGAATTTATTTATGTATTGGAAGGTGTTGTGGAGGTCAACTATGGCAAAAACACCTATATATTGGAAAAAGGGGATAGTATCTATTACGACTCAATCGTATCCCATCATGTGCATGCCGGCAACGGCAACCAAGCAAAAATATTAGGTGTTGTATACACTCCCTATTAATCGTGGCAGGTATGGAATTAAAAGATAAGACCCTTGGGCAATGGCTGGAATATTGGACTGAAAAAACACCCGGCAAAGAATATATCGTTTATTCCGATCGCAATTTACGCTTTACCTGGGCGGCGTTCAACGACCGGGTGGATAAAATGGCAAAAGGATTGCTTTCCATCGGGGTAAAAAAAGGGACACATGTTGGCATTTGGGCAACCAATGTACCGGATTGGCTTACCTTTTTGTTTGCCGGAGCCAAAATAGGCGCTGTGCTGGTAACCGTAAATACCAACTATAAACAAAGTGAATTGGAATATTTGGTGAAAGATTCCGATTTGCATACGCTGTGTATTACCGAAGGTGTTTTCGATGGTAGTTATATTGATATGGTATATACCATGCTTCCCGAGCTGAAAGAAACCCAACGTGGCTATTTGAAAAGTGAACGTTTCCCTGAAATGAAAAATGTTGTTTTCATAGGTCAGGAAAAATACCGGGGGATGTATAATACGCCCGAATTGCTTTTACTTGGAGAAAACATAGGCGACGACACATTGGTTTATGTGAAAAAGCAAGTGAATTGCCACGATGTAGTGAATATGCAATACACATCAGGTACCACCGGCTTCCCCAAAGGCGTCATGCTTACTCATTATAATATAACCAACAATGGGTTTTTCACGGGAGAAAACATGAAATTTACAGCCGACGATAAACTTTGTTGCTGCGTGCCGTTGTTCCATTGCTTTGGTATCACCCTTGCCTCGATGAATGTGTTGACGCATGGTTGTACGCAAGTGATGGTAGAGCGGTTTGACCCGCTGGTCGTCCTGGCTTCCGTTCATAAAGAGAGATGCACGGCTCTGTATGGCGTGCCTACAATGTTTATTGCCGAACTAAACCATCCGATGTTCAACATGTTCGACCTTTCATCGCTTCGGACAGGGATTATGGCCGGTTCATTGTGCCCACCGGAAGTTATGCGGGCGGTTGTGGATAAAATGAATATGACCTACATTACCAGTGTATACGGGTTGACGGAAAGTTCGCCGGGCATGACACAAAGCCGGATAGAACAATCATTCGAAGAACGAACCACCACAGTAGGCAAAGAGTATCCGTTTACGGAAGTAAAAGTAGTAAATCCTGAAACCGGAAAAGAATGTGCCGTTGGAGAACAAGGGGAAATCTGCTGCCGGGGATACCTGCTGATGAAAGGATATTATAAAAATCCCACGGCTACAGCCGAAGCGATAGATAAAGACGGCTGGTTGCACAGCGGGGATTTAGGCATAAAAGGCGAAAATGGGAATTACAGCATTACGGGCCGTATCAAAGACATGATTATCCGGGGAGGGGAAAATATCTATCCCCGTGAAATTGAAGACTTCCTGTATAAAATGGAAGGAATAAAAGATATCCAGGTCGTAGGCATAGCTTCTCCGAAATACGGGGAAGAAGTGGGCGCTTTTATTATCCTCCACGACGGGATTTCCATGACTGAAGAAGACGTAAAAGATTATTGCCGGGGGCAGATTGCCCGCCATAAGATACCCAAATATATCTTTTTTATAGAAAGCTATCCCCTGACCGGAAGCGGCAAGATACAAAAGTTCAAATTAAGGGAACTCGGCCTTGAATTGTTAGAAAAAAAGAGTGTGATACCTGTATGACATGGATTATTCCTGAAGGGATAAATGTGTTTTCTTTGTAAAACTTTTCCGGCAGGTACAATTTATAAACACTTAATCCGTTGGTATTAAAAGGTAAATATGTACCTTTGCGCCCGAATATGCCGGCAAGGCGTCTGTTCAGAAAATAATTTACTTATACAATATGGGAAAGTATAAACTTATCAATAATGTGTTAGGATGGCTTTCATTTCTGGTAGCCGCTACTGTTTACTTAATGACAATGGAACCAACCGCCAGTTTTTGGGATTGCGGGGAGTTCATCTCGTCAGCGTATAAATTAGAAGTAGGACACCCTCCCGGTAATCCTTTCTTCATGCTAACGGCTAACTTGTTTACGCAGTTCGCGTCGAGTCCCGACAAGATTGCTATGATGGTGAATGCCATGTCGGCGCTTTTTAGCGCGCTTACTATCCTTTTTCTTTTCTGGAGTATTACCCATTTGGTGAAGAAAATTGTTATTGCGGAAAGTAAAGAAATGACAATGGGCCAAATGATAACAATTTTCGGTAGTGGATTGGTTGGCGCGTTGGTTTATACGTTTACCGATACATTTTGGTTTAGTGCCGTGGAAGGGGAAGTTTATGCTTACTCCTCCCTGTTTACAGCGGCTGTATTTTGGTTGATTTTGAAGTGGGAAGATGTGGCAGACAAACCGCATGCCGACAAGTGGATTGTATTAATCGCTTATATGATGGGTCTAAGTATAGGAGTCCATCTGTTGAATTTGCTTTGTATTCCGGCGATTGTATTGGTCTATTACTATAAGAAATTCCCAAACCCCAATATGAAAGGTACGCTTATTGCACTGGGAATATCTTTCGCTATCGTAGGTGTTATGTTATATGGCGTAGTACAAGGGCTGGTGGAAGTATGCGGATGGTTCGAGCTCCTTTTCGTGAACCAACTGGGTATGCCATATAATTCGGGCGTATATATTTATGTAGTCGTTTTGTTAACAGTATTATCATGGGCGATTTATGAGACGATGCGTGACGAAATAAACGATTTAAGGATGAAAATATCTTTTATCCTGTCTGTTGTAATTATCGGTATCCCTTTTATCGGGAGCGGGTATAAAATAGGGATTACCGTAATCATCGCTTTATGTGCGTTCATGTTCTTGTATAAGAAAATAAACACCAAGATATTGAATACATCCCTGATATCATTAATGGTTATTTTCATCGGTTATTCCACGTACGCGTTAATCCTGATTCGTTCTACGGCCGAGCCTCCCATGGATCAGAATTCTCCGAAGGACATTTTTACTTTGCGTACCTATTTGTCTCGTGAACAATACGGAGAGACTCCTTTATTCTATGGGCCGACGTATGTTTCACAAGTGAAATACGAACGCCAAGGGAATGTGTATGCCCCTGTTGGTAAGCAAGGAGCCCCGACCTGGACACGCATAGTAAAGGAGGATGAAGAAGAAAAAGACCGGTACTATATATCCAAGCATACGATTGATTATGAATATGTAGACGACCTCAATATGCTGTTCACCCGCATGTATAGCCAGTTGCCCAATCATATAGAAGCATATAAGGAGTGGGCAAATATAAAAGGCACACCTGTGAAGTTTGACCAGCACGGACAAACCGTTACGGTGATGAGGCCGACCTTTGCTGAAAACCTTCGCTTCTTCTTTTCTTATCAACTGAATTTCATGTATTGGCGTTATTTCATGTGGAATTTTTCCGGGCGGCAAAATGATATTCAAGGGCATGGAGAAATACTAAACGGTAATTGGATAACCGGCATCAAATTTATTGATAAAATATTAGTCGGCCCACAAGATGATATGCCTGATGATATCGCCAAAAATAAAGGGCACAATGTTTATTACATGTTGCCTTTGTTATTAGGCCTTATCGGATTATTCTACCAAGCTTACTCCGGGCAAAAGGGTATTCAGACATTCTGGATCACTTTCTTCCTGTTTTTTATGACGGGGATAGCGATTGTGTTGTATCTGAATCAAGTACCTTACCAACCGCGTGAACGGGACTACGCCTACGCGGGCTCCTTTTATGCATTTTGCATCTGGATAGGATTCGGAGTTACCGGATTATCAAAACTGTTTCAGAAGTGTGCGAAAATCCCTCCCTTTATCGCAGGGTTGATGGCTTCTGCACTTTGTTTGTTTATCCCTATCCAGATGGCCGGTCAAAACTGGGACGACCACGATCGTTCAAAACGTTATGTGGTACGCGATTATGGGCATAATTACCTGGAATCTTGTGAACCGGGCGCGATTATATTCACCAATGGAGACAATGATACATTCCCTCTATGGTATGCACAAGAGGTGGAAGGTATCCGTACCGATGTCCGTGTATGTAATACCAGTTACCTGCAGACAGATTGGTATATCGACCAGATGAAACGTCAGGCGTATGATTCGGAACCATTGCCGATTTCCTGGAATCATGAAGATTATGTTATGGGAACCCGGGATGCCGCCTGGATTATACCTTCAACAGAACAAGCTGTTGATTTGGGTGCGGCCCTTAATTTTGTCAAATCAAACGACCCCAGGTATAAGAAAGTTGCGGGCTATAACCAGGATTTGGATTACATCCCAACGAATAAGCTGACATTCAAGGTAGATTCGGCCGCGGTAGTCGGGAATGGCGCGCTTGATGAGAGATATCGTCCCCATATGCTAAAAGAGATGATGATTAATCTCGAAAATAAGTCTACATTGGGCAAACAGGAACTGATGATTCTGGAAATGCTGAACAGCAACCAATGGAAGCGTCCGATGTATTATGCGATTACGGTTTCCCCCGACCAGTTTGTCAACCTGGATGGCTTCTTCCAGCAAACAGGAATGGCTTATCAAATCGTACCACTAAATACCAAAGAAGGCGATTTGGGAATCAATACCGATAGGATGTACGACAACGTGATGAATAAATTCAAATGGGGAGGCACCAACACACCGGGTATTTATATTGAAGAAACGACCATGCGTCAGTGTAGAAGCTATCGTATGTTTGTGTTCGGAAGATTGTCTACATCACTCATCAATGAAGAAAAGTACGACAAGGCTCTTCAGATTCTCGACAAATGTATGGAAGTCTTACCCTTGGAGAATGTACCGATTGACTATAGCGTATTGCCAATAGCAGAAAACTACTATATGCTCGGCCAGAAGGAAAAAGCGGAAGCAATTTACAAGGAGTTAATTGAAAGCAGCATGCGTAATTTACGTTGGTTCTTCCGTTTGAAACCTTCACAAATGAGATCTGTCATTAGTCAATTAGAACATAACTTAGGCCTTATAAATGAAGCTTTGCGCGTGTCGGGGCACTTCAATCCTGAATTTGGGAATAAATACAAAGAAGAGTTCAACAACTTCTATATGGCCTACACTTCAGTAGGCAGAGACTAAGTATGTTTATTGAGCGACCGCCTTGGATATACAGAGTTTTGTTTCCAGGGGCAATCTGGAGGATACCGTCTGAAGAAAAGTGCGTTTACCTCACTTTCGATGATGGTCCAATCCCCAAGATTACCCCTTGGGTGTTGGATACGCTGGATACGTACGGGATTAAGGCTACTTTTTTCTGTGTAGGTGATAATGTGCGTAAATATCCTGATATTTATCAAATGGTTTTACAGCGTGGACATCAGACGGGAAACCATACATTCAACCATATACAGGGAATCCGTTTTTGGACGAAAAACTATCTCGAAAACGTAAGGAAAGCGAGCGAATACATCGACAGCCCCATGTTTCGTCCTCCTCATGGACACATGCGGTTTCTTCAGATCATGCTCCTACGGAAGCGATATAAAGTAATCATGTGGGACGTGGTTACCCGTGACTATAGCCCGCATATGACTCCGAATGGCGTATTCAATGTAGTTAAAAACTACACCCGTAACGGTTCCATCATTGTCTTCCACGACTCTCTCAAGGCCGAACAAAATATGAAAGAAGCCCTTCCCCGATCCATCGAATGGTTGCAGGAACAGGGATATGAATTCAAGTTGCTTGATTTCTGATCCCCTCAGCACGATTGACAGGGATAACGCGAAAAAGGGTGGTTTCCGAAGAAACACACCCTTGGAGAATTAAAAACACGTAGCTATTTACTTATTCTCTTACATTGGTTTTTTTATAGCCTGACTGTCACTTCTTTTCCGGTGTATGGAATAACCGCGTCCGGTTGTTTTCTAGCATCCCATCCCGCGGCCTTATTGGGGCGGATGTAGACAATGTTGAATGTCCGGTTTTCCAACATGCCTGGAAATGACCCTTCGCGACTTCCAATAACCAATGTTTGGGTGGCGTCATTATAATTGAAATTGATTTTTGAAAAAGAACCTTTTTCATAATTATAATTTGTTCCTTCATCTTCATATAAATAAAAAGAACCATCCCTGCCTGCATATACGTAGACATCTATCTTCTCCGGTTTCTTTTCATTTACATAATTGATTTCCGGGCCGAACAGCAAAATACCTCCTTCGGGAACGAACAACGGCATGCGGCTATATGGCGCATCCACAACGTTGTTTTCACCCCCTTTGTAGACTTTTCCGCTATAAAAATCATACCAGTTTGTCCCCTTTGGGAAGTATACCTGCTTTGTCACAGTTTTGTATTCATATACAGGCGCAACCATTAAAGAAGGGCCAAACATATATTGGGTAGAGAGCCCCCGAACATTTATGTCTTCCGGATAATCCATCACCAATGGCCTCATAATGGTATAATCGTCAAAATACGTCTTCCCGGCCAATGAATAGATATACGGCATCATGTGATAACGCAGTTTGTTGTAATAATAGATGGTTTTATAGGCAGGATGATCTTCGGGAGCTATGGCGTAAATTTCGCGTAACGGAAATTGCCCATGTGCACGATACAAAGGAGTAAAAGTTCCAAACTGATACCAACGAGCATTCAACTCGCGCCATTCATTCAGGTCTTCCGTCACTTCTCCGGTTTTGTCATAATTCAGTTGTGCTCTCAGATAGCGCCCTTCCACACAGAAGCCGCCAATATCCATTGTCCAGTATGGGATACCGGAAATGGAAAAGTTAAGACCTGCCGGTATCTGGGCTTTCATTTCTTCCCAACGTGTGCCAATATCACCACTCCATGTAGCAGTTGAATACCGTTGCAATCCGGCGAATCCGGAACGTGTCAGGAGAAATACGCGGTTGTCCGGATTTTTACCTCGTTGGCCATTGTAAATGGCTTCGGCATTCACCAACGCATACGTATTATAATACTGGGTAGACGATCCCAATGCCGTAGGTCCGGTCAATGCTTTTTGGTAAGAATGGGGTGTACAGTCTTTGATATTAGGTTCGGAAGCGTCCATCCACCAGGCGTCAATACCCAATGAGTATAGATGTTCATCCATTTGTTTCCAGAACAATTTGCGTGCACCTTCGGCATGTGCGTCATAGAACGAAGCCAGATAGCCGGGAGAAACGAAGTCTTTAATGCTGTCGCGTATGGCTTGTGTAAACATCCATCCGTTGGCGTCTAATTCTTTATAATGTTCAGTCGTGGGATAGAATTTCGGCCATACCGAAATCATTATTCGGGCATTCTGCATATGAATGGTATCTATCATGCCTTTCGGGTCGGGAAAACGGGAGGCTTCAAACTCATGACTTCCCCACGAATCAGACTTCCAATACTGCCAGTCGAGTACAATATTATCCACTCCGAAATTACGTTTACGGAGTTCTCCCAAAGCGCTTAACAATTCAGCCTGTGTTTTATAACGTTCACGGCTCTGCCAGAAGCCCATGGCCCAATCCGGCATAATCTGTGATTTACCCGTTACATATCGATAACCGGAAATTACTTTATCCAGATTGTCGCCATGTATGAAATAATAGTCGATGTCTGGCCCCAGTTCCGACCACATGGATAATTTTCCGGTTTCTTCCGCCGGGCGGGGCGACAACACTTTCAGTCCGATATACGAACCCGATCCTTCTTTCCATTCAATGCGTAGCGGAACTTTCTTCCCCGCCGTAAGATTTGCCGTAAACTTGACACTGTTGGGATTCCATGAAGGACGCCAACGTTCTTCTACAACCAATTTATTATCAAGATATACTTTCGTATAGGCCCCATAATAGAGCTTGAAGTTATAAGTGCCCGACTCGCCGGGTTCTATTTCGCCTTCCCAGATGGTAAGGGCATTGCGGAAACGGAATCCTTCCGGGAATCGGTCGAATGTCTCTCCTTTAAAATCAAAATTCTTCGGGAGCCAATGATGGGTAAATAAGGTTTCATAATCAATACGAGTTTCGGTGCGTTCAACAAAGAGTTCTTTTCCCCCTTCTTTATAATAACTGGCGGTTAGCCCCCCCTCTTTCCCGTATTTGTCGTATAGTTTGAAAATATCCAAATTGGCATACGGGCGTTCGTCTCCAAAACGGGAGAAGGAATAATTATCAAACAGGATACCATAATTGCGTGAAGAAACAACAAATGGTACAGATACTTTTGTGTTGTACTGAAACAACTCTTCGTTTTTCCGTTTATAATTATACTCGTCTGACTGATGTTGCCCAAGTCCGTAAAAGGCTTCATCTTCAGGCGAGTCAAATTGCTGGCGGGTAGAATATCCTTTATCGTTATCTACGGTCAAAGGGGTAAAGCTTCTGCCGTTTTTACTCTCTTGGGTGATTTGTTTTCCGGCTTTGTCATAAAAGGCTATTTCGCCTGTATTCAGGCTGACAGCCGCTTTCAGTTTATCCGTAATCAGGAAGGCTGAATCGGAACTTGCTGTCGCATCCCATTTTGTATTTGTTTGAAACGGAGCTACTCTTATGAGGCTCTGCTTATCCGCAAGTTGCTTCTCAGGCGTGGCGGTTACCTGGATAATCTCGTCATTTACAACCAACAGGCGAACGGTTTTTGTCTTATTGTTTCCTCCGTCCGGAAGCGTTACGACAATACCATTATCCAGTTTCTTATATCCGTTGGTTTGTGCCGCCAGTGGCAAGGCGAGTAACAGGCTAAAGAATATAGAAGATATAGATTTCATACACTTATGATTAAATATAAAACCACAGATTAACTGATTACACAGACAATGAATCAATGGCCAACCAGTGAATCTGTGGTGAATAATTAGTTTAATACCCGTAATTTTGGCTCAGATTCGTATTCAAATCCAAAACAGATGTCGGTATCGGGAATACTGTCGTAAAACCAGTCCTGTCGTCGACATAATCACCTGTTGCTACATTATGATAAACACCTGCATAGCGATCAACCGTTGGTTCGGTATAGGTACCGAAGCGAACTTGGTCTTGCCGTCTTAATCCTTCATAGGAGAATTCCAGCATACGCTCGTCGAGTATATCCTTTAATGTAACGTTTGATTTAAGAGTTGCCCCTACGCGTTCGCGAACCTTGTTCACTTCTGTGTCTCCGCTTTGGCCTAAACGCACCTTGGCTTCGGCAGTCATTAATAACGCATCGGCATACCGCCAGAATACTTTGTCGTTATTATGGTTTAGGTAAGAAGAAGTCGTATTATCTATTTCATACTTCGCCATACGCGCACCTGCCATTTTTAATATGTAATCGTCTGCCGTGGCGGGGAAATCCACCACTACGTCCATTGGATTATATACCAGGTTTTTCCCGTCGCCCAAACCCGAAGGCAAGTCAACGCCGTTTACGGAAATAAGTCCATAGAAGAAGGTCATGTCCATACGTGGGTCTTGTTCTTCTGTTCCGTATTTGAATACATTCATCTGTTCTACTGTAGAGCAAGCTCCGTTCCAACCTTGCAACCCGTAAGCGCTGGCCTGGGAAGAGTGCATCGTGCGGGTCGGATTGTAATCACCCACTTTATAAGTCGTACCGTCACTTGGCTGTGTCCATATGTTTTCGATGGAAGTATCATTGGTTTTGTTGAAATTGCTTGCGAAATTAGGCGACAGGGCATATCCTTCTTTCTCTATCTGTTCCTGACAGTAAACAACTGTTTCCCATGCGTTTCTTGCTACTCCGTCGACAGTAATGGATATCTTCTTGCCTGCTTCCGTTACTGTTGGAGCCACTTTCTCAATTCCTCCCACCAGCGATCCGTCGTTCCAGTTATCTTTTGAGAATATAGGGCTGTTTAGGGCCATTTTGGCGATAGCCATATAGCAAATGGCTTTTGTCATACGTCCATAATAAAGCCCCATGTTCTGGCTCTTGGCGCTTGCAAGATGCGGAAGGCATTCCGTCAATTCGTTCAAAACGAAATTGTACCCCTCGCTCCTTGACGACTGAGCTACTTCCGACGCCGTTACCTTAGACGATAACACCAATGGAACGCGCCCGAACAAATCGACAAGGTGATAATACATAAGCGCCCGGATAACCCTTACCTCATGCTGGTATTCCTGCAAGAAGTCTTCCCCTCCGGCCTGTATGAACTTCTCAAGGTTATCAATCGCCGTATTGCAGTTTCCGATGATTAAGTACAGCCCGTTCCAGGTAGAACTGCCGGTTGCCATACCGGGGCCGTAATTATGAAGGAATAGCGTCTGCCATTTACCGCCGTCTACCCAGTCGGCTTGCCGCCCCGGTAATATCCAGGCATCCGAGGTGAATTCCTGTAACGTATGTACATTGTCGGTGGAACCATACAATCTGTTTGAAAAGGATGAGTATACCGACGCAACCGCGTTTACATAAACTAATGCGGGACTTTTGTATGCCTCTTCTTCAGGCATTCGGCTTTCCGGATTTTCATCGAGGAAGCCGGAGCAGCTTTGGAATATTCCGAAAGCCAGTAATATTGAACCTAATATTATTTTTTTCATGGTTTGTTTTTTCCTGAATGTGAATAGAATTAGAATTTAACCCCTACTGAAAGAGAATAGGTACGGCTTAACGGATAAATCAGTTTGTCGTCAAGACCGATGGTCGGCGAAATAGAGGATGTTGTTTTGGAATTCATTGAATTAACCAGTGGAGTCATCCCCGAATAGCCGGTAAAAGTCACCAGGTTGTTTACAGAGAATGCCAAACGGAGCTCTTTCAAATACTTGGTATTAAAGAGCTTCTTCGGAAGGCTATACGACAACGTAACATACTCTACATGCACATAGTCTCCCTTTTCAAGATAATAATCAGAGATTTTAATATCGTAAATATTCTTATCCAATGCCCCGTCCAGCACATTATAGGTGGGGAATAGCGACAGGTTGTTGAACGTCAGGCTCGTCCCGTTGTATATCTTGTGCCCGAATGCGCCGTTTAACTGGGTTGAGAACTCGAAATCTTTATATCGCAAGTTGATAGACGCTCCAAGGTAGGCCTTGGGAATTGCTTGCCCCGCGATGTATCTGTCGCCTCCGGTATTCGACAAATCCACCTTGCCGTCTCCGTTTAAGTCTGCCATGTCGTAGACATTCTTGCCGTCTTTGTCAATCAATCCGTTGCATTTAGGAACGAAAAATACGCCTATCGGCTGACCTTCTGTTAAATAAGTAACAGCAGCGTATTGGGTTAAGCCCGAAGCATTCACTCTGGCTAATTCAATATATTGACTCGTAGTGAACTCGGCGCCCATATAGGTCCCGCTCAGTGACTCCAGTTTGTTCTTTTGGAGCGACATGTTAAGCCCCAACGTCAGGCCGAAATCCTTTTTCCGTATCACATCCCCGGTAAGGGCAAACTCGAAACCATTGTTTGTCATCTCACCCAGGTTGGCCAACATTCGTTCATATACGAAAGGTGGAACGGGAACGGTGTAGACATAAAGCATGTCTTTTGTGCGGGAAGCATAATAGTCGGCCGTCAAGCGTAAACGCGTGTTGAACATCGACAAGTCAAACCCAACGTCGAACGTAGACTTCTTTTCCCAGCGAAGGTCGGGGTTTGCATTCGATGCAACGGCAAACGTAGTGGTAGGAGAACCGTCTACCAATGTAGTACCGTTGGGCTGCATCAGCAATAATGATTCATACGGGTCGATGGCGTCTTGGTTGCCTGTCACCCCATAACCAACTCTTAATTTCAAATTATCTACAAAAGGAACATCTTTCATGAAGCCCTCATTCGATACAATCCAGGCTGCCGATGCCGAAGGGAAAAAGCCCCATTTATTGCCCGATCCCAGCTTAGACGAACCGTCGCGGCGCACGTTGCCTGTTACTACATACCTGCCGTCGTACATATAATTGATACGAGCCATGTACGAAAGGAGCGAATATCGCGTGGCTCTTGAAGTAGCGTCTCCCCAACTTATATTAGCTCCTGCCTGTAGGTTATTATATTTAAAGTAATTCGTTTCAAAACCCGATACACGCGTGCGCGACTCGAAGTAAGTTTGCTTTTGTCCTTCCAGGAGAGCCAGGGCATTGATATCATGCTTGCCAAACGTTTTGGCGTAGCTTACTTGCAAGTTGCCCATCAAATCGTTCCGGTCTCGATAGTAAACCTGTGCGCGGCCATTACCAAGCATGGAACCTTGCTGAATATCGTTGGGGACATACAACTGCTGATCGTTGCTGAAATACGTATACGATCCAAAGCCTGTCAGGTGTAGCCCTTTGATGATTTCCAGATTGGCCCTTCCATTTACATTCACATGCGATTGGATTCGTTTGTTGTTTATTTCCAGCATGCCAAGCGGATTGTACACTTCGAGAGCCGTCTGGTCTTCATCCCATCTGCCCGTTTCCGGGTTTTTATGGTTGGGGAAAGTAGGATTGTAAGAGGCCGAAGAATAAAACGTACGATAAATGTCATGCTGTTCGTCTCTTTCGCGGCGCGCGGCAAACGCACCGAGATCAAGTTTCAGCTTTTTATTAAACGCATATTGGCTTCCGTCTATTTTGGCGGTATAATTTGTTGAAGCTGAATTTTTCAAAAGTCCGGGACGGTCTATCACTCCCAGCGACGCCCTGAAATTGCCGTTCTCGTTTCCGTTGGTTAGCGAAAGACTATGAGTCTGTACAAGACTGGCGTTGCGTTGAATTTCCTTCGCCCAATTCGTACTCGCCCCCTGATCGTTGCCATTCACGCCTAATCTGGTGACGCCGGCCCGCCATTCGTCGGCGGTGAGCATATCCAGGTTTTTATATACCGAACTTATCCCGAACAAACCGGAATACTCTATCTGTGCAAAGCCTGTCCGCCCGCGCTGGGTCGTTACCACGATTACCCCCGAAGCCCCGCGGCTACCATATTGTGCCGTTTCCGACGCATCTTTCAGGATAGTCAGTGATTCGATGTCGGACGGGGAGATAGCGTTTAGCATATCCATGTCGCCAAAAACGCCGTCGATAATAACCAGCGGGTCGTTCCCGCCCGACAAAGACGTCGTACCGCGGATACGGATATTCATGTCGGCCGTTGGGTCGCCGCCTACATTGCTGATAATCACGCCGGCCACTTTCCCCTTTATCCCTTCCAGCGGCTGGGTGATTATGCCCGAATTCATGTCGTCCCTGTTCACTTTCTCCACGGCTCCCGATACCGAGCGTTTGTTGCCTATGGCATATCCTACCACCACCACGTCGTCGAGCTGTCGCACGTCTTCACTTAATTCAACATTAACAACATTCAAATTGCCGACAGGCGCTTCTTTCGTTGCATACCCAATGTAAGAAACCACAAGAACGGCATTGCGGCTTTGCACCTGAAGCGTATAATGACCGTTCATATCCGTTATCGTGCCATTCTGTGTCCCTTTTTCCAATATGCTCGCGCCAATAATCGCTTCCCCCAGGTGGTCGGTGATAGTCCCCGATATCCTCCTGGTGTTTTGTTGTGCAACCGGGCTGGCCGGAAGAGTTGTCTTATTTGCCTTAAAAATAATGATATGCCTGTCGCTCACCACGTATTGCAGGCGCTGGTTTTTTAATACATCGTTTAAAATAGTCTCTACAGGCTGATGCCGCACATTCACAGAAACCTTTTCATCCAGGTTTACCTCATTGCTTTTATAAATAATGGAAAACTCAGAGTTCTTTTCTATCTCATTAAAAACAGATTCAAGTGTGGTATTGCTTAATGAGAGGTCAAATTTAGTAGTTTGGGAGTATCCCGGCGAGGCGAACAAGTTAGAGGTGAAAAGTGTGAGAAGGATACATACATTTCTCATAATAATAATCATTTTCCGACGCCAGGGCGTGTAAACACCGGCATCATTGTTTTCTTTCATGATGATTTGATTTTAATTAACAATAATCTGTAACATAATCTCTTATTTATCCTGCTTTATGCTCAAAGCATCCTTTTGCCTCCACTGCGAATAGGGTAAAAGGCGGGGGTGTTCGTCATGGTCATGTCATAGGCAGAGTCGTTTTATAAATTATTTGTTGTTTACTATTTCTATTGTACCGTTTCGTTTTATATATTTCCAGGGCCGTTTGTATGAAAGCTTATCAAGTATTTCTTCCAATCCCTCTCCATGTTTAAACTGTGCCGTATACTGTTCGCGGCCAATCTTTTCAGACAAGATATATATCTTCTTCCTAAAATGCCGTTCAAGAACTACGGCGATGTCTTCTATCGTTTGGCTGCGGAACGTCAAAATACCGTCTTTCCACGATGTATAGTCGCTGGCAATCACGTTTTTGCACCGGTATTCCTGTGTTTCATTATCCAGTACGATCTGTTGGTTGGGCTTCAGTAATATCCCGTTTTCAGGCTCGTGCGCGTTAGTAAATACTTTCACACTGCCCGACTGCAAGGTCAGTAAGGTTTGTTTATCTTCTGCGTATGCCTTGAAGGCAAAACAGGTTCCCAACACTTTGATGGAAAGTTTTTTTGTATGCACATAGAAAGGATTCGCAGGATCTTTGGACACGTCAAAGAAGCCCTCGCCGGAAAGGATTACATGCCTTTCACCTGCAAATGCAGTCGGATAGGTCAATTGGCTTCCTCCGTTCAGTGTTACTTTTGTTCCGTCCGGCAAAACGATTTGCGAAACGACCCCCCACGGGACGTTGATCTCCACCTCACCCTGCGCCAATTCGCCTCTTGCCGTATCATACCCGTAAAAATAGGCGAGTATACCCGCCGAAACAATCAATAAAGCGATTGCCGAAGCCATGGAGAAATAACGGATAAAGCGCTTCCCCCCGTAAGACCAGCCCCGGCGGTTGATGTCGATTTTCCTCTCCACTTTATTATATATGGCCTCCCGGCTCTCTTCCATTTCCTCGGAGGTATTAGGATGTTTTACGGCCTCCAGCACGTTGTGGGCATAGGCAACAATATCCCCAATCTGTTCATTTTCTCCCTTTTTTGTATCTTCCACGGCTCTTTATTCTAAGTATCCATTTACTATCATTTGTATAATAAATGAGAGTATTGATTTGGAGTTTGCCTATAAAGGAGGAAGTGTTATTTAACGTTTATTGGCTTTTGGGGGATTGATAAATGGATAATAGGCATGCACGGCGGAGACTATTTTGCGGATAGCAATGTTCATTTGCTGCTCCACTGTCCCTTCCGTAATCGAAAGAATCCGGGCGATTTCTTTGTATTTCAGGCGCTGTTCCCTAACCATCAGGAAGATAAGTTTGCACCTTTCGGGCAGTTCGCTTACAGCGGTATTGTACACATCCAGCATTTCCTCCTCAATCAGTTTACTTTCTATTGCCGACGCGTCTACCAGCAATTCCACCGGCAGGTCGTCTATGGAAATGTTGCGGTAGTTTTCCCTCTGCTTCAGATAGCGGAAAGCTTCGTTCCGGCAAATTGTATACAGCCAGGATTTCAGGTAGTTGACAGCCGGTAAAGACTCCCTTTGTTTCCAAATAATGTAAAACACTTCCGACACAACTTCTTCACAGTCGCTTTTGGAGGGCAAAAAATAATGCGCGAATTGGTAAATAAACGGGTAGGCGATATCATAGAAAACCCGGAATGATTTCCTGTCTCCCTGGGAAATTTTCCGGAATAATGCATCCGGTATGGCGAACGACCTGTCTGTCATGGTTGAACAGCGTCTGGGGGTTATTAGCTTGATATCCTTTCAGGGCAAAAGTAATAAAGATTAAGCGTCTGTTCACGAAATTAGTTCGTTTTAAACAACAAGTTCGCCGGTTTGGTTGTTTTTTTGTGTCTTGTTCGAAAAATTCATCTGGATGTCTTCCCGGTTTCATTGGGATGTTTTTCCAATTTCATTGGGATATTTTCCCTGAATCATCCCAATGATTTTTTTACTGTATAACCTTTTTGGTAAATCAAAACAGTTTTTAAATCAGGGAAGGGGCTAAATGCCATATTTATCTGTTATCTTTGCCACGTTTTGTTTTTGTTTTGTGTTGATTTGTAACATAATCTTTTATTGTCAAGAAGAAAACGGGGAGTACTGCGAATACTTCCCGTTTTTTACACAGTATATTTTTCCGGTTATATCGGCCGGGAGGTAAAATGGTTTTCGGGGAATTAAATTATTAATGTATCTTTGGGAAAAATCAAAAATAAGTATTTGCAGTATGTCAAGAAGCGGAATTAAAAAGGTTATTGTGCTGGGCTCCGGCGCCTTGAAGATAGGGCAGGCGGGTGAATTCGACTATTCGGGGTCGCAAGCATTAAAGGCATTGAGGGAGGAAGGTATCAGCAGTGTATTGCTCAATCCTAATATTGCGACGATACAAACATCGGAGGGAGTGGCCGATAAGGTTTACTTTTTACCGATAACCCCTTATTTTGTAGAAGAGGTGATAAAGAAGGAACGCCCCGGTGGTATTTTGCTGGCGTTTGGCGGGCAGACAGCCCTGAATTGTGGGACGGAGCTTTACCGCAACGGCACGCTGGCCAAGTATGGGGTAAAGGTGTTGGGTACGTCGGCTGAGGCGATTATGTATACCGAAGACCGCGACCTTTTTGTAAAAAAACTCGACGAAATAAAGATAAAGACGCCGGTGAGCCAGGCGGTGGAGAGCATGGAGGATGCACTTGCGGCGGCCGGCAGGATTGGTTTCCCTGTGATGATTCGTTCGGCCTACGCGCTGGGCGGAATGGGGAGTGGGATTTGCCGCTGCGAGAGTGAATTGAGGGTGCTTGCGGAAAGTGCGTTTGCCTATTCGTCGCAAATTTTGGTGGAGGAGTCGCTGAAAGGATGGAAGGAGATTGAGTTTGAGGTTATCCGAGATAAGAACGACCATTGCTTTACGGTGGTGAGCATGGAAAATGTAGACCCGTTGGGCGTGCATACGGGCGAGAGTATTGTGGTAGCTCCTACGTGCTCGCTGACGGATGCTGAGGTGGAGATGCTTCAGGGTTTATCTATTGATATTATCCGGCATTTGGGTATTGTGGGCGAATGTAATATCCAGTACGCGTATGATTCGGAAACGAGCGACTACCGCGTAATTGAGGTGAACGCGCGTTTGAGCCGTTCTTCGGCCCTTGCTTCGAAGGCCAGCGGATATCCGTTGGCATTTGTTGCTGCCAAGCTTGCACTGGGTTACGGGTTGGATGAGATAGGCGAGATGGGGACGCCCAATTCGGCGTATAAAGCGCCGGAAGTAGATTATATTATTGTTAAAATCCCGCGTTGGGATCTGACCAAATTTGCGGGGGTGAGCCGGCAGATTGGTTCGAGCATGAAATCGGTGGGCGAGATAATGTCTATCGGCAAAAGCTTTGAAGAGATTATGCAGAAAGGGCTTCGCATGATAGGGCAGGGTATGCATGGCTTTGTGGGTAACAAAGATGTGGTGTTTGATGACCTTGACGAAGAACTTGCCAATCCTACCGACCTGCGTATCTTTGCTATCGCAGAGGCTTTGCAGAAGGGGTATACAGTGGATCGTATTCATGAACTGACGAAGATAAACCAGTGGTTCCTGAATGCTTTGAAGAATATTGTAGATTATAGCCATGTTATTTCCCGGTATGACAGGATAGAAGATTTGCCGGCCGATGTTTTGAGGGAGGCCAAGCGGCTGGGCTTTTCCGATTTCCAGATTGCCCGGTTTGTAGAAAATCCGGCGGATAATATGGAGAAGGAGACTATCCGCGTTCGCGGATTGCGTAAAAAGTGGGGGATATTGCCCAGTGTGAAGCGTATCAACACCATTGCTTCGGAGTGTCCGGAACTGACTAACTACCTGTATCTGACGTATGATGGTTCGGAGCATGCTATTCCTTATCATCCGAATGAAAAAAGCGTCGTCATACTTGGTTCGGGCGCGTACCGTATCGGTTCGTCGGTAGAGTTTGACTGGTGTTCGGTAAACGCCGCCCTGACCGCCCGCAAATTGGGGTATAAGTCTATTATGATCAACTATAATCCAGAGACGGTATCTACCGATTATGATATGTGCGACCGTTTATATTTTGACGAACTTTCGTTTGAACGGGTATTGGATGTTATCGACCTTGAGGCTCCTAAAGGGGTGGTTGTTTCGATGGGTGGACAAATCCCGAACAATCTGGCGATGAAGCTCCACCGGCAGCATGTCCCTGTGTTGGGCACCTCTCCTGTGTCGATAGACCGGGCGGAAAACCGGCATAAGTTTTCTGCCATGCTGGACTCTTTGGGTATCGACCAGCCGCGCTGGGCGGAAGTGACCAGTATGAATGAGATTGACGATTTTATAAACACGGTGGGATTTCCGATACTGATACGGCCTTCGTATGTATTAAGCGGAGCGGCTATGAACGTATGTTATACGAAGGAGCAAATGATTGAATTCCTCGGCCTTGCCGCTAAAGTGTCGAAGGAATACCCGGTGGTGGTATCTGAATTTTTGCAAGACGCGAAAGAGATAGAATTTGATGCCGTGGGCATGAATGGGGAAGTGGTTGAATATGCCATTTCGGAACATATTGAGTTTGCCGGTGTACATTCCGGCGACGCTACGCTGGTATTCCCGGCACAAAAAATTTACTTTGAGACTGCCCGGCGGATAAAGAAAATCAGTAAGATGATTGCCCGGGAACTGAATATCAGCGGCCCGTTCAACATCCAGTTCCTTGCCAAGAACAATGATGTGAAGGTTATAGAGTGTAACCTCCGGGCATCACGGAGTTTTCCGTTTGTCTCCAAAGTGCTGAAGCGCAACTTTATTGAGACGGCTACCCGCATCATGTTGGACGCTCCCTATACCAAGCCCGACAAGAGCGCTTTCGACATTGAATGGATTGGCGTGAAAGCTTCCCAGTTCTCTTTTGCCCGTTTGCATAAAGCAGATCCGGTATTGGGGGTAGACATGAGCTCTACCGGCGAGGTTGGCTGTTTAGGCGACGATTTCAACGAGGCGTTGCTTTCGTCTATGATAGCTGTGGGCAATACGATTCCGGGAAGGAACGTGCTGGTATCGTCGGGAGCTGCCAAAAGTAAAGTAGACCTGTTGGAGCCTTGCCGTGTACTCGATGGAAAAGGATATATGCTCTATGCAACCGCCGGGACTGCTAAATTCCTCAATGAAAACGGTGTGAGGGCAACCACTGTTTCCTGGCCCGATGAAACGGGAGATCTTGATATCATGGAGATGTTTAGCAATCATGCTTTCGATTTGGTGATTAATATCCCCAAAGATCATACCAAGCGCGAACTTACCAATGGGTACAAAATTCGTCGCGCGGCTATCGACCATAATATTCCGTTGATTACCAATGCCCGTTTGGCGGGAGCTTTCATCGACGCTTTTTGTACTATCCGGATAGAAGATATCCAGATAAAAAGTTGGCAAGAGTATAAATAATTATTACATTTAACCACGGATTAAGAGGTTGTACAGGGTTCTTTATTTGTAAAGCGTTAGCGGTCTGCATAATGGCCTTGTCTTACCGGTTAGTCTGTGGTTGTTTGTTACGAATATTATGAAACGGGAGAGTTTTCTCTCAAACTCTGGTATGCATCGTTTTTTATTACAGGTATTATTCCTTTTTTTAACCACCTTTGCTATGTATGCTTTGGTGGATGTTCCTTCTTTAACCATACGCAAATACAGTTTGAATGATTATAAAGCCGGCAGCCAGAACTGGGATTTGGCTATCTCGCCCGGCGGAATCTTGTATGCGGCGAATAATACCGGCCTCCTTACCTTCGACGGCAATAACTGGATTACGTATAAGTTGCCTGATAAATCTGCGGTATTGCGTGTGGAGCTATCGGGTGATACGATTTATACGCTGGGGGAAAACTCTGTTGGTTATTGGTTGCCCCACGGAGTGGCGGGATTGTTGTACTATCCGTTGCAAGACGTGCCAGAACATATACCATTCAGGGAATTGCCATCTTGTGCCGTAGAAGCCCCCTATCCGCTGCCGGATGAAATACGGCAACATAAGCTGACGGCCTTTGCCTCAGTCCATGATTTAAATTTTACGGGGACTTTGGGGCAAGGTGTCTATATTACCGATTCGGAGGGAAATATCCTGCTTCACCTGACCACCAAAGAGGGGCTGCAAGACAATATTGTGTATGGCTTTCATGCCTGCAATTCGAGGGTATTATGGATAGCGTTCGACAACGGCCTGGCAAAGATGACGATAGACTCTTCCCTCGAATTTTTAGTACACAGAGCCGAAGCAGGAAAGCTTACGGATGCTGTTATTTGGCACGATATCCTCTATATTAAAACCGTCACCAGTTATTGCAAGCAGAAACTAAAGATACAGGACTCCTTTATTCCGGTATCCGAAGAAGAAGCCCTGCCTGTTTTTGCACATAAGAAAGATGCCGAGGAGTTTGGGGTAGAAGAGATCATCAAATCGCCTGAGAAACAAGGTGAGATAGAAAAAAACTCCCGTGTTTACAAGGTATCCGACAGCCTTTACTGGTTTGTAGACAAGAATGAGACGAAACTATTGTATGTGTATGGCGACAGTATCGGGTTGAAAGGCCGTATCCGGTTGGATAATTATAACGCCAATGTTGTTTACAGGGAAAAGCAGGTTATCCCACTAAATGATTCCTTACACGCCGTATCAACGGTAGAGGGGGTATTTTTAATTAATATAAACCGTCTTGCCCGGAATGCGAACGACAAAGGGGCGCCTTTCCGCTTTACAAAGATTGAATATAAAACTCCGGAGGAGATACATCCTGTCTCCACTGGTACGAAAAAGTTGTCGTTGCCCTACAACTTTTCAGAGATCGTCTTTCATGTCGGTTCTTCTGTTTTCAACTTCAACAACCAAATCAGTTACAGGATAGACAAGATATCCCACGGTTGGTCGGATTGGCAGAAAGACGGGCGGATCCGTTTTTTGCAATTGCCAAAAGGTAATTATACGTTGAGAGTGAGGAAGTATGTTTTCCAGGGCGATTTTCCTGAAATCACTTTTCCCTTTGAAGTGCGGCCTCCCTGGTATAAAAGTATTTGGGCTTCCCTGTGCTTTTTTATGCTTTTCTTTGTCATCTTGTATGTTGCCACTCTTACTTATATAAGAAGCCAACAGAAGAAAGAGCAAATCAGGCTTGAATTGGAATACAGAACCGAGCAGCAAAAGCTGCAGGAGATGCAAAACGAATTGCTGGAAGCCGAATTGCAAAACAAGAAAAACGAGTTGATGAAGCAAACAGCAACCTTGGCAAGGAAAAGCACAATTGTAAACAAATTGCTCGACGAGATTAACGAACAGAAAAAAACGTTGGGCGAACGTTATCCGAACAAGCTTTACCAACGGATGCGTTCTTTAATAGAAGAAATAGCAAACGATCAAGGCGACTGGCAAGCGTTTGAGTCTTATTTCAATAGTGCGCACCAAAACTTTATCGACAGGTTCCGGATGACATATTCGGATATCACCACCGGCGACTTGCGGCTGAGCTGCCTGCTCCGTATGAATTTATCGACGAAAGAGATTGCTTCGTCGCTGAATATTTCCGTCCGTGCCGTGGAATTAAGACGTTACCGCCTCAGAAAACGCATCGGATTAGCCAGCGACCAAAACTTGACAGACTTCCTGATTAATTTTTGATCTCCTTT
>JAIRRS010000090.1 GCA_031255855.1 Tannerellaceae bacterium | reverse complement strand
CGTTACGGTCGGGTTCGGGGTCGCTTTTTAAGATTGAACTTCCCCTCCCAAACTGCCCTTTGACGTGCCGCTTTTTATTCCGGTGTGCCGGAACAAAAATCTGCCCCTGTGGGCAGATTCACATTTGCGTCTGGGCAAATAGCAAGGTATGTTTCGAGTAACTCGAAACGATTTCCGTTACCGAAAATCCCTTGCTCTTCCAGAGGGGAAACTACCTCCGAAGTCGGTAGTTTTGGGGCGAGGCTGCACCCGCCGTGACGGATTTATGAACCATTAAAAAAATCCGTGTTATGAATGAAAGTAAAGAAACCCGTAAACGGGGAAGAGGCGGACGACCGCCCAAAAACGACCCGGCTGAGAACTGCCTGATGGTGCGTTTTTCCGATGCGCAGTTCGCCGAGTTCCTTACCATGTACGAGCAGTCAGGCGTCCGCTCGAAAGCCCGTTTTATCCTTGCCCGCATCTTCGGAGAGGCATTGCGTGTGATAAAAACCGACAGTTCGGCGCTCGATTTTGTGATGAAGCTGTCCGCTTTGTACGGGCAAATCCGTTCCGTCGGCGTGAATTACAATCAGGTGGTAAAGCAACTTCACACCACTTTCGGCGAGAAAAAAGCGTTGGCAATGCTCTATAAATTGGAACAGGAAACGATAGAATTGTCGAAAATCGGACACGAAGTATTGCAGTTGTGCGAGCAGTTTAAGCAGGAATGTTTGTCTGAATAATTCTCAAAAGCATGGTTGCGGATATACATATCGGGAATAATTTGTACGGCGCGTTAGCCTACAATCAGGAAAAAATTGATGCCGGATTGGGTAAGATTCTGGAAGCAAACCGCATCTTTGTTCCTGCCGACGGACAGTTTTCCGTAGGGGAATGTATGCGGGATTTTGAACGGGCAATGCCTGAGCAAGTAACAACCACACGCGGAATTATCCATATTTCCCTCAATCCGCACCCGGAGGATAAGATAAGTGACGACCAATTAGCCGACATCGGGCGGGAGTATATGGAACGCCTCGGTTTCGGCGGACAGCCCTACATGATTTTCAAACATGAAGACATCGACCGCCAGCATTTACACATCGTTTCCACCCGTGTCCGCAGCGATGGCACATTAATCAGCGACAAGAATAATTATGAGAAAAGCAAAAAGATTACCGACAGCCTTGAAAAGAAATACGGTTTGCATCCGAAAGACAAGAAGCAAGGCGAAGCATGGAAACTTGCTCCGGTGGATGCTTCGCGCAGCGACTTGAAAAAACAAGTCGCCAACGCTATCAAGCCATTGGCGACCATGTATAAATTTCAATCGCTCGGCGAGTACCGGGCGTTGCTGTCGTTGTATAATATTGGGGTAGAGAAAGTCGAGGGCGATAATCAGGGACACAGATACACTGGGTTGGTGTACTCGGCATTGGATGCTGACGGAAACCGTGTCGGCAAACCGCTTAAATCTTCCCTTTTCGGAAAGTCCTATGGTATGGAAGCATTGGAGCAGACGATGAAAAAGTCCGGCGAGGAAATAAAAACCAATAAACAGGCGGCAAAGACAAAGGCGCTTGTTTCGACGTCCCTGAACGGTTCCCGCACAGGAAGCGAGTTCCGAGCGGACTTGCAGGGTAAAGGTATCGACCTTGTATTGCGTTACGGTAACGGGGGGCGCCTGTTCGGGGTAACTTTCATCGACCACAACAGCCGCATTGTTCTGAACGGTTCCGCGCTGTGTAAGGAGTTTTCGGCCAATGCGCTCGGCGCACGGTTCGCAGATTTTGCAACAGGAGAGAATCAGCAATTCGTTCTGTCCATACCTCAAAAAGAAGCGTTGCGACCATTGCAGGATGACAAACAACCGACTACAGCCAAAGGTTATTTGGGTGATGACTCACCCGTCGGCAGTTTGCTTTCTGTGCTGACACCGGAACCGGATCAACATGATACGAACGAACCGACGCCCAAAAAACGGAAGAAGAAAAAACGGAAGTATGGGAGACAGATGTAATTACTTTATATACGTTTCTTGATGCAGATAAGGAAACTCCTCCGTCTATAATTTTTCTGAGATTGTGCATACATCTGGTTAATCTTATTTTTCATTTCGGTTTCGGCTAAAATTTCAAATGGATTCATACTACCCGTATAATCCGAATTTAATGTAAATGGCAAAAATCCATCCTCTTCAAATTTTTGGAAAAAACTCGAGGTTACGCTTTTATATAGATTGTAAACCTTTTCATATTTCTCTTCAACTTTCGGAACTGGATGATTGTTTTTCAAGTATTCTATTTCACGAAAGAATCTTAGGTCTTCATCAATCCTAAAATAAGTATCAGTCTCTACTAAAATATTCGTATCAATGGGCAAAATTCCCCTAGTATGATTATAGAGGTTTATAAAAGACTGGCATAACAAAATGAAATCGTATTTTTCATTAAAATCTATTTTATCGAATACTATAACCTCACTACTCAAGTTCTTATTTATGAAAAGTCCAAAACCCTCTAATAGACTTTCATCATGGTAGGTCTCAATTAATGCCAAACCATAATAAGCACCAATATTGTTGAGTTTGGCAAAATTAAAATCGCCGAGCGTTATTATTCCTTTGAAATAGATATTGATTAGTGATAATCTATAAAATAGTTGCTGGGCATATCCAATGAGATATGTTACATAGTAGTGGTTCTGATATTCTTCCTTTTTATTGAATACTAATATAGTGTCAGAAAAGACAATCGTTTGGAATGCAAAATGTCTGTGAACATTAGCCCATCTATTATTTCAAAAATCTTTTCTATTTTGGGAGAGCTATCTTTAACAAGTTGTCCGAATCCTAAAATATCAATATACAAGAACGCTTTTCCCATAATTCATTTATTTACAATTATTTATGTGTAAATGCAACTATAAAAAAGGGCTAAATCTAAGAAATTTCCCTCTGTGTCGATTTTTAAATGCCAATTATAGCAACCAAGTCTTTATTTTAGTTTTATGTCATAAAATTTCAACACTTCATCAATATTCAAACTACTCCAAAGGTCTTTATCTCTTTCTTTTAGATAAACAATCATTAAGTTCAGTTCATTTAATGCTAAATGAAAAACAGACCTAAAGGGAGGATATGGGAACTTTTCATAAACATCGCAATCTTCATCCATATCAGGGAATGAATATTTGTTTTTGTAGTAATCTGGTCGTTTAGCTATTTTTTTAGTTTCTAAACTTTTATAAATTTCATAAGTAGCTAATATGTGCAATACAGATTCGCCCACTGTTGTCATTGAACTAAAATACCTAAATTGATTTTCTTTTAATATGATGGGAGGATTAAAGATGTTTAATAAGCGGGAGAAGCTCAATAAAAACAATTGTTTGCCTCTCAACTCTGAAATATCATTCTCTATAAAAAATGGACGTATGAAATAAAAAAAATCTTGTTCTTTCAAACTTTTGGCAATATAAAACTGCTCATAGAAATAGCTTATTGCTTGAGATATATGTATGCGATTTTGGGTAGTTGTTTCTTTACAACAACTATTAGTATAGTTCAGAGTACTATCATATTGTGTATAACTATGTCGTTTTGATAACAAATATTTTTCAGGATTCTCCCTGAAAATATCAACACCATCCTTTTGTATTTGCTCTAAAGTGTCTATTAATATTGTAGGCGGATTTTCTGAATGCAAAGCATAATATGACAATATTATCTTTTCAAATGGGGTCACTCTATCAACGCCAAAGTAAGCCATTATATCATCAAGAATCCTATATGGATAATAAGGTCTTTTATTCAAATCTCGGGGGTCAACATTAGAAAAGTCTTTTTCAAACAAAAATTCATCAATTGCAGCACTTAAAAACTCATCAATTGCTCCAAATGACAAGATGAATGAATCTTTATTAATATCACCATCAACATTAACCTTTATAAAAACTCTACATCCTTTAACTTCTTCTTCTCCATCATAACAACTTATTTCCTTTGATACCTTTTCAAAAGATTTTATCCCAACCTTTTTAAGAGGTGATTGTTCTACAATCCGAGCAAAATCGTAATCAATATCATCTTCATTTAGAATTTCTGAAATATCATTCCAGTACTGTATTAATTGAGAACATGATTCTTTTTTATTGGCATTTATAGGGAAAGCATTAAGCCGTTCTTTATCTACAAGATTAACAACTATTCGGAATCTATCTATAAAATTAAGATTGAATTGGCGAACGCCTGCAAATGTTGTTATATTAGTTAGATAATGATAGTATTCATGAATAAAAGCAGCTTGCTGTTCATTAATATTAAAATTTGTAAAGAAACCTACAAGATTTTCAATATCAACACCATCCAAACAAACATAGAATTTGTCTGGGTAATACTTAATTCCGTTTAAATCATAATGTCTTATCATCAGTTACATATATTTATGGTAATGCAAATATAGCCCTAATATAATTCTCAGCAGATAATTGTAATGCAATTATTTTATGGAATAATTATATTAACCATTCTATTTGTTCTTGTGCTAGTATACTCGACATCAACGCCACAAGCTACCACGCTCTGAGAACATATCTTCGGAGCGTTTTTGTCTTCTTACTTTCGCATATTCAATCCATAACGACCAACCATTACCAAGATGAAAGAAGAAAAATGGAAATATGGATGCAACTATAGTAATTTTTGCAATTCGCCATCAAAAGTGTCAAATCCTTCTCTGGTTTGGTCTATAAAATCATTGATTTTCATTAGAGAATCTGGAGTAAACTGCCAATACTGTTGCTGTAATCCATCTTTTGTAAAGCTCATTTTTACATAAGTGTATCCGTCCTCTTCCAAGCTATCCCATTCTGCATGAACCACTGCATTCCTGTAAGTGGCACATTTTTTCAGATTTTCAATAAAACTGGAAAATGACGGCAATTCTTTTTCAACAGTAAGTTCCATTGACCGTACAAGTCGATAAAACAAATCTATTTTCGCTGAAAAACTCATATTATGAATAATGATAGCACCTTTTTCATCCGCTCTATCGTTAATCAACAGACAAACAGTTGAGTTCAACACCGAATCCAATGCATTGAAGCTATGTATGAGGTAGCCTATAAGTGGTGCTGTTTGTGCAAGAAATTCATCAATTGAACCTTCAAAATCATGGTTCGTGAATATATACTGGCCTAATTGTTTTTGCTTTTTTTCCATATAATAAACGAGTATAGACTATTGTATAACTGATAATTTCAAGTGTTGGGGTTGCCTATTATACCATCGTATTGATTGGGAACATGCCTCTTTCATAAATTCGTTCAATGTATCAAGATCAGCATTATTACACTCATTCCCGGTCATCTCATAATTCGACTTAGCATGAACCACTTTGTTTCTTGTGGCATAAATAATTTTTCCAACCATATTAGCAGCAGTAGTAGTAAGGGCTTGTTTGTCGGTCGAATAATCTATAAGTTGCTTATTGATTTGTTTCTTAATCTTGGTTTGAATGCTGGCGGGTAAAAGTTCAAATAAACCTACAAAATCAAAACAACTTGCAAACGTTGATTTGATAAGGTCTTCATCATTAAATTTTGCCCGCATTGATTTTGCTAAATCAAATATGGAACGAATGAAATCTCCATCTTCAAATAGTTTTTTAGGTGCATCGAGTTTCTTTCTCATTAATTCATGTGCCTCAATATTGACTACAACAGGAGCAAAATGTTCAAGAATTTTGTAAAAATTCAAAAAACGTAGTTCAGACTCCTGAATTTGTAATGCAGATACAAATAGCTTCATTCCTTCATTGTACGGTTCGATCTCCCTCAATTCACTAAACTTATATTCTCCACTTTCATCCTGCAATTCCTCATAATCGTATGAAGTGTTCCTTATCGGAGAAAATGTCAAAGCAATGCCTGTAGTATCGGCAACTTCAAAAAGAAATGATCTGACTAATTTCAATTCATCATCCTGCGATAGAACATCTCCATTGAGATACTTAACCTCTATTCCCATATAAGGAGAAACAGCACCCCAATAATCATCTTCATAAGCCTTTAGTGTAGTGGCTGCAAGTCCAATAAAGAAATTGTCAAATGCTAAACTTATTTCTATATTTTCTTTTTTAGCTGAAAAATCGTACCCATCAAAATTTCTAATTGCATAATCATAATTTTGGTCGGCGGCTTCAACGATATAATAGCCCAAATGACTGGTTCGTATGATATAATTATCATGTATTTTTAATGAAGGTATTTCACCTGCCATTTCGAGAAAATCATTTATGTCTATTGTAAGGAGTTCCTGCTCTCCTGGGAATTGAAAATGGATTACATCGTATTCTCCGTCCTCATTTTTATCAAAAGTGATGTCCCTATCATCAAATTCATGATAATGGGCTTTAAGAAAAATTATTGCTGATTCTATTTTTTCTAATTGTTCCTTTGTAAGTTCCATAACACAAATAACCTGCTAAATTATATTACATAGTGACTTCATTAATAACCGCTTCTTCTGGCGTCAGTCCTATTTCGTCAGCAAAAAGTGTGTGGGTTGAAACCCAATGATGAGAAATATTACCGTTACGGTCAATAAAACCATTTTTCGACATCGGCTTAGTCGGGATCTCAACCACAATCCTTTGTTGTTCTCCCTCCATATATAGCTCAATTAATTTGCACCGAAGAGCATTGTTTCGTCCAAAACTGACATAATAATCATCCCCGACAACTAACTCAACAGGTTTTCTTTTGGAGTAGTGAATCGGCTTAACCATCTTATCCACCTTTATTTTATCCCATTTTTCCATGATGTTTCCTCCTATGAATCTATTAATATTATTCGCAAAGATACGATTTAAACTCATCCTAATCAGTATTTAAGGGGTTAGGTTTTCAACACTCAACGCCACAAGCTACCAAATCGACGCCACAAGCTGCCACGCCTCGAAAATATAGCTTCGGGACGTTTTTGTCTTCTTACTTTCGCATTTTAATCCATTGTCAAACAATAAAAAACAAATTAATTATGCAGCAAGAAGACGATTTGAGAGGCTTGGCAAAAGTCATGGACTTTATGCGGGCGTTAAGTATCCTGTTTGTCGTGATAAACATTTATTGGTTCTGTTACGGCGCAATCAAAGAGTGGGGAATCAATATCGGCGTGGTTGATAAAATCCTACTCAATTTTAACCGCACCGCCGGATTATTTACCTCTATCCTGTGGATGAAAATTTTTGCGGTAGTGTTCCTTGCTCTGTCCTGCTTAGGAACTAAGGGCGTAAAAGACGAGAAAATAACATGGAATAAAATCTACGTATTCCTGACGTCCGGGTTTATTTTCTTTTTCATGAACTGGTGGCTTTTGATTTTTCCTTTTCCGTTGGTCGCCAATGCCGGATTCTACATTTTCACTATGTCTATTGGTTATATACTGTTACTCATGGGGGGTATATGGATGAGCCGCTTATTGAAAAGTAATCTCATGGATGATGTTTTCAATACCGAGAACGAAAGTTTTATGCAGGAAACAAAGTTGATGGTGAACGATTATTCGGTAAATCTGTCTACCCGTTTTTGGTTTAAGAAAAAGATGTGGAAAGGTTGGATAAATGTTGTCAATCCATTTAGGGCAGCGATAGTGTTAGGTACTCCGGGTTCCGGTAAATCCTATGCCGTGGTAAACCAATTTATCAAACAACAGGTCGAAAAGGGCTTTTCGATGTATGTGTACGATTTTAAATTCCCTGACCTTTCCACTATTGCCTACAATCATCTATTGAACAACCGTAAGGGTTACACTAAAGTTCCTACGTTCTACGTGATAAACTTTGATGACCCTTCCCGTTCTCACCGCTGCAATCCGATTAACCCCTCGTTCATGGACGATATATCGGATGCCTACGAATCTGCATATACAATAATGTTGAATCTCAATAAAACATGGGTGCAAAAACAGGGTGATTTTTTTGTGGAATCTCCTATAATCTTATTCGCCTCCATAATCTGGTATTTGCGCATTTATAAAGATGGCAAATACTGTACATTCCCCCACGCGATAGAGTTTTTGAACAAGCGATATGAAGATATTTTTCCTATCCTGACTTCTTATCCGGATTTAGAAAATTATCTATCGCCCTTTATGGACGCATGGCTCGGAGGCGCGGCTGACCAGTTGATGGGGCAGATTGCATCGGCCAAAATCCCGCTCTCTCGTATGATTTCGCCACAGTTGTATTGGGTAATGTCTGGCGACGAATTTACACTGGATATAAACAACCCTGATGACCCGAAAATCCTTGTCGTCGGTAACAACCCGGACAGGCAAAATATTTACGGTGCGGCTTTGGGCTTATACAATTCGCGTATCGTGAAACTCATCAACAAGAAAGGCCAACTTAAAAGTTCGGTTGTGATTGATGAGTTGCCGACTATCTACTTCAAAGGTTTGGATAACCTTATCGCCACCGCCCGAAGCAATAAAGTAGCTGTATTACTCGGCTTTCAGGACTTTTCGAAGTTGAAACGCGACTATGGCGACAAAGAGGCCGCAGTAGTAATGAATACCGTAGGAAATATCTTTTCAGGGCAGGTAGTCGGCGATACGGCAAAAACGCTTTCAGACCGTTTCGGTAAAGTGCTACAAAAACGGCAATCCATGACCATTAACCGCAACGATAAATCCACGTCCATTTCTACCCAAATGGACAGCCTGATTCCACCCAGCAAGATTTCCAATCTGACGCAGGGTATGTTTGTGGGAGCGGTGGCCGATAATTTTGATGAACGTATTGAGCAGAAGATTTTTCATTGTGAAATTGTCGTAGATAACGAGCGTGTAGCAGCCGAAACCAAAGCGTACAAGACAATTCCCGTTATTTCCAATTTTGTTGATGAAAACGGCGTGGATCACATGAAAGAAATGATACAGGCAAACTATAATCGCATCAAAGCCGAAACCAAACAAATAGTCGCTGACGAGTTGCAGAGAATAAAGGATGACCCCGATCTGTGCCACTTGTTGCCAAAGCAAGAAGCATAAAACAATTGTCGGGCGTAATGCCCGGCTTTTTTAGTTTTTAAATTACTGATAATGAAATAGAAATTTATTTTGCCAATTAGATATAAGTCATTATATTTGCAAAATACATCAAAAATATGACTAATGAAACAGATAAATAGGCTAAAAGTCGTTCTTGTGGAGCAAAATAAAACCGGAAAATGGTTGGCAGAAACGTTGGGAAAGAACGAAGCGACTGTTTCCCGTTGGTGTACTAACGAATCACAACCTTCGCTTGAAACGTTAGTGAAGATCGCCAATGTATTGAATGTGGATGTGAAGGACTTACTTGTTTCAACAATAAAAAAAGAAACTAATAATGTATTTACATGAACTAAAACTTTGGAACTTCCGAAAATACGGAACAGGTGGTGATACTTTTGAATCTTCTGAACCCGGACTAAAAGTACAGTTTAGGGATGGTGTTAATGTTCTTGTCGGTGAAAATGATTCCGGCAAGACCACTATTGTAGATGCTATACGATATGTTTTAAGAACTCAAAGCTTAGAATACATTCAGGTGGAAGAAAAAGATTTCCACCAAGATTGTGTCACGAAGCGGCGAGCAATGGAAATGAAAATCGAATGTACATTCAAGGGTTTTTCCGATTCCGAAGCGGGGCATTTTCTTGAATGGATTGGTTTTGAAGAAAAAGAAGATAAGAGTAAAGAATATGTTTTAAAGGTCTGGTTGTATGCTCGAATGAAAGACAATTCAATTTATCAATATGTCCGGGCAGGAATTGACATGGAAGGCAGTTATATTGAGGGGGAGGCACGAGACCTATTGCGTGTAGTATATTTAAAACCTTTAAGGGATGCGCTTTCCGAAATGACACATGGAAACAAATCACGATTAGCTCAAATCTTAAAATCACATTCGATTTTCAAGAAAGCGAAAGATGCCGACGGGAATGAAATCAGACATGAGCTTGAGGATAAATACAACGCATTAAAAGAGAACATCGACGATTTTTTTGATTTGACAAAAACAGAAAAAGGGAAAGAAATTACAGAAACAATAAATCGGTTACTTGGTGAAAAATTTTTGTTGGGGAAAGATGCAAGAAAAGCAGGAATTACGCTTACAGGTAATGACCTTGTGGACATTCTGAGGCAGTTAGATTTAATACTGGAAAAAAACAAATCCGGTTTGGGTTCATTAAATCTACTATTTATTGCAGCAGAATTATTGTTGTTTGAAGATGCAAATTCAGGCTTAAAATTGACTTTAATTGAAGAATTGGAAGCACATTTACACCCACAATACCAATTACGATTAATAGATTTCATCAATACCCATAAGCAATACGGTCAATTTATTCTTACGACACACAGTACTACTTTAGCGTCCAAAATAGATTTAAACAGCCTAATCGTATGTAATGAAAATCACGTTTTTCCGATGGGAGAAGAACATACTAATCTGAATCCATCCGATTATAGATTTTTAGAACGCTTTTTAGACGCAACTAAGGCTAATCTATTTTTCGCAAAAGGTGTTATTATTGTTGAGGGTGATGCCGAAAATTTGCTTATTCCAACCATTGCCGAGATTATAGAACGACCATTACATAGGTATGGCGTTTCTATAGTTAATGTAGGAAGTACAGCATTTAAGCGTTATGCAAACATATTTGTAAGGAAAGAAACACCCAAATTTGACATTAATATTGCTATTCTATCGGATTTGGATGTTAGAAGCCTTGAATATTATGATGGTGATGTTCCAACGGTAACAGTTATTGAACCAAATTTTATCGACAAATTGAAGGCGATTACTCAAGACATTTGTTATAACAACCTTCCCGAATTTTTCTCAACTAAGACAGAATTTGGAGATTTTATACAGAACAATAAGATTGTTACTCGCTTTCCTAATCAACCAACAGGGCAACTGTCCATCAAAGAGCAACTATTACAAGTTTTCGATGCTGAACCTCAAAAGGCATTGGACGAAACATTGTTGACTTCTTTAAGGAATAATAAAAAGGGGCGAATAGAAAGCCAATGGAACGATAAGCTACCCGTCAAAATATATCTTCCTGAACAATGGACTTTAGAATATGAACTTGCTTCCGGTAAATTATACAAATATCTATATCAGGCTGTCGAGTTAGCAAGAATTGAGAAATCAAATCCTTATTTTAATGTAACTGATGATGATTTTAGCACAATAAAAGACAAGGCTGATGGATTGTATAGTGCGGATACTCTAACCGAAAAACAGCATATTTATGATGTTTTTCAGCCTATTTGCAATAGCACAGTTTCCAAAGCAATTGCTGCCCAATATTTGGCTCAAATCCTAACAAGAGAGCAGGAAGCCGGAGTTGATGTCAATTCCATGATTTCATCTGATATGAATTTGAAATACATTGTAGATGCTATTTACTATGTGACAGAGCCAATTTCTGAACCCGAAAATCCCGAATAGTATGACAAAATTTGCAGAACCGGAAGAAATACAACATGCACATTCAGTCCTACTTAAAGACAAACCATATTTTGAGCAGGATAAAATAGATATCATAGAATGTAACGAAAGTAAGGATGTAAAAGCATGTCCCGGAAGCGGGAAAACAACAACTCTTTTAGCAAAGTTAATTATATTGGCTAATCGTATGCCATTGCCAAATAATCAAGGTGTTTGCGTTCTTACCCATACTAATGTGGCTATTGACGAAATCAAAAATAAATTAGGGCATAAAGCCAACATTCTATTCAGATACCCAAATCACTTTGGAACGATACAGTCTTTCGTAGATAAGTTCTTGGCAATACCTTATTTTTCTGCTTTGTATCAGAAAAAACCATCTCAAATATCCAATGATGCTTATCTAAAGAATTTGGATAGAAGTTTCAGGATGAAGTTAGGCTCAATTAAAAAGAGTAACGAGCCGTTACAAAAAAGGATGTATTACTTCTTTTTGACTAATAATGGACTTCTAAACAACATTCGCTTAATCATAAAAGATTCCGACTTTCAATTGATTGATATCAGTAATAATTCTGAAATCACTTTTAATAAACCAAGAAAAGGAAAGAATTATACAGACTGGAGCGGAGAAGAAAAAAAAGAAATGAAAACACTGACTATGGATATTATTAAAAATGTCTATAAGTATTATTCTACAATCAATTACCATGATGCTTATACGTTTTCATCAGCCTATATTTTGGATATGCCAGAAATTAAACAAGCGATTTCTTCTCGTTTCAAATATTTGTTCATAGATGAAATGCAAGATACCGACAGTCATCAATTGGATATTATTAGCACAATATTTGATTCAAAAAAAACTGTAATCCAGTGTTTTGGAGACCATCATCAAGCAATATTCAATAAAATAAAATCAGATGAATTGTGGCAACCAAAAAATACATTGGAAATAAATGGAAGTAAGCGATTTGGAGAAAATATTGCAAAAGTACTACGTAGTGTATGTCCTGAAAAAAATGATGTACTTGTAGCAAATCCAGCCATTAATTCATTAGACCCAACAATTATCGTTTTTGATAATCCCTCAAATGTATTATCCAAATTTTGTGAACTAATACAGACCAAAGAGATAGATTCAAAAACAATATGGGATAAGGCTAAAGAAGAAGGAATTACCACAAACAACTTTTCTAATAAAATTAAAGCTATTGGCTGGGTTGGTAATTCCAACGATTCAACAAGGTCTGCAAACAGCCTAACTATAAAGTCATATTTTAGCAATTTTAATGCATATGCAAAAAAGAAAGAAAAAGTTGATTATGATTCTCTTAAATCATTTCTTAGAAAGCAGAATAGTTCAAGTGTAAAGGACTATTCAAATAAAATAATGGAAGCCCTACTTCATATACTATCAACTACAAATAAGAAATACTCGAATGGGAAAATAACACGAAATTATACAAAGACTTCTTTGTCGGAATATTTTGCCAATAAGTCGCCTGAAGAATTCCTCTCATTTAATATCAATATTGCTAAATGGGCAAAAAGCATCCATAATAGTGAAGGCTTTTGTGATAATACAATTAATGAAATAAGAACATTTATCACTTCTAAATTTTGTCAAATATTTGAAGTTGACTCCGCTAATCAATATGTTAGCAAGTTTTTAAATAATCAACCAACGAATATCGCAACAGATGAAGAAGTGAAAAACAATAACATATTTAGACAAAACGAAATTGAAGTAGAGTTAGCCACTATTCATTCTGTAAAGGGAGAGACACATGTTGCAACACTATATCTTGAAACATCTTATCAGGGAGAACATGAAAGTCAACGCATAATGGAGCAATTAAAAGGAGTATATTTTCCACCTCGAAAAGGAGATATTCATAAAAAAGAAACTCTAAAAATGGCACATGTGGGAATGAGCCGACCCAAATACTTCCTGTGTATGGCTATTCATCAAGATCGATTTGACAATGCACTTGATATTAATAATGGGGGGATGTGGGAAATAGTAAATGCTTAGCTATATCCTTGACCTGAAAGAATATCTTGTTTATATTAGAGCTTTAGAACCACCTTCGGGCGGTTTTTTTATTTTACAGATCTTCCACTTCAACGCCACAAGCTGCCAAATCGACGCCACAAGCTACCAGTCGCCGAAAATACCCCTGCCATTCAGTTGTTTACGCATACCTTCGTTCCGCATTAATAGTAATGCGGAATAATTAAATCATTTTTTATCATGGATGAAAAAGTAAAAAACGAAGACCCGAAAGTCCTATTGACACAGGGTGAAGATGGCAAAATGAAAGCCATCGCAAAAGAGGGAGCGGACGGCAAAATGAAAACCGTCAATCCCAAGAAGGAGAACGCCGACAGCTTTCTCAAAATCGACACGCGCAGCAATGCGCTGGAAAATTTCTTCAAGAAGTTTTCCGCACAGTTCAGCCATCCGTCCCATACGGGTATCTATGCAGTGAGTGCCAAAGCCGTCGATAAGATGGCCGCATTTCTCGACAAGATTATAAGAATTAATCCTAACGACAAGGTACTTGATCCATACCGCGTAACGCCGGACGGTAAGATGCAGGAGCAGGCCGGGGGCAAGTACCAACCCTTAGACCTGAACAAACTCGACTGGAAAGAGACCGACAAGCTGGGACTTTCCGGCGAATCGTTACAGGATGCTCTCAAAGCCATGTCCTATGGTCATAAGTCGCCCGGATTGCTGGAAATCCGTATGGAAATTGATGGTAAGGAATTACAGGCCAAAGCCCGCCTGTCGTTTGAACAGCAGGCGGACAGTACTATCAAAATCCAAACACATCCCTTTCAGGAAAAGCCGGACTTTGAAAAACCGTTTATGGGTGTCATGTTTACCCCCGATGAGCAAAAGCAACTCACCACTACCGGACACGGCGGACGTGTCTTCGAGTTGGAGATGACTCCCGGTGGCGAGAAAGTTCCGGCACTTGTGTCAATGGATAAAATCACCAACCGCATTGAAGCCATGCCGCTTTCCGAAATCCAAATCCCGAAAATGCTGAAAGGTGTCGAGCTTTCGCAGGAGCAACAGGACGGACTAAAAAACGGTCAGGGCGTGTTGGTAGAGAACATGGACAAGAAGCTACGCCCCGGCGAAGAACCCGGTGCAAAAATCACGCGCATCGTGCAGTATAATGCCGTGAATAAAAACTTCGACTTCCTGTTTACGCCCGAACAACGCCAGCAGCACCAACAGGAACGGGCGGCAAAGGCGGAACAGAAAACGGGACAGAACGAAAACCAGCCGCTCAAAGCCCGCAAGGTGGGCGATGTATGGGTACGTCCCATACAGGGCGGTGTCGAATTGACCCGCGAGCAATTCAAAACCTTGTGCGAGAACAAGCCCATTTTTGTAGAGGGTATGGTAAACCAAAACACCAAGCCCAAACAGGAACAGGGAGCGCAACAGGTGGAAACCTCCGACCAAAAAGGACAGAAGTACAATGCTTGGGTATGGCCGGATCAGGAAGCCGGACGTATCCGCCACACCAGCCTGCCACCGGAGCAATGGAAAGAAATGCAGGCCAAGAAGCAGGCACAACCCGCCGAGGGATTCAAAACGCAAGTTGCCGTGAATAACGAAGGCAAAACCAACGAAGCGACCAAGCAATCGACCGACCCGCTGAAAAAAGGTCAGACACAGTCTACCGAAAAGCAGCAGGAGAAGAAAGAGCAAAAACAGGATGAGCGGCAATCTCCCGCCAAGCCCAAGAAAAGCACCGGGCGCAAGTTGTAATTTAAGATTTATCAACCACAAAATCCGTGCAAATGAGCGCAGAGCCAAACTTGTTTGAGCTCTGCCGAATGCAGCCGGATTTATTCAAAAAAAATCAAAAGATGAAAGTTTGTATAGCAGAAAAACCCAGCGTAGCGCGTGATATAGCCGCTATTTTGGGTGCAACGTCAAAAAAAGACGGATATATGGAAGGTAACGGCTGGGCTGTTACCTGGGCATTCGGCCACCTCGTAGGGTTGGCGATGCCCGAAGCCTATGGCTTCACAAGTTACCAGCGTGAAAACCTGCCGATATTGCCGCAGGAATTTATACTGATTCCCCGCCAAATCAAAGAGGGTAAGGAATACAAAAATGACCCCGGCGTGATGAAGCAACTTAAAATTATCAAAGAGTTGTTTTCTAAAGCCGACAGCCTCGTAGTTTGCACCGATGCCGGGAGGGAGGGCGAATTAATCTTCCGCTACATCTATAATTATATAGGATGTAACCGCCCGTTCCAGCGATTGTGGATAAGTTCTCTGACTGACAAGGCAATTAAAGAAGGCTTCCAAAATCTGAAGCCGGGCAGTGAGTACGACAACCTGTATCTGTCTGCCAAAGCCCGCAGTCAGGCTGATTATGTCGTGGGCATTAATGCCTCCCAAGCGCTTTCCATTGCTGCCGGACGCGGCTCGTGGTCACTCGGTCGTGTTCAGACCCCGACACTGGCGATGATATGCAGCCGCTATTTGGAAAATAAGGACTTCAAACCACAAACGTATTTCAAATTGAAACTGCATACGGAAAAAGATGCTACGTCGTTCGCCGTTCTTTCTGTGGACAAGTACGATAACCGTAGCGCAGCCGATGAAGTATTGCAACAGGCGAATGCTGCCGGAACCGTCCGTGTTACGACTGTAGAAAAGAAAGAGGTGAAGCAGGAACCGCCGTTGTTATACGACCTTACTGCCTTACAGAAAGAGGCCAACAGCAAGCACGGTTTTTCGGCGGATAAAACGCTGAACATCGCCCAGACCTTGTACGAAAAGAAAGTTTTAAGCTATCCGCGTACAGGCTCCCGTTATATTTCCGCCGATGTGCTGGACGAAATACCGCACCTGATTGCTACATTAAAGAATCATCCCCGTTTCGGCACTTATGCGGCGGGAATGGATAACATCGTCCTCAATATCCGTTCGGTGGACGATAAGAAAGTAACCGACCACCATGCGCTCATTATCACCGGAGATTCGGCGAACGGATTAACCGGCGATGAACGGACGATTTATGATATGGTGGCCGGACGTATGTTGGAGGCTTTTTCCAATCGTTGCACCAAAGAGAACACCACCGTATCGCTGGACGCGGGCGGCGTACACTTTGCCTGCAAAGGCAGCGTAACGCTACTTCCCGGATGGCGGGCTGTATTTGGCGCCACCGATGAAGAAGCGCAGGAGGAAGACGTTACCACGCTGCCCGCCTTATTACAAGGCGATGTGCTTTCCATTCGTGATATGGAAGCGTTAGAAAAACAGACTAAGCCTCGCCCGTTACATACTGAGGCGACGCTGCTTTCAGCAATGGAATCGTGCGGTAAAGAGTGCGAAAACGAAGATGAGCGCGAAGCGATGAAAGATGCGGGTATCGGTACACCCGCCACACGCGCAGTTATCATCGAAACGCTGTTTGCAAGGGAATATATTACCCGTGAAAAGAAAGCACTGGTTCCGACCAACAAAGGACTGGTAGTCTATTTAGCCGTGAAAGACGGGAAAATCGCAGACGTAGCGATGACCGGAAGCTGGGAACATGCTTTGGCAAAAATCGGCTCCGGCGAAATGGATGCCGCTACCTTCCACCGTTCGATAGAGGTTTACGCTTCGCAAATCACTACCGAACTGTTGGGAATCGCTTTTGACCGCCCCGATGACCGCTCCGGTTGCCCTTGTCCCAAGTGCAAAAACGGACAGGTTACCTTCTATCAGAAAGTCGCCAAGTGTAACAACGAGCATTGCGGGCTGACAGTATTCCGCAGTATTGCGAAAAAGGATTTGACCGATACGCAGCTTGCCGCCTTGCTGGTAAACGGCGCAACGCCTACGATAAAAGGCTTTGTGAGCAGCAAGACGGGTAACACCTTCGAGGCTGCCATAACGTTTGATGCTGATTATAAAACCGTATTCAAATTCCCTGAAAACAAAAAGGGTAACCGGAAAAAAGGTAAGTCGAAGTAAATTCCGTACCTTTGCCACTGAAAGAATCTATGACTTGCTATTAGGGATAATTGCTTGACATCGGATTTTTTTAGTGGTGGCGTCCGGGGCTTGCTCCGGACGCTTTTTCCTTTCCCTCCTTTTTTTATTTACCACTAAAAAAATCAAAAGATGAAAGCAAATAAATCCACCGCCGTGGAATTATCCTATTTCCGGCTCTCCCTGTTGTCTTATTTACGTGAATCGCATCCCGACAAAGCTGCCGACAAACAGTTTATCGCTTCGCGGGGCGATGCCGCAGCTTTAAGCTACAGCAATATTATCAAACTGGGCGGCTCCCATGATGAAGCAGACGAAATAGCTTCCCAAACCCTTTATGCAGGATTACATTTCTCCCCATACCGAACCATAGTAAACATACTCTGGGACGAGTTCACGGAAGAAATAGACCCCGAACAGGCCGAAGGGTTGGCAATGGAATTACTACCCCGCCTTTCCGGTGTTACTGAAAAATACACATTGTCGGACGATTTCGCCGATAGTGCAGAGTACCGGCTACTCTACACGGAACTGACCGGCGCAATCCAAACATTCCTCGAAGATGGCATTCAATAAGAAAGCCCGTCTTCGGGATAATATAGAGGCGATACGTCTGGTTTTCAGCCTCGATAGAGAAAAACGGCAGGCTACACCTGCCGAACGGGAAATACTGGAAGCCTACTGCGGTTTCGGCGGGATAAAAGCCGTGTTAAGTCCTGCCGATAAGCCGGAAGACATACAGCAATGGACGAAAACCGACAGCGAACTGTTTCCGCTGGTTACGGAGTTGCACGAAGTATTGCGCAGCGAATCAAAAGACACAGCCGAATACAATCGCTATGTTTCTTCCTTAAAAAACTCCGTACTGTCAGCCTTTTACACTCCGCCCAAAGTAGTGGATGCGCTGGCGGCTGCCTTGAAAGAAAGCGGCGTTGAGCCTGTGCGCCTGCTTGACCCTTCTGCCGGAACGGGCATCTTTTCCGAAGCAATCAGGCAAATGACTCCGGGATGCGAGGCCACACAATTTGAAAAGGATATGTTGACAGGCAAGATTCTTTCGCATCTGAACCCCACCGAAAATGTGCGGATAGTGGGATTTGAAAATATCGAACAACGCTACAACGGCTATTTTGATGTAGCCGCCAGTAATATCCCGTTCGGCGATATGAGGGTATTCGACCCCGCATACAGCAATGCCAAAGACAATGCCCACAGGCAAGCATCCGGTACGATTCACAACTATTTCTTTATGAAAAGTGTCGATTGTGTCCGCGAGGGCGGATTAGTGGCCTTTATCACGTCGCAGGGTGTACTCAATTCCGAAGCCAACCGCCCCGTGCGCGAGTGGTTGATGCAACAGTGCGAACCTGTTTCCGCCGTCCGCTTTCCGAACAATCTTTTTACCGACCATGCAGGCACGGAAGTAGGCAGCGACTTGATTATCCTGCAAAAGAAAGCGCCGGGCGGGGAATTGTCCGAGCGTCAGCATGATTTTATCAATAGCCGGAAATTGTCTAACGGTATATCGGTCAATAATCTGTTTCAAACTTTCAACCGCGTAATCCACGACCGGGTAAAAGTCGGAACCGACCCTTACGGCAAACCTGCAATGGAATTTACCCATTCCGGCGGTGTGGGAGCTATTGCCTCCGAACTGCGCGGAATGTTGCGTGAAGATTTTTCTAAGCATTTGGATGTGGAGTTGTATCGGCAACACGCGCTACAAGTGGAACAATCCGAAGCCCAAAGCCGAGACTATGTGCCGACAGCGCAGGACTGGCAGGAGATGGGCGAATTGATGGAGCAAGCCAGGGAGAAAAATCGGGAGTCATTTATGCAAGCCACCCCCGAAGATTACGAACAAGAGCAACAAAATGAGTCTGCATCCGACCTCAATCCCCTTTGGCAAGCGGATGAACTCAATCCTTTTTGGCAAACCCTCGAAGATGATTGGTTTCCCGAAGAAAAAGAGTTTCGGAATAAGGAAGAACAAACCGTTGCCGAAACGCTACCAAAGGAAGACGATCCCGCCATTACGAAAGAAGTGCCCCCGGAAATACAGGCAAAACCTGTTCAATCGGGAATCCAGACCAGCCTTAACTTCGACTTTTCCGATCCGGTTCCACCACCGGCACAAACCAACGAGCCGACTACGGAGGCGAAAGCGGTGGAATCGGCATACAGCATCAATAACCAACCGCTTATATCACTGTATGATTTATTCGGTTTATCGGAAGAAGAACGTACACAGACAAAACCCAGAAACAGCCGTTCCCGCCGCCGGATGGAGATACCTCAACCAAAAGTAAAGCAACAGCGGAAATCATCCAAGAAGGAAGAAGACCGACCGTTAGAGTGGCGGGAGGAACTGATGCTGGAAGCCCGTAAGAAAAGGCAGGAAGCGGAAAGACAAGTCAAAGCGGAGAACAAAGCGGATACACAAACGGCATATCCCGTCGCAGATGCCCGCAGGGAAGAGCAGCTTGAAAGGCTTAAACAGGAAATGGAGCGGGAAGAACGGATGAAGCCTGTCCCATTCGCCGTACCGGAACAGGGACTACCGAAACATTATAAGGAAGGCTCGCTGGTCACAAACGACGATAACCGCATCGGCTACCTGCGCGATATTAATGGTTTCCGTCCCATGTTTCACCCGTTGGAATTATCGCCCCGGCAGCAAAAACGGGCATCGCTCTACATCGAAATCCGTGATACTTACCATCACCTCTACCTGAACGAAGCCGACACATTGCGAGAGAATCCGGCACTTCGGCAAATGCTCAACCGCCTGTATGACGATTTTACGGAAAAGTTCGGAAACCTGAACGACCCGAAGAATCTTGACTTGATTAAGATGGATGCCGGAGGGCGGGAAATTCTTTCGTTGGAGCGTTACCGCGAGGGAAAGGCGGTAAAGGCGGATATTTTCGAGCGACCCGTAGCCTTTAATGCTAATGAGATTACCCATACCGATAACGCCCGCGATGCGCTGGCCGCTTCACTTAACAAACACGGAACGGTTAATCTGGAATACATGGCATCACTGACAGGCGGTACGGAAGAAAGCCTGTTGACGGAATTGAAAGGCAGAGTGTATTTCAATCCGCTGGTGGGTGGTTATGAAGTTGCCGACAAGTTCATTGCCGGTAATGTTGTTTCCAAAGCGGACGAGGTGCAAAAGTTTATCGACACTCACCCCGGTCACGAAGCTGCCAAAGAATCGCTGGTTGCCTTACAGGAAGCTGCGCCGAAACCCATCTCCTTTGATGAGTTGGATTTTAATTTCGGGGAGCGGTGGCTGCCTACCGGAATCTATGCCGCCTATGCTTCGTGCCTCTTTGAAACGGATGTAACAGTAACCTACGCTTCCAGTCGTGATGAGTTCAGCCTCAACGCCCGTTCCCGTAACGCCAATATCACGGAGAAATACGGTGTTCGCAGCGAAAGCCGCCTGTTCGACGGTGTTGCCCTGATGCGCCATGCCTTGCATGATACCACGCCCGAAATCACCAAAACAGTCAAACAGGGTGATAAAGAGGTAAAAGTGCCGGACGGACAGGCAATACAACTTGCAAACAGTAAAATCGACGAGATGCGAAACGGCTTTTCGGATTGGCTGCGCGAACAGTCGCCGGAGTTCAAAGACCGACTGACCACCCTATATAACAGCACGTTCAATTGTTTTGCACGTCCTGCATACGATGGCTCGCACCAAACCTTTCCGGGACTTGACCTGAAGGCGTTGGGTATCGACGACCTGTACCGAAGTCAGAAAGATGCTGTTTGGATGCTCAAAACCAATGGCGGAGGGATCTGTGATCATGAGGTAGGGGCAGGCAAAACGCTGATTATGTGCGCAGGAGCAATGGAAATGAAACGGCTGGGACTGGCCAACAAGCCGATGATTATAGCCCTAAAAGCCAATGTACACGAGATAGCGCAAACCTTTTGCACCGCCTATCCCAATGCAAAGGTACTCTATCCGGGCAAGGAGGATTTTACTCCGGCCAAACGCGCCCGCATTTTCAATGAAATGAAAAATAACAATTGGGACGCGGTAATAATGACACATGAGCAGTTCGGCATGATTCCGCAGTCGCCCGAAGTTCAACGCGACATCTTACAGAAAGAATTAGACAGCGTGGAGGAAAATCTGGAGGTACTGCGCAACAAAGGCGGGGAAGTATCCAATTTTATGCGTAGGGGTGTCGAAAAGCGGAAAACCAATCTCGAAGCCCGCCTGAAAGAAATTACCCACCAGATCGACACCCGCAAGGACGATGCGGTGGATTTCAGGTTGATGGGCGTTGATCACCTGTTTGTGGATGAATCCCACAAATTTAAAAATTTGACCTTTACCACCCGTCACGACCGTGTGGCGGGTTTGGGTAACTCCGATGGTTCACAACGGGCGCTTAATATGCTTTTTGCCGTGCGTACCATTCAGGACAGAACAGGGAAAGACCTCGGTGCGACTTTTCTTTCCGGTACGACCATTTCCAATTCGCTTACCGAATTGTATTTGCTCTTTAAGTATTTACGCCCAAAAGAACTGGAACGGCAAGGCATCAATACGTTCGACGCATGGGCGGCCATCTTCGCCAAGAAAACGAAAGATTACGAGTTTTCGGTTACGAATCAGATTGTACAGAAAGAACGGTTCAGGTATTTCATCAAAGTACCCGAACTGGCCGCTTTTTACAGCGAAATTACGGACTTCCGTACAGCGAAGGACATCGGCATCGACCGACCCGAAAAGAATGAAATCCTGCATAATATTCCGCCCACTCCCGACCAGCAGGATTTTATTCAAAAACTCATGATATTTGCCAAGACGGGCGACGCTACTGTTTTGGGGCGCGAGCCGCTTACCGATAGCGAGGATAAGGCGCGGATGCTCATTGCTACGGACTACGCCCGCAAGATGAGCCTTGATATGCGCCTGATAGACCCACAGAAATACGGCGACGATATTGACAATAAAGCCAACCATGCCGCCGCTGTGATTGCCGGATACTATAAGAAGTACGATGCGCAGAAAGGAACGCAGTTTGTCTTCTCGGATTTGGGAACTTACAAGCCGGATGTTTGGAATCCGTACAGCGAAATTAAAAACAAACTCGTTACGCAGTACGGTATCCCGCCTTCCGAAATACGGTTTATACAGGAAGCCGGAACAGAGAAATCACGCAAAGCGATGATTAAGGACATGAACGAGGGAAAAATTCGTGTGTTGTTCGGCTCTACCGAAATGTTGGGAACGGGAGTGAACGCCCAGCAGCGGTGTGTAGCCGTTCATCATTTGGATCAACCTTGGCGCCCCAGCGATTTAACCCAGCGTGATGGTCGGGCGATTCGCAAAGGTAATGAGGTTGCCAAACTACATGCCGACAACAAGGTAGATATTATCCTGTATGCTGTGGAAAAATCATTGGATGCGTATAAATTCGGTTTATTGCACAACAAACAGCTTTTTATCAATCAGCTAAAAAGTAATAACATGGGTAACCGCACCATTGACGAGGGTAGTATGGATGAAAAATCGGGCATGAACTTTTCCGAGTATGTGGCCATCCTGTCCGGCAATACCGAATTGTTGGAAAAAGCGCGGCTGGAAAAGAAAATTACCGCATTGGAAAGTGAACGGCGGGCATTCATGCAGGGCAAATCTTCGACCCGTTTCAAGTTAGAGGATATAATGAAATCGGTCGAAAGCAACAAGGGCTTTATTACCCGTATTGGTAAAGATGTGGAGGCATTTAACGCCCGTGTACAGGTAGTAGATGGCACACGCCTGAATCCGGTTAAATTAGATGGCTTCCAGCCTACCGACCCTGTGTCCATTGGCAAGAAGCTGAACGAGATTGCCGACAAAGCGCGAACACACGGACTATCCGAACCTATCGGATCGCTCTACGGTTTTACACTCTTGGTAAAATCGGAAACCACCGTAAAGGACGGCTTCGATTTGGTGCAGAACCGCTTTTTCATCAAAGGCGAGGGAGAGATTTTGTATAACTACAATCACGGACACTTGGCAGCCGACCCAAAAACGGCGGCGCAAAATTTCCTGAATGCTCTCGATACCATGCCTGCCTTGTTGGAAAAATACAAGACGGACAACGAAAAGCTGATGAAGGATGTTCCTACGCTTAAAGCGGTGGTGGAAAGTCCGTGGAAGAAGGAGGACGAACTGAAAGCCTTGAAAGCGGAAATGACTGTTATGGAACGTAAAATAGAAGCATCCCTGAAGCCCATCGAACAGAGTGTAGGTATTATGGCGGGTGTTCCGAAGGAGGAAAACAAATTTGTACCCATGCCGGATAATCTGAAAAACATCAATGCCCTTTTGGGTGAACGGGCGGTTATTGTACGACCTTCGCACGGAACACCTGAAAAGAAAGGATTTAAAATCTAAATACGAGTTATTGAAAAACCGTCGGAATAAAAATCAGCATATTTATCCGGCGGTTTTTTATTTATTTTCAGTAATTTTGACGAGCAAACGAACCCTATAAATATTCGATATAATGAAGCAGATAGAAAACATTTCCGAGAATAAAAACTATACAGCGGTCAATATAGGTAAGCTGGATGACCTGTCAGACTACTCCTTCATACATCCTAAAACCGGCATGGAAGTCACAGGGAAAGCGTTTATAAAAGAGGCTACCAAATCCACAGGTACGGAAATTTCATTTACGACATTGCCTCCACAAACAGAGTTGCCTTATTTTCATTTCCACAATAAGGATGAAGAAACTTATATTATCCTTAAAGGTTCCGGGTATTATCAGGTTGACGACGATTGTTTCCCCATTACCGAAGGCAGCGTCATTCGGGTTGCCCCACAAGGTGTACGCGGGCTCTGTAACACATCGGACGAAACTATGGTCTATATTTGCATTCAGTCTAAAGAAAAATCATTGGAAAAACATACGACGGAAGACGGAGGACGCACTCCGGTCGAACCGAAATGGCGGACATTGTGATGAAGATATAATGAGCGAAGCCCGCGCCTGTCATCACGACGGTGCGGGCTTCTGCTTGAACAAAAAGATTTTAGGCAAAAAATATGCAGATTTAATTTTCGTCCGGATCTTCGGTTTTGTCCTCGGTGTCTTCGGAGTTATTATCCGAATCTTCATCTTCGCCTTTTGCAAAATTGGCTTTAATAAAGGCTTCTACATCGCTCTCTTTATAAAAAGTTTTATGATAGATCATTTGGTAGGGTAGTTCACCTGACGAACGGTAGCGTTGGAGTGTACGTTTACTGACATTAAGCATTTGGCAAACGTCCTGATTGTCCAAGAGCTTTTCGCCTTCCAACAACTTTTCTTTGATGGCCATTTTTTCCAAATAACGATCTATACGGTTAAACCGTTCCATAAGTTGTTCAAACCATATTTGCATCCAGTCTTTCAATTCATCGTTCATGCCCATAGCCTTTGACTTTTTTGTTGATAATGCAAAGGTCGGACGTTTATGGATGCCTGATAACGAGGCCGGTATGACTTTTTTAGAATATTTTTTTCAAATCACTTATATGCAATGTATTATGCGCATATTTTTCTCGAAAAAACAGAACTGAAAAATACAGAAAAGGTCGGTATAAAGTTAATTGTAAGCCAAAACACCCGATTTTGATACTAATTCAGGTCAAAATCGGGTGTTTGAGAAGTATATGCCGGATAATCCCGACCCCGGGGTATCTTATTTTCTACCCATGCGTCGAAGTAAAGTATCTTTCAATTTATCAAGAAATGGTGCAGGACTATTTCTTATTTTCAAATCGTCCAAAACCCGCGACAAATTGCCATCCAATTGAATATTGAATACATTTTGAATATATTCGTAAAGTTGTGTGAGTGGTACGTCTCCAAATGTTTTGGCGCTGTCCCATGAGAAGATTTGTTCCTGTAATTCAGTTTTCGTTCCTTTCCAAGTTTTTTTAGTAGCAGGAAAATTAAAAGAATTAAACATCATTTCATTGTCATTCAATCGCTTTATTTCGTGTGTCAAATAGACCGAAAGCATATCATTTGCCAAAATCTTTGCTACTTTGAAATCACAATTTGTGGAAAAGTCAGGATCAAATTCATGATTAAATGTTTCGAAATATTGCTCCATATCTGTTTGACCACGCAGAAAGTAAAGAGTGTCTAAATGAGAGGAACATGAACGGTAATAACGGATAAAATCCAGTCGTTTAGCATTATATTTATTTATGTCGTCCAATATTTCGTTTAGGTATTCCCGCTGTTTGTCGATGCCCGTAGGACGATTCATTTCAATGTTATAGACTTTTCGATAGTATATCAAACGAGAACATAATTTAGGTTTCACGTCTTTGAAAAAGAAGATTTCCTCATCTTCGTCTTTAAAGCTGTATGATAAAATGAATGCCTTTAATTGTTTGAATGCTTCACGAAGTACACGGGAAGCATCCAAAGACTTGTTAATCATACTGATTTCCGAGCATTCTATTTGTTCAATCCTTGCATCTATTTCCTTTTTCAGACGGGAAGTAAATCGAATCATATACTATATTTTAGTCCTCTTCTTCATAAAGTGCTTTCAGAAAAGCATACAGAAAGAGTGTACAACCAGTTAATATTAGTGATATTATTATTAATATGATTGAGAGTAAGTATATCATTACTTTATCTTTTCCATCGTTTATGCGTCCATAACCAGCCGTATGGTTCTTCTTTGATATTTTTCGTCAACAGATCAATGTACTTCCGGGTTATTTCTCCTTCATTCATAAGTTCCGCTTCAGAACATACGGGGATGCACGTTATTTTATAATTTCCTTTCGATAGCTGCGTAATATGCAGATAGATAACTGCTGACCGACTTATTCGTGCCAGTTTTTCCATGCCTGAAACAATATATGTTTCTTGATTCAGCAACTCGAATTTGTATTTCTCATCTTTTATTCGTGGGCATTGGTCAGCCAAAAACAAGTAAACAACAGGAGATGGTTTTTGAGCCAGGATATGACGTATGACCGACTTATCGGATATTAACTTCATGCCGAAACGTGAACGGAGTTTAATCATCAGCTTGTTCATTATTCCCGACCGCAAGGGTTTATAAACGGCATAAAAATCATGGCTAAGTTTATAAGGCATAAAATTCAGCATTTCCCAATTACCGCAATATCCCAGACAAATAATGACATTTCGTCCATTATTTACGTGCTCTTCTACAAGTTCCAAATTTTCAAATGTTATCTTCTTATCAAGAACTCCTGCCGGAGCGGATATGCTTTTAAGCATTTCGGCAAAATAGGCGGTAAAACAGGCATAAAACTTTGCTACAATACAGCGTATCTCTCCATATTTCATATCGGGAAAAGAACGTGAAATATTTTGGATTACGACTGTTTTCCTGTATCCAATAACACGATAAGCAAGTAAAAAGGCAAATGAAGCCATTGCATACAGAAATGCCATAGGCAGCAGGCTTACGGCATAAGCAACACCGTAGACACTTCTATACGCAATGGTTTGTAACGCTTGCTTCATCTTAGAATTTATAGACTATTCCGATAGCTGCACCGTGGTTTTTCATGGAGCCTCCTTTACCTTTATGCAGGTCAGCAAGTCCAAATTGATAACTTGCATTTATTTGCCAGTTTTTATTAAAGTCATAGCCTATAATTCCACCTACACCATAGTCAAAACGGTTCATGGATGCTTTTCCGGTTTCACTATTCTTCTTGAACAGGTTTACTCCATCGGATTTTGCGCTTATACCGTAACCGGCATAAGGGCCTGCCCCGATAAAGGCTTTTCCATTACCTAACTCTGTCTGAAAGATTCCGTAAAGAGGAATTTCTACTCCCCATGATTTAAGTTTGTCGGATGATTTATCCGCTTTGGATTCCAACTCCGAAGTCCTATAATACACATCAACACCGGACTGCAAGGCAAAATTGGTGCTGATGTCGTACTTAATGAAACCTCCGACAGAACCACCGACGTTCATTTTACTTTTGAAGCCTTTCATATCGCCGCCCAACCGATAATTAGACAGGATTGTTCCGGCTTTGAAGCCAACTGACACAGGATTGTTTTGTGCCGATAACTGAGTGGAAAACATGGCTGCTGCCATTACAAAAACAAATGCTACTACATACTTTTTCATTTTTCTAAAAATTTTAATTGGTGAATAATTATTTGTTTGAAAATCTTTATTTCGAGCAAATTAACGATGGATAACACAATACTGAAAGCCTTTAACTATGGGGTTCAGAATCGGTAAAGTGAAATTCAGAATGAGGGGAATGGAATTTTGCCAATACTCTATCCATTACATAATAAACCACCGGCACAACAATAAGCGTCAGGAACATGGAGCTAATCAATCCACCAATCATAACCCAAGCCAGACCGTTTTTCCATTCTGCTCCGGCTCCGGTTGCCAAAGCAATGGGAAGCATACCTATTACTGTCGCAGCGGTTGTCATCAAGATTGGACGGAAACGTTGACGGGTTGCCTCTATAAGCGCATCTTTCAATTTCATTCCTTTTGCTTTTGACTGACTCGTAAAATCGACCAGTATGATGGCGTTTTTAGCAACAAGTCCTATCAGTGCGAGTAAACCAAGCAGGGTGAACAGGTTGAGAGTATCCACCGTCAGAGCCAAAGCGAGCAATGCGCCTATGATGGCAAGAGGAATGGATATTAATACGACAAAGGGATAGATGTAGTTATTGTACAGCAATACCATAATGAGGTAAACCAATAGTATGGAAACTATAAGCGCCACGCCCATTGTACCGAAACTTTCGTCCTGCATTTCGAGTTCACCGCCGGGGATTACAGTGATGCTTTCGGGTAAATTTAACGATGTTATTATTTGGCTGACGTCCTGTCCGATATCGCCTGTTGGTCGCCCTCCGACCTGACTATTTAGTGTTACGCAGGCACTTCGGTTGCGGCGTTCGAGGATGCCCGGTGCATCGGTTTCTTCTATATGCGCGAACTGTTTCAATTTGACAGCTTCGCCGGAGGTATTTATTAATGTAAGATTTTCAACGTCTGATGTGCTTTGGCGGTCGAAGTTGTCAAGGCGGATATTGATGTCATATTCGTATTCGTCCTGCCTGAACTTTGCGTCATTATTTCCACTGAAAGCATTATTAAGCGACATACCTAATATTTCAAAAGGGATTCCCATAGCTGACATCTTATCGCGGTCGGGAATGATACTGATTTCGGGACTGCTTTCTTCAGCGGATAATTTGGGATCAACGATGCCTTTTACGGACTTGATGCTGCCAAGAATAATATTTGTGGCTATCCGAACGGAATCAATATGGTGTCCGGTGATATAATATTGTACCGGAGCCTCGTCGATATTTCCCATCAGGTCGGTCATTGCCACCCATATTTGCGCTCCGGGTATATGTTGTTGCAGAAAGAGTTTTGCTTCCCGTGAGAAATCGGAAGTTGAAATATTACGCTTGTTGTGTGGAATCATTTTTACTCGCAGATCGGCTAAACGGGCTTGCGGTTGCCCGTTTTCTTCTGCTCCTACGGTCGTAAATACAGTTTCGACCAACGGACTGCTTCTTAATGCGTTTTCTGCTTGGCAGGCTGCCTGATTGGTTTGTTCTATGGTAACATCACGGGGTAATTCTATCTTTATAACAAATTGTCCCTGATCGCCTTGCGGGGCTAAATCACTTCCGATAAAACCAAATGCCATCAGGCTTACGGAACCAGCCAAAAGAACAAGAGTGACAGATAAGGTAATCAGTTTGTGCGATAAAGACCACACTAAAAGATTTGAAAACCAATTCGCAATACTCTCTATTCTGTTTTCGAAAGCATGAATGCCTTTTCCGATAAAACTCTGACGGTTGAATTCATTTATTTTTCCAAATCGGGAATAAAGTAGCGGCACTACGGTAAAAGAAACTAATAGGCTAAACAGTACCGCAATGGCAATAGTAACGGCAAATTGGCGGAATACATTAGCAATAGTTCCTTGTGTTAATGAAATGGGAATGAATACTACGACCAGTACCAGTGTGATGGAGATGATTGTTCCGCCTATTTCACGAAGTCCGTCGTATGCCGCCTGAATCCTGTTTTTCCCCATTTCCATGTGTCGATGGATATTTTCGATAACAACAATGGCGTCATCGACCAATATACCGACCACAAGCGTTATTGCTAACAACGACATCAGGTTCAGACTGAACCCTAACAGATACATAACTATAAATGTGGAAACAAGAGACAACGGAATGGCGATAGATACAATAACGGAATTTCGCACACTACTTAAAAATAATAGCATTGTGAAAGCCACCAAAATAATAGCTATAACAAGATCGATCATTACAGAATTAGAGGCTTCCAGTGTAAATTCTGCATTATCCGCTGCGATCATAAAATTTAAGCCGACAGGCTCGTATATTGCTTGTAGAGCGTCCAGTATTTCGCGTGTTGTTTTGGATATTTCCACGGTATTGGCATCGGCGGAACGTTGTACTGTAATTCCTATAGAGGGTATTCCGTTTATCCGGCTAAGAGTTTCCACGTCTTTATTCCCATCGTGTACATCCGCAATGTTTTTTACTTTTACTGCACTTCCGTCAGGCATATATTTTATGATTACATTTTCAATATCGACAAGGTTATTGTATTTACCCTGCAAGCGTATTTGCGTTTGCTTGTTCTCGTTTTTTATCTGTCCCGTAGGGAAATCGAGGTTCGAGTTGATCAATATATTACTGACGTCAAGAATGGAGAGCCCGTATGCAGCCATTCTTTCTTCATTGATGTTTATCTGTATTTCGCGTTCATTTCCTCCGATGAGCGTTACCTGTGCCACCCCCGTTATCCTTTCCAGAGCAGGCTTTATTTCATGGTTGATTAAATCATAAAATTCCGTTTCGCCCATATTGGCTATTGCACCGATTGTCATAATGGGAATATCCGTCAGACTGAAATCATTGATGGACGGCTCTTTTACGCTCTCCGGCAGGTCGGAACGTATTGCGTTTACTTTCCGCTGTGCGTTTTGAAGAGCTTTGTCAAGGTCGGTTCCGGCTTTTAAGTGAATCGTTACTAATGAATAATTTTCCATAGAGGTAGAAGTTATTTCATCTATTCCCTCTATTGAAAAGACTGCATCTTCTATCTTTTTGGTAACGGAGTTTTCCACTTCACTTGCTCCGGCTCCCGGATAAACGGTACTGACAGAGATAACATCCAACGTCATACTTGGCATCAACTCTCTATTGAGTTGGATTAAAGAATAAATACCGAAAAAGGCAAGTATAACGAACGCCACAACTACTGTGGTCGGACGGGTGATTGACGTTTTTATGATATTCATTTCGATAAATTTAGGATGGATATTTCTGTGCCGTCAATCAGGTTGATTTGCCCGCTTTTTATAATCGTGTCATCGGACGATATGCCATCGGTTATTTCAATGTATTGTCCTTCAGAGATTCCAACTTGCACGGCTACTTTATAGGCTTTTCCCTCTTTCACTACAAACACATGAGGGGCTTTCATCCCCCCAACAATGGCTTCCCTGCTTATTACCGGAGTGTTGCTGTTATTACTGTCTATGCTGAAAACAGCGGTAGCGAACATACCGGGTTGTAGCTCCGAAGCGTTTAATGTCAATTCAACCGAATAATAATACTGGTCGTTGCTTTTTGGCGAAATAGCCTTGATAGTACCTGTAAACGTACGACCGGGATATACGTCTGTCGTGATGCTCGCTTCCATATCAGTCTTTAGTTTCAATGCTTCTTTCTCTGTTACGTTGGCGTACATTCTCAATGCTTTATTATCCACAATATCGACAACACTACTGCCAACTGTAAGCAAAGTTCCTTCTTCAAAATAATCTTTGTTGATGATTCCTGCGGCGGGGGATGTAATGGTCGTATTGTTTAACTGGTCTTGCAGGTCGGTTATCCTGCTCTCAATGGTGCGTAGGGCAATTTGGACGTCTTCCAGTTCCCGTACGGTTACTGCGCCGATGGACGCAAGGTTTCGGAAGCGCTCCACATCTTTTTCCGCTTTCTTAAAATCCAATTCGGAAAGCCGTAGGTTTTCCCGTATTACATTGTTTTCAAGTTGTGCGATTACTGTTCCCTGACTGACAATATCGCCTGCCTTTTTGTATTTTCTCACGACAATACCCTGTGCTTTTGAATAAACCACCACCTCGTTTTCCGAATCAATACGACCGTTCACACTGATTCTTTCGTTCAAATCCATATATTGTAGTTGCTCAACCATCACGGGAACAACTGTATTTACAGTCAACGATAATTCTGCATTGAGGTCGATAGTTTGTTTATTTTCGACCAGTTTCCAAGTGATGAGACCAACAATGGAAACAGTCAGAATAATTGGTGTTACTATTTTTGATTTCATATTTTACTATTGTTTAATAAGTATTCAAGTGTACCACTTGCTTTTAACAAGTCTATTTCTGTCTTTTTATAGCGGAGAAGCTCTGTGGTATAGGCTATTTTTACTTCATGCAAAGAAGTTTCCGTTTCAAGAAGGTCTGTTATGTTTGCCAAACCTTCGGTGTACAATGCCATTGTCTGGCTATATACTTTCTCTGCCAGTTTCAAATTTTCAGATTGCACCTGTACTAACTCATAAATTACCTCCAGTTGATTTTTTGCATTCAGGTAAGTAGCAGATAGGGTTTGCCGCGTTTCCCGAATATCCCAATCCAAACTTTGCAGTCGTATCTGTTTCTGCTTTATCCGGCTTCGTTTTCCTAAGCCATCAAAAATTGGAATAGTCAAACGAACGCCGACAATGGCAGAACTATACCACGGCTCTCTTGTCAGATTCAGCCTGTCTGATTGGAATTGATATCCGGCTGTCGCCATAGCTGATAAGGTTGGCAGATATTCCATTTTATTACTGCGAATTTCAAGTTCCAACATTTCCCTTTGCTTATTCAGTACGTCAAGTTCTATTCTGTTTTGTGGTTGGGAATAGTCCCGAAGTTCGGAGATGCCAATGCTTTTTATTCCCGAATCATCCACTTCAAAAGCATCTTCAATAGGAATACCGATCAGAATTTGCAGATAACGTTTCTGTTGCGATATGATATTATTCATGTTCTTACCTCGTGCCTGCAAATTGGTCAGGTTTACTTTAATACGGTTCAAATCAACTTCCCGCGTTATGTTTTCTTCCACCCGTTTTTCCGTCAACAGGTAAAGAGAATCCTGTTTGGCAATCATATGAATTATGTTATCCAATTCCTGCATACTGCCCAGAATGTCATAAAAAGCATTACTTACATCGAAAATGATCTCTTCTCTTGTCATAGCCGCCCGAAGCCGCTGAAGTTCCTGATTGTTTTTGGCTATTTTGACCCCTGTGAATAAAGTGGGCGAAAAAATTACCTGTTCAATTGAAACTCCGAAATCCAGTTCGTTCTTTGATCCCATTTGAACCGGGATTTGCGTTCCGGTCTCGCCGATGAGTTCACCGGGCAGCATCGTCGTTGGTAAAACCATACTATGGTCGAGACTGCCCGAAGCGTTTATTTGCGGCAACACGTTCGACCGAGATTCGTTTATCTGCTGTCTCGCCTCGTCGATATTGAGGTTTGCCCTGTGTGTGGCATAACTGTTATTGATGGCGAAATCCAGACATTGTTGCAAAGAAAATCGCTGTGGGTACTCCTGCGCTTTAACCGCATTGCCGGTTACCAGCAGGGCAAATAGAATCAGAATAGTTCTCATTTCCCGAAGCTGTATTTGAGTCCGATAGATATATAGGGAGAAACCGAGAAGTAATAGTCATTGTCCCCTGCGAACACTCCTTTAAGGGTACGCTCGCTGTAAGATGCAGGACGGAATATATTTAGCCCTGCCATAGCTGTTATAGATAGGCCGCTGTTGTCCAATTTATATTCAGGACGAAAACCTGTTACGATATATTGATGTGAGAATATTACGTCTTTGCCGTCTTTTTCCAGTAAAGCCGCTTGTCCGTTCATTTCAAGAGCATACGATAGTTTGAAATTGTCATTAAAACCATAACTTGCCGAAACATCCAAACCTTCTACCAGTTCGACGTTTACATCAAATTTTCCATCAAGGTTCCAGTTAACGTACACAGCAGGGAACACCATCGGATAACCCAACGAACTGTTTATAGCCACACCGCCACCAATAGATAGATTGGGTTTCAGGTGGTGGATAAAGATAATTCCTCCGCTTCCAAGTACGTGCTTGAACCTAATTTTAGAAAAATCGGAGGAAGGAGCGAGTACCGCCACGCCCGCTCTTGCCCGCATCGACCATTTATCATTTAATGGTCGCAGGTGGTAAAGCCCTATCTGTAAATTCATGATTTCGGAAGGCATATAATCTGTAAAATTTCTATTATTCAATAAAGTATATGATCCACCAAGACCAATCCCCCAAACTGTCGGATGATTGTTCTCATTCAGTTTCATGGATAAGGGTATATTGACTGCTCCTTG
>JAIRRS010000120.1 GCA_031255855.1 Tannerellaceae bacterium | reverse complement strand
CACAGGTGTTTGCTACGAAAGGTTATGAATTATACTATTGGCAGAGCGACGGAAAAGCCGAAGTTGATTTTGTTCTTCAAAAGGATGATGCAATTATTCCGGTAGAAGTAAAAAAAGGTAAACGAAATCGTTCTAAAAGCTTGAATGTATTCACAGAGAAATACAAATCGCCGTATTCCATTCGTATCACGAAGAAGAATTTCGGCTTTGAGAACAATATAAAATCAGTTCCTTTATATGCTGCATTTTGTATTTAAAACGCGTCGAAACGACTAATTTTCGCTGAATGTGTTAGATAAACGGCGCACAATGACTGAAAAATTGGTATCGCTGTTTCGTTCTTCTTTTGCCGAAAATGCGCGGCGTTCTCTGTCCGCAAAAATCCGTCATTTCTACGATTTGTACTATTTGGCGAGCGACGATAATTGTGCGGATTATATTCAAACAACCTCTTTCAAGCAGGATTTTGCCGAGTTGTTGGCTCACGACAAAATGATATTTGATACGCCTGCGGGCTGGCAGGAAAAGAATATCACACAATCGCCGCTTGTTTCTGATTTTCCTATGTTATGGAATTTTTTAAAAGATATCTATTTGTCGGAACTGCCGAAGTTGGCGTTTATTCCTATTCCTGATGAAAAGGAAGTTGCACAAATGTTTAATATGCTTGTAGAACAATTAAAATGAAAAAACCACTATTTCCGGGGGGATTATTATATATAATATAATGTATAGGTATTGTTGTTCGCGTTGAAACGCCAAAATGGGATCGCGGCTGGTTTTTTATTTACCGGAATGATAAATAATATGAAATGTTACTATGCTGTTATGCAGTGTGTTATGATTATTTTGGTTCTATTTCCCGCATTTTGTGGAGAAATCGTGAAAACAATGCGCGCGAAAGGATTGTTACAATAGAAATCGAATCAGGTTTTTGCCGGTTAAAAAACCAAAGAAGGATAATTATTTGTATGATTAACCGGTAAGAAATAAAAAAAAGAAACAGAAATGTTACGACAGGAAATAGCAGAACCCGTAAGCGTCCGTTTACGAAAGATTGAGAGGGTAATTTTAGGTAGTGATTATATGTCAAAATAAAATTGTTTCCGATAAAAGAAAAAAGTTGAGGAATATATTAAACTAATTTCAAAAAGATAGAAAACAAAACGTAAATAAAAGTTAATAATGCAAATAAAAAGAACAGAACATATCATTAGGGACATTTTTTTTTTACTTTTGTACAACTTTATTGTGCGAGGCAAGTTAAACAGCTTGTTGAGAGCCGGAATTAAATATTAAATAAAAACTTTCAATTATATTGATGGAAGCAACAAAACCGATAACCGTTTACTGTATAAGAAAATTAGTGTTTGTGCAAACCTTACTTATGTTACTAGTTTTCTCAGCTAAAGGGCAAAATATAGGAATAAAATCTAACCTGTTGTATGACGTTACAAGTACATTCAATATCGGGATGGAGGTTGGTTTCGCCCCTAAATGGACGCTCGAACTTCCGGTGAACTACAATCCCTGGTCATTCCCTAAAAATCGCAAACTGAAGCATTGGGGCGTACAGCCCGAAGCGCGTTACTGGTTTTGCGAACGTTTCATCGGTCATTTTATAGGACTGCACGGTATTGTGGGAGGATATAATGTGGGTGGCCTGAAAATGTTCGGGATCGATGAACACCGCTACGACGGGAATCTTTACGGTGGCGGCGTTTCATACGGTTATCAGTGGCTATTTAATAAGCGTTGGAGCATGGAAGCTACCGTGGGAGTGGGTTATGTCTTTTTGGATCATGCCAAGTTTCCCTGTGGTACTTGTGAAGCGAAAATAGGAGATTTTACCAAAAGTTGGTTCGGACCCACCAAAGCGGGGATATCGCTGATATACATAATAAGGTAACCTTTTTTTCCCGCAAGAAGCAGATAGTGAAATGAAAGAATAAGGAGTATGAGAAAAATAATTTATATATTTTGCATCCTTGCCGGATGGTGGCAATTGCAGATTGCCAACGCCCAACTATCAACTACCATATTCAACGGACAAGTGCCGGTTAAGATAAGCCAGTTGAAGCAGGTGGAAGATTCGGTGCACCTGGTGATGGATATAGACCTTACAAACGTTAGCGTCCAGACCGACCGCTCACTGATGCTTACCCCGGTATTGATTTCGTCCAAAGGCCGCGAAATGCGGATGAAGTCGATTCTCCTCAACGGAGGACAGCGGCATAAAGCCTTCTGGCGCGAAGTTGAGCTTAACGGATGGGAGCGCGAGGCAAAAGCCTCCTACTATGACGTTATACGTCTTGACGCCGAAAGCAGGAAGGTGTTTCGTTATCGTCAATCAGCGGTTTATGAAACCTGGATGCGGGATGCGCAGATGAACCTGGAGGTTGATTTGTGTGGTTGTGCAGGACATGTGCGGCAGGTCGATATGGAAAAAGTTGCCAACCGTGTGGTGCTGGAAGGGGCGAAAGAGTATCGGGCGCTTCCCAACGTGACCTATATCCGCCCCGAGGTGGAGGAGGTAAAATCGCGGAGCGAGCAGAGCGATGTATTCCTCGACTTTCCCGCGGCGCGCACGGAAATCAATCCTTCATTTGGCAACAATCCGCGTGAACTGGCTAAGATAGAACAAATTATAAATGATATACGTACGGATAAGAATTTGACGGTTACCCATGTTACCATTACAGGGTATGCTTCGCCTGAGGGCGACGTGAGCTTCAACAACCGTTTGTCGCAAGGGCGTGCCGAAGCGCTCCGCAACTACCTGTCGATGCGCGCGGGGATCCCTTCGCATCTCTACCGCATCGGTTATGGGGGCGAAGACTGGCAGGGGCTGGCTGCCCTGGTGCAGCGTTCCTACATTGAGCCGAAGGGCACGATTCTTTCCATCATCAATTATTACGACCCTGTCGGGCGGAAAGATCGACTGAGAGCGTTGAACGGAGGAAGAACCTATCAACAGATTCTTTACCAGTTGTACCCACAACTCCGCCGCGTGGTGGCGCGTATTGATTACAACGCGAAAAATTTCAACGTGGAGGAAGCGCGACAGATAATAAAGACCCATCCCCGGCAGCTCAGCCTCAATGAAATGTTCCTGGTGGCCAACAGCTATCCTGAGGGAAGCAAGGAATTTAAAGAGGTGTTCGAAACAGCCGTGAAGATATTTCCCGACGATCCTGTGGCCAACCTCAATGCGGCCGCTTCGGCTCTTCTGGAAAAAGACACGGCACGCGCCGAACGCTATTTGCAGAAAGCGCGGCAGGGTGCGGCCGAATATTACAACAACCTGGGTGTGCTCGAAATGATGAAAGGTAATTTCAAGCGGGCGGGCAATCTTTTCAAAAGAGCTTCGGAAGATAATCTGGAGGCGGCTCGGCATAATATTGAGGAACTCAGGAAGAAAGAGGACGCGGACAAATTACTGAGAAATTAAAAATTAATAATTAACCAATCACAATTTTATAATTTAGTATTAATTAAATTCAAATGAAAATGAAAAAGATGTTTAAATTCTTTATTGGCGCTGCTATTGTGGCAGCTGGCTTCACTGCCTGTTCCGAGGAGGTAATCCCGGTTTCTGGTCAGGAAGGAAACGGTTCAGGTACACAAGACGAAAAGGAAAGCACATACGCTACATTCCAGTTGAACTTAGGCGATGTAGCAAGCCGTGCTACCACCTTTGATCCTCCTACGTCTGGATCGGATCAAGACAACGTTGCAGGTGATAAGGCTTTGGATCCCAATGACGTTCGCCTGTTGATTTTTAATTCGGCAACGAAATCTCTTGAAATAAACGAAGTTTTCGGTACGGCTAATAAAACAGTTTTGGTACAAGCCGGGAACAAGAAAATTTTCGTATTCGGTAACACGAAAGGCACACTTAGTACAGCGTTCAAAAATGTAGCCGATTTGGCTGTAGGAGTTGCTACATTGGACAATTTTTACGATATCATTTATGATGCCGGTGCCCCACAGGATCATAAAGCTACCGGTTCCAGAACGTTCGATATTGAACCGTTGCATGCAAAAGCCTCTGCAACAACCGGTCTTCCTGTAAGTAATTCAAATGCAGTTGAGTATGAATTGAAGCCGAATATTGAAGAATCAGCGGCTGCGGGCGGAACTGCGGTTGTTGGAGGTTCATCCGCTACGAATACCTTTAAAATTGAAGCAGTCTTTATGATAGCCAAGGCTCGTTTATCTTTAGGTGATACTGAAGATAAATTGGTTACAGGTGGTAGCAATGACAAAGTATCAGAAATTTTTTATACAATCCGTAACCTGGCTCGTAAAACCAACTTCGTTCAAAATGTTGTAACAGGGGTAACACGTTCTTATTATTACGATTTTATTACTGCAACCACACCAGCGTCAGTCTATAGTGATAATTTTGACAGGGCTTCAAAATTAGGTACTACCAAAATTTCTACTACTGCTGGAAACTACTTGTATGTACCTGAAAACAACGGCAAGTTGTTACGTTACGGACAGGCTTCCCGTTTTACAATTAAGGCAAAATTCGAACCGGGTAAAGTAATAACGGACGCTACGTTTAAAACATCCGGTATTGAATTGACAATACAGAAGTTGGCTGATGCCGGTTCAAGCAACAGCTATGTCTATACGATAGCTCCAATTCCAGGAATTCCTCAAGGTTCATACTTTGCAAGCCTTGATGTACTTCGCAAGACAGCTTGGTTGTATCAATTCAACCAACCTTGGCCTGCTACACCTCCGACTGCCGAAATGGATGCGATTGTAACGGCTGCTGACGAAGCAAGTGCCGGCACTACTCCAAACAGGAAATTGTATTACCAATTTACCAACGCGGAAAGCTGGTATACTTTACCTTTGGGTGAATCTACAAATGCTGCAAACTTGCAACCGGGCGTGCTTCGCGGTAAAGCTTACAATGCGAAAATCAATTCTATCACAGGTCCTGGCGTGCCGAAGGAAGATATCGTGGAAGATCCGGGACGCAATGGCGACCCAATCGTTTCTACTACCTATATCAGCGCCACTATCGAAGTGAAAGACTGGGCGGTAGTAGGCCAAGTAGGCGATCTTAATTAATAAAACACAGATAAATATGTGAGGTGAATAGTACGAAATAAAAGTACGGAGGTAAGAGGTATGGATTATTCCTGCTTCTTACCTCATACCTCCATAAAAAATTAGATTAGTAATTAAAATTAACAAATATAATTAACAATTTAAAACAACCCCGATGAATAAACTGAAAGTCCGGATGGCCGCCTTCTGTATGCTATTGGTTCTGTGTATAATAATGCAAGGATGCATACAGGATGATTTGTCGGAATGTGGAATGGGCGTTCATTTCCGGTACATAAAGAATGTGGAAGAGGTGGATAAATTTGCCACGGCTGTTGAATTTGTTACGCTTTATGTGTTCGACGAAAATGACGTTTTTGTTACTGAACAAACCGAAACTGTGGAATATCTTAAAGATTCCCCGATGATTTTACCTCTCAGGGCGGGAAAATATAAATTGATTGCCTGGGGAAATGCCGGCGATTCGTATGAAATAGCAGCCTGTAAACCGGGCGAAACCTTACTGGAAGACTTTGTGCTGAAAATAAAACGTGAGGCCGATACTGTGACCGAACATCCTACCCACCTTTTTTACGGAGGTGTGGAAGAGGTAGACATCGTTTCCGGTCTTGGACGTAAATCTGTGTTGATAGATCTGATGAAAGATACCAACAGTATTTATGTAAAAGCCACAGGACTTCCGATTGGACAAAGTGGAAGTGAAGAAGCAGGAACAGCAGGGGATAATCCTTTTAGTTGTACCATCACCTCGATTAACGGGGATTATAAATTCGATAATTCGATAACCGGTAATCGGTTAACTTATATACCTAAGTACACGGTAGAAGAGAATGTACTTAAATCAGACTTTGTGATTATGCGCGAACTTAATGACGGGTCTACGGAATCGCGGTTGATTATCCTTCATAAAGAAAGCGGCAAGGAACTTTTCAATAAGAACCTGGTCAACGACCTGTTGCTGCCGGCTGCCACGAAAAATGATTTGGATATTGATGATGAATTCCATATAAATATAGAATTTGACCAAACCAACGGTTCATTTAGTGTGAGTGTGAATGATTTTGTAGTTATCGAAGGCGGAGGGAGTATTATCGCTTAATAATTTAAATCCAAAATCCAACGGCCTAATACGTCGTTGAATGATCAACAACAATAACCAATAGTATAAACGAGAAAGGGTACTTTTGTATGATATACAGAGAAAAATATATAAAAACTAGGATAAGATGGGTTTTGAGGTCAATAGACCGGTTATTCAGCCATTCAGTTGCTCGGTTTTTGAATTGTTTGGTCATTGGTTTATTCCTCTTCTCTTGCTCACCCAATGAAGATGTTCCCTCAAAAGAAGAAGGAACTACTGTTCTGCAATTCGCAATGACACGCGCCACACGCCCGGATCTCGAAGGCGAAATAGAGACCATTCGTATGATGGTGTTTAACGGAATGGGTTACTGTATCATGAATACCAACGTGCCTAAAAATGGAACCACCTTCGAGGAACGCGTTCCTTCGGGCATACTCGATATTTATTTCGTTGCCAATGAACTGCCGTCGTGGAATCTGGGAACTATAGCGAAGATGAGTGATTTTAAAAGCAAAGTGCTCTCCTTCGCGGATTATCCGGTGGTGGACGGTACGCATCCTATACCTATGTTGGGATGTCTCGAAAAGCTGAACGCTGTGCCGGGCGACGTGAAAAAGATAGAAGGAGGCGACGGGAAATTGTTGGAACGCCTCTATGCCAAAGTAACGTTGAATCTGAAATGTACTTTTGCCGACATTGTTGGTAATCCCAAAATCATTGTAGACAGCGTACGAATCAAATCCATGCCTTCTGTCTCTTATCTCTATCCGGAAAACTACAATGACGCTTCGTTTTTTGACGGCTCCAAGGAGATACCGACGAAAGCCTCTCATGGCTACGACGCTGCCAACAACAGTGGTTTTACTGCGAATTTCACCTTCTATGTTCCTGAATATCGTATAACCCATAAAAAACGCTATACCTATCTATCCGTCTATGTACATAAAGATAAGACGAACGCTTTGCGCGAGTATACGCTTGTCATAGGGGATGGGGTTGCTTCACGTACGATTGAAGAGATGAAAGATGTCAACATCGCGACTCAGGCCGACCTGACCATAAGCCGCAACCGCCATTATATGTTTGATGCCAAAATCGGAAGTTTTGAATATTCACTCGATGTAAAGGCCAAGGTTATCCCCTGGGAAAAGGTGGAAGTGCCTACCGAGTATCCTGAATATAATTTTTCGGTTTCGTCAAACGAGCTTCAAATTCCGGCAGGGGAGGTTCGCTATATCCATGTATCAAGCGACCATCCCAACGGTTGGACGGCCGAGATAGGCAAAGGTTCTGCAGCGTCGACAACGCTCTTTTGGGGAGGATATGTGTCGGGTAATATTATAAAAGGCACAGGAAGTTTCGGCGTCCAGGTTCCGAGCGCGATTTCTGCTCCCGATACAATAAAAGTCGTTTCGGGTAACGTCCTGAAAAAAATACTGATAAAAAATTAATTTTCAATGATTAATGGTTAATTTTGATTGGTAATTAACCGTGAATGATTAAGGGAGAAAAATATGAAGAAATATAGAGTTCGATTTTCAATGTTCAATTCTCGATTGTGGAGGACGTCTGTGATGTGTGTCGTGTGTGGCATGTCGTTGCTTTTCATGGCTTGTTCCGAAGAAACCCCCATACCGCCGCCGTCGGGTGGCGGTGAGAAACCCAAAGATGACGATATAGGAACATTGACGCTCAGTATCCGCTTTCCCGGCGAAAATTTGTCGACAAGATCTCTCACTGACGACCAAGAGCGCAATATCAAGGATTTACGTATTTTTGTTTTTGAAAGCGCCGGCGCTTCCGACGACCAGCCCAATGACAAATTCCTGTATGAAGTGGAAAACGTGCCCACCCCCCAAGGGACTGGCGACGAAAAGACTGTCGAAATCACACTGCGGAAGATGACGCAAGGACAACGGTTGGTACTGGTGGCCGACCTTCCCTCGACAATCACGCTGAAACCTTCAGTTGGCGACAAAATGGGAGATATATTCAATCCGCTGAAAATTGACGCGAACCTGTGGCTGAAGTCTTCCACAAACGACTATCCCGCGTTTCCTATGTGGGGACAGATGCGTTCATTCGTTACAATCAACACAGGCCCAGGTGTGCCTCCCCCGCCGACGAAGCTTGAGGTCAACATGTTTCGTACATTGGCGAAAGTAGATTTGGGAGTGGATATGGATAATCCCTCCTCCCAATTGGCTAACGACTTCAAAATAAATGCTGTTTACGCATGTAACATTTCTGGCGCTTCATACCTGGTTCCTCACGTGGATTATGTGAAAGGAAGTGGAATTGAAGCCGAGAGAATTGAAAAGATACGGCCTGAAACGACGCGGATTGCACGGTTTGAATATCCGATGGCCACACCGTTCCGTGAACTGAAGGGTACTGTTTATATCCCCGAATCGGATATCGCAGGTAATCCGGCAGGCAACAAACCGGCTTTTATCGTAATAAAAGCAACGTACAAAGGAGTGGCTAACCGCTTCTACCGTATTGACTTTGCCAAAGAGGGCGACTTTATCCCGGTAATACGCAACCATGCTTACCGGTTCAACATCAAAGCGGTAATGAGTAACGGTTATGCTTCCCTCGCTGAGGCTGAATCTGCGGCTCCTACCGGATTAGACAACGACATTGTAATAGAAGGCGTGAACGACGTTATCAACGATATCGTTTATAACGGTGACGACATGCTGGGCGTAGACGTAAGTGAAGTTCTGTTCGACTGGGATAAAACACTTCTTGGCAAGTTTTTCCGTTTGAATAATAATGAGTTCACCCTGAAACTTTTTACGACTTACTCCACGTGGTCGGCATCGATTGACGGCGCCGCACCTTCATGGCTACGGTTAATAAAAGGTAGCAGCGGCGAGGTCACCGCACTGTCGAACCAGCCACAAACTCCCGGCCAGCTATCCGGATTCACCATCCTGATAAAAGAAGAAAACGTGACCGGTAGAGAACGTTCGGCAACGATCACCTTGAAGTCGGGTATGCTGGAGAAGAAAATAAAAGTCCGCCAAAGCGGAGGAGCCAACAGCTATGTCGTACGTTTCGAAGTCGGTGATATGTCGACGGTTACTTTCCGTATACCGCTGGCTTTTGCCTACGAAGCTATTACTGCCGCTACCGGAACGACCCCCATTTTCGACATGACGAAACTGGCAGCCAAAGTATGGTGGTATGAGACAGCCGCCTCGAAGCCGGTTACCTTTGCGGCTAGGATAAACGGAAACTGCATCGAAGTAGGCGCGACGCCGGCCGGAAGCAAGATCGGTGGAAATGCCGTGATTGCGCTTACCGACGGCAACGGGATTGGCATGGTGGGAGGAAAAGATCCGGCCAAGGTCTTGTGGAGTTTCCATGTGTGGGCGATGGAGAGAACAGACGATATAGACACCTTCTACCACAATACCAACCGCGAATACATGTTGCGTACAGTACTGGGAAAGCATAAAGACAACAATGGAATGTTCTACCAATGGGGGCGTAAAGATCCTTTCCCCCAGTATACCACCCAGGCGTCTCCGAGATTCGTAAGAGC
>JAIRRS010000052.1 GCA_031255855.1 Tannerellaceae bacterium | reverse complement strand
TATCCGTATTGGAGTTTTCTGTTGTTCCGCCTTCGACTTCGTATTTGTTCATTCTGTATCCTTGCATTTCCGTAACATAACTTGCATTCGGAATATCTTTACCAATAATAAAAGGCTCTCCCGGGTGTTCATATATTCCATAGAGCATGTTTCCTTCGGAATCATATTGTTGTCCGTGCAACCATGTATCGTCCAATCTGGAATCTCCTTCTTGATAAGTATCGATAAATTGAGTTATTGCCATCGATGTACCACTACCCCAAGGAGTTATTGCCAAATTAAACTTCTTTCTCAGCTCACTCTGCCAGGAAACCATATGGAATATATTACCTGCTCCCAAAACTTTATCAAAAGGGATTGTAAACAAGATTTCTTTTGAAGTTTCCGCACCTTGTGCTTTGAATGAATCTTTATAGTTGGATGATAGCTCGAACTTACCGCTATTCATTATTTCATCACATTGAGCGATGCATTCTTCCCAATGGGCTTCTCCTGTATACACTTCAGCGTTCAAATAGACATTTGCCAATAAAGCTTTCCCTGCCCATCTGTTCATCCGGCCATACATTTCTCCACTATGTGTTTCACTCAGTTGAAGAATAGATGAATTTAATTCACTGACAATGAAATCATATATTTCTTTCCGGGACGTTTTTTCCGGTAATACCTGCTCCATAGTTGTCACTAACGGTGCGTCTCCAAAATTGTCGCAAATCAACCAATAATAATAGGCTCGTATTGTTCTGAGTTCTGCCAATCCTTGTTCTTTTATCGCCGTAGAAGGGGCAGGTATTTTACCATTCTCGATCTGCTCAATAACATTATTACATAATAAAACACCTTGATAAAACCAGTTCCAGATGGATTCAAGGCATCTATGTTCGGAATTCCACAAATGATAGTGCATAATCCTGTAAATACCTCCGTCATCCCATCCGGTCGCAGTAGGAGGCATTACGATAGCATCGGTAGTAGCTTCCTGGGTTGTCCAGAATCCCCAATGATGAGGTATATTTCTTAGTGGCGGATATACAGTGAGTATAGCAGGGATAAAATCTTCTTCAGAAAACTCATAGTTCTGTTCGGTAACAGATGAATATACAATCTCATCTAAACTATTACTACATCCAACCGTTATTGATAAGCATATTGTTAATGCTACAAACAATTTGATAATATTATATTTTTTCATGTTATTCAGATTAAAATTTAAGTGAAACACCGAGGGTAAATGTGCGGGCAGCCGGATATCGGGATCTTGCATCTTGTCCCGGCGTCAATCCACTTACTCCTACTTCCGGATCAATCCCGTTATAGTCGGTAATGACTGCCAGGTTTGAAATTGAACCATAGATACGTATATGTTTCATCCAGTCTATTTTCGGATAAAAAGTATATCCTAATGTCAGGTTATCGATTTTCCAGTAATTCCCGTTTTCGATATAATAGCTCACATAATCCAATGATTGGTCTGTTGCCAAAGCCCTTTTACCATATACATTATCAAAAGCCTTATTCATGACATTCCAACCGGATTGAAGAACAACAGGAAGTGCAAAAAACATTTCCGGCGAGTTGATAATTTGAAATCCGAATGCGCCTCTCATAGTTACTCCAAGGTCGAAGTTTTTATATGAAAAAGAGTTGTTCCAATTCACATAGTGCTTGGGTAAACCATTGCCTATTATTTGTTTATCTGATGCTCCGGCTAACGATATTGGTTTAGGATTTCCATCTTCGCCTTCAATAATCCAATGTCCGTCATCATCAATATCAATTGTTTTGTATCCCCAGAAATTTCCAATCGGCTCTCCTTCCTGAATACGATGCGAACTATGCATTATCGGATTTCCAACAGCTCCTTGATCGGAATAATCACTCGAAATAAATTTATCATTTGAGAGTGACAACAATGTGTTTTTATTTGTTGAATAATTGGCATTTGTAGACCATTGAAAATCTTTTGTTATGATTGGAACGGCACTGATGGCCAACTCAAATCCTCTATTTCTAATCGATCCGCCGTTTCCCATCATGGTAGAATATATGTATGGAGGGGCAGGTACACTGTAATCCCATAAGAGGTCTTTTGTTTCCCTGTTATAAAAATCAAGACTACCGTTTATCTGATAATTGAGAAAACCGAAGTCGAGGCCTATATTGATTTCTTCTTTCTTCTCCCACCTTAAATCCGGATTTGGATTTGAACCTGGCCTGACCGTTTGAATCCATTTGTCATTATGATATGCATAGACGCCAAAATTTAGTGTGTTAAGCGACATGTAGGGATCACCGGGCTCAGTACCGGTAATACCGAAACCAGTTCTGATTTTTAATATATTTAATGCTTTTATATCTTCCATAAAAGATTCTTCCTTAATATTCCAAGCGATAGAAGCGGCAGAGAAAGTTCCCCATTTATGATTGAGACCGAACTTGGAAGAGCCTTCATGGCGAATGCTTAAAGATGCCATATATTTCCCTTGGTAACTGTAATTTACACGTCCAAAATAACTGATTAGCCTATTCTCTTTTTGACTTGAAGACATATTGGCGCGGCCATCTCTCAGCGCTTGTCCTGTACCTATTGAATTATAAGTATAATCGTCGGATGGAAAATCAAAGTTTTGCATCCAATAATCTTGTCCGTTATTCTGCATCCAACTATATCCTCCCAGGATGTTTATATGATGCTTTTGGGCAAATTCTTTTTGATACTGGGCCGTTAATTCATATAAAAGGTCTTCAAAGCGGGCCGTACCTCTCGAAGCATATCCGGTTCTACCGTTTCTGATGGAAAAGGTATGCCGGGATGTTTCATAATATCCTCGTGTTTGATTGTGAGTGTTGTTTGATGCAAGGAGCTTAATATCTAATCCATCGATTAATGTAAGAGTAATATTTGCGAACATTTTTAGATTGGCCGTGGTATTTTCACCTTCTACCTCCCATAGTAAATTGGCCGGATTAAAATATTCCATATTCGCTTTTTCCGTCCATATGCCATTGGTATCTTTTATAGGCTCTGTCGGATTATATTTTAAGGCTGATTCGTATACACTCCCTCTGTATCCGCTTCCATCAGAACCATCAAAATGTTTCTGTTGATAACCGCTTACGCTGGCATTAATTTTTAATTTATTATTAAACATGCGGTGAGTTATTTCTATGCGTGGATAAATCAGCCTGTTGTTGGAGCGTCTTATAATTCCTTCCAATTCACGATAGTCGAAATTTACCACATAATTTGTATTCTTCGAACCTCCCCGAAGATTGATATTATACACTTGAGAGAACGGTGTATGGGTTATTTCATCTAACCAGTCGGTACTGCTTCCATAATCTGTTGCTCCCGCTACCCCTTCTTTAGCTTTCTCACGATATTGCTCTGCGGTCAGCATATCAAGCTTACGCGAAATCTTCTGAGTGGATAGATATGCGTTCACTTCTACAGTAGTAGGCATCTCGCCTCTTGCATTTTTACTTGTAATAAGGACTACCCCATTTGTTCCGCGTGTTCCATATATAGCTGCTGCCGAACCATCTTTCAGTACATCAATTTGTTCAATATCATCTGGAGAAACAGACATTAATGAGCCCGGTATTCCGTCGATAAGAATTAATGGACTGGCGCTTGATCTCAAAGTTGTAATACCGCGCAGGGATAATTGAGAGGTAGACAAGGGGTTTGCATCTGGTTGGATCACTGCTAAACCGGCAATTTGTCCACGAACCATTTGTGCGGCATCGGGAGAGGATACTTTAATGAAATCTTTTGATTTTACACTTGAGATAGCGCTTGCTACGTCGCCTTTGCGTTGTATTCCGTAGCCTACTACTACTACTTCATTTAATACTTCGGTATGCTCTTTCAGGGTTATCTTGATTTGATCCTGTCCTTTTATATTGACTTCTTGAGTAATATAGCCGATATAAGAAATTTGAAGTATTGCATTATTTGATACCATTATTAAGAAATTTCCATTAACATCAGCAGCAACACCATTAGTAGTACCTTTTTCAATAATGTTTGCTCCGATAATTGCTTCTCCGTTTTCGCCGACAACTGTTCCGGTAATTCTTCTGGTGTTTTGTTGATGTTCGAATACTTCATTCCTTTTCATTAACAGAATATTATTACCTTCCATAGCGTAGATGACATCTGTATTTTCAAACATTTTTGTCAATACTTCGGCAACAGATATATTCGATGCTTGTACTGATTTTTTTTCAAATAAATTGACTTTTTCGTGATTATAAACGAAAAGATAATCAGTTTGCTCTTCAATTTGTCTGATAATTTCTTTTGCTTCTATATTAACAGCGTCGATATTAACGCGGGTAGTTTGAGAGTTTACATTCGCTGAAAAAACCGCCGATATACATATGGATAGTATGACTAAGGTTAGTTTCATAACTCTGCAAATTCGTTTTACATCTGATAATAATAGGGTATATGTAGCCCCTATATGTTTTTTTTTCATAACTTTGTATAGTTCTTTAAGTGAGTACTTATTGAATTGAAAAAATGGTCAGTTTTACTGACGTTTTTATGGCCGGGTTATGTAGGGCATAATCCGGCCAGTGTTTTTTAATAATTGTTTTTTTACATAGGCATTCTATTTAATGGTTATTGTATTCAGTTCACTGTTTTTTACGTAAGAAAATTTGTGCTCTAATTGAAGTACCTTTAGTACTTGTTCCACTCCGTCTTTGGTACGGAATTTCCCTGTATATCGAAACTTTAGAAGTTCTTGTCTTTTTACATCGATTTTGATGTCAAAATACAATTGTAGTTTTTTTATTATATCACCTACTGTTTCGTTATTAAAACATAAGAGTCCTTCTTTCCATTTATAATAATCCAAATCGACTATTGCTGATGTATGCAATTTACCATCTTTAAGTTGTACTTTTTCATTCACCTTTAATATATATTCCTGTGAAACACCATTGGCTTTTAGTTTGACGCTTCCTTTTAATAAGGATACATCGGATATGTTGTGGTCGGTATAATCAACAACATTAAATTCGGTTCCTAATACTTCTATACTCATTTTATCCGTCTGTACGATAAAGGGTTGCTTCTCCAAATATGTAATATCGAAAAATGCTTCTCCATCCAATTCTACTTTACGGCTACCTTTCTCAAAGTTAGTAGGGTAGGTAAGTTTACTTTTTGCATTTAACCAAACTTTGGTATTGTCCGGGAGTGTTAATTCAGCTCGTTGACCGGCAGGTACGGATAACGTTTGATACGCCATTACGTTTTCTTCTTCCGGTCTGTTGTAGAACCATTGCATGCCAATCCATAAAATCAGGAAAATAGCGGCGATTTTCAATAGTTCGTATGCCATTTTTTTGAAGGGGATTGTTTGTTTGGAAGCAGAAGTGGCCTGTTTATATGCTTGTTTATTCAATAGAGAAATATCGTATAACTTATGCAAAGCCATAAATTCGCGTACATTTTCTTCGCTTGCGTCTAGCCAGTCTACTACAGTTCCAATTTCTTCTATGGTAACATTACCTTCAACATACCGTTGTAACAATTCTTTGTCCATTTGATTTAAGTCTATAATATCTGTCTATGTTATTAGACAACACAACTTTTAAAATCCCTAAAAACAAAAGAAAATCACAAGCCAAATAATAAGCAGAAGGATGGAAGATATTCTTTTAAGGCAATGCGAAGTACTTTTAATGATTTGGTTATATGGTATTCCACACTTTTGGGGTTCATGGATAATTTGCAGGCAATTTCTTTTACAGAAAGATGTTCGTACCGGCTCATTTCAAAGACGCGGCGTGTTTGTTCCGGAAGAGAAGCTAATGTTTTTTCTACGATTTCGTTTATTTCGGCAGAGAATATCTCTTCCGGGTCACAAGCTTCGAGTGTTGTGATGCGGTAATCTAAATCACGTCTCATTTTGGATGATATGGAATCCATGGCCGTTTGTTTTACATCTTGATGCTTGAGATAATTCAATGCATTATTTTTCAATATTTTCAAGAGTAATCCATGAGGATGTTCCACATTTTCTCTTTTGATTGTTTGCCAGAGGTTTATCAGTGATTCAGATACAATATCTTCTGATGCCATATCATCCCGCACATATGATTTGACAAACAAAAAAGAACTTTTATAATGTTGTGTGTACAGTTCACTGAATGATGTAATAGCCATATTTGTACTGAAAGTTCTTAAACAAAAGATAATATTAAGCTTTTGATAGAGATATCATTGATGGATATAAGTTGATCTCCTCGCGACATTTCACTTGTTTTTTATGCCTACCAAAAAACAAGGTCTTGCGTGATGAAATTACAAAAACAATTACAAACGATCACTTCTTTTGTGGGAATTTCTTTCATTATCGAAGAATTTAACAATTGCGGCCTCTCCAGTCTGACAGGCAACAGTCTGGTTGTAAGTAATTTGCGTGGATGATTAAGATGTTCGTTTGTTTTTATAAAAACTCCTTTTTGGGGAAGTAAAACGAAACAGGCTTGAGCCAAACGAGCCGGATGCATTTTTTCTGAATCAACCGAATTTGTTGCTTGCGGATTCAGGGAATCTTACTTATTTTTTATATTTACGTTATTATTCTTTATATTTACATCGTTGAGTTAAAACAGGTGTACAAGCATGACTGATGCAGAAGCGTTTAATCAATTATTTGCGGATTATCAAGGTAGGTTTATCCGCTTTGCCCACTCGTATGTGAGAGATGTGGCTGTGGCCGAAGATTTCGCAATGGAAGCTTTTATGCACTATTGGGAAAATAGGCATTCGTTTAAACAAGAATCCAATGTGCCGGCTTATATTCTTACCATTATTAAGAACAAATGCTTGAACTACCTTCAGCATATACAGGTAAGGGAGCAGGCTGCCGGCCGCATAAAAGACCAGGCTGCCTGGGAGTTGCAGACACGAATATCCACCTTGGAAGCTTGTAACCCGACGGAATTATTCTCGGCCGAAGCCATGGAGATTGTGCAAAATACCCTGGAGGCCATGCCGGTAAGAACCCGCGAAATATTTATGATGAGCCGCTATCAGAACAAGTCGTACAAAGAAATTGCCACTCAATTGAATCTGACGGAAAAAGGGGTGGAATTTCATATTTCAAAAGCCCTTAAATTGTTGCGCCACCATTTGAAAGACTACCTTCCGGTATTTATATATTTATTTTTATGAGGAGTTAAAAATTCATCTGGATAAGTTGGAGGCAACATCTGGATGAATTTAGAAAAGCATTTGGATGATTTTGGAGAATCATCCAAATGAAAACGGGGGAACAGGCAGATGAATTTAAACAATACCTATTCATTTGACAAACAGACAGTTTTATTTTTTTGTGAGTTTATGTTTTTGTTGGTCAGTAGCGCTATGTTCTATTACTTTCTAAAAAAATCAAACAATTTCTGAATAATTTATTGTCTCATTACTAGGGGAGATTCTTTCTGAACTGTTACTCTCTATAACTAGAGATTTTGTGACAAAAGAGAATGGAGAAAGAACGATTATACAATTTTTTTGAGGGGACAGCCTCTTTAGAGGAAGGAAAGCAAGTCAGGGAATGGATGGAAACTTCTCCTGAAAACAAATCCCTTTTCTTCAAAGAACGCAAGATGTTTGACGCCATGACATTATTGGCGAGCAACAGACGTACTGTTCAAAAGCTGGACTATTCGAAGAGGTTCTTTCGCGAAATGCTAAAAATCGCCTCTGTTATTTTTCTAACGGTTGTCGTGGGGTATTTTTACACCCAGTACCAGAGCGTTCACGAACCGATCGCCATGCAGACGATCCATGTCCCTTCCGGCCAGCGTGTAAACCTCACCTTGCCCGATGGGACAAATGTATGGCTGAATGCCCGTACAACATTGAAATATCCGGTAACGTTCAACAAAAAAGAACGGACGATAGAATTGGATGGCGAAGCCTATTTTGAAGTAACGAAAAACAAAAAGCAACCCTTTATCGTAAAAACGGCTAAAGGAGAGGTCGAAGTGTTGGGAACAGACTTCAACGTTGAAGCGTATGCCGAAAAAGAAGAATTTGAGACAACTTTGATGCGGGGAAGCGTGAAGGTCACTTCGGCTGATGAAAGCCTTTTCTTAACTCCTGATAATAAAGCCATACTGAAAGATGGAAAACTCACCGTAGAAAGGGTGGTCGATTATACGGTATATCGTTGGATAGAAGGCTTGATATGTTTCAAAAACGAACCGTTTATTTCTATCATGAAAGATTTTGAAAAATACTATGGAGTTACAATAAAAGTGGAAAACCTGGAAGTGCAGAAATATAATTATACCGGAAAATTCAGGTATACCGACGGAATAGATTATGCCTTACATGTATTGCAAAAAGACATTTACTTTATATATACACGCGATGATGAAAATCAAATAATTCATATTAAATAAAAAAGGGAAATTAGTTACTTTATATCTTATTGTTGATCTTAAAAAAAATTGCCTATGGTTAAATAATGAGCTAACAAAAAAGCCGGCAAGAGTACCACCACTTACCGGCATCTATTAACACAATTCATAAAATAAACTGTATTAACTTTCAAAACAATACAAAGATATGGAAAATAAATCTTTGCCGGACAGATATTATCTGAAAAATCCGCGATTAAAACAACTCTTTAGAATTATGCGATTGACCACATTTCTATTAATGATTTGTGTGTTTTTTACTTACGCCGATAACACACATTCCCAGAATGCCAGGGTTAGCATTAACAAAATCAATGCACCCTTAGATGATATTTTAAATGAAATAGAAAAGCAGACCGATTATCTTTTCATTTATAACAATCAAGTAGATGTAAATCGTAAAGTATCCGTAAAGGTCAGAACGAAACCCGTATCAAGCGTTCTTGAAAGTCTGTTTAAAGGGGCAGATATCAATTACAGCATGGAAGGGACGCATATCGTGCTGTCGAAAAGGGACGAATCGGTTACACAACAGAACAGTAGACAAATAACAGGAACGGTAACCGATACAAACGGCGAACCCGTTATCGGAGCCAATGTACTGGAGAAAGGGACAACGAATGGAACCATCACAGACGTGAATGGTTGGTTTCAATTAACTGTAAACCAACAGGCAGTTTTGACAATTTCTTATATCGGCTTCATGGCAACAGAGGTGGCGACAGGAAATCTTTCAAATCTGAAAATAACCCTCAGGGAAGACACAAAAGCATTGGAAGAAGTAGTTGTAGTGGGTTATGGTAGTGTGCGAAAATCCGATTTGACAAGTTCGGTTACTTCAGTAAAAGCGGAAGATATGGCTGTTTCGGCGCGTCCGGACATAGCGTCGGCCTTGCAAGGTATAGCGCCGGGTGTTGAGGTGTCAACAAACAGCGCTTCTCCAGGAGGTGAATTGGACATACGAATCAGGGGTATTGGCACGTTAAATGATAACACCCCATTGTTTGTCGTTGACGGTATGCCTGTCAATTCATTGGAATTTGTAAGTCCCAATGATATCGAGCGAATGGAAATCCTTAAAGATGCAACATCATCTGCCATATATGGTTCAAGAGGATCGAATGGAGTGGTTTTGATCACAACAAAATCGGGACAACAAGCAAACGGTAAGTACATAATCAACTTTGATGGTTCTTTCGGAGTTCAAGATTTAATCCATAAATTAGACATGGCTGATGCCACAGAATTTGCAATGATATATAATGAAGCGAGGGAAGCGTCTAATGTGGAAGGACGTATTGATCTTAATTCAATAAAAGGAAAAGGAACAGACTGGATTGATGAGATATCCAATAGCTCTGCCATTGTGCAAAATTATAATTTAAATGTCACCGGAGGAAACAACACCAATTCCATTTCGGCAGGATTGAGTTACTATAATCAGGAAGGTATTATAAAATCATCTGATTATGAAAGATATACGGCAAGGATGAATGCTGTTGTAAAGCCAAACAAAGTGGCAACGTTAAATTTCAATGTAATAGCCGGTCATATTGACAGAAATTCAATTTCCGGAGAAAAAGATCAATACGGAGGTATTTTGTTCAACGCCTTCCTGATCGACCCGATTACAGAAGTCATGAAGCCCGAATCGGAATGGGTGAGTAATCCCTATAGCAATTATGCCCGGTCAAAGTACACAATGATTGGAAATCCAATGGGAGTAATGGCTCGATCGTTCAACAATGCAAAGACATATTCAATTATTTTTAATGCAGGGGTAAAACTTGATTTCACAAAAGAGCTTTCTTTTAAAACGACTATTGGAATAGATTACAGGGAAAATAAAAGGAAGGTCTTTTCCCCTGATTACTATATCAATCCCAGTGAAAAGACTGACGACAACAAAATTGAGAATTATAGCGATATGAGGTTTGGATATGTATGGGAAAATACGTTGAATTACCAAAAAACGTTTAATGATGTACATCGGTTGGGCGCCTTGTTGGGGTATACCATGGAATATAACAAGTCTGAAGGATTGTCAGGTTCTCGTACAAATACTCCCGGCAATGCTTCCGAATTGCAATATATACAATTGGGCACACAAAACAACAATGTAGATGGAAGTTTCTCTGAAAGAGCGATGATATCCTATTTAGGACGTATCAATTACAGCTTTATGGACAAATACATCGTCACCGCCAATTTCAGGGCGGACGGATCTTCACGTTTCGCCAAAGGAAACAAATGGGGATTTTTCCCATCCGTATCAGGAGCTTGGGTCGTTTCCAACGAAGATTTTTTCCCGAAAAACATTGCGATAGATTATTTGAAGTTGAGATTAGGATACGGACAGATAGGAAATCAAAACATCTCAAACTATGCTTATTTAGACCAAGTGCGTAACACGTACCGCTATCCATTTGGCGGATCTCTCATCCCAGGGTTTGCCACTTACTATCCGGGCAATCCTGGGGTCAAATGGGAAACAACAGAAGATATCAGCATCGGATTGGATGGCGGTTTTTGGAATAACACATTGACATGGACTCTTGATATATATCGTCGTAAGACCAAAGATATGTTATTGAGGAACCCTGTTCCTGCTTATACCGGCTTATATTCAAATGCCACAAATTTGAGCGCCGGGATTTGGGACAATGTGGGCAGTCTTCAGAATGAAGGTTTGGAATTATCCTTGGAATACCGGGGGAAAATACACGCGCTTAATTATCGGGTTGGAGGTAATATTGCTTTCGTAAAAAATGAAATAACAGAATTAGGAGATGTGGAATTCATATCGGGAGGCAACATCCGGACAGTGGGAGATATTACCCGTTCTGCGGTAAATTCATCCATTGCGCGTTTTTGGGGATATAGAACAAATGGTATTTTCAAATCGGAAGAAGAGGTCAAGGCTCATTCTAAAGAGGGTGTTTTAATCCAGCCGAATGCCAAACCTGGAGACTTGAGATTTGTAGACAAAACGGAAGACGGACAAATAACAGATGCAGACAAAGAATGGATTGGCGATCCGTTGCCTGATTTTACCGCCGGCCTTAATCTGAATCTGGAATACAAAGGATTTGATATGAAGATTTATCTCTATGCTTTAGTGGGTACAGATATTATGGATGCATCCAGCGTGTTTTATAATTCGGGCAAAGATGTTTATAACTCCCTGACAGGACTCTACGATAAAGCGTGGAGAGCCTCCAATCCAACAGCCACTCATACACGTCTTTCATCCCGGGATGAAAATGGTAATTATCAAAAATTCTCTGATTATATGCTTCAGAATGGTTCGTACTTGAGGCTAAGAAATCTTCAGATTGGATACACCTTTGGGAAAGACATGATAGGCAAATTGGGCGTGAATAATTTGCGGTTATATATAGCGGCGCAGAATTTGTTTACAATTACGAGGTATGATGGATTTGAACCGGAAACTTCATCTTCTTCGGTAACCACTTTAGGGATTGACTATGGGAACTATCCGAATGCTCGCTCGTTCTTATTGGGGGTGAATGTATCTTTTTGAGAAAAAGAATATGATATAATTAACAAAATGTAAATATACGATTTATGAAAACATATATAAACATTTTCAGAACTGCAATCATTTGTTTCTCCGTTTTCTTATGCAGTTGTGAGAGCTTTATCGACATTCCTGTTAAAGGCGTTTTGACAAACGAAGCCTATAAAACAGGAGATGACGCGGTTATGTTGGTTACAGGATGCTATAACGCTATTCATGGCAATAATTGGAATATTGATTTTCCACTCATGTTTGGAGACTGGTGTTCAGACGATAGTTGGAAAGGGGGCGAAAATGCCAGCGACCAGGGCGAAGCCTTGGAAGTTATGTATTTCTTTGCCGGTACGAATAATAAATTTATCGAATATATATGGCGGATAAGATGGATGGGCGTCTATCGTTGTAATAACGCCTTGAAGGTAATACCGACGATAGAGATGGATGCCGATTTGAAGGAACGTCTGATTGCTGAAGCCAAATTTCTCAGGGCGTACCAATATTTTGAAATAGTGAAGCAATTTGGAGATCTTCCTAAAATCACGGAACCAATAACTCCGGCAGAAGCTAAACTTCCACGTGAAAATAAATCGATCATTTATAGTGAAATTATCGAGAAAGATTTGGCAGAAGCTGCCGCTGTTTTACCTCAAAGAGATGAATATGAGGGTGCGGATATTGGGCGAGCCACTCGCGGCGCGGCATTAGGATTCCTTGGGAAAGCATATTTATATCAGAAAAAATACCAGGAAGCCTATAATACTTTTAAAACAGTTGTATCGGAAGGTAAATATGCTTTGGAAAAAGATTTTCTGAGCAATTGGGACGTAGACAATGAAAATAACATTGAGTCTATTTTCGAAATACAGGAAGACGGTTCTCAAGTGTACAGCGAAGGCGCTGGATTGCCGACATTGATGAGAAGCCGGGCCGACAATGGCTGGGGATACAATTTGCCTTCCACAAGTTTATTACAAGCTTTTGAGCCAGGCGACCCGCGGAAAAAACTCACTATTATTGAAGAAGGTGATATAATAGAAGGAATGCCTTATAGCATGGAAAATGTTCTACCTCCGCAACGAACCTCTTACAAGCATTATATACCCAAAGCAAAACGAATGAGCAGTGAATGGGGACAATCAAATTATAATCTTCGGATCTATCGATATGCGGATTTGTTGTTAATGTATGCTGAAGCCGCCGTTGAAACGGGCGACATGCAAACGGCCCTATGGGCTTTAGAGCAGGTACGCGCGCGAGCAAGGAATTTGAGTGACGATTCTTCTGTACTACCTCAGGTAACTACTACGAATAAGGCTGAAATAACAAATGCTATCCGTCATGAAAGAAGAATTGAATTAGCGATGGAACAGACTCGTTTTTGGGATATTTGTCGTTGGGGAATAGCCAAACAGGTATTGACTGAATTTGTGCAATTTAACATGAACATCAATACGGAATCTGACAAGAATGACGATAAGGGTACTCTGTTTCAGGAAGGAAAGCATGAATTGTTTGCTATTCCTGAAAAAGATTGCGCGGTGGCAGGTTGGAATAATAATCCGGGTTATTAACTAATTAATAAAAATCAGTATGAAACGCAAGGGTGTATTTTTTGTCCTTTTAAGTGCAATTTTATTGACTCTTCCCGCTTGGGGGCAGAGTTCTGATGTCGTGTTGTCGTCTCCGGATGGAAATTTGAGTATTATTTTCCGCACCGCGGCTCCTCCTCGTCCGGCTTCTCAGGCAAACAGGTCTCAATCCACACCGGAATATAACTTAGTGTATGAGGTTAAATACAACAACAAGCCATTTATTATTCAATCAGGCATGGGGCTTGAACTGGAAGGCAGTCGTGTATTGGGCTATAATGTCATTATATCCAAAAGTGAGTTTTCGGAAGGAGAAGACCGCTATTCGCTTCTGACAGGAAGAACAAGCGCAGTAGCGGATAAATACAGATCTGTTCTTTTGGATATTTCCGAAGAACGTGGAAACAGGAAGATGCAGATTGAGGCGCGGGCTTATAATGACGCTGTCGCGTTCCGGTATATTGTACCTGAACAAACCTCTCTTTTGCAATATCGTCTGATAAGTGAAAAGACAGAATTTCGTTTGCCTCAAGACGCAATGACTTATGCGCAGGTATTACCTAATTTTCGCTCGGGATATGAAAGTGAATTTCATAAAGTTCCGGCAACAGGATTGGCAAATCAGGGGGGAGTAGCCAGCAGATACCTTGTCGGTTTGCCATTGGTAATGGAAATGCCGGGAGTAGGTTGGGCTGCCATATCGGAGGCTGATTTGGAAAATAATGCTGGAATGTATCTTATGAACCCTTCAGGTTCATGGACTGGATATTGGTTTGAATCGGTTATTGCCCCCAGCCTGACTCGGCCGGAAGTAGCAGTTGTGGGAACATTACCCCACAAAACAGCTTGGCGGGTCATCATGGCTGCTTCCTATCCCGGACGTTTTGTAGAGACAAATATTCTAACTAACTTGAATCCGGAATGCAGAATCAGTGACACTTCATGGATTCAATCCGGAAAATCAGCATGGGATTGGTGGAATGGAAGCCTCAATAAAGAAGGAGAAAAGGCTTTTACTACTGAGACAATGAAGTATTACGTTGATTTTGCCGCGGAAAGCGGATTAAAATATATGACAATTGACGCAGGTTGGAGCGCCGGGAATATTTATACCTACCGGGAAACACTAAATGTTCCTGAAGTAGTTGCTTATGCGAAAGAAAAAGGAGTAAGGGTCTTTGTATGGGCTCATTCCCGTAATGTCTGGAATCAGTTGGATGCGGCGTTCCCGATTTATGAACAATGGGGAGTGTCCGGCGTTAAGATTGATTTTATTGAACGGGACGACCAGGCAGGTATTGATTTTTATTACCGTGTAGCGGAGAAAGCGGCTAAGCATAAGTTGATGATTGATTTTCATGGTTGCTCAAAACCATGGGGGATCCAACGTGCATATCCTAACATTGTAGGATATGAGGCAATTATAGGAATGGAACAATCTAAAGCAGGAGGACGGGATAATCCGGAAAACAGATTAATAATACCATTTACCCGCATGATAGGAGGATTAACAGACTATACTCCGGGAGGATTTGACAATGTAACGCGTGAAGAATTCATTTCCAGAATGCAATCTCCAATGGTCATGGGTACACGTGCGCATCATTTGGCGATATATGTCGTATATGAGTCTCCTTTCCAGATGGTTTCCGATTGGCCGGAAAGATATCGGAACGACCCCTCTTTTGAGTTCATAAAGAAAGTCCCCGCTTCATGGGATGAGACAAGAGTACTGAACGGATATCCCGGAGAATACATCACCATTGCGAGAAAGAGAGGCGACGATTGGTATTTAGGCGCTATGACAAACTGGACGAGAAGAGAGTTTGATTTGTCTCTCGACTTTCTAGGTGAAGGCAACTATCTGGCAGAAATATATGCGGACACATCCGAATCGGAGAAAATGCCTAAACAAATTAATATCAAAACATCAAGAGTTAATTCGAAATCAAAATTGAAATTGAACTTGGCGTCAGCCGGAGGTACAGCTATTCACTTCAAGAGAGTGAAATAAATCCGGCAACATATATGGAGAATTAGCAAGTGGCGGCATATACATTTGCCGCCACTTGCCTATAGCGTTAAACTTTTTTTTTCATCGACTTTCCCAAAAAAAATCGGACAAATAGCGGACATGCCGAGCAAAAGAAAATGTTTTAGATTTGTTGTAGGTTTAAAAGAGAAAGAGTTAAGCAATTTTGCTTAACTCTT
>JAIRRS010000147.1 GCA_031255855.1 Tannerellaceae bacterium | reverse complement strand
GCAAGCAGGTCTTTCACGGATCTGTTCTGCCCGTCGACGGTCATAAAGGAACCCGTACAGGCAAAAAAGAGTAATAAATATTTTACCATTCCATTCATGACAGTAATTATTTAGTTATTTGTGTGTTGTATTTCAATTTTGTTTTTATTTTATACTAAAATCCGTTATGGAATATAGCTCAAGAATAATTATGTCAGAGTGTTACACGGAGCCATTTGCCTGAAATAGAAGCATCGATATCGAGCAACAGCAATTGTCCGTTTATTTCCGACGGAATGATCTGTTCTCCTGCTTTTACCACTGGCGCTTTTTTACCGGTGGCAATGGGTAATGTCACACGTCCTGTTCCCTGTATCTGTATTTGATAAACAGTACCCTGTTCGGTTATCTCAGGAATGAAAACAACTTTTGCCAGTGGTTGTTCGGCAAAGGTATATTTACGACCGTCGATAGTGATACCTTTACAGTTATTCCCGATAAAGGCTGTCAAGCGGTTGTCATCACCTGTCCTGAATGCCATCGAAAGTTTTCCGTTATATGTGATCCGATGTCCATTGATAGCCGTATTGTTAAGATCAATGGTATCGGTCGGCAGTGGATTAACTGCCAGCGCTTGTGCGTCTCTTTCGGCATCACGGGAAAATCCGCTATGCCAATTCTCTCTATGTGTACGGTAATGGCGGACTACCATCGTTGTCTTATTGGGGAAAGCGGTCACGAAGTAATCCGATGTACGTGATACTACGGAAGGATTATCGTTGACATCTTTCAAGCGTCCGGTGGCAGGATAAGCATCGGCTGCATAAAGTAGTTCGAATAATGTACGGGTTTCATAACCAAGGCTCTGCGATTGATCATCACGCGGACGGAATCCGAGATAGTAAAATGTTCCTTTTTCATGATTGGTTTTTACTCCGACAATTTTTCCATCGCATTGTGCTATAACCTCATTGTCATTGGTTTCTGCCGGATAGATCCGGTCTACGAGGAAATCGGTCAGTATAGTCTGCGGCGGTACAGCAGAGAAACTTCCACTGAAAATAATCTTTTTACCTGTTGCAATCTCTCCCATATATTCGTCGTGCCGGTAACGAACTCCCGCCAGTTTCTGCCATTGTTCCGAACAGTAATTTCCTTCCGAGTCGAGCAAGGGAGGGGTACCGAACCAAAACACTTTGCCTCCATTTTTCATGAACGACTCCAGCATATCGAGAAGTCCTTTTTCCGGCAACGGTTCAAACAGGACGACCAACGTACCGTAGGTTTTGTCTTTTACTTTTAGTTTGCCATCCGCCAATACTTCGCCCATCTCCATTAATTTTTGAGCGGTAAGGTAGTTGGTGTAGCCATACTGTGTAATCCAGCTACCGTAACGCTCTTCAACAGCTACCAGACTTAGGGGATAGAGCGTCAGTACGTCTATATCACGGTGGACATTTCCGGTAATCATCGATATATCTCTGGGTGGTTGGGCGCCAAAAGCGTAATTGATTGCCATACGGCGTTCCAGCGCTTCCGTTGGAAAACCCCATGCGGCCGCGTATGCGTTGGTGTACTTATTGATCACCCCGATGGAGGTAGCCATAGCAGCACCGTAATAGTTGCGGTCACTCCAGCCACATTCAGCGAAGTCGTTTCCGGTTGGTTGCAGGTATTCACCCCATTTGAAATAATCGTAGCAAGCAGCAGCTGCCTGATGGACTGTATTGCTCCACACAAAGTTGGAGGTATATTCATACTGGGCGGGTATCGGGGACAATTTTTCCGTATTCCACAAGTCGATAGTAGGACTTTCCGCCCATGATGCATGCGCACCCGTCTTCAACTCCCGCCCGAATAGCGATTCGGCATATTTTTTCGCATTATTAAAAAGATCGACAACCCCATTGTTCAATAGCTTGTAATAATGATCGCGCAATAGATACGTTTTGTGGATATCTTCTGGTGCAGACCCCATTACGTACTGGATATTGAGTACCGAATGGGCAAACGGTTCATAATTCGGTGCACCATACGCGAAGTACAACAGGTATTTGTCATCAAACGGTTGTCCATACTTACGAGTGTAAGCATTAGCCATACTTTCAGTGAGATAAAGTGAGTTGAACTGTCCGTTCTCATGGTGGCTGAAATAGCTCCAGTCTTGCTGAATATGCATCTCATCGGAGTAAAGTTCGGTAAGGTTCACACCTTTATCGTGATATTTTTCTATCAGCGTTTCGAGGAAAGCCGGTGCGTCGGCATTAAAATAATCCATTTCCTGGGTTTCATATTCAAGCATGACCATGACACGGTCGTATCCTTCCACCTCAGGTTCTTCGCCTGAAACCTGCAATAATCGCATTTCGATACTTTGTCCGATTCCCTGTGCCTGGTAATTCATCGTGTCGGTTGCTTCGTATTTAATCTGCTTTAACGCTACAATATCCTCCGGTTTTACCACCCGGTAGGGCATAAAACCACCACTTTCTTTAAAAGCGTATGCCTTGACACTTTTCAACTTTACCGGCGATTTGCCCTTGTTGTTGTTCCAATAGAGTTGATGCCATATAGGAAGGTGGAACTTACCGCTCTTGGCATCCCTGAATCCTACTTTGTAGGCCAGCCAACGCCCACTGTTCCCAGTCTGTTTTTTGTAGGCGGGACCCAGTTCCAACGGACTCAGCAGGCTTAGACAAATACCCATATCGTATTGTTTGACGAAATTACTGATAATCTTAATATTATCTACATATTCGTCCATATCGGGCATCAGTTCTCTTTTGGCGCCTGTATCGTTGCGGTATTGCCGGAAAAATTCATCGAACGCGATAATGAGCTGTTTAGAACCATGCCTGCTCCCTTCCTCGCAGATCTGTCTCAGGCTTCGGATGTACTTGTTATAGCCGAGAGAGAGATCCATTTCCTTGTCCGGATCAGTCAGATTTTTCAGTTGTTGATCACTGGTAAGTATAATTGACTGTGCCTGAACGGATGATCCCATTCCATAAAAGCATCCCAACATACATATCAAAAAGAAAATTTTTAATGTATTCATAATCAATTTCATTAATTGTTCCTAACCCTGTATAAATTTATTGATACCTTAAATGGTTATCTTATTCCACTTGATGTAATACTTACGGTATTCTCTACAGGGGTTTTCCCTTGAGCGCGAAGCAACTGTGATATTCGTTCCGGTGATGTTCAAATTCCGGAACAAAGGCTTAGAATTTCTCTATTGTAAAACCTATTAAAGGTAATAACCGGCTCGGATTTTTTTGGACTTTGTCGTATTTCATTTTGCAATTCTCCTGTTTTAATATCGCAAAGATATGTAAAAGAACGCTATAATAAAATATTAAAGATAAACGTTACTATTTTTTGAAAATCATACGCTATTTTCCCAAATATATCCTTGTAATGTTAGCCCTACCTGCATCTGAAAATGAAATTTTAATATTTTTCATTGCATTCTGGTAACCGGACACGTTAGATAAGTCAATTTTATGTTTATGAGGATGACCATCCGAAACAATGGTTTGTTTGACTGTTAGAGTAGGTTTCGTTGGAAAGAGGGCTGCTTTCAGTTCTCTCTCTCTTTCAACACTGGATTCTCCTTCGCTCCAGTTCAGCCAATCCGTAAAATCCGATTTACTGACTGGTTGAATTTCAATAACTAATTCCAGTTCTCTATCCGTTGCCGAGGTGAACTCACCTTCAATTTCCAGAAATGGCGATTCGGAAGCCTGCCAAAATGTTGGAGGGCCTACCAGTACTGCATCTTTTTCGAATTGTATATTTAGTCCGCCTTCAATAGGGAATCCCGTATCTTTTATTTTCCCTTGATAATACCAATTGCGGCGTGAGTTTTCAAAACTCCATTCGGAATTCTGTTCGGCTACCCGATTTTCCTTTGCATACGATCGGATATCATCCAAGGTGCCCAGAATGAATGATGTTTTATAACTCCAACGGATGTTGTGGTCAATAATCTGTCGTCCGACCGGTGCAATATGTCCTGTTTGGCCATCTTTTTCTCCGCCATATCCTTTGAATACATCGTTGGGGTGGAATCCTCCGTTGAAGTCCATTACTTCGGGTTGAAATACTCCTATTCCATACCCGTTGTCATCCAGTAATGCAGCCCAATTTTCGGGAGTATAAAAATGTACCCAAGGCCATCCTTTCTTATCGTTTTTGTCGACAATAACAGTTACAGGTTCATCAGTGAAAGGTTGATCTCCTAGATAGGCCACCAGTTTATACCAGGGGCCGTTTGTGTAAACTGCCGGCATCTCCTGTCCAGCGGCTTGATACTGAGTTTTATCCTCCCTGTTGTTCACGAGGGTAGCCTCCATTGTGAAAACATTATCTTTCAGTGTATAAAGGCTTTCAAACACACATTCACCTGCAACACCCGTTTTATGGGGCCATTGCATCGGGATACTTCTGACAAAAATAGCATTATCTCCCCGTTTTTCATAGGAAATTACCTTTGAGCGGTGACCTCCTGCATCTCCCGATTGAATTGGATTCCAGCCTAACCCTTCCCATTCAGGCGTAGGCCTTTCGCCATTTGGGCCAATATATGGCCATGGTCCGCTATAATAAGACATTTGTATCTGTCGACCCCAGTCGAAACTGTTGATCATGTTGTTACCTCCGTTGGCTTTATCGGAGAGATAAGTGACAGCGCCTCCCAGGGTTATATCCACACCAAGTTTTAGGCGGTCATTTTGAATGTACACCATAGAAGTGTCTTTGTGGGAAGGAATTACATAAGGAGGGGTTGGGGTAGTATCTCTACCGACGCATGCAACAGACCATCCTGAACTCAAATATATGAGTAATAAATAAAGATACTTTCTATACATTTTCTTAGAATTAAGTGTAAATGAAAAAATCAGAACTTCGAAGACTTACGCTATTGTATTAAGGATCAACGAAGTTCTGATATAAAATGTTAGATAAAGCGAGTATTACCAACCGGGATTCTGCCAGTCATCACCGGTGAGGGATTCTATCTTTGAAACCTCGGATCGGCTGATAGGGAATATCAGATATTTATCTGTATTGGTCCCGCGTTCTTGCAGTTTTATCCTATTGTAGATATAATTATCTCCCTCTTTTGTTATTCTCATACCTGTAACGAACTTGTCGGTCTCATTGAGTATCTTCCATCTTCTAACATCAAAGAAGCGGTGCTCTTCAAAAGCGAACTCTACTTGCCGCTCGTTGCGATATCGAATTTGAAATTCTTCATTGGATAGTCCGGCCGGAAGAGGAGGCATTTCGGCACGCGCCCTGACAATATTTACAGCCTCTCTTGCAGAAAGTGCGCCTGCTCCTGTTGCCTTGCCCGTTACTGCTACATCCGGACCTCCTGCATTTGAAGCAGCCTCGGCAAAATTTAGATATAGTTCAGCCAATCTGAAAATTTTCATGAGTCCGTCACCATCCACATTCACATTTGATTTATAGTTATTGAATTTTCTCAGATAATAACCGGTACGGGTAAATCGGGTCTGCGTGATATCATCAGAGATGCCGCAGTTTCCTCCGACAAAAGTTTCTACCGGGGTTGGTGCGGGAGGAGGAGTGAAGGTTTCGATCTGAAAATCTTTGATAGTTATTTCATATCCGGCATTGCCTGTAATATCAAATCGTAGAAAATGGTCTTGTGGTTCTCTTCCGCCACTTGCGTCTACGCCAAATCCCCAACTGGATATTGCTGTGGAGAGATCGTATTCAAATCTTGTCCACTCGGAAGCTTGTTCAATCACAATGTTTTCACCCGAAGACCTTCCTCCTTGTGGACCACCTGCCACACAGAAGAAAAATTCGGCGTTAGTCGCTCTTATATTGCTTTTGTATTGAAAACTGATCACCCTTTTCCCGGCAGCGCCTAATGGTCTTCCCAGGGTGGTAGTATGGATCCATGGATCGCTTCCGGTACTTTTCAGGGTGATTTCACCATTGTTCTCTGAAACCGAGATATTATTTATTGTGGGGGTAAAATTTAAGGGAAAAATATCTTTCTCTATATTACCACTGGAAAGCGATCTGGGAGAGTTATTATAATATATAGAGGCATAGAACCGCGGATCCCGGCCCTCATAGGGATTATTTGGATCATATCCGGATGCTGTATTTATAATGGGATCCAGACGATTAGCGTCATTATATCCCAAGATAGGCATTTCTCCTGTAGCTTGCATTCCATACGCATCAACTAATTCTTGTGAAGGGCCTGCGCCTGCTTTTTCAGCACCTCCGGTGATGGGTGTGCCTGCCCATCTCCATACATTCGTTCTGGCACTGGTCGATTCGAAGATAGTCTCTTTATCTACAGAACGACTTGGATCGGAACGGAAAATGAAATAATAGGCATAAGCATTCTGTGCTACATCTCCGGCCGGCGTGATGTTGAATAACTCAAATCCGTGTGTCAGGCATTGGTCTAATGCTTCTTTGGTAACTTCTGTAGCTTTTTCCCAGGTATACTTACTTCCTGATGTGTACCATAACGGACTTGCAGCATATAGCGTTGCCTGCGACTTAACGGCATATGCGAAGGCGCGGGTAATGGTTCCCCTTTCATTGTCACTTATATCCCAGCGGAAGCCTATATCTGATTTTCCACTTTCAGGGATCGCCAATGCAGCATCGCAATCGGCAATGATAAAGTCTACACACTCTTCGAAAGTAGCGCGGCGATCATTGGAAAAATCATGGGTAACTTCATAGGGTGTACTTATAAGCGGAACGCCTCCATACCTTTTGATCAACTGTAAGTAGTAAAATGCCCTTAACACGTGCACTTCGCCAATCCATCCGCTTTTTTCGTCTTCGTCGATTATCGCCGTAGCCATTTCCGGATCATTGATATTTGCCAGAAAGGAGTTACATTTTCTGATTCCCTGAAAATAGTGTCCCCAGGAGTACGCTCCCGATACAGGATTGTTGGCGGAAGAGGTGCGGTTATTATACCAGTCGAACACAGCGCCGCTTACACCGTCACTCGCGTCATGCGCTTCGTCGCTGAAAGAGGCAAGAGGAGTCCGCTGGCCTTGGTACATAAATCCAACCTGAGGAAAATAGGAACGGCAGGAGCCGTAATAGTTTCTTGTACGATGATAGCTGTTGAATATATCTTTAAGCGTTAATCTGCCGTCCGAAGGCAAATCCAGATCAACACAAGAATTTATGCTAAAGAGACTGACAGCTATTATACATATTTTAATAATACTTTTCTTCATGATCTATAATATTAAAAGTTTGCACTAATGCCAATATTAAAAACTCGATAAGGCTGGAAGGTAGCTATACTGCCAATTTCCGGATCAATATACTTGGATTTCATATTGTCGAGTGTGAACAAATTTTGAATGTTGAGTATAACTTTAATTCTTTCGGAACGAATCTTTTCCGATATCCGGTCAGGTAAAGAATATGCCAGCGTAACATTGCGCAAGCGCAGGTAAGAACGATCACTCAAAAAGAAATCATTGGCGACATGGTTTGTCGACGGTGACAGAGAAAGGGCGGGAAAACTGATTTCTTCGCCGGCCGCATACCGTTCGGGTGTCCATGCATTCAAATGAATATCATTGAATATCCCTTTTCCTTGATTTTCATAAGCGCCCATACCGCTTAAGAATTGTGACCTTTTTCTTACGCCATGAAAGAGGAATGAAAATTCCACGCTCTTCCATGTGAATCCTCCTGTCAAGCTATATTCCTGCTGGGGGATTCCGCTGTATCCCATAGGAGCTTTATCTTTCTCATCGATAATTCCATCGTTGTTCAAATCTTTATAGATAAAATCCCCGACTCGCGGTGTACCAAAAGAGTAACTGAGTTTTGAGTTGGCAAGTTCCTCAGCCGAATTGAACATCCCGTTACCGTTACTCTGGTCAATTTCGTATCCCCAAGGTTGTCCAATGGAGAAGCCTTCGGTGCGGTATGGATATGCATAATCGTCTCCCAGTGGAGCCTCATTGATACTAATCACTTTGTTTTTAGCCTGCATGAAGTTTGCCTGGGCAAAAAGTGAAAAATCTTTTGAGAAATGTTTGTTGAACCCTAATGACACTTCAAATCCTTTATTTTCCATTTCACCCTCATTCAGTTTTGGAAAATATGAAAGAGGAACCCCTTGATATTCAGGTATCCTATAGCTGCTATTGATCAGCATATTATTTATATGATCGGAGAAATAATCAACGTCGATGGTAAACATGTTTAAGAATCCCAGATTGATTCCCACGTTCAACTTTTTGATTTTTTCAGCCTCCAGCTTCGGATTTCCGATTTCCTGTTCCGAACCATTCGAACGAATATTATCCAGATAAAGGAATCTTGCTCCTCCAAGCTGGTCATTGCCACTGATACCATACGACGCTTTAAGCTTTAGTAAAGAGATCAATCGAGATTGAAAAAAGTCTTCGCTGGAAGCGATCCAAGCGCCTGAAATAGCGGGAGTAAGCGTATACCGGTAGTCGGGATGGAATTGTTCCGAACCGGAATATCCCATGTCGGCTTTTAAGAAATATCGATCCTTATATCCATACAGGGCGGAGAGGCCGAAGTTTTGCCGTTTATATGGTAATACATCATTGGCGGAGCCTGCCGATTCTTTTTCCTGCTTTAAATAATAGGTATGGGCAGAAGCATTGATACTGTGGTCTCCAAAACGACGGTTATAATCCACACTCGCTAAAAAGTTCAGATAATAGAAAAATGTAGAACCTTTACCGTAACTTAACGGTGTATTTTCAAATGTTTTATATTGAATGAAATTATCTAAGGTGGAAAAATCATCCTCTCGTATAAGTCTTCTATAACTCTGATTAGTCCCCGTTTCGTTTCGCACGTAGGTTTGATAGGCCATACCGCCACTGACAGAAAGCCCTTTCGTGAGGAAATCCAAATCGAACTTTAATCCTGTTTGGGCTATGATATTTGTCTCGATCACAGTGCGATAGCCAGACCGGTTCAATACGCCATATACGGGATTATCCAACCCATCCACCGTTACTACCTGTTCGCTCATATCCGGATCATCTTCATTGATGGGTGAGAGCGGGCCGTACATCGTAGGAGGTTGCTGGAAAATATAGTTGTATATAGTCCATCCCATATTTCCTCCTGCTAATATTTCCCGTTTCACATTTCCTGTCAATCTCATATAACCGGATACGTAGTCATTGAAATTTACATCCATATTTGTACGAAAGTTACCGATATTCACATTGGGCGTGGGATCATACTTCCTATTGGGTTCGTTTGTAATAATCAGGGGTTCATCCTGATGTACAAAACTTAAATTTGAATAGTAACGGAACTTGTCCGTACCGCCTCCCACATTCACACCTACACGTTGCCTCATCACATAATTCTTGATATACTGGTCGAACCAGTTGTTGTTCGGGTATCTGGGATCGTCGCCGGCATCAAACAGACCAATTTCCTCCTCGGAAAATTGGGAATATTTACCCAATCCATCCCGTTCTCCCGCCTCATTGCGCAGTCTTGCATATTGGCCGGAGTTGACAAATTGCGGACGCCTGGTCATCTGCTGGAATGAGTAATCGGCATAGCCTTCAACGTTCAATTTACCGCTATATCCTCTCTTTGTAGTGATGACGATCACTCCTGCTGATCCTTGAATACCGTATACAGCCGTGGCAGATGCATCCTTTAATACCGATATATTCTCTATCTCTTTGGGAGAAATAAACTCGATATACTGGGTCGGAGCAATTACGCCATCAATGATTACTAATGGGCTATATCCATTTACAGTAGAAATGCCCCGGATAATTTTGGTGAAATTCCCGTATCCGAAAAAAGTCAGTTCGGCAATGTTATTCATAACTATTAAACCGGGTAATTTCCCCTCATAGGTGTCGGACAGTACATTGGATGGCGTTTTATCCAATATGTCCCCAGAGACGGAAGAAACAGCCCCGGTAATCGACTCCTTATTATAAGAGTGGTATCCGAAATTAACTTCTCCTCCCATGTTGTGTGGATCGAAAGAGAGTTGGATTTTCCTGTCAGACATCAATTGAGCGACCGGAATACGGATATTTTGATAACCGGTTGCAGAGACAAGAATAAATTGACTCTCCATTTTGGAGGGTAAATTAAAAGTGCCGTCTTTTGCCGTTCTTGATGTAAATTTACCATCTTCCGTCTTGATCACTGCACCCTGAACCGGTTGGTTATATTCATTCACAATCCGATTCGGTTCATCATCTGTTCCCTGCGCGTATGAAGGTACGGCCATGAGTAAAAAGATAATGTATAACACTATGAATTTTATATTTTTCTCCATTTTATTTATCATTATTGAAGTTACCATCCTGGATTTTGCCATTTTTCTCCCGTAACAGCTTCAAGAGTTGCTGCTTCATTTAAAGGCAGCGGAAGCAACAAATCGCGGTTTTGCCATCCACCTCTCGGATTGGTCGAGATATTCCGTCGGGCGTAGGTAAAACTACCATCGCTTTGTTTAGAGATGATCATTGCTGTAAACCACTTGCTTGTCTCGCTTAAGTCGCCGTCCGGCTTTTGCCAGCGCCTGAGATCAAAGTAGCGTTGTTCTTCCCATGCCAACTCTACACGACGTTCATTGCGTATGCGTAAAATAAGCTCTTGCTGGGATAAGCCTGCCGGCAGGTTGGGCATTCCCGAACGGCTGCGTATTTCATTCGCTGCCGCCCTCGCTTCCTCTAAATGATTGGCTTCCGCTGCTGCTTCGGCTAAATCCAATAAAGTTTCACCCAGACGGTAATATTTCCATCTTGAATTATTGATTCCTCTATTGCCGCTTGCACCGGGTGTAACCATTTTGCTGTGGTAATATCCCGTTCTTGAGGCGCTGCGGTTTGTTATATCGAAACTGGGGGCATGCGCTCCGCCGGTAAATGTCTCAATCTCCACTTCTCGACTATCGAATATAATTGTACTGCCGTTATGAAGCACCGTTTCGTAAAAACGGGGATCGCGGTTAGCATAAGGATTGTTAGGATCGTACTGTGTATTCGAAGTATTGTAATTAGGCTGTAGGTGCATTTCGTCTAAATAGGGTTTGCTTAGGTTAAGCACCGGTTGCCCGTTTATTGTTTCAAAAGCATCGACCAGTTCCTGCGTCGGTGCAACTCCGCATTTGTAGGTATTAGCCATATTACTTCCAATATAACCGATATGCCAAACAAACACGTCGCCTCCACGTACCTGAAAAATAGTCTCTCTATCGCGCGGCGTGGCGGAATAATCGGCGTTTTGAGTGACCAACTGCCGGAAGGCCGCTGCAGGTCCGTCCCCGTACACTGCGGTTTGAGTTGTTTGGGTGAATAACTCATAACCGTTCGCCTTTAATCTCGTAACAGCGTCTTTGGCTATAGTATAGGCCTCTTCCCAATGGTTTTGACCTTCATTATGCAGAGGGCTGGCCGCAAAAAGCATCGCTTTCGTTTTCAGCGCTAAAGCCAATGCTTTGGTTACCCGCATGGCATCATTGCCATTGTCAATTCTCCACGGTAAACTGGGTTCCGAAAGGGCTGCATCACAATCGGCAACAATAAAATTCGCCACTTCATAGACTGATGACCGCGTCATGGTGGAAAAATCAGCATCGAAAGGCACGGTTCCTTCCAACACCGGTACTTTGCCAAACCACTTAATTAACTCCATATAGAAAAATGCCCTTAATACGCGGGCTTCTGCTTTAAAACGCCCCCTGTTGGTTTCATTGTGCACGGCTGCTTCGTCTATTACTTCAATAAATTGGGTACATAAACGAATTTGCTGCCAGGAACGTGTCCAGTAATCCGTATTTCCTCCTCCATGTCCATCATGGGCATCCCTTATATTATGTGAACTTGCCGAGTTATTATCAGCATAAAGACCGCTGGAAGGTATGCCTTGTGCTTCCTCCGAATTATATCCGTCATCGCTTGAGGCGACCACTAAAGCGTCAAAAAACCAATAACTATAACCTTTTTGAGGAATATTATTATAGCATCCGTTTAAAAGCCCCTCCACCTTATCCGGATCAGAAAGCACTTCATCCATCTGCATGTTCCCATCAGGAGCCATGTCAAGAGCATCCGTACAATTACTGAGACTCAGGATTAAAGGCAATATGATAAATATTAATTGTTGATATTTTTTCATATCTTATATTATTATTTTATTGATTAGAATGTAATGTTAAGTCCAAAATTTACCATCTTTGTCAAAGGATACACCAGGGTTGCGGGTTGTTCCGGATCCACGGTATCTATTGGCAACTTTTTGAAAGTAAGTAGATTATTGCCATTTACATAGGCTCTTATACTTTCAATGCCAACAGAATTTAACCATTTATCCGGAATGTTATATCCCAATTCTACGGTTTTTAAGCGTAAAAAAGAGCGGTCCATGATAAATACATCATTGCGATTCTGGCTGACACCACTCGCCATTCCCAGGGCGGGATAAAGGATTTTCTCTCCGTTCGCATATCTTTCAGCAGTCCAGGCGTGTTTATGCCATCCACTATAAAAGCCGACCAATGCAAACTCTGTTGCACCCCATCCGCTGGTATATCTGTGAGTTTGTCCTACACCTGTAAAAAGAAATGAAAAATCGACATTCTTATAATTGAGGGAGCCCGATAGCCCATAAGTAACACGTGGGACATTCGGATATCCTATGGGTACCATATCGCGGTCATTGATCACTCCATCCTCATTTACGTCTACATACATAAAATCACCTAAACGTGGAGTTCCTCCAACTTCATATTTCGGCAGATTATCTAATTCCTCTTGCGTGTTAATGTATCCGTTTCCATTACTGTAGTCTATCTTATACCCGAATTGTTGTCCAATACTAAATCCGGTAACACGGTTTCGATAGGCATAATCCTCTCCATACTGTACTTCATCGGCATAAATAACGGTGTTTTTATTGTATGCATAGTTTGCTTTCAACAAAAAAGAAAAATCTTTATTGACTGTTTTCCTGTATGTTAGCTCAATCTCATAACCTTTATTGTCCACCTCACCGATATTTACCCTCGGAATATTTCCCAGCGGCACACCTTGAAGTATAGGAATCGTATTACGTCTGATGAGAATTTTTTCACGGTGTTCCTTAAAGAAATCTACCGTCAGCGAAAGACTTTTCATTAATTCCATGTCTATACCCGTATTGGTTTTTCGGGCTATTTCCCATTGGAGAGCTTCATTCCCCATTCTGCCTTGTACTACACTCTGTCCTCTCCCTAAACCCGGAAAGACTCCGCCTCCCATATTGATGAAACTCTGATAGAGGAACCGGTCATTCCCTAATTTATCGTTGCCTGTCGCCCCGTGTGAGAATCTCACTTTCAGGTTTGTGAGTTGGGGATTTTCCCTCAAAAACGCTTCATTACTAACGACCCAACCAGCTGAAAACGCAGGGAAAGAACCAAATCGATTTTTAGGGGCGAACTGCTCTGAGCCATTATGTCCGTAGTTGAATTCGGCCAGGTACCTGTCATCGTAATTGTAGGTTACACGGCCTACAATACCTACTATATTGTAAGGTAAATTGGCGCCATATTGATCCCAGTTATCACGCTGATAAAGAAACATACCGGTAACGTTATGTCTCCCGAAAGCCCTGGCATAATTCAATGAGGCTTGATAATTCATATAATAACGGGTTGACATACTTTTTGATAAACGAATGGCCGGATCCGTGTTGGAGCGGATTGGGCTATAACCGCTGGTTTCATTCGCATTGCGGGCTACATGAAAAGCATAGGAGTCTAAATCACGAACCCCCTGGAATACCGTACTTGCGTGACTGTCAAAGGCTATCATCCCTTTGGCAGATAGTCCTTTGGTAATAAAATCCAATCCCCAGTCCAATGTCAAAGAAGAGTTCAGGTTGTTGGTCGTTTCCTGACGGTACCCCCTTCTGTTTATCTCTCCATAGGTATTCCTATCTTGTCCCGATTGTGCTACTATTTCATTTTCCGGCACTCCATAACCCAGGGCGGTAGTAGGTCCGGGATCTGTCGATGGCGTAGCCCAAGTGTAAGCGATCATATTTTCCACCATTCCGGCTACACTCCCTCCAAACAGGTCAATCGTTTGGGGTGTATTCATTTTCTCAAGATAAGTGGCTATATTCAGCGACGCTTTTAAATTACTGGCGATATTGTAATCAATATTTCCACGGAAGTTATAGCGATCCATCTTATAGCTTGGGTCATAACCGAGGAAACTTTTCGGTTCGGTTTTGAAATTACCTCCCTGTCCGATATAACCTGCGTTGAGGAAATAGGTGAATCTGTCGCCACCTCCATCGAAGTTCGCATTTACACGTGTTTGTGGCGCCCAATCTTCAAAATAATCATGATAAACATCCCGGTCCGGATAGAACACAGGGTCCTCACCGCTACGATATTTATCGATCATATACTGGGTAAACGGCAACTGGTCGTCAGATGCTCCCAGATAGTCGTTCCTGTAAGCCTGGTTCCGCAGTTCTGCAAACTCCCACGAATGTAAACGGTCGGCTTTCGCCAGGAATTTCTGCATGCTTTGGTCGACTGAAATACTGAGTCTTGATTTACCCGGCTGTCCTCTCCGGGTAGTCACTATCACAACACCATTGGCGCCGCGCACTCCAAATACCGCAGTTGCCGATGCGTCCTTAAGGATACTGATCGATTCAACTTCATTGGGGTCTATTTTATTTATATTGTCTCGTGGTACCCCGTCTATAAGGATAAGAGGAGAAGCGTCATTCAAGGTACCCAACCCGCGAAGGTAAAGATTAACCGCATCGCTTCCAGGCTGTCCTGAGGTCTGGATAGCTGTCAATCCGGGTAGACGGCCGGCCAATGCCGCAGACAGGTTCGCTGCAGAACTCTGCTTCAGGCTTTTTGTATCGACACTTGATATGGCTGCGGTAACCGATGCTTTCTTCTGTATGCCGTAACCAATTACCACTACTTCCTCTAAGATCTCCGTATCTTCATTAAGTACAATGTTTATCCTGTCTCTACCGTTTACATCTATTATCTGACTTCGCATACCCACATAAGATACTTCGATTTTTGCATTTGGGGGGATGTTAGGGAGGACGTACTTTCCGTTGAAGTCGGTCACTGTTCCTCTCTCTCTTTCCCCAACAACCTTGAGGGTTACCCCGATGAGAGG
>JAIRRS010000089.1 GCA_031255855.1 Tannerellaceae bacterium | reverse complement strand
CTTTTGCCGCTTTATTTTCAGCGACTTGGCGGTATGGACGGGACTCGAACCCGCGACCCCCTGCGTGACAGGCAGGTATTCTAACCAGCTGAACTACCACACCTTTTTAGTTGCTTTCTTTCGATGCAAAGATAGGTGGAATATTTGAATTTACAATAGTTTTGTGAAGAAATAAATTGAATTTCGTACTTTTGTTTCTTATAAATTATAGTTGAAGAAATGAAGAATACACCTGTAGATTACAAAGTAACCAAAGAAGTTATTGAGAGTTATGGTTTGCCTGATTTTGGTAAAGCTACAATCCGTGAAGTTGTTGCAATATCTTCTCAATTGGAAGAATTAACGAAGACTGAATTTATTCATATGGAAATGGGAGTTCCGGGATTAAAACCGGCTCAAATAGGGGTTGACGCTGAGATAAAAGCTCTGCAAAATGGTATTGCTTCCGTTTACCCCAATATAAATGGTGCACCAGAATTAAAATCTGAAGCTTCCCGGTTTATTAAGGCATTTATTGATATTGATATAGACCCGGAATGTTGTGTACCTGTCACCGGTTCTATGCAGGGAACGTACGCTTCGTTCCTAACGTGTGGGCAATGCGTGCAAGGAAAAGATACGATTCTTTTTATTGACCCGGGTTTCCCTGTACAGAAACAACAAATTGTAGTAATGAGCTATAAATATGAATCATTTGATGTTTATGAATATCGGGGCGATAAACTTTCCGTAAAATTGGAGGAATTTCTGAGCAAAGGAAATATTGCAGCTATAATCTATTCAAATCCCAATAATCCTGCATGGTTTTGTTTTACTGAAAATGAATTACGATCAATTGCACAAATGGCTAATAAATACGATACGATTGTAATTGAAGATCTGGCTTATTTTGCCATGGATTTCCGGAAAGAATTAGGTAAACCATTTGAACCTCCTTACCAGTCCACAATAGCTAAATATGCAGACTATTATATCCTTCAAATATCAGGTTCGAAAGCATTCAGCTATGCCGGACAGCGTATAGGTGTAACAGCCGTTTCTAACAAACTATATCATCGAACATATCCAGGTCTTATCCAACGGTATGGAGGAGGTACGTTTGGTACAGTCTATATCCACAGGGTATTATATGCACTATCTTCAGGAACCAGTCATTCCGCACAATTTGCGTTGGCAGCAATGTTCAAGGCAGCTTCGGATGGGACTTTTGATTTTATTACCGACGTAAAAGAATATGGAAGACGTGCTAAAAAACTAAAAAAAATATTTACTGATTATGGTTTCTATATTGTTTACGACCATGATTTGGACGAACCCATTGCCGACGGTTTTTACTTTACTATTACTTATCCGGGAATGACGGGCAGTGAGCTAATGAAAGAACTGATATATTATGGAATAAGTGCGATATCATTGGGAACTACCGGGAGCAACCAAGAAGGCTTACGTGCATGTACCTCTTTCATAAAAGACAATCAATATGAATTACTGGAAGAACGACTGAAAGTCTTCAAAGAAAATCATCTATAAAAAAATCACGACTTTTCAGGTATTTACGTTTCTTAATTGTTAATATCCTAATTGTGTTTGTTTTTTATTATGAAAAGCTATATATTGTCACGTATTAATCGTTTACTCCTTGATTAATATGGTAGCTTATAATAATATTTTTAAAATCAAACGCAACAATTTGCTTCCAAATAAAGGTAGTATTCTCATTTCAGATCCATTCTTGCAAGATGCGTATTTCCAGCGTTCGGTGGTATTATTAGTAGAACATAATGCGAACGGGTCTATGGGGTTTGTATTAAACAAAAAAACAGATTTGGTAATTAGTGATTTTTTCTCTGATCTTGAAAATCTATCCGACATACCCATTTATTTAGGAGGCCCGGTAAGTTCAAACAGACTGTTCTTTATCCATACCTTGGACGGGCTGATCCCTGACTCTTTGCAAATAGCGGAAGGTCTATATTTTGACGGTGATTTTGATATATTAAAGAAGTATATTATTGATAGGAACTTAATTAAGGGGAAAATAAAATTCTTCCTAGGCTATTCAGGATGGACTAAAGACCAGTTGAGGTTTGAAATAAAAGGAAATTCTTGGATGGTGAGCCATTCGGTAGGAGGGAATATTATGCTAGCCGATGGTGAATCGTTTTGGAAAAATTCTCTTGAAGTATTAGGAAATCAATATAAAACTTGGATAAACTATCCCAAAGATCCACATTTAAACTGATCCGGAAAGAAAAAAGCCGTTTCTTAATGGAAACGGCCTTTCTTTAAGCACATTATCACTTATTTATTCATTTCAGCTTCGATTGCTTCGAACTCCGCGCTCATGTTCAGGTTGTAATAAATACTCCTCAGAGCCACCATTGCATCTCTCTCTTCCGGATTTACTTCACGTACTTTCTGGAAGTAAGGCATTGCTTTCTTGAAAAGTTCTTTCGCTTTTTCGGATTCTTCCTGATACAATTTAGCATCATTAATCATATTTGCGTCAGCCAATTTGTTAACTCCTTGGTTATAATAAACACGGCCAAGATTAGACAATGCATCTGAATAATTAGGATCTATTTCCAATGCTTTTGAAAAGTATTCTTCAGCTTTGTCATATTGTTTCAATCCTGATTCATATACTCTACCTAAAACGTCGTACAATTGAGGATTGTTAGACTCGTTAGTGATAGCTGTATTCAAATATTTAATAGCTTCTTCATTCCTATCTGAATAAATATAAGTGTTGATAAGGCTCAACAAATAATATTTTTCTTCCGGAAATTTTTGTAAACCTTCTTGCAATGTTTGCTCAAACTTAACGGTATCTTTAGCTTGTTCATATTCATAAGCGAGATATTGATACACATCGTTTTGTCTGTAATCTGTATTCTTTGCGCGTTCCAAAGCTGCGATAGCTAGTTCGGAATTGCCTAACTGGGTAGCAGCTACTGCAGAAAAGAATTGAACCATCATAAAGTTTGAATCTCTTGCAGCCACTTGTTCGCCATTGAATATAGGAAGGTCTGATATTTCAAGATATTGTCCGAAGCAATCATATGCTTTCTGATAGTCTCTTTGATCGAAATAATACGCTCCACCGTTGATATAATAGATATGGTTAGCGCCCAAGATACCTTTGATGTCTTTTGTATGTTTAGGTTTTACTTTACCTTTTGAATCAGGCTTCTGATCCAATTCATATGCTTTTTTGAAATAAGGAAGGATATTCATTAAAGCTGCGTACATAACAGGTTCATTGGGTTCTTGGCCAAGTACCTGTTTCATTCTTTCAGCACTGAATTGCTGATCTTCTACAAAACCGGCTACGTACCAAGTTTTAGCATCATCTTTTGTTTCAGGATTCTCTAGTGCACCTTTTATCAGCTCGCGAGCTTCGTCATAATTAGCATTGTTTCCTTTAACAATGCTTTGCGCTTCGTTTACTGTTTTCTTCTGAGCAAAGGAGGTAGAAACTGCTACGCATAATGCTACTACAAATAATACTCGTTTCATTTTGATAGTCATTTGAGATTAATATTCCAATTGTTTTTAATTATTCATTTACATTATCGTCTGCGTCATCTGATAAGCCAGGATTGCCTCTATCGTCCGTCATATCATAATCAACATCAGCATCCAAATCTTTTAAACTGGCATTAACAGTGCGATTCATGATAGCTTCGTTTTCTGCTTTTTCTTCTACGCTCTTTTCGTCTTCTTCCGATAAGACTTTGCAAACAGAAGCTATTTCGTCATGACGTTTTTCCAGATTAATAAGTTTTACTCCTTGTGTTGCACGGCCAATTATGTTCAAATCTTTCATTTGCATGCGAATGGCGATTCCAGACTTGTTGATAATCATAATATCATTTTGGTCTGTCACATTCTTTATGGATACCAATTTACCTGTTTTTTCGGTAATATTAATTGTTTTTACACCTTTGCCTCCACGGTTGGTGATACGGTAATCTTCGATGTGTGAACGTTTGCCATATCCTTGTTCGGAAACTACCAGGATTGTTTCAAGTTCTTTGTTTTTAACAGTAATCATGCCTGCAACTTCGTCGGCCGGGTCGTTATCCAGCGTCATACCACGTACACCGGAAGCAGTACGTCCCATTACACGGACTGCACTTTCGTGGAAACGGATGGCGCGCCCGTTGCGGTTGGCAATAATTACTTCATTGTTTCCGTTTGTCATACGTACATCTATCAAACCGTCGTCTTCCTTTAGCGTAATAGCATTTACACCGTTTTGGCGGGGACGGGAGTATGCCTCCAATGATGTTTTTTTGATGACTCCTTTTCTTGTACAGAACAATAAGTAATGCGAATTGATGAAATCGGTATCTGTTTTTAATCTTTTCACACGGATAAAGGCATTTACCTTGTCGTCAGCTTCGATATTGAGAAGATTTTGGATGGCTCTTCCTTTAGCGTTTTTAGCTCCTTCCGGTATGTCGTATACTTTGAGCCAGAAACATTTACCCTTTGCCGTAAATATTAATAAAGTAGCATGCATGGATGCAGGATAAATATATTCAACAAAGTCGGCATCGCGGGTTTCCGAACCTTTTGCCCCTACGCCGCCACGACCTTGCGCACGGAATTCGCTTAATGGCGTCCGCTTGATATAACCCATATGCGAAATGGTTATTATCATCTCGTCGTCGGCATAAAAGTCTTCGGGGTTCATTTCTTCCGAAGCATATACGATGTCCGTCTTCCGTTCGTCGCCATATTTATTTTTTACTTCCTGAAGTTCGTCTTTGATTACATTCATCAATACATCTTCGTTCTCAAGTATTTTCTTTAAACGGGCAATAAGTTGGGCAATCTCTTCGTATTCGGCACGAAGTTTATCTTGTTCAAGCCCTGTCAACTGGCGTAAACGCATTTCGACAATGGCACGCGACTGGATTTCTGTCAATCCAAACCGTTCCATTAATCTAGAAATAGCTTCTTGCGGGCTTTTCGACGAACGGATAATAGCGATTACTTCATCAATATTGTCGGAGGCAATAATCAAACCTTCCAGAATATGCGCCCGTTCTTCGGCTTTCTTCAGTTCATACCTGGTGCGGCGGGTGACTACTTCTTTCCGGTGGTCTATAAACAGACCAATCATCTGTTTCAGGTTCAACTGCTGCGGACGGCCATTGACCAGCGCAATATTATTGACACTGAAAGACGACTGTAAAGCAGTCATCTTATACAGTTTGTTTAACACTACATTGGCGTTGGCATCCTTCTTGATATCAACTACAATCCGCATTCCTCGACGGTCGGACTCGTCATTCACGTTCGATATGCCTTCGATACGTTTATCATTTACGAGGTCTGCGATATATTTAATCAGTTCCGCTTTATTTACCAGATAGGGTATTTCGGAAATGATAATCTTATCGTGATTATTTTCTACTTCGATTTCTGCTTTCCCGCGAAGTACGATACGTCCTCTACCTGTCTCGAAAGCATCTTTTACACCGGCATATCCATAAATCGTTGCGCCTGTGGGGAAGTCGGGTGCCTTTACATATTGCATCAAACCTTCCACATCTATTTCGCCACCTGCATCAATGTATGCGATACATCCGTCTAACACTTCGTTCATATTATGAGGAGGCATGTTTGTAGCCATACCAACGGCAATACCGGATGCTCCATTAACCAGCAATTGTGGTATACGGGTAGGTAAAACAGTAGGCTCTTTTAGCGTATCGTCAAAGTTAAACTGGAAGTCTACCGTATCCTTATCAATATCCTGAAGCATCTCTTCGGCCAGCTTGCTTAAACGTGCTTCGGTATAACGCATTGCCGCAGGACTATCGCCGTCTATCGAGCCAAAGTTCCCTTGTCCGTCTACTAACGGGTAACGCAACGACCACTTCTGAGCCATACGTACCATTGCAAAATACACAGAAGAATCACCATGAGGGTGATACTTACCTAACACTTCACCAACAATTCTTGCAGATTTCTTATAAGGCTTATCGGAGGTATTTCCCAGTTCATTCATACCAAACAACACGCGGCGGTGAACCGGTTTAAAACCATCCCTAACATCGGGAAGAGCGCGAGAAACAATCACAGACATTGAATAATCAATGTATGCCGACTTCATTTCTTCCTCGATGTTAATCTTTATAATCCTGTCTTGATCAACCATTTAGACTTTTATTTGTTACACTCAATCTTTTTGCTTCGAAAAAGTACGCTAAGGTAAAGTTTTTCTGTATACTACGAAAGATTTTAAGTGCATATTTTTCAACTGCAACGGTTTCCAATTCATTAGACCATAGCAATATCTAAAGGTTTACCGGGGTATGGTCGGCAAGTAGTTGGGCATGGTAATTCCAACGCAAAGATATGGAAGCGAAGCTGTAAATTGTTGGGGGTAAAATAGTAGTCTTTTCTATATGAATCATTATCTTTGGTAGCATTAAACAAAATACAATCGTTATGTTCAGTAAAGAAACGTATAGTGCCCGCCGGGCCAAATTGAAACAAACAGTAGGTTCAGGTTTGTTGTTATTCTTTGGAAATGATGAATCAGGTATGAATTATGCGGATAACACGTACCACTTCCGTCAGGATTCTACTTTCTTGTATTTCTTTGGTTTGCCATATGCCGGATTAAATGCCATCATTGACATAGACAATAACAAAGAAATTATTTTCGGAGACGAATTAACTATCGATGCCATCGTGTGGATGGGCACACAACCAACGTTAAAAGAAAAAGGGGAAAGTATAGGTATTTCGGATATCCGTCCGTCAAAAGAGATTGAAAATTACCTGGAAAACGCTCGGCAGAAGAAGCAAATCGTTCACTATCTTCCAACATACAGGGCAGAACACCAAGTAAAATTACTTGCCTGGTTAGAAGTGTATCCCGGAACAGAAACCCCGTCGAAAGATTTCATACTCTCTGTCGTAAACCAACGTAATTATAAGACAGAGGAAGAAATCGTTGAGATAGAAAAGGCATGTGTAGTAACAGCCGACATGCATCTTACGGCTATGCGCATGGTTCATCCGGGTATCCGCGAAAGTGAAGTGGCCGCTGCCGTTGCTGAAGTGGCTTATGCCAATGATTACCAACTTTCGTTTCCTGTCATTGCCACTATCAATGGACAAACATTGCACAATCATTATCATGGCAATATGATTAAGAGCGGCGATATGTTACTTTTAGATGCCGGAGCTGAAACAGAAATGGGTTATGCAGGCGACATGTCGTCTACGATACCTGCAGACACCAGGTTTACTACCCGCCAAAAAGAAATATACGACATCTCTGTTGCCGCGCATGAGGCTGCCGTTGCCGCCCTGTGTCCCGGAGTATTATTCGAAGATGTGTACGACCAGGCATTGAAAGTTATCATGGAGGGTCTGAAAGGATTAGGTTTTGTAAAAGGCGACCCAATGGAAGCCGTTAAAGCAGGCGCTGCTGCCTTGTTCATGCCTTGCGGGCTTGGTCATATGATGGGGTTGGATGTACACGATATGGAAAACCTGGGTGAAGTATACGTAGGATACGACGGTAGGCCAAAGAGCACACAGTTTGGAAGAAAATCGCTTCGCTTAGGCAGGAAGTTGGAACCAGGCTTTGTACTTACCATCGAACCGGGTATCTATTTTATCCCGGAACTAATCGACCTTTGGAAAGGAGAAAACAAATTTGGCGAGTTTATCAATTATGAAAAAGTTGTGACATACAAGGATTTTAGTGGTATCCGTAATGAAGAAGATTATCTGATTACCGAAAACGGCGCACGCCTGCTCGGAAAGAAAATCCCTATCCGCACAGAAGAAGTAGAAGCGCTTAGATAACTGCTAAATAAAAAAGCCTGCTCCTTTGCCGAGGCAGGCTTTTTTGATAATTTTTACTGATTAGATTGATTTCGATACTTCCTTCAGCTCGTTTGGAGTAACATTGACTGCAATGATGACTCCTTCATCGTTAATCAGATAATTTTTAAAACCTTTTTTCAGATTATACGTTTTGTATAAAGCTGATTTTTTTCCTTGTTCTGCATGGAACTGCGTTGTTCCGTTGAGTCTGTCTATTCTTACTGTTTCTGAGAAGATGGATTCTTTCTCGTCTAAAGAAATAGAACGAAGCGAAATTTTTTCAGAACCAAGTTTGTTTACTTCATTCGAGAGTACAACGTTACGTGCACGGGATTCTGCATCATAGGCAGCCCAAAAGTTCAATAGGGTGTAACTACCCGAATGATTTTGGAAATTAAAATCTCTTTCATTTCCTAAAGACTTTATTCCCGGAGCAAGATCACCTGGAGACAATCCTTCAACCAATCTTACATCCTTTGTAACAGCAGATATTGTAAACAATGTCGCTATTACAACGAGAACATAAGCTTTTACCTTCATAATGTCATTTTAATGTTAAACCTGATTGGATTGAATAAAAGACGAAACTAATACCTGAATTATTCTACGTTTATGTTTATTTATTCCATCCAATCCCTGATTTTCAGGGAAGATACAACGAATCCTTCGCTAAGGTATTCTACTAATATCTTAAAATTGTTGGCAAAGATAGATAAAAACCGCTTTACCGGAGAGGCTTGTGTTATATTTTTATCAGTAAGCAAGATATTTTATATGTTTTATCGCACACACAAGGACAAAACCAGATGTTCTTTAACATAGCATATATAAAAAAGAGGCCATTGACTCAATGACCTCTTTCCTTATTTTAGCGTGAATGGATATTATTCAGCTTTTTCTTCCGCGGCGGGAGCTTCTTCAGGAGTTGCTTCTGCTTGTTGCGTTGCTTGGGCGGCAGCCAATTCTGCTTTCTTTTTAGCTACTTTTTCAGCTTTCGCTTTGTTTGCTTCTTTTTCAGCTTCTAAGCGAGCTTTTGCTTCAGCTTTTGCAGTTTCGCGTGTCTTGTCCTTCAATGTCTGGGCGGCGTTTTGTTTTTCCTTCAGCCAGTTCTGGAACTTAACTGCCACCGCTGCTTCGTCGAAAGCGCCCTTTTTAACACCTTCCAATAAATGCTTCTTTAAGCAAACACCTTCTTTGGAAAGTATACTGCGCGTTGTGTCTGTAGGTTGCGCTCCTACTTGTAACCAATACAAAGCTCTGTCGAAATCCAAATCTATTGTAGCAGGATTAGTGTTCGGATTATAAGAACCTATCCTTTCAATAAATCTTCCATCACGTGGAGCCCTGCTGTCTGCGACAACGATCTTGTAAAATGCATATCCTTTACGACCGTGTCTTTGCAATCTGATTTTTGTTGCCATGTTTGAATAATTAATTTAAGCTGTTTGTATTAGCGGGTGCAAAGATAAGTCAATTAATTAATTAAACAAACATTTGGTTACTAAATTCCAGGGCAAACGCATTTAAAAAAGCTTGCAAATTAGGGTAAAAAGTTTACAATAGGGCATAATAACCCCTTGCGGGGCTTGCGAGAGTCATAATTCTTCATTATGTTTGAACTGTTAAT
>JAIRRS010000086.1 GCA_031255855.1 Tannerellaceae bacterium | reverse complement strand
TTAGTATTAATATTAAATTTTTTTAAATTATGAACAAAAAGTTTTTTACTTTGATTGCCAGCGCTTTTATGCTGGTAGCATCGTTGGGGACTCTTTCTGCTCAGGTACCGGTTCCGGCGAGTCCTGCTCTCGAAACCGATGGCCTTACCGCAACTGAGCAGGCAAGGAACCTTTATCACCTGATTGGGGAAACTAGTATAACTCCAGCAGGTTTGTTGTATCTTGATAACAACGGAAATATCGCTCTTGATCCTACTGCTGGAGCGCTAGGTAATGCGTTGTGGTGTATTAACATAACAGACAGGGAAGACCAAGGGTTGAATCCTACGTACACCTTTACCAATAAAGGTGGTGAAGGCGGCGGCGGTATTTTGGCCGTGTCTGCTGAAGACTTGTTATTAAGTGAAAATCAAACTGATTCCATCAATGTTCTGGGTGGCAATTTGTTGCGTTGGGATTTTTCCCGTGTGTATAAAAACGCTTTGCAGACACAAAGACCATTCGTTTTGTATTACGGGGAACCAGACAGTGTATTGACATTTGTTCTAAAGCAAGATCCCTCTACCTCAGCTTTTACAGTTGGCGTTAAATCTTTCCCGGCAAATACTGTGTTTGCCTATCCGACTGTTGTTGGTAATGATGCTATGGATAGTGTAATCTTTTTCTCAGTATACCGGCCTGCATCAAAGGTGCTTACTGCGAATGAATTTAACACCATCATTAATACGGAAAGAGCAAAATTTGTTGGTTTGCAATTCAGTCCGGCTCCAACAGATTGGAGTGAATTCCAAACTGCTATTAAAGCAGAGGATGTGACTGCTACTGTTAGCGGCTTAAATACTTTACCTGTTGGTAGTACTTGGTTGAAGTTCTATCAAAACACAACAGATCTTAACAAGAAATATCTGCGTGTGGATACGGCCTATACAGGTGAATATGGAACAAAATTCTTGAAGTTTGCATTTGGTGATGGACCTTCTGCTGCTACTCCTCAAAAAGTGGCTATTGAAATGCAGTATTATTTCCGGGCTGAATACTTTGTATTAAATGACAGTTTGGCTATTGATGTAGCGCAAGCTATTTTCCCGAAGGATAATGAAATTGATCATACCTCGCCAACTGGTCACTGGTTTAATTATCCTCATAAAACAGTTTGGGCTGGTGTTTCTGGTACTTGGCCTACTACTACTCCTCTGGAAGGTGACTCATTGCATTTGAAATTACAAGATTTGATTGCTAATGAAAGAAGTATTTTGACTATTGGTACGAAAGAGGTTTCTACTCGTATCGGATTTGGGCTTACCGGTTGTCAAGCTCCAACGCTTGATATAACTTCTGTTCCTGAAAACTTGTATACAATTACAGACAACAGAGGTTACTATTTAATTATGCCTATTTATACAGATACGGTACAGAATAGTCCTTTGGCTCCGATTTGGGTGAAATTAGCAGACAATATCGACCCGAATCAGATTCCGGCCTATCAATGGGCGGTAGAAAAGACAAGAAATGCAAATCTTGAGACCTCTCCGGTTAAAATTACCAATCGTGAATTTGACGGTATCAGACATTTGTCTTTGCAATTGTATAAGAGTTCTGCCTCTAGCTTGTTCGATGGTCAAGTGAACGTAGCAACAAGCTTCCATGAAGTTCCTCTTGCACAGAAAAGAGATTCTTTGTTGGGATATAAAGATATCACAGCCGAAGAGTCCAGATTTAATACATACGTATTTAATTATCTGCATGCATTCGATGATGGCAAATTCTTGGATGTAAAGAGAATCGGTACTGATACATCAGTATACGTGGCAAGCGCTATGACTCAGTTTGAAATTATTCCTTATAGAGGAACAGGCCACATTAACTATGGTTATTGGACGCCTAGAATTCCTAATTTGTCAAGACTTTATAAGAGATCGTACACTATCCGTGTAAAAGATGCTTCCAGATTGACTAATTCAGGAAAGACCATCATGGTCAACAAAAATGAACATAGATATGTTGTAGGTGGAGCCATTGCACAGGAAGATACTGCTATATTCTTGTTGAAGACAAATAATACGAAGAATGGCGTAAACTATTATGCGCTGGTTGATACCGGTTCATACGGATATCGTTATTATGCGGAACCCCAGAACAAACGTGTTATTAAAGTGGGTATTGACGACAACAGTTTGTGGGCTTACGAACAGGTTCAAAAAGAAACAAGAACCTCTGCATTTGCTATCCGTCAATGGACTGAACCTTTGTACAGAAGATTTGATGGCGGTACCTATGGAAGCCGTGAAATTAAAGAAATCTTCGGTACTTCTGCAAATGCTCCCCAATGGTTGAAGTTTACAAAACAAAACAACTTTGGCAACGAATTCTTATTCGAAAATTCTCCTAGAGGAGCAGGAAGTCCTGATCCAAACAAACCAGGCGTAAACGACTACCGTGACGACCTTACAGCCAGAGGCGCTGCAACAATTAGCTTCTTAGGCTTGTATAACATTAGACAGTATCCGGAAAATGGAAGCAACTTCCGTTATACATTATATGTTGATACTGCATTTGTTCAAAGAAAAGCTAACGGCGAAGGCGCTATTGATTCAAAAGAATTTACTGCTAAACCTCAGTATCTGTTAGCTGTTCGTCCTGAATTTGTTACAGGTGATACTATCTATAGAATTACAAAGGATTCTGTATGGGATTCAAGCGGTAATACTCTTCTGTATGTAACAAGTGATACCTCTATTAGCGTTAGACCATCATTTACCAGAGCATTCTGGGTGTATAATGCACAAGATTCAATTGGTCGTCTCAATGGTGACAACCAGAGTCCAAGAAGACCGGATTACGTAGGTAAATTTGCTTATGGAGCTGAAGGAACAACACGTTTGGCATTTGTAGATGGTGTTCACATGGGTGATACATTCTATGTGTTGCGCAACAATCCGTTGACTACTGCCATTGATTCAAGTTATTTAATAAGTAATGTACATCCTGCTGACAAGCATTATTTAGGACGGAATACTCATTACAGACCAAGATGGAACAGAACTGGTGGTACTGGTTTTGGAAATAATGCAGTTGATTATTCTGATAATAGCCTTAATGGTAAGAGTATGGTGTTCCAATTCCGTTTGATTGATCCGCAAGGAATTGATGATCCGAATAACGCACAATCCAGAGCATTCTTGATTGAATCAAGAAATAATGAAGGAACACGTCCTGGTGGCGGTTCTGTTCCTACTGAAGAAATGGGTCCACAATTTGGTCGCTGGATCAAGATTCAGAATGGTGTACCTGTAATTAGTAATTTGATTGACATTGTTGAAGCTCAACAAAATGGCGCTGAAATCTTTAATGTTATGGAAGGTGACGTGAAGAATGCCGTTGGCAACGAACCTACTCCTTCTGTATCTGCAGGTGTACAAGTTATTGGTGAAGCAGGCGCAGTTACTATCGTTGGCGCTGCCGGCAAGAACGTAGCCATCAGCAATATCTTAGGACAAGCAGTTGCTAAACAAGCCATCACTTCTGACAACGTAACAATCGCATTACCTAAGGGTATCGTAGTTGTTGCCGTTGACGGTGAACCAGCCGTTAAAGCAATTGTTAAATAATTAGTATCTGACACAGATTAACTAATAAACATCAAAGCCCCCTCCATCCGGAGGGGGCTTTTTAAGAATTCGGATTAATAGCTTTTTTATCTCTTTCAAATCATTATGCTATTAATGATCTGTTCAATCGTTTTTTCTATCTTTTTTTCATCTGGTATTTCAGAAAAAGCTAACGACATCAATTCCTTTTGATAAGTTGGGCGCAATCCCACCCATAAAGTCGGAAAATCCTTTATCAATGGTGAATTATCAACCGTTTTTGTTTGCCAACCTTTGGGTGTGTCAAATTCCTGCTGGTCATGGCGTAATAATTCGGATAAATCCTGTCGAAAGTCTGTAGATTGGATATATTTTGCACATTCCGCATCATTTGCCAAATGATATAAATCATAAAAATGGCGGATTTTGGATGCGAGCGTTTTAATTACATCTTCTTCGAATGAAAAACGGATGAGTGATACCAATTTTTCAACTATTGTGCGTCTTTTATCCAAAACATTGATTAAAAATGGTTCTAATTCATATTGTTCTATCAAATCCTGTCGATTGATTACCGTAAGATATTCGGAAACAAAAGAGGTTACCTCTTGTTTCACATACGGATATGGATTTGCATAGGTATTGATTTCAATCAAAAGTTGTCCGGCTTTTACGGTAGCCGAGGTTAGTCCGATTAAATTCGGATACAGATAAATGGCCTTGTAAAAGCGGGAACCTTTGCTTGTTACACCTGGTATAACTTTTTCTTCCAAACCGAAAGTCATATTTTTTGCGAGTCGTTTAATCAACATTTTCAGTTGATTACCGGAAAAAGAATCTGCCCCAATAACCGCAATATCAATATCTTCCGAAAATCTGTTGGTTAAGTGGTAAGCTTTCGAGAGCGAAGTTCCGCCTTTGAAAACGACTTTTTCGGCATTTGGGTTTTGTGCCATTCGTTGCAATACGCGAGTTATCCAGTAATCTTTTTCGATAAATTCAGGTCTGATGTTCAGATTGTTAGCGGATAAATTTATTAACCTTGTAAACAATATTCCGTCTTCATGCAGTTTCATCGTATATTCCATTTTTTTTGAGTTGGTAAAATTTCTTGCGGAATAGATAATTGATAGAACGTTTGAAAGTTAAGTGTTTTCCTCAACATTTCTACATCTTCTTTTGAATTGAGCGTTTCAAACATTGCGCCTAATAAGGCGATGGCCTGTGGCGTATATTTTAACGCAAGTTTCTTGATTTTCTTTCGCTGATTATCATTTAGTTCTGATAATAAAAACAGTAATCTCAGACACCTTTCCTCTGGTATTGTATCGGGAATATTTTTGAAAAATCTAAGACAATCAAGGAGTTGCAATAATGGAATATTTTCTTTTGTAATTGTATTCCATTGTTTTACAAACTGTATTCGATAATAACTGCGTGTCATACTTTTTTTGTCTTTTATTGTTCCTATTTGCAATATAGCGGACACTTGTGTTGTTAATCCAAGTTCATTAAAAATTTGAAAACCTGTAATATATCCTATCAATTTACCATTTTCAGTTAACAAATCTTTTACAATTTGGTAACTATCCGGTGGAAGTTCTCCAAATTCTGTCGTTTGGGATTTGTAGTATCGTCCTTTGGAAAGTCGACGGATTTTGCCCGATTTTGTCAAATTTTCCAATACTTTATTGACCGACTTCTGTTTACTTACATCAATAGGGAAATCGCTTGCGGAAAACACATATCCGTAAGCGATGCTGTCTATTTTTTCTGTTACTATATCTGTAATCTTTTCTGCCATTGGAGTGTAAAGGTATATCTTTTTCGTGTTTCTACTGGTAAAAACACGATTTTAATTTACTGCGTCGTAATCTCTTTTAACATTATTGTAACTTTTATGTCTTTGTTTTGTAATGATTGTGTTGTTTCTTTGTTTTTCTTTTTAGGGTGTATTTATTCAGATGGGACAAGATGGTTCAAACGAAGACTTTTTTAGGTACATTTACTTTATGGCTTGTCTTTTCCCCTTGCCTATTATATGCGCAAGAGGGAGTTAACGGGCTTTCTTCTTATATCCAGGGACAGTATCAGTACGGGCAGGGGGATGCTTCTTTAAAAGTAGGAGATACGAATGAGAATCCCGGTAAAGGCTTTAACAGAATGGGTATCCGCCGGGGACGTGTGAAGTTTGAATATAGCGATGGAATAGGGACAGGCGCCGTCCAGATAGAGGCAAACGACAGAGGCGTCGGTTTCCGTGATCTATATATCGGCCTGAAAGACCCCTGGCTGGGGCGAAACTGGTTAATGGCCGGCATATTCAGCCGTCCCTTTGGTTATGAAGTGTCTTATTCGACGTCTGCCTTGGAATCGCCGGAACGCGCAACCATTATCCAATATTTCTTTCCCGACGAACGTGATTTGGGCGCTATGTTGACACTGCGGACAGATGCCGCCGCCCCGTTGAATTTCCTTCGTTTGGATGCCGGGATATTTGCCGGAAACAGCATTAATCGCGAAACGGATAACCGGAAAGACTTCATCGGGCGTTTGAGCGCCCAAAAGAAAGCCGGGAATTGGGGGGAATGGGGACTGGGCATATCCTATTACCACGGAAGCGTATATAACCCCACCACGGAGGCCTATGAGATGCGGAATCACGCGTTTGTGAAGCTTGACAAAGGAACAACCGGAACGTTTATGAAACGAGAGTATTTGGGTTTCGACGGGCAATTATCCCTATCAACCGGATTGGGGACAACGACCCTGCGGGCTGAAGGCCTGTTTGGTATGCAACCGGGAATCGCGGGCAGCAGCAGAAGCCCTAATTATAGCAGCCGCCCCGGGAATACGCCGGCTAATGCCCTTTATGAGAGGCCATTCCTCGGCTATTTCTTTTATTTTGTGCAGGATATAGGCGCCTCTCCTTTTTCGGTGGTCTTAAAATATGACGTCTACGACCCAAACACGCGTGTGAAGGGAGATGAAGTAGGAGCGGAGGGAAGCTTTACCTCCGCGACAGACTTGTGGCAAAGCACGATAGGGATCGGCGGTATATATACCTTCAATAAGCATATTCGTTTTCAGGCCTATTATGAGATAAATAAAAATGAAACAAGCAGATGGGTGGAAGGATATGAATCAGACAGGAAAGACAATGTTTTGACGGTAAGGCTCCAGTATAAATTTTAGCCGGCAGCCGACCCCAACGGCCAACTGCCGGCTATTAATTTTTTCAAACGGCTTTTAAGCTCATATCAAGGCTTTTTACCGAATGGGTAAGTGCGCCGACGGATATGAAATCTACGCCTGTTTCGGCATATTGCCTTAATGTGTCGAACGTTATTCCGCCGGAAGACTCCGTCTCATAGCGACCGGCCATGCGCTTAATGGCCTCGCGGGTGTCTTCCACGTTGAAATTGTCGAGCATAATCCGGTCGATACCTCCGGTGTTTAACGCCTGTTCCAATTCGTCGAAATTACGTACTTCTATTTCTATTTTGAGGTCTTTACCTTTTTCTTCCAGATAATCTCTGGCGCGGGTGATGGCCTGTTTTATACCTCCTGCGAAATCAACATGGTTGTCTTTCAACAAAATCATGTCGAACAACCCGATACGATGATTTACACCGCCTCCCAGGCGGACGGCTTCTTTTTCCATCAGGCGCATGCCCGGCGTTGTTTTTCGTGTATCGAGCACGCGCGTTTTCGTGCCCTCCAGCGCGTTGACATATTTACGCGTTGTGGTGGCGATGCCGCTCATGCGTTGCATTACATTCAACACCAGACGTTCGGTCTGGAGCAGTGATTGTACTTTCCCTTCCACCGTAAAGGCGATATCTCCCTTTTTTACTTCCGCTCCATCCTTGATAAACACGTTTGTTTTCAGATCGGGATCGAAGTAGCGGAATATGTGTTCAGCCATTTCAACACCGGCTAATACGCCGTCTTCTTTGATAATCAGTTGGCTTTTCCCCATAGCCGTAGGAGGGATGCAGCACAAGGTCGTATGGTCGCCATCGCCGATGTCTTCGGCAAAAGCAAGTCTGACCAGTTCATCAATTAAATGATCCATCTTTTTTAATGATTAACCGTTAATCGTTATTATTCTATTCTTATTGATTGTATGATTGCTTTGTTTCCGTCTGATTTGTAAGTCACATTTACCCTGAATTCACCGTTAGCCGTAGGGAGTTTGCCCACTAAAAAACCACTGTCTTTTTTGTCGGCATTGTGCAAAACGCTGAAACCGGCAGGTTTGTTGGCGCCAAAGAATGTGTTGAGCATTGCTACGGCTTCACTGCCGCCGCATTTTTTAGACGAACCGGGAACAGCCACATCTACTTCCTTGTCCATGGAAGAGGTAAGTGGCGAAGCATTTCCTGATTTGAAAGCATTGGATATAGGGGTAATATCAGCAGCGTGTACGGATAAGAACGAGAATACCAACGTGAGGATAACAAAAATTCGTTTCATAGTCTCTCTTATTTATATGAATATTAAACAAAGGTCGGTAAAAATTACTACTTTAGCAACTTAGCAACGTTAAATGTCAAATTGTCCGCTAAATGAAGGTCGTATTATTGGTCGTGGGAAAAACAGACAACTGGTGGTTGAAAGAGGCGATAGATGATTATTGCAAGCGGTTGGCGCGCTATCTTCCTTTTGAAATGGTGGTGGTTCCCAACATAAAAAACGCCGGGCGCCTGCCTGAAGTACAGCAAAAAGAAAAAGAAGGCGAGCTGATAATGAAGCACATCCAGCCCGGCGATTGTTGTGTGCTGTTGGATGAAAAGGGGAAAGAATTTACCTCTGCCGGTTTTTCGGTTTATCTTGAGAAGAAAACCCATACGGCGCCTCGCCGTCTTGTCTTTGTGGCAGGAGGGCCTTATGGTTTCAGCGCCCCGGTCTACAACGCCTCTTCCGAACGGATAGCGTTGAGCAAGATGACCTTTTCGCACCAAATGGTTCGTTTGATTTTTGTAGAACAACTATACCGCGCCTGTTCGATTCTCAACAATGAACCTTATCACCACGAATAGTCCCTACGGAGGCTGGGCGGAACAACGCTTAAGGATTCGGATTACATTCCTTGATCTTAACAGCCACCTCTTCCATAAGCCATTTAGGGGTGGATGTGGCTCCGCAAACGCCCACATGCTTCACAGAAGGAGGTAGCGGCCGGGTAATTTCCCCGGCGCTGGAGATGAAAACCGAATGAGGATTGGCTTTCAGACATTCCTCGAACAGCATTTTCCCATTGGAACTTTTCTCCCCCGCGACGAAATAAACCCAGTCGTGCGTCGATGCAAACTTCTTGATACCGGGAAGCCTGTTGGCAACCTGCCTGCAAATCGTATCGAACGAATGGAATGTCACTCCGGGAGAAATACGCCGGAGAATGGCCTCTTCCATCTCACGAAAGCCGTCAAGCGACTTGGTTGTTTGCGAGAATAAAATGATATTCCTTGTGAAATCGAGTTTGTTTAAATCTTCCAATTTCTCGACAACGATGGCCGTTCCTTCCGTCTGTCCTACCAACCCATTCACTTCGGCATGCCCTTTTTTGCCATAGATAGCCAATTGGGCGTTCGTTGTTTTAGATTCCTGGTAGCATTTATGGATTTTTTGTTGCAACCGCAGCACCACGGGGCAGGTGGCGTCGATGATCTTTATTTGGTTCCGTTGGGCAGTCTCATAGGTAGATGGCGGTTCGCCGTGTGCGCGCAGTAAGACAGTTTTGTTCTTCAGCCATCCGAGTTCTTCATGCCCGATAGTGTGGAGTCCTAAGGCTTTCAGCCGTTCTACTTCCAGGCTGTTGTGTACGATATCCCCTAAGCAATATAAGATGTCTGTGCCGTTTAGCTCGCGTTCGGCGCTCTGGATGGCGTTTACTACTCCGAAACAAAAGCCCGACCCTCTGTCTATTTCTACTTCTATCATTCGCCGACTACCCTTCTGTATTGTTCCAGCAGCCATGCTTTCTGTTCGTCCATACCCATATGCGAATTGTCGAGTATCAACGCGTCTTCCGCTTGCCTGAGCGGGCTTTCTTCACGGGTCGAATCAATATGGTCGCGTTTTTTTACATTTTCGAGAACCTCCTCATAAGAAGCCATTTCTCCTTTGGCTACCAATTCATCCATCCGGCGTTTGGCCCGTACTTCCGGGCTGGCTGTGACGAATATCTTCAGTTCAGCGTCCGGAAAAACAACCGTTCCGATATCCCTGCCGTCCATAACGACCCCTTTTGCTTTTCCCATTTCCTGTTGTCCGGCAACCAGGCGTCTGCGTACAAAACCTATTGCGGCGAGTTGGCTGACCCGGCCGGCCACTTCCATCCCGCGTATGGCTTTCTCTACGTTTTCACCGTTGAGATACGTATCCGGCCGGCCTGTTCCTTTGTTTAGCCTGAATGATATGTTTAAGCCGGGAAGGGCGGCTTCCAACCGTTTTTCATCTATTTCCTCATCGTTGAACAGGTGGTGGCGGAGGCAATACAAGGTGACGGCACGATACATGGCGCCCGTGTCGATGTAGGTATACCCTATCTCTTTTGCCAACTCTTTTGCCATCGTACTCTTCCCGCTCGACGAAAACCCGTCGATAGCTATTGTTATCTTTTTCATATTATCATGGTTTGAAATCACTTATTGTTGTCGACACGCTTATCATCAGGGATAATGCCGATGGATGGTATTTGGCAACAGACGCCCCGATGTCGAACATCTTGATAGATACTCCCGCTCCGGCGGAAAATCCGGCAAGCGCGTTGGCTCCCTGCAACTTCATGTCCATATTTGTTTTAGGATTGAACCCGATCCCTACCCAGAAGTTTTCGGAAGGGACGAAATCCACCCCCAATACCAGATGTTTGGCCAATGTCTTAACGAATGTATCTTCTTTATAACCGGGGGCTGCCTTTTCTACATGTCCAAATTTCCATTTATTGAGGTACATGGCTGTAAGGGAGAACCGGAAAGGCGCGTGCTCCAGTTTTTTGCTTAGTCCCAATTGGATATCCCAAGGCATTTTATAGCGTTTCTCGTCGTACGCCTTTAATTGGGCGCCGATATTCTTCAAGACAATCCCGAATGAAAACTCGCTTTCCGAATGATAATAACTCAATCCGGCGTCGACAGCCAATCCCAGCGACGTGTAACTTTCCAATGAAGCATACAGGAAATTGAGGGAAAGCCCCCCTCGCCACCTTTCGGACAAATCACGCGAATAAAAAGCCCGCACGCCAATGTCTTTTACGGAAAAGTTGCCGGTTATGATGTTTTCTTCCGTGGTTTGTTTGAAATTCCCGTAGCTAAAAAAAACAGCGCCTACTCCCCAGGCGCTGTTGCCGCCGGTTGCTTTTGTGAATAACGCACTGCCCAGGTTTATATCGGAGATGAAATTCATGTAATTGAGATTGACCATTTTATCCAGCTCTGTCCCAAGTAATGCGGGGTTATGGAAGATTAATGACGGGTCTCGTTCTACAAGCGAAATGTTATTCCCCCCTAAAGCGTTGACCCTTGAAGAAGCAGGATAGCGGAGGAATGTGAAAACCTCGTCGCCATTCTGCGCCGACATCGTAGGGGCAACCACCCAAAGGAAGAGTATATATATTATATTCTTCATATTGGTACAAACGGAAAAAACGCGGGAAAGGTATAAATGACCCTTTATTTTTTGTATTTGCATAAAAAAAGAGATAAAAAAAACAACAAAATCTTCGTTTTGAGAGTGAAATACAAAAAAAATCGTATTTTTGCCGTATTGAAAAACACATAAAACATTATAACACGTATGGAAATCAAAAAATCGAAAAAAGCAGACTTGGAAGGAGGCAAAGGATTAAGCATCCTGATGGGTTTTGTGATGGCTCTTGCTGTTATGTTCGTTGGTTTCGAATGGGGATCCAGGGATGTAGTAGTTGCAACATCTGATGCTGTTGCTGACGTTATTGCTGAAGAAGAAATAGAAATCACGAGGCCGGAAGACACACCTCCTCCACCTCCTCCACCTCCGGCGCCTGTAGTTGCCGAAGTGTTGACGGTAGTAGACGACAATGTGGAACTTGACCAACAAGAAATCCTCTCATCCGAAGACAACCAAATGGAAGCGCAAGTACAAACATATGTTGCTCCCGCCGTTGTTGAAGAAGAAGAAGAATCGGCGCAACAAATCTTTACTGTGGTAGAAGAGATGCCCCAGTTCCCGGGAGGTGAAGGCGAATTACTGAAATACCTTGGCCGCTCTATCAAATATCCTGTAATTGCCCAGGAAAACGGCATCCAGGGACGCGTTGTTTGCGGATTCATTGTAAACCGTGACGGAACGGTAGTTGACGTGGAAGTTCTTCGTGGCGTTGACCCGTCTTTGGACAAGGAAGCGATCCGTGTAATCAACGCCATGCCTAAATGGACGCCGGGAAAGCAAAGAGGAAAGCCTGTGCGCGTAAAATTCACTGTACCTGTTACCTTCAGGTTGCAATAATATCTTAAACAGATACTTATTTAGAAAGGCTGCGGTATTTGCAGCCTTTTTTGATTAATTCCCCTTTCATTATGTTATCATTCGACAATATTCTTCAACGTATCGAGCAGGAAGTGTCGCAACTCAGGTTCGATTATCCACCCAAAAGTTTATATACTCCCATCGAATACATCCTTTCTTTGGGGGGGAAACGAATTCGCCCGGCGCTGACCTTGATTGCGTGCAATATTTATAAGGACGCGGTAGACGACGTTATCCCGGCAGCGTTGTGCCTGGAAGTATTCCACAATTTCACCCTGCTGCATGATGATTTGATGGATCAGGCAGATAAAAGAAGAAATAAGCCAACCGTTCATAAAGTATGGAATGCCAATACGGCGATACTGTCGGGAGACGCCATGTTGATAGCTGCTTATAACGTGTTGGCTCACAGTCGTCCGGAATACATGGAAGAGCTACTTGGCTTATTTACGATGACCGCTTTGGAAATATGTGGCGGACAGCAATATGATATGGAATTTGAGTTGCGAGCCGAAGTAAGTGAAGAGGAATATATAGAAATGATACGTCTCAAAACGGCCGTGTTGATGGCTTGCGGATTGAAGATGGGTGCAATTGTTGGCGGAGCGGCCAAGGAAGATGCAGAACATTTGTACCAATATGGGTTGAATATCGGTTTGGCATTCCAGCTAAGGGATGATTTGCTGGATGTGTATGGCAATCCTGAAACATTCGGTAAAAATATCGGAGGCGATATTTTGTGCAACAAGAAGACATTCTTGTTGATTCACGCGCTTAGAAAGGCATCTCCAGAACAGCAAAAAGAACTTCATGGTTGGTTTGAAAAGAAATCGTATGTACCCGAAGAAAAGATAGCCGCTTTCAGGCATATTTACGACGATTTAGGATTAAAAGAAATGGCGGAATCGAAAATACAATATTATTATAATGAAGCGCTACTTCATTTCTCCAGGCTGAATGTCCCGGATGAAAAACTGATTGTTTTGAAAGAAGTAAGCGACATCCTTTTGCATAGAGAATCATAGCATGAAGTTGATAGATACCCATTGCCATCTTTACCTGAAGGAGTTTGACATCGATAGGGAAAGATTAGCGGAGGCCGCTCTCGCTTCCGGTATAGATACGATTCTTCTTCCTAATGTAGATGTCGACACCGTCCGGGCAATGCACGATCTGGCTGATGCACACCCCGGTTTTGCTTATCCGATGATGGGGCTTCATCCAACAAGTGTCAAGGCAGATTATATGGAACAACTTGCCAAGATTGAATCTTTTCTACATACAAGGAATTATTGTGCGATTGGTGAAATAGGAATTGATTTGTATTGGGATAAAACCTATCTGAAAGAACAGAAAGAAGCGTTTAAAAAACAGTTGCAATGGAGCATTGATTCTTGTTTACCTGTGGCTATCCATACCCGTGAAGCATTTCCGGACGTATTTGAATGTATCCATGAAGTAGGAGCGGAAAAACTAAAAGGCGTATTCCATAGCTTTTCGGGGACAGCGGAAGACCTGGCTGAAATAAGGCAGTTGAAGAACTTTAAATTAGGCATCAATGGCGTTGTGACATTCAAAAATTCCAAACTGGCTGATGTTTTAAAAGGAGCGACAATTGATGATATAGTATTAGAAACAGATGCCCCTTATTTGTCTCCGGTTCCTTACAGAGGGATGCGTAACGAACCTGTTTATATTTGGAAAACAGCCGAAAAAATCGCTTCGATATATAATCTTTCCCTTGCAGAAATAGTCGAGGCTACCCGAAGGAATGCTATAGGACTGTTTGATGTCGTAAATAAAGCAAGATAGTGATATAATTTCTTAATGAATTGTAAATTTATCCGACGGATATTGCCATATGTAAATCAAAAACTATAGATTTGTGGGCTGAAACGTTTGCGGTTGGGAATTTTTTCGTAATTTGCGCACGTTTATCAATGGGGAGAAATGAGACTCATTAGGAGAGATGCTCGAGTGGTTGAAGAGGCACGCCTGGAAAGCGTGTATACGCCTAAAGCGTATCGCGGGTTCGAATCCCGCTCTCTCCGCGTTACATTAAATACCATGAATTATTAATAATAAAATAACAACAAAAAAGAGAATTATTAATCTTAAAAATTAAACACACAATGAAAAAGTTATTTGCAAGAGCATTTTTGTTTTTATGTGCCTTTGGAACTTCTGCCGTAGTATTTGCCCAGGAAGTTGCTGTTGCTGATGTTGGTTTTCATCAAGCATTGAAAACTAAATTTATCGAAGGTAGCGCAGACTTTATGAGTTTGGTTGCTATTACTTTGGTTCTTGGTTTGGCATTCTGTTTGGAAAGAATTATTTATCTGAATTTGGCAGATATTGATCCTTCCAAACTGTTGAAAGGAATTGAAGATGCTTTGGATAAAGGGGATGTGGAAGGTGCAAAAGCGATTGCCCGTGATACAAGAGGTCCAATCGCTTCTATCGCATATCAAGGTCTGATGAGACTTGACCAAGGGGTTGATATCGTTGAAAAATCAATTGTTTCTTATGGCGGTGTGCAAAGCGGTTTGCTTGAAAAGAACTTGTCATGGGTAACCTTGTTTATTGCGATGGCTCCTTCATTAGGATTCTTGGGAACAGTAGTAGGTATGGTTATGTCATTCGACAGAATCGAGCAAGTAGGTGATATCAGCCCGACGGTTGTTGCCGGCGGTATGAAAGTGGCTTTGATTACTACTATTTTCGGTCTTATCGTAGCGCTGGTTCTTCAAGTGTTTTATAATTATCTGTTGAGTAAATTGGAAGGTATCCTGAATAAGATGGAAGACGCCTCTATTTCTTTAGTGGATGCGGCTATAAAATACTATGTAAAATTTAGAAAATAAATAGAAACCATGGCTGTAACTAAAATTAGAAAATTCTCAAGCTTGGTTCTGATTCTTTGTACTATCATTACATTGGTGGTATTAGGCTTGTTCTTCTTTGGTGGAGACGATGAGCCATACAAGGGAGAAATGTGGAACCCTATATATGCGGACTTGCTGCTTTACTGGCAATATATATTATTTGCAGGAACTGCTTTGGCTACCGTCCTGCTTGGTGTATGGCAATTTATTTCTTCTTTTAAAAACAACCCGAAGAAGGGGATAATGGGCTTGGTGGTAATTGTGTTATTTGCTGCATTGCTATTTCTTACATATGCTTTTGGAAGCTCAGCTCCAGTAAATGTAGTAAACGCTGAAGCTCAAGCGTTCAACGTTCCATTCTGGTTGAAAATAACGGACATGTGGTTGTATTCAACTTATATTCTTATAGCTTTAGTAATTCTTGCAGTTGTTGCAGGTAGTGTAAAAAGAATCACAAGTAAGTAATAAGACAAAGATATGGCAAGCAAAAAAAGAAAAGCACCGGGAATTAATGCTACATCATCTGCCGATATCGCTTTCATGTTGCTTCTTTTCTTCCTTTTGACTTCTTCAATGGATACAGACAAGGGTTTACCAAGAAGGTTGCCGCCTCCTGTGCCTAAAGATCAGGAAAAAAAGGATATGGACATTAAGAAGAGAAATATTATGGTTGTATTAATTAACAGTAGCAACCAAATTCTCTGCGATAATGAATATATTGAAATTAGCCAGTTGAAAGATAAGGTCAAGGAGTTTATTGACAATCCTTACAATGATGAGCATAAACCGGAAAAAATGGCGGTGGATGTACCGTATTTCGGAGAAATGCAGGTGACAAAAAATCATGTTATTTCTTTGCAGAATGACCGTGGAACCGAATATCAGGCTTATATCAATGTTCAGAATGAGCTGGCAGCAGCTTATACGGAGTTAAGAGATGATGTTTCCAGAAGGAAATTCGGAAAAATATTCGTTGAATTGGACGAAGAACAACAAAAAGCCGTTCAGCTTATTTATCCTCAAAAGATATCTGAAGCAGAACCTAAAAACTACGGAGGGAAATAATAATGGGAAAGTTTAATAAAGCCGGTGGGCGTGAAATGCCCGAATTGAATACTTCTTCATTGCCTGACTTAGTATTTGCCTTCTTGTTCTTTATTATGATGGTAACAACGATGCGTGAGGTAACGCTTAAAGTAGTCTTTAGGGCACCTCAGGCAACCGAGCTCCAAAAGTTGGAAAAGAAGTCACTTGTGACATTCCTTTATGTAGGCGAGCCAACAGTGGAATTCAGAGCAAAGATGGGTTCTGAAACTCGTCTTCAATTGAATGACCAATTTGCTGAAATTTCGGAAATTCAGGATTACATTGCTCAGGAAAAGTCAAGTATGAAAGAAGAAGACGCTCCATTTATGACGGTGTCTATCAAAGCAGACAGAGAAACAAGGATGGGGGTTATTTCGGATGTGAAGCAAGCGCTCCGGGAAGCATACGCACTTAAAATCAGTTACTCCGCACAAACTCGTGTGAATTAGTCGTTGATTTTCGTATAAATAAAAAGAGGGTGTGTCAAGACTGGCACATCCTCTTTTTATATTATCCCTCATTAGTGTCCACTAAAAAACCATATTAGTTCTTTGAAATAATTGATATTCAATTTATTGAGGGTGATTTTAGTGCGCAACGATTTGAAATTACTTTTACAGTCTGAATCAGACTGTT
>JAIRRS010000078.1 GCA_031255855.1 Tannerellaceae bacterium | reverse complement strand
TGGAAGGCGCGGGGATAGCCAAAATGGGAGCCGCGCCGTGGGACAAGAGTCTATGGGATGACCGGAACAGTTGGTTTAAAGCGCCAACACTGAGAGGGCTTACGGATATCGCGGTCAATATTGCTGTTACGGCGGCGTGTCCGGCACTTAGCATACTGACAACAAACATGGTGGGTTTGATAGACGACGCGGTGTTTGGTATAATGGATGTTGCCGGAGGATATAAGGAATGGACAGAAGTGGGCGTAGAGTTTGGAAAGAAAGCATTATCGACTGCGGCGAGTTCCAAGATATCGGAGTTGTTTAAGGGAGTGGACGCGACGGTGGGCGAGATGACGGCGGGGCTTGAGAAGACGATAGCAAAGACAGGTCTTGGGCTTACACAGGGAACAATGACGAATATTGCCACGAGTCCGATAAACTCTGTTACATATTCGGCGAAGAACGGCTTAGGGTTTGACAGCGATGCGTTTAGCAAGAGTATACAGGCAGGGCTGGTGAGCGGCGCGGCACAGGTAACTCAGACGGTAACCAGCGGGTTGCTGGGGAATATAAATTTGAAAGACGGTAACGGCATAACGCTCAACGGGCATACGTTTGACACGAATAGTATCCAGAAATTAAACAACTTCACGGGGAGTCTCGCGGGGGCCGGAGTAACCTACGCGATGACCGGGGAAGCGACGTTCAACGCGCTGAATCTCGCTGATTTAACCGGAGGCGCACTGAAATCGGGACTTTTGGAAATGCACTTGGGCGGCGAAAACGGTTTTGGCATGAGTATCGGAACAGGGGGAACCGATGTCAGCTATGGGACGGTGTCTGCGGCGATGGCAGGGCTAAAAGATGCGGGCAGAGTGACCGGGGCGAAACTGGCGGCACTTACGGGGAACAAGGAAAGCGTGTCAACGTTAAATTCGGTAAATATGTTGGGATGGACCGGGAATGAGTATGAGCAGGGACTTGCGAAAGTGATATGGGAAGGCAAACTAAAAGTGATATACGCCGACATGGATCCTAATAATCTGGGCCAATACGAACAGGGGACCGACTGGATAACGCTGAACAAAACATTGTTGGGAGGAGGATAAAGAAGGAAGCGCAAAACTGGCAACGGTGATGTCGCACGAGGGAACGCATGCGGGAGGAAACCGCATAGAGGGTTTTGCACACCTGCAAGGGAACGATACATATAACACTATTAACGAGATGTTCGGGTTACAGGGAGATGCGGAGTTTTCTGGGCAGATGATCAACGCAATATTGAACCCCGAAAGCTGGAAGGAAAATACCGGGGAGGTGGATAATTGGATCAGAACGGCGGAAGGCGGATATAAATATGATGGCGTTGCTACGCTAAAAGACGAAGAGGGAAATGTTATAAAATCTTTGAAAGATATGGGGTTAGGAAAAGAGTCGCAAATTGAGGGAGCTCTACTTGCAATTCTGAGTGTAGATAAAAACGATTCTGAAAAAGTGGCAGCGGTGCGACATATGATGGAAGCCTCCGGTCTGATACATTCTTACAGCGAAAATCCTGATGACTGGTATTGGACCGGGGTAAGGGAGGCGCGTTCGGTTAATCTTGTAGATATTGCCACACAACACGAAATGGCTGAATTTGCAAACTTGTTAACAGTAAAGAAACACGATTTGACCGAGCTTAATCGTGGTACGACGATATCGTTTGCTGCGATCGTAGAAATGATGAACGAGGTTAACATGGACGAGGCCAGTATAAAAAAATTTGTGTATAGCGCGTATGATTCAGCAATAGATTTTTTGAATTTTGCGGATCGGGGCGGAAATCTTAGTATAGCGACACAGATGCTTTCGCAATATCTTGATCCAGACCAATTAGACCAGGTACAAGTGAACCGGGAATGGTATAACAACGCTTTAATTAGTGGGGTTAATATTGACGGGATGTTTCCTAATGCAGTTCGGGATAAGGTAGGGTTTGGGATGTCTTCCGGTCTACTGAAGCTTGCATCATCAAGTGTTGAAAACGCAAAGTTTTTCCAAGAAGAACATACCGGTATAGATTTTAGCAGAGGAACCGGTATCCAAACACCGGGAGGATATTGGGAGTTTGATCACAGTGATAATCATAAAGCATATATCCGACTGTTCGGGGGTAATCTAATGATGCGTGTTCAACATTTAGACCCGGCGGTTTTGGACGAAATTCCAAAAGGTAAAATATATGGTTCAAGTGAAGGCGCAGCTAAAATATTTGATTTTCCAACAAAATCTTTTGGTAGTGGTACTGGTGCGCATGTGCATATTGATATGACGCGGAAGATGCCGTATAGTAAAATTTATGTGCGGCAGTTTGTTGACCCGGAAACGTTAAAGCCGGATCCCGCCCGGCTTGAGTATCGGTATTATTACTATGACTCTAACCAAAAAAAACTGGAGAAATCTGGTCTTTTTGCCAGATACTAAGATAGAGAAGGAGAAATAAGTCTATGAAGTATTTTAGTTGCATATTATTAGTATTGTTCGTAATTTCTTGCCATGAGAGAAAAACGAATGCTGACGTCGTTATAAGCGTTTTCGTATTGGAAGAGATGCGGGACATCAGCGAGGAAAGTTCCGTTTATCCGGTACGAGGGGATGTGGATTTAGAGAAAAATCCTGAGGGGATAGTATCTGTGATTGATTCGGGTCGGATGCTGGAGACCGACTATTGTGAGAACAACGAGAATGCGGATGGTGGTATGAACGAGATATCAGGCACAGGACAAGAAATCATCGGCGGATATGCTTCTTCGACACCAAGAAATATTAATCCGACTGAAGATGCAGAAATGAATTATTTTTTAGGAAGATGGCTGGCAATCTATACGTATGATATTCCGTCAGAGCCGTTCATAAATGACGAGGAAAATAATTCCTATATTGACATATATAAAGAGAATGGTGTATATCGGATAAAAATGAGAAGATTCTTTGAGGATGAATGGGAATACAGTACAGGCATACTTTTAAAAGAAATTGAACACACCTCACCTATTTATTTTGATCCAGAAGAAGATATGTTTATAAGTTTCGACAGTGGCGCAATATTGTCTTTGAAAAGAATAAATAATAGGCGTTTCAGTACGAATGAAGGCTTGAATACTCTGTTGTATCATAACTCGATATATCTCGACCATGGGGTAGAACAATATTTTTATCAGCGCAAAGAAGTCATTGATGACTTGGTAGAAAAGTACGGCAATTTACAGTTACAATGGTAGTGAGGGTGAAGCAGAATATGCCGCAGTTACGGAAAAGAAGGGATTAAGACGAATGGTAACGCTGGCCGGATACAAACCGGGGATGAGTGATGCCGAACAGCTGAGGCTCGGTGTAACGCTTGGGCATGAAGCGTACCGTGACGGGGTGGTGGACGGGAATAACGAAGAGGAAACAGTGGCTGCGGTGAAAGGGCATACAGAGATGGCGATGAGAATGATA
>JAIRRS010000054.1 GCA_031255855.1 Tannerellaceae bacterium | reverse complement strand
GGCTTGGTCTGCTTCTCCTGTATTTCCAAATCACGGAGGGTAAGCGTATCGCTCTCCGTCAAATCGGGCAGCACGGTTAATTCTTCGCCGTCCGTTTCTTCCTGATTGGCTCCAAAAACTTCACGCCAACCGGGATGTAACGTTATGCTGCCCCTTGCAACAAAGTGTACGCCTCCGGCTTCCAATGAAACGGTGGTGTTCTCTTTGATGCAACGCTCACCGAAGGCTTCCAACATACGCCCGGCAACCATGTTATAAATGATTTGCTGTTCTTCGGATAATCCCGAAGCGGGATCTTCCGTAATAATCAGCGCATGGTGGTCTTAACACGAACAATTTATTAACCTGATATTATTACTTTCACAATTGGTTGCCAATATTTTAAGTTTATTTTTCAAAAAAAACTTCATGATAATATTTATGAGGCGTTATTATATTTGACTGATATATTTTTTACAGCAAATAACGCAAATATTAATTTAATGATGTTTCACACATGAAAGAAAGGATTTTATTAGAGGAACTTCTGCAGTCATTTGAGAAAGAATTGCAGAAAGCAGGACTGACAAAAGGCAGTATTGCCCAATACAGATGTCAAGGCATATACCCTTACAGAGAGTATTATCACAAAGCCGGCATGAAGTTTTATGACCGCAAATTCAACGAACAAATTATCTCTGAGACAGAATCTAAATCTGCGCGAGGACTCATCTCACCAAAGCGTATGTGGGCAATACGTAAAGTTGCGCTATTATTGGATGGGTTCAACGAGACGGGCGAAATTTCACAGAAGCGAATTTGTAGTGGTTCAAAAGTGAAGATTAACTCCACTTACTATTCAGATATTTTGCAACGCTTTAGAGAAGCAGAGTTGAATACGGGTTTACGAACGAAAGCCACGATTATAGGAGAAATGATATGTCTCATGCATTTTTTCTCATGGCTTGAAAATAATGGGTATTCAACTCTTATAAAAATTGACCTTAAAAACATCAGTCAGTATTTGACGTATTTTTCTCTAAAAAATCCGGGCAGTATGGACAGGATGACCGGTGTTTTACGAAAACTTTATGCTTTTTTACAGCGATGCGGAATTCCCACCACAGATTTTAGTCCGGCCTTAGTTACCAATCATTCCAAACGTCGAAAGCTTAGACCTGTTATTTCAAACGCGGAAACAGAAAACATAATGTCTTTGATAAATACTACCCGTCCAATTGGTAAAAGGGATTATGCGATATTGACAATAGCGAAAAGTTTGGGTATACGCGGTGGCGATATTATTGATTTGAAACTGAGTGATATAAATTGGCGCACAGATGAAATTATGTTCCGGCAAAACAAGACCGGAATTGAGCTTACACTCCCCTTGACGCCGGTTGTCGGCAATGCCATTGCGGACTACATACTGAATGGGCGTCCGAAAACTGAAGCCAACCATATTTTTGTTCGCCACATCGTTCCCATAAAAAAACTGGACAACTCAAGCAACATCTTCAGAAGATACGCATCCACAAGCCGGATAGAAAAATGGGCAGGTTTTCATAGCTTCAGGCGAAGCGTTGCTTCACGGATGCTTAATACGGGCATCGAACCCGATACTGTAAAAAACTTTTTGGGACAAACAAAAATTGATTCGTTAAAACCTTACTTTCGTATCAGTGATATCCGTTTGAAGTCCTGCACTCTTACTCTTTTTGGAATAGAAACTTCACAGGAGGAATTGCTATGAAACCGATGAGACGAGAGTTTAACGGGGTATTTGCCGAGCATATTGTTGGATTTATCAATAAAAAACAAGCGATGGGATATGATTATCGAGAAGGTGCGTATATCCTGTCTTCTTTTGAGAATTTCTGTATTAAGTATTTCCCCGAAGCTTCCGTGCTTAATCAGGAAATTACGTTAAAATGGGCTGAAAAATGGGCTGTGGAAAAAAGCAGATGTCAATTAAATCGCATTTCTGTGATTCGTGAGTTTGCCCGTTATATGAACAGCATTGGGGTTGAGGCGTATGTAACGCCACTTGGATACCATAAAAAGTTTCAGGCAAACGAACGTCCCGTTCCGCATATTTACACGAAAGACGAGCTGGTCGCCATTTTTAGCGCAGCAGACAACTATAAATACCAAGGTAAGTCTCCGGCAAGACACCTGGTAGTTCCTGTTATATTTCGTTTGATGTACTGCTGTGGACTACGTCCCGTTGAGGCTCGACGACTACGTGTTGAAGACGTTGATTTGATGTCCGGGTGCATTAAAATTGTCGAATCGAAAGGGCATAAAGACCGCATTATCGTCATGTCTGACGATATGCTCGAATTAGCAAGGAAATACGATGCAAAGGTGGAACAGATTTATTCGGGCAGGGAATATTTCTTTCAAGGCCGAACAGGTAATATGTATTCACAGCCTTGGGGCACGGATAATTTTAGGAAATTGTTAATGTCTGCCGGGTTGTATGGAAAAGGCGGGAGAAATCCGCGTGAATACGACCTTCGGCATACCTATGCAACACACCGTTTATACAAATGGTTACAGGATGGCGAAAACATCAATGCGTGTTTGCCGTATTTGAGCGAATACATGGGACATGCGAAACTGTCAAGCACTGCGTACTATATTCACCTTGTTCCGGAATTTTATCCTAAAATGATGGAACTTGGTTTGGAA
>JAIRRS010000154.1 GCA_031255855.1 Tannerellaceae bacterium | reverse complement strand
GAGAAGTTAAGCCCGGTCACGCCGATGGTACTGCATTTATGTGGGAGAGTAGGTAGCTGCCAGTTTTTTTAAAGTAGAAGGAGTCTGACCAATCATTGGTCAGACTCCTTTTTGTTTGTTGGAGGTTTTTTATTTGTTATGATTGACTTGGTTTTAATTAATTGACGATATTTGTATTTCAGAATTGAAAAAGAAAAAAACCATGAAGAATGTCTACCTGTTGTTATTGTGTGTATTATCAATTAATTTGTCGCTTGCGCAAGCTGGAGATTACCAAATTGTGAGAGACGTAGCTTATCGCGTAACGGATGATGCATATGCTAAGTCACGTTGTAAGTTGGATGTCTATTATCCGGTAGATAAAAAAGATTTTCCAACAGTCGTATGGTTTCATGGAGGTGGACTTACCTCTGGGGAAAAATTTATCCCGGAACAACTAATGAGCAGTGGGATAATTGTTGTTGCAGTTAATTATCGCCTTTTACCTGAGGTGACTCTTCCTGATTGTATTGAAGATGCGGCAGCAGCAGTAGCATGGACGTTTCGCGAAATTGGAAAATATGGGGGAGATCCGCAAAAGATTTTTGTATCCGGACATTCTGCCGGAGGCTATCTCACAGCTATGATCGGACTGGATAAGAAGTGGCTTGTCAAGTATGGAATTGATGCTGATTCAATTACCGGATTAATTCCTTTCAGTGGACATGCCATTAGCCATTTTGCTTACCGGCAGTTAAAAGGGATGAAAGATACACAACCCAGTATTGATGAATTTGCTCCACTTTATTATGTTCGGGCGGATGCTCCACCGCTGGTTATCATTTCGGGAGACAGGGAAATGGAGTTATTGGGACGTTATGAAGAAAATGCATACTTTTGGCGGATGATGAAAGTAGCCGGACACACCGAAAGTTATTTGTATGAATTAGACGGATATGACCATGGGGCAATGGCCGCTCCGGCTTTCCATATACTTAAGAGTCACATAAAATATATATTGGAAAAAAAGAAAGATTAATATACTTCTTTTGCTATTTGATGCACGCTATCCGTAGCCATGAACGAATAAAAGTGCAGACTGGGAACACTATGTGCGATCAGGTCTTTGCATTGTCCTTTGCACCATTCTATTCCAACGATTTTAGCATCATTGTCTGTTTTGCATTTGCGTAGTTCTTTTGCTAGTAGCTCAGGAATATCAGAACGGAAAATTTTGGGTAAAACTGTCAACTGGTTTTTGAATACGATGGGTTTTACCCCTGGTATAATGGGGACGGTAATACCTTCTTTCCGGCAACGTTCCACGAAGGAATAATATTTCTCGTTGTCGAAAAACATTTGGGTCACCAGGTAATCAGCGCCATTCTCTACTTTCTTTTTGGCATAATAAATATCCGATTCCATATTGGGAGCTTCTTCATGTTTTTCAGGATAACACGCCATTCCATAGGAAAAGGGCGTTTCGTTGGCTTCGAAAGTAGAACCGTCTGCAGCGATTCCTTTGTTGAAATTGTTTACTTGTTCCTGTAGTTCTGTGGCATAATTATAGTAGAGACTTTTGTCTAGATTCGGGTCAAGGGTTTTTACATCACCGCGAAGTAACAATAAATCATAAACACCCAGAAAATTGAGGTCGATTAAGGCATATTCTGTTTCATCTTTTGTGAATCCTTTACAGATGATGTGCGGGACAGCTGTGATACCGTATTTGTTTTGAATAGCAGAAGCAATGGCTACAGAGCCGGGACGTTTGCGGATATTAACCCGTTGATAACTCCCATCGGGTAGCGTCTTGTAAATGAATTCACTATGATGAGAAGTGATGTTTATATATTTCGGGTCGAATTCACGTAGCTTGTCGATTACATGATAAACTTTATGAATGTTGTTCCCTTTTAGAGGTGGTAATATTTCAAAAGAAAAAGCGGTTTGCTTGCTGTTGTTTAAATGTTCAATTACACGCATGTTTTTGAATGTTCTTCTGCTTGTTTAAATTTTGATACAAATGTAGCAATTATACTGTGAAATGGATTAAATTTGCGCGTACAATCTAATAAACTGATGTCGTATGGGAAATATTAATTGGTCTGAACTTTCGTTCGGATATATGAAAACAGACTACAATGTGAGATGCTATTATCGCGATGGTAAGTGGGGAGAATTGGAAGTGAGTTCCTCGGAAATTCTTAATATTCATATGGCAGCGACATGTCTCCATTATGGACAAGAAGCATTTGAAGGGTTGAAAGCTTTTCGTGGAAAAGACGGAAAAGTTCGTGTATTCCGTATGGATGAAAATGGAAAGCGTTTACAAGCTTCCAGCCAGGGAGTTGTGATGGCAGAGTTTCCTGTTGACCGATTTGAAGAAGCTGTGCGTAAAGTGATAAAACTTAATGAACGTTTTGTTCCGCCTTATGGAAGTGGAGCGTCTTTATATATTCGTCCGTTATTGATTGGTTTGGGTGCACAAGTAGGTGTTGCTCCGGCTCCCGAATATATGTTCCTTGTGTTTGTTACTCCGGTAGGACCTTATTTCAAGAGTGGGTTTAAACCGGCTCCGGTATGTATTATGCGTAGTTACGACCGTGCCGCTCCGCAAGGAACCGGAACGATAAAAGTAGGTGGTAATTATGCGGCAAGCCTTGCTGCCGGACGAAAAGCACAAGGGAAAGGATATGTGGCTGTGTTATACCTCGACCCGAAAGAAAAGAAATATTTGGACGAATGTGGCCCAGCTAACTTCTTCGGTATTAAAAATAATACGTATGTTACGCCCGCCTCCAATTCCATACTTCCATCTATAACCAATAAGAGTTTACAACAATTAGCTGAAGATATGGGACTAAAAGTAGAACGCCGCCCGATTCCAGTAGAAGAACTGGCTACTTTAGAAGAAGCTGCCGAATGTGGAACGGCTGCCGTTATTACTCCTATCTCAAAGATTGATGATTTGGACGAAAATAAGTCGTATATATTTTCGGAAAACGGAAAACCGGGCGCTACGTGTGTGAAGCTATACAATAAGCTCCAGTCTATACAGAATGGTGACGAATCCGACCCTTATGGCTGGGTTAAGATTATCGAATGAGAGAAAATAAAAATAGCACACGTACCATAAAAATCAGACACATCCTAATTTATAAAGGATGTGTCTGATCTTTTTATGACCAAATGTAATTTCTAATTTGCAAAATAAATGTTATTATTGCAATCTCTGTGTTGCAAATCATGGATTTTTATTATTTTTGCGAGAGGATAATCACGAATTGTTGTGGAATCATTTTTTCGGACACATAACTACTTGCTTGAACACACCTGCTCGCCTGTCAGACGGCTTTTGATGGATGAAATAGACTGGAACGATCGTCTTATCGGTATAAAAGGGTCAAGGGGTGTTGGAAAAACAACTTTTTTGCTGGAATATGCCCGGGAGTTTTTCGGAAAAAATAACCGCGAATGCTTGTATATCAATCTGAACCATTTTTACTTCACCGAATGTAGTATTATTGATTTTGCTGCCGAATTCAGGGCGAAAGGCGGAAAGGTATTGTTGATAGACCAGGTGTTTAAATACCCCGATTGGTCGCGGGAATTGCGCTATTGTTACGACCATTTTCCAGATTTACATATTGTTTTTTCGGGTTCTTCGGTTATGCGTCTGAAAGAAGAGAATCCGGACTTGTCGGGCCGGGTGGTTTCGTATAACTTGCGTGGTTTTTCATTCCGTGAATTCCTTAATCTGGTAACGAATGCATCGTTTCCTATGTATTCTTTGGATGAAATATTGACTGACCATGTAATTATTGCAGAATCAATATGCTCTAAAGTAAAGCCGATGGCTTTTTTTCAGGATTATTTACATCATGGTTATTACCCTTTTTTCCTGGAAAAAAGGAATTTTTCGGAGAATTTGCTCAAGACAATGAATATGATGCTCGAAGTTGATGTGTTATACATCAAACAAATTGAGCAAAGTTATCTGCCGAAGTTGAGGAAATTATTATATTTGTTGGCAACCAGTACGCCTTGCGCCCCAAATGTCAGCCAATTAAGCAAAGACATTGAAACCAGCCGGGCTACAGTGATGAATTATATTAAATACCTGACAGATGCCAGGCTAACCGATATGCTTTACAATGAAGGGGAAACATTCCCTAAAAAGCCTGCGAAAGTTTATATGCATAATACAAACCTGATGTATCCAATCCGTCCGTCGGATGTAAATGTACAAGCTGTACGCGAAACGTTCTTTTATAATGTATTACATAAAGGATATAAACTGAATACGGGTGTAAGAAACGCTCATTTTTTGGTTGATGGGAGATATAATTTCAGAATTGAAGAGTCACTTCGGGTACGTAATAATCCGGATTTGTATTACGCTATAGATAAAGCTGAAGTAGGAGAAGGCAACTTAATTCCTCTTTGGCTCTTTGGTTTTTTGTATTAATGAATAGGTGTTACTTAATATTAAATTTTAGAAATGACGAAACAAAAGAAGTTTTTAACGTGTGATGGTAATCAGGCTGCTGCGCATATTTCATATATGTTTAGTGAAGTTGCAGCGATTTACCCGATTACTCCGTCGTCTACAATGGCAGAATATGTAGACGAGTGGGCTGCTGCCGGACGCAAAAACATTTTCGGCGAAAGGGTTTTGGTTCAGGAAATGCAATCGGAAGGAGGGGCTGCCGGTGCAGTTCACGGCTCTCTGCAGGCAGGTGCATTGACGACAACATACACTGCTTCGCAAGGTCTGTTGCTGATGATTCCTAATATGTACAAGATTGCAGGAGAGTTGTTGCCGTGTGTATTTCACGTTTCCGCCCGTACAATTGCGTCGCATGCTTTGTCTATCTTTGGCGACCATCAGGATGTTATGGCCTGTCGCCAAACGGGTTTTGCATTGCTGGCTGAAGGATCCGTGCAGGAAGTGATGGATTTGTCGGCAGTTGCGCATTTGGCAACCATCAAATCTCGTGTGCCATTTGTAAACTTCTTCGACGGTTTCCGTACGTCACATGAAATACAAAAAATCGAATCATTGGAAAATGATGATGTTGCTCATCTTATCGATCAGAAAGCATTGGCAGAATTCCGTGCCCGTTCCTTGAATCCGGAAAATCCGGTAGCTCGTGGTATGGCGGAAAATCCGGATGCATTTTTCCAGCATAGGGAAGCTTCGAATAAATATTATGAAACTGTTCCGGGAATAGTGGAAGAATATATGAATGAAATTTCAAAAATTACCGGGCGTAAGTATGGTTTGTTTGATTATTACGGCGCAGCCGATGCCGACCGTGTAATTATAGCAATGGGTTCGGTAACTGAAGCTATCCGTGAAACGATTGACCATCTTGCTGCGAAAGGAGAAAAGGTTGGTTTGCTTGCTGTTCATTTGTATCGCCCATTTTCAGCTAAACATTTTCTGGCTGCCATGCCTGAGACGGCGAAACGTATTGCCGTGCTGGATCGCACAAAAGAACCGGGTGCAAACGGCGAACCATTATATCTGGATGTGAAAGATGTCTATTATGGTAAAGAAGACGCTCCGGTTATCGTAGGAGGACGTTATGGTTTGTCATCTAAAGATACTACTCCGGCACAGATATTGGCAGTATACGAAAACCTTTCACTCCCAATGCCTAAGAATGGCTTTACTATTGGCATTGTAGATGATGTTACCTTTACTTCACTTCCCCAGCAAGAAGAAATAGCGATGGGTGGCGACGGTATGTTCGAGGCCAAGTTCTACGGCTTAGGCGCCGATGGTACAGTAGGCGCCAATAAAAATTCAATTAAGATTATTGGAGATAATACGGATAAATATTGTCAGGCATATTTTTCGTACGATTCTAAGAAGTCTGGTGGTTTTACTTGTTCTCACCTTCGTTTTGGTGACGACCCCATCCGTTCTACTTATTTGGTAAATACACCGAATTTCGTTGCTTGCCACGTGCAAGCCTATCTTCGGATGTATGATGTAACGCGTGGTCTTCGTGAAAACGGAACATTCCTTTTGAATACTATCTGGAATGAGGAAGAATTGGAAAAACATCTGCCCAATAAAATCAAACGTTATTTCGCTAAAAAGAATATTACCGTATACTATATCAATGCAACCAAGATTGCGGAAGAAATCGGTTTAGGCAACCGTACGAATACGATTTTGCAGTCTGCATTTTTCCGTATTACGAAAGTAATTCCTGTTGATTTGGCAATAGAACAAATGAAGAAATTCATTGTCAAATCGTACGGAAAAAAAGGTGAGCAAATTATAAATATGAACTACGCTGCTGTAGACCAGGGTGGCGCTTACGGCCAATTGACCGTAAAACCGGAATGGGCAAATCTTCTCGACGATGAATATGATAAAAAGGAACAACCGGATTTCATAAAGAATGTTGTGAACGTTATCAATGCGCAAGACGGTGATTTGCTTCCTGTTTCCACATTCGTAGGGATTGAAGACGGTACATGGCAACAAGGAACGGCTAAGTATGAAAAGCGCGGCGTGGCAGCACATGTTCCTGTGTGGAAAACAGAAAACTGTATCCAATGTAATAAATGTGCTTATGTTTGCCCTCATGCTTCTATCCGCCCGTTTGTATTGGATGAAGCGGAACAGGCAAAGGCTCCATTCGATAACACGTTGAAAGCTATTGGAAAACAATTCGAAGGTATGAAATTCCGTATCCAAGTGTCTGTATTAGATTGCTTGGGTTGTGGAAACTGTGCCGACGTTTGTCCGGGCAACAAACAAGGCAAAGCCCTTGAAATGGTAGCGCTGGAAGGTCAATTGCCGGAAGCTCCAAACTGGGAATATTGTACGGAACAGGTGAAGAGCAAACAACATTTGGTAAATGTAAGTGCCAATGTGAAGAATTCCCAGTTTGCTACACCGTTATTTGAATTCTCAGGCGCTTGTTCAGGTTGTGGTGAAACACCTTATGTTAAGTTGTTGACTCAATTGTTTGGTGAACGTCAAATGGTTGCAAATGCGACCGGTTGTTCTTCCATTTATTCAGGCTCCGTGCCTTCTACGCCTTATACTCCGGGTGAGAGTGGTCATGGCCCTGCTTGGGCAAATTCATTATTCGAAGACTTTGCCGAATACGGAATGGGTATGAACATGGCTGTCGACGCTATGCGCGAACGTTTGGAAAAACTGATGAAAGAAGCGATGGCCAAAGATTGCCCGGCTGGAGGCAAAGAACTGTTTGAAGAATGGATAGCCAATAAGAACGATGCCGTTAAGACTATCGAATTGGAAGCTAGGATAACCCCGCTTGTGCAAGCAAATGCAAGCAACTGCAACATCTGTAAAGAAATTGCTTCACTGAGCAAGTTCCTTATCAAAAAGTCGCAATGGATTATTGGTGGTGATGGTGCTGCTTATGACATTGGTTTTGGAGGGCTCGACCATGTGCTTGCTTCAGGACGCAATGTAAACATCCTTGTACTGGATACCGAAGTATATTCTAATACAGGTGGACAATCTTCAAAAGCTACTCCTGTCGGTGCAATTGCTAAGTTTGCTGCTGCCGGAAAACGTATTCGGAAAAAAGACCTGGGCTTGATTGCTTCTACCTATGGGTATGTTTATGTTGCCCAGATAGCAATGGGCGCCGACCAGGCCCAGACGTTGAAAGCTATTCGTGAAGCTGAAGCCTATAACGGGCCTTCTATCGTGATTGCTTATGCACCTTGTATTGCCCACGGTTTAAGGGCAGGTATGGGCAAGAGCCAGCAAGAGGAAGCAAAAGCTGTTGAATGTGGTTATTGGCATTTGTGGCGTTATAACCCTGATTTAGAAACAGAAGGCAAGAATCCATTCACGTTGGATAGTAAAGAACCAAATTGGGACGCTTTCGAAGACTTCCTGAAAGGTGAAGTTCGTTACTCTTCCGTGATGAAACAGTATCCGAAAGAAGCTGCCGAATTATTTGCTTCTGCCAAAGAGAATGCAAAATGGCGATATAATAACTATAAACGTTTAGCGAAACAGCAATGGGGTGTCGAATAGAAATCTTGAACGATAACTGATAGCTGACAAATTATTATATAATGAGGAAAAACATATCGTTTTTCCTCATTTTTTGTTTGAAAGGCTTGTTTTTCTTTTTTATTTTTCTTTTATTTGTAAACTAACGGCGTATGAGAGACTAGCCTTAAAGTACGTCTTTTCATGTTCATCGAATTTAATAATTTATCAATTCCCTGACTTTGAAATAAGAAACAGTTTCTATTTTAAAGGTTTTTCGAAAAGTACGTAATTTTTTAATGAAAAAAACTAAGGCGGGATGTTCCATATCTCGCCTTGATTTTATCCTTACCTTTGCCGGAAATTTTAATAGGTATATGATAAAAGCAATATTTTTTGATATTGACGGGACTCTCGTCAGTTTCGATACACACACAGTTCCCCAATCTACGATTGAAACCTTGGAAGTTCTTAAAAAGAAAGGAATAAAGGTGTTTATCGCCACCGGGCGGCATTTAAAATCTATCAACAATTTAGGCGAGTTGACTTTCGACGGTTATATCACGATTAATGGAGGCTATTGTATGGCCGGCGCTCACGAAGTGATATACAAAAACCCGATTGCCTCACAAGATATTGAAGCGTTAAAAACATGGCAAGAAAAAAATGTGCACGATAGGTTTCCTTGCATGTTAGTACAAGAAAACGAATTATATCTGAGCGATAAAAACGAGCGGGTAGAAGAAGTATTAACATTACTGAATTTTCCTGAACCTCCCATATTGCCTTTGAGGAATATGCCCGAAGGAGACGTCTTCCAGATTGTTGCGTTCTTTGACGAAAGCCGGGAAAAAAAGATAATGCCTGATTTGAAGAATTGCGAATCAACCCGCTGGTCTCCTTTGTTTACTGATATTGTCCCGAAAGGTGGAAGTAAAAGAATCGGGATAGACAAAATGATTGCCCATTTCGGTTTTGCACTTGATGAAACGATGGCTTTTGGAGATGGCGGCAACGATATACAAATGCTTCGCCACGTGGGATTGGGCGTTGCGATGGGTAATGCGGAGGAAGAGGTAAAACGAGCGGCTCATTATATTACTGCTTCTGTTGACGACGATGGCATTTACAAGGCTCTGAAAAACTTAAATATCCTGTAGTTTGCACGAAGATTTCTTAACGAATGCTAAATATATGTTTTATAATATATTTTTAAAACATATAATCGGTCGAACTTGTTATCTTTGCAGGAGTATAAAAAGAAAAAATGATTGAATTTTTATTTATTGACAGCTTTCTGGAGTGAAAGATTAAAAAAAAGATTATGATGACAAGTAAGAATGAAAGAAGTGCTCGTGCTTTAGAGATGTTGCGTTATCAGGCCGAACATTATCAGGCTATCGGAAGAGGTGCTATGAGTCAGCAAATAAATGCTCAGATTCGTCGCCTTGTAGATGAAATGAACGCAGGTGCAGTTAAGGCTTAACTGCATTTTTTTAGAAATTGAAAAATTAATAGTATAGTAGAACACAGAACAGGACACGCGTCACGGAAAAAGAAGATAATCTTATCCGTGGCGCGTGTCCTGTTTTGTTATTTTTTCTCTTTATCAATTTGTTCCTGTACGATTGCGTCTACTACGGCAATAGTGGTCAAGTTGAGAATGTCGCGTGTTGAGCTTTCTAAATCAGTGAAGTGAATAGGTTTGTTTAATCCCATTTGGATAGGGCCGATTGTGTCTCCTATTCCCATTTCAAGCAATAATTTGTAAGCGCTGTTTGCCGAACTGAGGTTTGGGAATACCAACGTGTTCACGTCTTTCCCTTTCAACTTGTTGAAGGGGTACGTTTCGTCACGCAATTTTTTGTTGAGCGCGAAGTTGACCTGCATTTCCCCGTCCACCATTATTTCCGGATGATTTGTATGGAGGTATTCGATGGCCTCGTGGACTTTCATCGGACTACCTTGTTTGTCGGCTCCGAAATTTGAATAAGATAGCATGGCGATTACCGGTTCGTTGGCAAAGAAGCGCACGGCATCATGCGTAAGCCGGGTAACATCTTTCAGTACGTCGGCAGACGGATGGCGGTTTATCAGTGTGTCGGCTATAAAGAAGGTCCCTTTTTTGCTGGTCACAATGTTCAGGGCGCCGAAATGTTTGTACGACGGACGAATCCCGACAATCTGTTCAGCCATTTTCGTGACTTCAGCATAACGGCTGTATACTCCGGTGATAAAGGCGTCGGCTTCGCCGGTCATAACCATCATCATGCCAAATGCGTTCCGGTCTACCATCTTTTCATAGGCCTCGGCAAAAGTGACCCCGTCGCGTGCTTTCTTTTTCGAAAAAAGCTTGGCATAACGGGTACGGCGGTCGTTTTCGCGGTCATGGCGGAGGTTTACGATTTCAATATCGCCTATATTGAGATTTTCTTCATCTGCTATTTTGGATAAACGTTCCTCGTTTCCCAACAGGATGGGTATGCAAATTCCTTCTGCTTTTGCTTCCACGGCTGCTTTTAGCATATTGGCATGGTTTGCCTCGGCAAATACAACTCGTTTCGGATTCTTTCTCGCCATATCCATGAAGGAACGGATAAGTTTGTTGTCGTACCCCATCATTTCACGGAGGTGATTGCCATAGGCATCCCAATCGGTAATTACCTTGCGGGCAACGCCTGATTCGATTGCTGCTTTGGCAACGGCAACAGACACTGATGTGAGCAAGCGCGGGTCTAATGGTTTCGGCAGGATATATTCGCGTCCGAAGGTTGTACGTTCCAGTTTATAAGCGGCGTTTACAACATCAGGGACAGGCTCTTTGGCTAGGGAGGCAATCGCTTTGACGGCAGCCAACTTCATTTCTTCATTGATGGCTTTCGCATGCGTGTCGAGTGCGCCGCGGAATATATACGGGAAACCTAATACATTGTTTACTTGGTTCGGATAATCGGAACGCCCTGTTGCGAAAATAATATCCTTGCGCGAAGCCATGGCCTCTTTGTGAGATATTTCAGGGTTGGGATTGGCCAAGGCGAATACAATCGGGTTTCCGTTCATGGATTGTACCATTTCTTTGGTAAGAACATCGGCTACCGACAATCCCAGGAAAACATCTGCGCCAGCAACTGCTTCTTCAAGTGTCTTGATGTCACGCCGGGTGGCAAATTCTTTTTTTGATTCATTCAGGTCTGTCCGGCGGGTGGAGAGTACTCCTTTACTGTCGCACATGACGATATTTTCTTTTTTTGCTCCTAATAAGACATACAATTTTGTGCAGGAGATAGAAGCTGCTCCGGCTCCGTTGACGACGATTTTCACATCTTCAATCTTTTTACCGGTAATTTCGAGAGCGTTTAATAGTCCGGCGCCCGAAATAATAGCTGTCCCGTGTTGATCGTCGTGCATAACGGGAATATCCAATTCCGCTTTTAACCGGGTTTCTATCTCAAAACATTCCGGGGCTTTAATATCTTCCAGGTTGATTCCTCCAAAAGTAGGAGCAATGGCTTTTACTGTTTGGATGAATTTTTCGATGTCTTTTTCATCTACTTCGATGTCGAACACGTCAATACCGGCGAAGATTTTGAACAAAAGCCCTTTTCCTTCCATTACAGGCTTCCCGGCAACAGCGCCAATGTTGCCGAGGCCGAGAACAGCCGTGCCATTCGAGATGACGGCTACCAGATTTCCTTTCGAGGTATATTTGTATGCGTTCAGTGGGTCTTTTTCAATTTCGAGGCAAGGTTCTGCGACGCCCGGCGAATAGGCCAGTGATAAATCTGCCTGTGTACTATAAGGTTTCGTTGGGATTACTTCAATTTTGCCTGGTTTCCCCTCGGCATGATACCGAAGAGCATCCTCTTTTGTTGCTTTTGCCATAAATGAATCGTTTTAATCATTTGTATTTACCTAAATTGGCCGCAAAAGTAACAAATTATTATGAAAATAGCTGAAAGAATATAAAAATAATACAGGGGTATAGGGGTTCAGCTTTCGTATTAACAATTCAGCGGGGCAACAGAATTCATTATATTCTATTACAGATTCTGGAGAAATAATAGAAAGAGGCCGCATCAACTTTTTTGATTCAGCCTCTTTTTAGTTGAAAGAATAAAATGTATTGTTCCTCTTTATGGATTAAAATGGAATAAAGAACTGTACCTGCCAGTTACGCAGGCGAGCCTTTGTGATATAATCCGACTGGCTGATGTTAGAAAATCCATATGCATAATTAAATGATACATCAACGCATCCGAAATCGTATCCCAGTTTCAGTACAGCAGGTATATCAAAGCTGTAACCCGTTAGCCTATTGTCGTGTTTCCGCCCTTTGGCTGCGTATAGGGTGGGATTTATTCCTACGCCGGCATACCACTTGTCCACAAATCTGTAATTCCAACTCGCACCCAGTGTCAGATGGAAATAGTTATGCTTATACACATCTAGTGGAATCAGAGAGGATTCGTTATCTTTAGAAAACAAACCGACGTATCGTGCATGGTCAAAACGCTTTAATCCGGCAAGAATATCCACCTCGTAGAAGAAACGTTTCCCGGAGGGTTGTAGCCTGAAGCGATATCCAAGAGCTGCATCCGGCGCTTTATAATTGATCTCGTTCATATCAGACGAAGGTTTGAACTTCGCGTCATACAAGCTTCCGCTACCACTTCCCACAATCAAACCCGATTTCACTTCTACTTGTGATGATACATGGAGGCTGACAAACAAGGCAGCCAATAAAAAGATTTTTCTCATTTTTTTTAATAAATTAATGTTTACTACATTGGTTTTATGTTTTGCAAAACATTATAGCCATATATTGTGGCTATATAATATATATATATGGCGTAAAAATACTCTTTGTTTTTGTTGTAATATCCTGATAATTATTAATAGATGTTTATACTTCAAGCTAAACGCATTTACAAAACAACAACTCTTTGTAAATGAAATCTTTATATTGATTAGATGTCTTGTATTGTTTGTTTGGAAAATTCATCAGGATGTTTTCCGGGTTTCCTTGGGATGATTTTCCAGAGTCTTCGCGGTTGTCCCCGGCGAAAACGCGGTATTGATAGGTAAAGCCCTGCTGCCTGTATCACGTTCCGGCAAGGTAAAGGAAGGGCAGCGCGTGATTGAACGATTTTTCATGCCCATTAAACGGGCGTTGAAAGAAGGATTTTAGACTACCCCGGATATAAGCGAAATTTTTCACTCGCTTTTCACCACCTCGGCGGGGTTGCTGACGGCTGCTTTCAGCACTTGGCCGAGCACGGTAAGTAAAACCACGGCGGCTACTCCCGTAATCACTCCTGTCAGTAGCCACCAGGGGATGTTCGTGCGGTAGGCATATCCTTCCAGCCAGTGGCTCATGGCAAGGTAAACCGGCGGAAGAGCAACCGCACCGGCAAGTATCACCAGAAGGGTGTATTCGCGGAAGAACATTCTGATAATGTCGCCGGCTTCGGCTCCCATCACCTTGCGTATGGCAACCTCCTTGCGGCGTCTACGTGTGGAGGCTGTGGCCACGGCATATATACCGAAGATAGAAATCAAGAGACAGACCGTCGCCAATATGGAAAACATCTTCAACCCCGCCTGTTCGGAACGATTCAGACGGTCGTACAACTCTCCTACCGGCATCAGGCGGACGTCTGACATCGTAGCATCAATACCGGGAAGGGTGGCATTTATTCGTTTTATGGCCTCTTGCTCCTGACCTGCCGCAACGTGGATATACAGAATGTTGTACAGCTCCGGAGATGGCATGAAGATGGTAGGGGGGATACGATTACGGAGCGACAGGGTGTGGAAATCACTCACCACGCCCGCTACTTCGTACTCCTCCATAGTGTTATCACTTGGAGAGGGTATGCGGATAATGGAGCCTTCCGGTGTGATAAGTCCCATTACGCGGACGGCTTCCTCGTTGAGAACAATTTTTTGCATTTGACCTTCATACCACCATTCTCCAGTAAGTATTTTTAATTTGAACGTTTCGGCGAAACGGCTGTCGGTGAGGATGCAGTGGAAAGCAGGCTTCTCGTCCGGCGATTTTCCTTGCCATTCCACAGTGTTGATCATTGTAAAGGGGTTGGCATTATGCTGAGGTTCGAAATAAGCGTCGGTGATATTTTCGACTTGCGGGATAGCTGCAAGTTCGTGCATCAAGGCGGTCTGCACCTTACCCGAATAATCCGTAAAGCCGGACAGTTGTATGATTCCATCGCGGTCGAATCCCAAATCTTTGTCATTGACAAAACGCATTTGCATCATAACTACCAATGCCGCAATAATGAAGACAACACTGACGGCGAGTTGCAAGGCAACAGCCATACGCCGCAACGCCGGTTGCCCTGTCGTTTCTCTCTCCGTTTTGGGGCGTACGGCCGACCGGCTCAACCGCCGGAAAGTGATAAAAGCGACTAACAGCATAAACGCCATCACACCTGTTGCGCAAACAGCGAGAAGTTGAATCAGTTGCGACATCCCCATCTCGATATCCAGCAGCCCCGAAAATGCCGGGCGGGCAATGACGACAAGGAAACCGCTAAGCAGCAAGGCCGGAAGGATGGAACATGTCAACTCAACAAGCATCTGCCTAATGAGTTGTCCCACCGTAGCCCCGTGTGTCAGGCGAAGGCGTAACTCGCGGGAACGCCTGCGGAAAAGTTCGAAATGCAGGTTCAGGAAATTAAATACTGCACTGAACAGCAGTAATATACCGGCTGCTACAAACATACCTATGAAATTCAGTGTAAACGGCACATCGGAGTTCAACTTGTGACGGACATCGCTTACAGGCAACATCCGCAGCTCAATATTGGGGTTTACGCCCAGCCGCGAAGTGAAATCACGCAGTTGTTCCGCCAACTCGCCGGCGTCAGCACGGGGATTGAACTTCACATACAGCTCCATGAAAAACATTGTCCATTGTGCTTCCTCAGGCAACTCGGAGAAATGTTTCAGCATATTGTGAAAGATGATAGCGTCAAACTGCAAATTAGTGTTTACAGGAGGGTCTTTTACCACGGCTGTAACCGTGTAGGGCGGAATAGAAGAATTCATTGTGGTTTGTACTTTCTGCCCGATGGCTTTTTCTACATCGCCGAACAAACGCACAGCCATACTCTCGGTAAGGACAACGTCGTTTATGATTTGCAACGGTTGACCGGCGTTGCCGCTAACAAACTCCTGCGGGAAAACCCCGAAGAAAGTGCTGTCGGTATTCACCGTGCGTAGCCGGATGTGAGGTGTTTCTTCGGTGCGGCAATTTTCATGCTCGGTTATAAAAACGGTAGATGCATCCACGGCCGGAAACTGCTCATGTATTTTCTTTTCCAAAATTCTCGAAACACCATCATTCACCTTGCCCGACTGTTTTTCCACAGCATATATGCGGTATATATTCCCGGCATCGGGATAAAAATTGTCGTAAGACGTTTCATAACGTAGCCAGTAAAGGGCAGGGACAAAACAGGCCAGCCCGAATGCCAGTCCGAAGATGCCGGTCAACGACTGTGTTTTGTGTTTCCACATATTGCGGAAAGCGATTTTGATATAGAGTGCAAACATATTTGATTATCACAAAAAACAGAACAATAAGATTCTCCTTATGAGCAAAAATACAGCAATTAGATCAGAACAGACGAGAAATAATGGACATAATATCATAAATAATCCCAATATGTAAAAATACTTTTTGTTTTTATTGTAATATCCTGATAATTATTAATAAATGTTTATACTTCAAGCTAAACGCATTTACAAAATAACAACTCTTTGTAAATGAAATCTTTATATTGATTGTATTGTTTGGAAAATTCATCTGGATGTTTTCCGGGTTTCATTGGGATGATCTTTCGAAATCATTGGGATGTTTTCCCCCATTCATCCAGATGGATTTTAAGCATTGCGGATGATGGGAAAATCACTAGATATAGTGATTGACAGAAAAAAAACTTTGACGTTTCTTTGCAGCGATAATTCATCTAATTATTATATGCTATGAAGAGGTCGATGCGATGGAT
>JAIRRS010000021.1 GCA_031255855.1 Tannerellaceae bacterium | reverse complement strand
AATCTCTCATAATAGATTTTGTATAAATTGGTAATGGCATTACGTAAAAAATAATACTCCGGAGAGCCGTTATAATCTCCCTTCCCTTTAGGTGCATAGTCGAATCCTGAGCGATACAGGCCACAACCTCCGATCTGCTGGTCTACCCCATTCAGATCATAAATGAGTTTGGACATGTTCAGGAATCCGCCGCCAGTGTTGGCATACGATTCGAAATTCTCAGTGAGAATCGTTCTCCGGACTACTTCTTCTGCCGTAATTCTGCCGGCTTCGATATGCTCGCTCATGTCGGTTATAACGCCGGTTACCCTGCTCTTCAGACTGGCTTCGGCAGACACACCATAGGCCTGGAGTATGAAATAATCAACATACTGAGATTCCCAGTCTTTATCCATCCGACCTCTGATACCGATTTCTCCGTCGATGATAAACAACAGACCGGGCTTGGCAGGTTTCCGTCCGTCCCTGTCGGTACGCTGAGAACCCGGACCGAACCAGTATCCCAATTCTTCGACAAATATTCGTCTTTGCACCCTGTTTGTCCACAGATAATTACTTGTTCCACCGCCACCTTGCGGTTCATAATCCCAGTCGAAACCATCGTATCCGGTTGCGACTATGGCGTCGTAGATTGCTTCCGCATATTTGCGTACCGCCGGCCTCACTACAGATTCATCGGAACTGTTTCCTATATCGTATATAGGATCTTCAGGCATATCATCGCCAACCTTTGCAGAGAATTGGGTCACTACTACTTTAGTCCCTTTCACTTTCTGAATGTATTCCATATCGGCCTTACGTTCGGGACTAAGATCGTATTTGGGATGTCCTCCCCAGTTAGAAGCAATAGTTATCGAGTCGGGAAGCCCTCTGAGGCTGTTTTCCCCGGTGGGAGACACTCCCGACCAGTTGTCGAACCACACAAAAGTCTGGGGTAATCCCGGCGTATTTTTCCATTCGCGAAGAGCGGCATAATACTCGTCTGTCTTTATGCTTCCATTCAAATCACGATCGTTGATAGGTTCCACATCTCTCCAACTGTCGCATCCGGTCAATAGAACAGATGCGCATATAAACAAAAAGATTTTATTCAAAATATTCATTGTCTTACTTTTTTATTGTTCGTTTACGGTTTCTTTGCCCACCAGAGGTCGGTATTGGCAGTATCATCTCCACCAAGCATTTGTACTGCTTTCTGTACGTTTTCGTTATTTCCCTGATATTGCGATTCGGGGAATGGCAAACGTCTTACCATACGGGATGATGTATTGGTCACAGCTCCCATAAATCCACTTGAACTGAGATTTCTATATGCAGGGAAAAACTGAGGAAATCCTGTACGGCGGTGATCGCACCAAGACTCAAAACCGAGAGGATAGTTGGCCAACCATTTCTGTGTAATGATTTTTTCCAGTTTGGTATTTTGGGTAGTACCCGCATCAGACCATGAAACTGTAATAGGTGTGGCAACTGAAACACTCCCTGTTCGGGTGTCCGAGTAAGAAGCGGCAGAAGTTGTTCCGCTCAGATAATTACCCATATCCACGTCATGTTGCTCCATCGACAATCTAATACCTTCTTCGTAATAGGTTTTAGCTTGTGCGTCCCCACCGGATATCCATCCCCTCAAAGCGGCTTCGGCTTTGAGAAAAGCTGTTTCTGCAGCACAGAATACCAATAACGGCGAATTGCTTGTAAAGGCGGGCTTAGAAAAATTATTTATGTTTGAATATGTGTTTTTATTTATATTCTCAATCCCCATGCGTACCCCCTTATACGTACCATTAGAAAGTCTGGTCATATAGACTGGACGCCGGGGATCGCTGTAGCCGTTCATATAAGCGGATAATGTAGCGCTTGCGGCCAAGTCTCCCCAGGAATGGGATGCCTTGTAATAAGGATTATCCTCTGTAGGTATAAATGCATTATCGGCGTTCCCTTCTATTAATGCTCCGGCTATAGCCTCTTCCATTACTCTTTTTGCATAGTCCGTATCAACAAGCGCAATACGAACAGCCATCCGCAATTTCAAAGAATTAGCCAGTTTTATCCATTTGCTGAAATCTCCGTTATATACTACATCATACATTGCCATAAGACTCTCCGACTCAGCATCAGCCATATAACTCAAGAGTAAGGAAATACTGTTATTCAGATCCGCTATCATAGTATGATAAAGATCCTGTACATTGTCGTATTCTACTGCATCCGAATCAACAGAGCCTATCTTTGAATAGGGAATGGGACCATACGTGTCGGTGACGCGAAGCATTGTCGCTACCCTTAATATGGAAGCCCATCCGTAAATATAACCTTTGGACTCTGTGACTCTTTTCACTTTTATAAAATTGGAATTGAAGTCAACCATAATTGTTTTGAAAGGGAAGTCCACCCAATCATGAGATGGATTGAAAGTTCCAAAATTGGTGCCCTGCCAATTATTTGTCGTCGCCATGTATCCGCCGTATTGATTTCCTACCATCTGGTCTATCATTTGACTGTTGTTCTCTTGGGAATAATGCATTGTGGCAATCAAGGAAGAAAACAGATTTCCCAGTCTTTCTGATTCGGTAAGATTATCTTCCGTCGGGTTTGTCGGATGAAGGTTCAGATTCTCAAAATTCCCGGTACATGAGGGCGTAAATATGATTACTACAGACGTTAATATAACGGCCAGCAGTGTTTTAAAATTATACTGTTTCAT
>JAIRRS010000029.1 GCA_031255855.1 Tannerellaceae bacterium | reverse complement strand
AGAAACTGTTTAAGTTTATATTTAAAAAATTCTTATGAGTTCTTTGCGAGTCATTTTGGTAGCGTAAAATATCTGAATAAACAATTGAACATCAGTAGGTTATTTGAATTAAAAGTTGTACCTTTATGAATATCAATAACATAAAACATATGACAACAAATTATCCAACCGACCACTGGTAAGACTATCTCTAAAGACATATTGACAGGTAAAAATTTCATCCCAATGATTTTGGACGAACATCCAAATGATTGTTTGTGATCATCCCAATGAAACCGAAAAAACATTCAGATGAATTTCCAACAACATAATCACCGGCGGAAGCAGACAAGGTTGATAAGAAAAAAACAAAAAGTCAATATTCTACGTTTCCCCAATTTAAAGTGTAATTTTACAAACAAAAAAATAACGCTTAATGGACAAATTATTATCCGTAGTTATCGGACTTGTAACGGCAATCGTAGCTGTTATTCCAATGGTGGTACAGAAATTGCCGAGATATTCGACAATAGCAACACTCTTTTTCTATTTTTTTATTTCAATTATAATCGTAAACATTGATTTGCCCCATATTATTTGGTGGTTACAGGGAGATGGCAGAACCTTTTAAAAATATGTACAATGAGCAGTTTTTCGATCGATTTACGAAAGACCTGAAACTTGTTATCAACGATTTCGATGCTCGCGAATTTGTGTCCCAAATAATGAATGATGAATGGGATAACAAAGAACTTAAACAACGCAGCAGGCATATCACAACCGTTCTGAAAAAGTTTCTACCGGCAGATTACAGAGAGGCAATCGCCAAAATACTTGAACTATTGGATCATGTGGAAAAGAGACAACCTGATTTTTCAAAGATAGACGATACAAAGTTTAGTCTAACGTTAGCGTATGGAATGGTTTTGGATAATTATGTAGAACAATATGGGTTAGACGATTACGAAACCTCTGTTAAAGCAATAGAAAGGATCACACAGTTTGCAAGTTGCGAATTTGCTACTCATCCTTTTATTGTAAAATATCCGAATGAGATGATGGAGCAAATGTTAGTCTGGTCAAGGCATGAACATTGGGGAGTACGGAGGCTTGCGTCAGAAGGTTGCCGTCCGCGCCTTCCCTGGGCAATGGCTTTGCCAAATTTGAAAGAAAATCCTACACCGATACTCCCTATTCTGGAAAATCTGAAAAACGATCCGGCAAGATTCGTGCGATTGAGCGTTGCCAATAATTTGAATGATATTGCCAAAGACAATCCCCAAACGGTGATTGATTTGGCAAAAAAATGGAAAGGAGAGTCGGAAGAAGTAGACTGGATCGTTAAACACGGCTGTCGGACACTTTTAAAACAAGGCAATCCGGAGGTAATGGAGTTGTTTGGATTAAATTCGAGCGTAGAAAATATCAGCATTGGGAATTTTCAAATTTCTACTCCCAAAGTTAAAATTGGAGATTCGTTGGTATTCAATTTCAACCTATTGAATAATAGTAATAAAAAAGCTAAAATACGGCTTGAATATGGAATCTATTATCAAAAAGCGAATGGTACGCTGACAAAGAAAGTTCACAAAATCAGTGAAAAAGAATACGTTGAAAATTCGAAAACGCAAATTACCCGAAAGCACTCTTTTCGTGTGGTAACAACAAGAAAGTTTCACCTCGGACATCACCAGGTTGCTGTAATAATTAATGGAAAAGAATTTGAAAAACATAGTTTTGAACTCATTAAATGATAAAATGAATAGCAATTATAAAGTTGGTGATTTTTGGTTTTTATCCCCGGCCGGAAACGATAGAAGCATTTATGGTATACATTTCAGATTGAATATTCTTACCGCAGGGACAATAAAAAAGAGGATGAGCCGGTTTTGACGCATCCTCTTCTTAAAAGAAATACCGTATTTTTAAAGTTCCCTAATCCAAATGTTGCGGAAGCTGATAGGCTCGCTTGGGTCTCCATGGCTTTGGAGGATGAGCGGGCCTGCTCCGTGAGGTTGAATTTTCGGGAAGCCGATATATTCTGTTGTTCCCAATATCGTTGTATGGTTTTGCAAGACGATGCCATTTTGGATAACTGTCACCGTAGGCGAATAACGGTATGTTCCGTCTTCTTTAAATACCGGAGCGGTATAGATAATATCATAGATGTTCCATTCACCTGGTTTACGCATAGCGTTTACCAATGGAGGAGTTTGTTTGTATATACTGCCGGTTTGTCCGTTTACGTATGTTTCATTGTTGTAACAATCCAAAATTTGTATTTCATATTTTCCCTGAAGGAATATGCCACTGTTGCCGCGTCCTTGGCTTGTTCCGGTTATGTTTTCGGGCACTTGCCATTCAATATGTAACTGGAAATTTTCAAATTTTTGTTTTGTTTGGATATCGCCTGTTTTTTTATCAACAGTGAAAACGCCGTCATGTACAGTCCAGCGGGCTGGCCCGCCTTCTTCCTTTGCACTTTCCCAAGCGGAAAGGTCTTTCCCGTCAAATAAAATGATGGCGTCAGACGGAGGTGAAATCAGTTCGTTGCCTTGGCAACTACCCGGAGTTACAATCGATGGCTGGGGAGTCCAGTATTCAGACATGCCTGGTCTCATCCGTTCAGGTTGCGGATACTCTTTTTCTTGTGCGCTTGCACTTACACAGATAGTACTGGCCAATGCTGCAAGCAGTACATTTTTGAATAGATTTTTCTTGTTCATGGTCTAAAAAAACATTTTAGGTTATATTATTATTTATTGTATGCAAACATAAGGAAAAAAAATCAGTTATTGTGGCTAAAAAGCCGTTGTTCTGCCATTTTTTCATATTTTGTGCCCGGCTTTCCATAATTACAATAGGGATAAATACTGATACCTCCGCGTGGTGTGAAAATACCGGTCACCTCGATATATTTGGGTTCCATGAGAACGATTAAATCTTTCATGATAATATTTACACAGTCTTCATGAAACGCACCATGATTGCGAAAACTAAACAAATATAGCTTTAAGCTCTTACTTTCAACCATTTTAATGTGCGGTATGTAATCAATATGGATAGTGGCAAAGTCTGGTTGTCCGGTAATTGGGCATAAGCTCGTGAATTCGGGACAATTAAACCGTACCCAGTAATCATTATCGGGATGCTTATTCACAAATGCCTCCAATACCTCAGGCGCGTATTCATTTTTATAAACCGTTTTGTTTCCTAATAAATGTAATTTGTTTTCCATATATTCTTTCATTTTTTCTCGTTGTCAACGTGATTAATCAAGCACGCGGTACAAATGTACAATTATCTGCCGCGTGAACCAAACCATGCATTTCCCGGCACAATCAAGCCGGACAATTTTGAAAACGCAGGTTTAAGCGGAAGTAAGAAATATGTTTATGAATAATTAGAGAAGAGATTATATGATTTTTATGTAGTCTTTTCTTTTTTTATCTAACTTTGTTACCTGTTTATAACATATTATAATATACGTCATGACATTAACACAATGGCTTCCGGCCAAAGCCACGCTGAAACAAAATGCAGGAGATTACTCTTTAATTGTCGTCGGCTCTTTTTTACAAGCTTTAAGTTACGTCGTATTCCTTGCTCCATTTAAAATTGTCCCGGGGGGCGTTTACGGTATTTCTATCGTCATTCATTATGTTACGAGAGGTATTTTTTCTTTTTTCCCGGAAGGTTTACCGATGGGGGCTACAGCCCTATGCTTCAATATACCATTGCTTATATTGGCAATGAAGAAACTGGGTCTGTCTTCCGGTCCTAAGACAATCGTTACCTTTTTATTGATTTCTATTTTCACCGACACATTATCTTATATATTAGGAGATACCCCTTTGGTGGAAAACGACCGGTTTATCGCCTGCTTTTATGGTGGAGCAATCTTGGGATTAGGTGTGACCTGCGTATTCAGAGCACAAAGTACCAGTGCGGGAACGGATGTATTGGCCCGTGTTATTGCTAAAAATACGAATATAAAAGTAAGCAATGTCCTTATCGTACTCGATTCGATGGTTGTATTATTAGGTTTGCTTGTCTTCCAGGATTGGGCTGTTCCGCTATATTCATGGTTCACCATTTTTGTATACGGGAAAGTAGTAGAAATGTTCCAAACGGAGAATCCAAACCGGGCCGTATTTGTTGTATCAAAAAAAACACAGGAAATTAAAGAACTTATAGTAAATAAAATGGGTATGCGGGGAACATTCCTGCACGGAAGAGGCATGTACGAAGGAAAAGAAAAAGAAATCATATTTACAATTGCCGAACGTAAAGACCTTCCACGGTTGAAAAACGAGATAAAAGCCATAGATCCGAGCGCTTTCGTCTCTACTATGCACGCGAGTAAAGACTCGCCCCCCCCCGGAATCTGAACATAATGGTTAACGGTAAACGATTAATCATTCACCGTTTATCGCTATATTTGCGCTTTTAATTACTAATTGATACAAAATGCCCACTATTTCACAACGGGGAGTCAATATGCCGGCTTCTCCCATCCGCAAGCTTGTTCCGCTTGCCAATAAGGCTAAAGCAAAAGGTATTAAAGTCTATCACCTGAATATCGGGCAGCCCGATTTGCCTACCCCTGAAGTCGCGATGGAAGCATTGAAGCATGTCGACCGCAAAGTGTTGGAATATTCACCCAGTGAAGGCATCCTTAGTTTTCGCCAAAAACTGGTTGGCTATTATGCTAAATTTAATATCCTTGTAGACGTTAATGACATTATTATTACTACCGGTGGGTCGGAAGCTGTCCTTTTCTCTTTTATGGCCTGCCTCGACCCGGGTGATGAAATAATTATTCCCGAACCCGCTTATGCCAATTATATGGCTTTTGCCATCTCATGCGGAGCAATTATTAAGACAATCCCGTCTCATATAGAAGATGGATTTGCCCTTCCCTCCATCGACAAGTTTGAAGCCTTGATTACATCCAAGACAAAAGCCATCCTGATATGTAATCCGAATAATCCTACCGGCTACCTTTATACGCAGGAGGAGATGAACCAAATTCGTGATATTGTAAAGAAATACAACTTGTTCCTTTTTTCAGACGAGGTATACCGTGAGTTTTGCTATACGGATGTTCCCTATATATCATCATTTCACCTGAAAGGGATTGAGAACAATGTCGTTTTAGTCGATTCCGTATCCAAACGATATAGCGAATGTGGTATCCGTATCGGCGCTATTATCACTAAGAACAGACCCGTCCGCGAAAATATCATGAAATGGTGTCAGGCACGCCTAAGCCCTCCCTTAATCGGACAGATTATTGCCGAAGCATCACTCGATACCCCAATCTCATATATGGAAGATGTGTATAACGAATACATTGAACGGCGGAATTTCCTTATTGAAGGATTAAACCGTATTCCGGGATGTTATTCCCCGCTTCCAATGGGAGCATTTTATACCGTAGCGAAATTGCCAGTCGATAATGCCGACAAATTTTGCGCCTGGTGCTTAAACGAGTTTGATTACGAAGGGCAAACTGTTATGATGGCTCCAGCTTCGGGTTTCTATACCAATCCGGCTTTCGGACAAAATGAAGTGCGGATTGCTTATGTTCTTAATAAAGAAGATTTAGGCAACGCATTGGTTGTACTTGAAAAGGCGCTCGAATCATATCCGGGTCGGATACAATAATCCTCATTTATGCGAAACTTCGAATTATTTATAGCCAGGAAAATACATTTTAGCAAGGAATGCGACCGCCAGGTTGCTCCTCCGGCTGTTCGTATTGCCATGATTGGAATTGCATTAGGGTTGGCTGTAATGATCCTTTCCGTTGCTATTGTTGTCGGTTTTAAAAAAGAAGTACGAAACAAGGTGATAGGATTTGGTTCGCATATCCAAATCACAAACTTCGACAGCAATATTTCATACGAATCATCACCCGTTTCCGTAAGTGACACCTTGTTGCAAGAATTAAATGAATACCCCGGCATTCATCATGTGGAACAATATGCCACTAAACCCGGAATTTTAAAAACAGATACAGATTTTCAGGGGATTATTTTAAAAGGGATTGATGAGCATTTCGATTGGACTTTTTTCCGTGAAAATTTAAAGGAAGGTGAACTATTTGCGATTAGTCCGGATAAAACCTCAACAAATGTCATCATTTCCCATTATTTATCGAATTTGTTGAGATTAAAAGTAGGAGATACATTCCTTTCTTACTTTGTACAGGAGGATGTGCGAGCGCGTAGATTTACAATTACAGGTATCTATGAAACAGGTTTTGTAGATTACGACAAGCTGTTCGTCATCTGCGACATCAAGCAAGTACGTCGTCTGAATGGATGGGACAAGGATCAGGTGAGCGGGTTAGAATTGCTGGTTGATGATTATGCCCAACTCGACAATACGGCAGAAGACTTGTTCTTTTACATGGCTGAAAAACAAGACCGAACAGGTAATACCTACTTTGTCCGGTCTGTTAAAGATTCGAACCCGATGATATTTAATTGGTTGGAAGTCTTGGATATGAATGTAATCGTTATCCTCATCCTGATGCTTGCCGTAGCCGGTTTTACCATGATATCAGGATTATTGATTATCATTCTGGAACGGACAAACATGATCGGAATTCTTAAAGCATTAGGGCAAAACAATGTCGGCATCCGGAAAATATTCCTATATGTATCGTTTTTCCTTATTGGGAAAGGGATGTTGTGGGGAAACATCATCGGTATTATCCTTTGCCTTGTACAACATTATACACGATTTGTCACTTTAGATCCTGCAATCTATTATCTGGATGCTGTACCTGTCGACCTAAGCATACAATCATTAATCTTGATAAATATAGGAACCTTGGTTGCTTCTATGCTCATGATGCTGGGGCCGTCTCACCTGATTACGAAAATAGAACCGGCGAGGAGCATCCGTTTTGAATAAGTCTTCTTATTATTTGCAGGTGATAGTAAAAGTATAATCTTTCTTTCCCCGGAAAATCCGATAAATGAAAATATAGACATTCACTAAAGGTTGGATAATCTCGAATATAGGAAACAAACCGAAAGAAAATTTTTGTTGCAACATTTGAGCCGATTTATTCAATATACCCATTTTAATGATGAGTAAAAGGATATAAAGTAAAATGCCTATGACCGGAGTCAACGGATTTGCATTAATCCCCGCAAACACAGAACCTATCACTACCGATAAAAACAGAAAGAAAACCAGCTTTTCCAACCGGAAAAATGTCAGTTGCCCTCCCTTGTAATGATGTTGTGTAGCTGCTCGGGATACTTTCATCTCTTTCCAGATAGCAAAACACTCAATAGTAGCCATCTCCATGATGCTATCTTTTGAATATTCGACACAGGTGTTGTGAGGAGTTGCGGTTTCATTTACAAACAAATCATCATCGCCGGCATGAAGGCTTAACGATTTGCCGTATCCCTTGTGTTCAAAGAAAAGGGTTTTCTTGTAAGACAAATTCCGTCCATTACCGCTAAACGGATGCTTCTTTAACGCAGAAGTTATGTACTGCAAACCAACCATCAGGTTGTCGAAAGAAATTAACTTATGAAAAAAGCTTTTATTCTCCCTGTAAGCACAAAAGCCTAGCACTATATCTGTCTTACCGGTATAATTCCTTACCATAGTGGTAATCCAGTTCTTGCTTAAAGGTTTGCAATTGGCTTCTGTAAATAAAAGGATATCATTTTTTGCCGCCTTAACACCGAGCGTTAATGAAAGCTTGCGTCTACTCAGATATTTTGATTCCTGGGGAATAAACGTATGGTATAAATGCTTGTGAACGTTTTCAAATCTCTTTAACACATCGTCGCTTTCATCTGTAGAACCGTCATTGATAACAATCACTTCGTAGGACGGGTAATCTTGCTCCAACAATGAAGGCAAGTATTTCTCCAGATTATAACATTCATTTTTTGTATATACAATAACGGATACCGGCAATTTGTTTTCAGCAATCGCATGCTTGTCTGATCGCCTCATTTTCTTATAATTATAAGGACGAGCATAACTTATCTGATAATACAACAATTGTATAACGAACAAAAGGAAAATAACACTTAACAGTATTAATTCGAAGTTTGTGAATACAAGCAATTGTCCCATCGCGTCTGAGTTATAAAGTATCTGAAAAATAAGAACTCGGTAATTTCCGGCAATTATATTGTGAAGCCATGATCTCACCATAAGCCCCGGCCGACCGCAAAGCTAAGTAATCACCCCGGTGCGCTTTATTTAATTCGATATCTTTCCCAAATACATCCGAAGATTCGCAAATGGGGCCTACCACATCATATATTTCTGGTTTCTCATCGCTCGAAATATTCTCGATTCGATGGTATGCATCGTACATGGCCGGGCGTATCAACTCTGTAAAACCGGCATCTAATATAGCGAAGTTCTTGGTCTCACCTTCTTTTACATAAAGCACTTGGGATATCAACGAACCGCATTGTGCAACGATTGAACGGCCGGGTTCAAAATGAATTTGCTGCCGGGGACGTACTTTCAGCAACTTGTGGATTACCGCAAAGTAATTGTCGAAAGCCGGAATGGGTAAATGGTTGGGATGATAATAATCGATGCCTAACCCTCCGCCGAAGTTTACATGTTGGATTTGCAGTCCGCGTGCTTCTAAATCTTCTTGTATTTCATTCGTGCGGATTGCTAAATTCTGGAAAGAAGATAAATCTGTAATTTGGGAGCCGATATGGAAGTGTATCCCTATTAACTTCACATGTTTCAATTGGAGCAAATCGTCAATAACACAGTTTAATTGTCCTAGATTGATACCGAATTTATTCTCTTTCATTCCGGTTGTTATTTTGGCATGCGTATGTGCATCTACTTCCGGATTTATGCGTAAAGCTATTGAAGCTATCTTTCCTTTGGCCGCGGCCAAATCGTTAATTATTTTTAGTTCGGCTGCAGATTCTACATTAAAACAAAAGATATCGTTGTCTAGTCCTAACCGGATCTCCCAGTCTGCTTTCCCGACTCCGGCAAAAACAATCTTACAAGAAGGTATACCTGCGTCTAATGAAGCTTGTATCTCGCCTCCGCTTACACAATCGGCGCCTAAATCATGTTCAGCGATGATGGAAAGAATACGATGGTTTGCGTTTGCCTTTACAGCATAATGGATATGGTAATTATATTTGTCGGCCTCAGTTTTTACTACATTCAGCGTTTCTTTCAATAACGCTACATCATAATAATAGAAAGGTGTTTGAAGAAGCTTGAATTTTTCGATGGGGAAAGTTCCTTTTAACATAAGAGGATATATTCTGACACAGATTGCACTGAAATCAGCGCAACCTGCGCCTTGGTTGAAAATGTATTTTAATTAAATAAATGTTGGCTTAATGCTTGCAAGGCACGTTTTTTGTCAGACGATTTTATTAACAGGGATATGTTGTGATTGCTTCCTCCATAAGAAATCATCCGAACGGGAATATCTTTTAACGCATTTACAATACTGGCTTCAAAACCAACATTTTCCCATTCCAAATCCCCCACAACGCATACGATAACCAACTCTTCATCTACCGTAACTGTTCCATACTTTTTCAAGTCGTCTACAATTTCGTCCAGGCGTTTACGGTTATCAATTGTGCAGGAAACCCCTACTTCCGAGGTGGTAACCATATCAATAGGTGTTTGATAGTTTTCGAAGATTTCGAACACTTTGCGAAGGAATCCTGTCGCCAACAACATACGTCCGCTCTTAATCTTAATGGCCGTAATCTTATCTTTTGCAGCAACAGCTTTGATCTTTCCTTTTTCCGTATTATTTGATATTAATGTACCCGGAGCGTCAGGCTGCATTGTATTCAATAAACGAACCGGAATGTTGTTCAATTTTGCGGGGAGAATGCAGGTTGGATGTAATATCTTGGCTCCAAAATAAGCCAATTCGGCCGCTTCTTCGAAATGCAATTGGCGAACGGGTGAAGTGTTTTCCACATAACGGGGGTCGTTATTATGCATGCCGTCAATGTCTGTCCATATCTGGATTTCTTCTGCATGGATAGCTGCTCCAACCAATGAAGCGGTATAATCACTGCCGCCGCGTTGCAGATTGTCAATTTCGCCATACGCATTCCTGCAAATATATCCTTGTGTGATATATAAATCAGCATTTTTATATTCTTCGAGCAATGCGTTCAACTTTTCTTTAATGTAGACAGGGTCGGGTTCTGCATTTTTATCTGTCCGCATATAATCCAATGCAGGCAAAAGAACCGAATTGACACCTTGTTCATTCAGGTATAAGTTCATCATACCCGTTGATATCAACTCTCCTTGTGCTAACACGACTCTTTCTTCAAACAAGGTAAAAAGGTCTTTGGTGAAGGTACGGATATAGTCAAAATGATAAGACACCAGTTCTTTGGCTCTCTGTTTATATTCGGCAGTGGCATACAACTCATTTACATGTTTGTAATAAGTAATGGCAAGCTCGTTAATAATTTCATTCGCCCCGTCGGGATTCTTCTTATACAAATAATCTGAAATCTCAACCAGCGAATTTGTAGTACCCGACATTGCCGATAATACAACGATCGTATGTTTCGTTGTAATCAGTTTGGCAACATCCTTCATCCTTTGCGCCGAACCTACAGAAGTACCGCCAAATTTTAAAACTTTCATTTTTTACTATATTAAATTGTTCTTCTTTACCTAAAAACGCTTTGCAAAGTTATATAAAAAATCATTCTCCTATATCACTTAGGCAGCCATTCTCGCATTTCACTATACGCGCGGGATAATTATGCACAAGTGTGTAATTATGAGTGGTCATAATTACGGCGGTTCCTTTTTGGCAGATATCATGCAAAAGCTGCACAATCTGGGCGCTTGTCTCGGGATCAAGGTTTCCGGTAGGTTCATCTGCCAAAATAAGTTTGGGTTCATTCAGCAAAGCCCGGGCTATTACAATACGCTGTTGTTCGCCGCCGGATAATTCATGCGGCATTTTGTATCCTTTATTCTGCATTCCTACCTGGTGGAGTACATCATCTATGCGGTCTAAAATTTCATCTCTTTTCGTCCAACCGGTGGCTTTTAATGCAAAGGCTAGATTTTTCATTACTGTGCGGTCTGTAAGCAATTGGAAGTCTTGAAAAACAATTCCCAACTTTCTGCGCAGGAAAGGAATCTCTTTCCTTTTAATCTTCCGGAGGTCAAACTCCATCAGGTAAGCCTCACCCTTGCTTAATGGCACTTCACAATACAAGGCTTTCAACAAGCTACTTTTCCCTGAGCCTACTTTCCCGATTACATACAAGAATTCACTGTTATGAAGTGTAAGCGAAGCATCCCGTAAGATGATATTCTCATCACGGTTTATTTCTATATTTTCCAGCTTGAGCAGCATATTGTCTCTCATGGTGTTTATTCTTTATGCCTTTTCATTAATTCGCGGGAAAGATCTTCTATTCGAAGCCCCTTGCTGGTAAGCAATACAATCAGGTGATAAATCATATCGGAAGCTTCATAAATGAATCCTTCATCGGTACCGTTGGTGGCTTCAATCACTGTTTCCACAGCCTCTTCACCAACTTTTTGTGCCATGCGATTTACTCCTTTTGTAAATAGAGTCGTAGTATACGAACCTTCAGGCATCTCTTGTCTGCGCCTTTCTATAAAGTTTTGAAGATGTTTTAAAAACATGATGTCCTCTTTGTTCTGTTCACCGAAACAAGTATCACTTCCAGTATGGCATACCGGGCCTGCCGGAACTACTTTTATCAATAGTGTATCATTGTCGCAATCTGTCAGTATGTCATTCACCTCTAACGTGTTGCCACTTGTTTCACCCTTCATCCACAAACGATTTTTTGAACGGCTGAAAAAAGTTACTTTCCCGCTCTCTCGGGTAGCCAGGTAAGCTTCTTCATTCATAAAACCCAGCATCAATACTTTGTTGGTTTTACTATCTTGGATTATGGCAGGAATAAGCCCGCCTGTTTTTTCAAAATCTAACTTCATTTATATTATTTATAATCGTACATTAATCCCTTCCTTGGACAAATATTTCTTTAAATCTGAAATCGCTATTTCTCCAAAATGAAAAACACTGGCTGCCAAAGCGGCATCAGCTTTGCCTGATGTAAATGCATCGCGGAAATGGTTACAATTACCGGCTCCTCCTGAAGCAATAATTGGTATATGTAGTGTTTCGGAAAGCGCAGCCAATGCCTCATTGGCGTATCCTGATTTTACACCATCATGGGTCATGCTGGTAAACAAAATCTCTCCCGCACCTAAATTTTCAGCTTCACCAGCCCATTCAAAAAGCCGTTTGCCGGTAGGGATGCGCCCGCCATTCAGGTAACACAACCAGTCTCCGTTTTCCAAATGGGCATCAATAGCTACCACACAAACCTGACTACCGAAATTTTTAGCAATATCTTCTATTAGTTTTGGATTTTTCAAAGCCGCCGAATTAATAGAAACCTTATCTGCTCCGGCGGCGAGCAACCGGTCAACATCCTTTAGTTCATTAATTCCGCCACCTACGGTGAATGGTATGCTAATACGGGCTGCCACCTTTTTTACCAGCTCTGTAAATGTTTTCCTTCCTTCATGCGAGGCTGTTATATCCAAATAGACCAATTCGTCAGCGCCATCCCGGCTGTATTTGGATCCAAGTTCCACAGGGTCGCCTGCGTCACGGAAATTTACAAAATTCACACCTTTTACAGTTGTTCCGTCTTTGATATCCAAACAAGGTACTATTCTTTTTGCCAACATACTTCATCAAGATTTAGGTCTCTTTATCATTGAATTTTATCAAATCTTTTAATTGGATACGTCCTTCATAGATTGCCTTTCCGAAGATAACGGCCTGAATTTTAGATTCTTCCAATTTTTCAATATCGCCGATTGAGCTTACTCCTCCGCTGGCAATAAGGTATATGGAAGGAATTGCTTTTTTTATCTCACTATACATGTCAATGGCTGGCCCTCCCAACATTCCGTCCTTGCTAATATCGGTGCTAATCACCTTTCTGATACCTTTATTGTAATATGCTTGAATAAAAGGGATCAGCTCTATATCTGTTGTTTCTTCCCAACCACTGACTGCTATTTTATTGTCTTTCGCATCTGCTCCTAAGAGGATGCGGTTGTTTCCATATTGGGTAATCCAGGAAGCGAAAACCTCCGGTTTTTTCACGGCGATGCTTCCTCCTGTCACCATTTGTGCGCCACTTTCAAATGCTATTTCCAAATCATCTTCGTGTTTCAAGCCCCCTCCGAAATCAATAATCAAAGATGTACGGGTAGCTAATTTTTCCAACATGCGATAATTTACTATTCGTCCTTGGCGAGCCCCGTCCAAATCTACAAGATGTAGTCTTCTCATCCCATAATCTTCAAACATTTTTGCCACCTCCAAAGGGTCTTCATTGTATACTTTTTTTGTGTTGTAGTCTCCTTTTGTAAGGCGAACACATTTTCCTTCAATTAAATCAATGGCCGGAATTAATTCTATCATAAACGCAGGAAATTCTCTAAAATTTTTTCGCCAACATCTCCGCTTTTTTCCGGATGAAACTGGGTCGCGTAAAAATTATCTCGTTGTAAAGCTGCACTAAAAGGTAAAATGTAATCTGTTGTTGCCGTAGTATGCCTGTTTACCGGCACATAATAGCTGTGGACAAAATAAACAAATTGGTTTTCCAGTTCATTCGAAAAAAGTCCGGATTTAACATCATTTAAAGTATTCCAGCCCATATGCGGCACTTTATCTTCCTGTTTTTGGGGAGAAAAGCGTTTTACATCCGCATCAAAAATATTCAGGCATTCCGTATTTCCTTCTTCCGAGAAACGGCACATCAGTTGCATGCCAAGGCAAATACCCAAAACCGGTTGCTTTAAGTTTTTAATCAGCGAATCAAGATTGTTGTTTTTTAGATAGTCCATTGTAGTATAGGCCTCGCCAACACCGGGGAAAACAACTTTATCCGCCTTCGCCAGGATTTCAGGGTTGGCAGAAATGACAGGATGAATCCCCAACCGCTTCAAAGCATAATCAACAGAATAAATATTCCCCGCATTATATTTCACAATGGCTACATCCATAGCAAATACCTATTGTTATGAGACACAAAAGTAGCAATTAATCACGAGATATACTACAAATTACCTCTTTCAAACGAAGACGGAAATATAATTTGCCTGTTCATCCTATTTATTACCCTGCCAGCAACCACTGTTGCCTCACCTAAATTTTCAGATGTTTCCATGCAGATCTGCCTACCTATAAAACATTTGGATGATTTTGGAAGATCATCCCAATGATTGTTTGTGATCATCTAAATGAAACCGGGAAAACATCCAGATGAATTTCCAGCAAAAATCACTATCTTTATCCCATCAAATTATAACTCTTGACTATGGACGGAAAGGAACGCTTACTACACTATGTATGGAAATACAAATTATTTACTGTCGCCGATCTCGTTACTACCGAAGGAATTCCTGTTTCCGTGATTGATACCGGAATACAAAATACCGACGCAGGTCCCGATTTTTTTAACGCCAAAGTAAAAATAGGCGAAACGATTTGGGCAGGAAGTGTGGAGATACATCAAAAGGCTTCCGACTGGTTCTTACATAAACATGATAAAGATAAAGCCTACGATTCCGTCATTCTGCATTTAGTAGGGAATAACGACGCAAAGATATGCCGGACGAACGGCGAATTTATTCCCCAGGCATACCTGGCTGTGCCAGAAACTGTGCGCCGGAATATCGACTGGCTCATCCATCAAGACACAGCCACCCCCTGCCTGCACCATATCAAAGAGATATCGCCGATACTGCTTTCGTCGTGGATAAATGCCTTGCTCAGCGAACGGCTGGAGCGAAAAACAATGGATATTTTCCATTTGATGGAACAATACGGCAACAATTGGAATGACGTATTCTATATCACGCTTAGCCGCTGTTTTGGTTTCGGTATAAACAATGACGCTTTCGAACGGTTGGCGAAAAGCCTTCCTCTGCATTGCATCCATAAACAACGGGGCAGCAGTTCGCAAATTGAGGCGATGTTGTTTGGCCAGGCCGGGATGCTGGAAGACGAGGGGGATTGCCATTATTACCGCTTACTGCAACAGGAATACAGATTCCTCAAACATAAATTCGGTTTGACGCCACTTGACGGATCGGTCTTTAAAAGCCTGCGTATCCGCCCGGTTAATTTTCCGCATATCAAATTAGCCCAGTTGGCAGCGATATGGTATCGATACGACACGCTTTTCTCTTTAATTATACACGAAGAAGATAAAGAACAGATAAAAGAGTTCTTTAAAGTCGCGCCCTCGGTTTACTGGGACAACCATTACCATTTCAGGTATGCTTCGCCTGCAAAAGAGAAATTATTGGGAGATAACGCATTGAATGTAATCCTTATCAATGTAGTAGTTCCTATGTTGTTTGCTTATGGAAAATTCCACAAACGCGACGAATATTGCGAACGGGCCGTGTTGTTGCTTGAAGGTATACCGGTGGAAAAAAACCGTATTACAGATACTTTTCTACAAGCCGGCATGAAAGCCTGTCACGCGGGAGACAGCCAAGCGCTTATCCAATTGAAGAAAGAATATTGCGAAAAGAAAAAGTGCCTGTATTGCCGGATCGGTTTCGACTTGCTGAAACGCTATAATTTGTAAATACATTTAAAACAAGGAGCTAATTGGAAAGAATCTCGGGATTTTATCTATTTTTGCTTCATTATCGACAAATGGATTATTGAATGAAAGGTAAGTCTATGAGGAAAAAAATTCAGATGCTTGTTTGTTTACTTGCTTCACTGGTTGTCCATTCGTGTGCCAATATCGGTACACCGAATGGAGGTCCTTACGACGAAGCCCCTCCCAGGTTTGTGAGCAGCACTCCGATTCCGAACCAAACGAACTTTAAAGGAAATAAAATAGAAATTCTTTTCGACGAACTAATCCAAATAGAAAAACCCTCCGAAAACGTAATCATCACCCCCCCGCAAATGCAAATGCCTGTTGTCAGGGCTTTGGGAAAGAAAGCTGTCGTGGAACTGCGGGATACATTAATGGAAAACACGACCTATACCATAGACTTTACTAATTCCATTGCCGACAACAATGAGAAGAATGTTTTCGAAAACTTTACGTTTGCTTTTTCTACGGGTGATGTGGTGGATTCGCTTGAAATATCCGGTTGTCTGCTAAATGCGGAAGACCTGGAACCAATGCCTGGTATCACCATCGGGCTACATAGCGACCTGGAAGATTCAGCTTTTGTAAAGAAGCCTTTTGTGCGTACTTCACGTACCAATGACAGAGGACGTTTTGTTATCCGTAATATTACACCGGGAACCTATCGTGTTTTTGCCCTTAACGATGTAAACAGAGATTATAAGTTTGACCAACCGGGTGAAGACATTGCGTTTTGTGATTCGCTGATTATTCCCACATTTGAGTTTGCATCCCGGCAAGATACGATATGGAAAGACACCTTAACGATAGATACGATAATAACGGTTGGATATACCCGTTTCATCCCCGACGATATCGAATTGCGCCTCTTCAAAGAAAAATTTGAGCGACAATACATCTTGCGCCCCGAACGGCAGCAAGAGAATTGTTTTGTACTGCGTTTCAATGCTCCATTAGACACCATGCCGGTTCCCGTCCCGCTTAATTTTGAGCCTACGGGGGCGGATTGGTATGTTCCGCAATGGACAGAAGGGGAAAAAGCCATCAATTACTGGTTGACCGACTCACTGGTGTGGCAACAGGATACATTGCAGATAGAAGTAAGTTATCCCAAAAGCGATTCGTTGAACATCCTTCGCCCGCAAACTGATACGCTAACCATATCCATGCGCCGCCGCCAGGAACCCCAAAAGAAAAAGAAGGATGAAAACGAACCTGAGCCTATTGTCTTTTTAGGGATGAATGTGAAGGCTTCCGGTTCGATAAACATATTTGACACGGTGGCTATCGTGTTTGACGAACCTATCTTAGAAGTAAGGAAGGAATTTTTCTTACTGGAACAGAAAGTCGATACCATTTGGTCACCCGTTGATTTTGAGTTTTATCAGGATTCCATTAATTCATTAGGTTACTTCATTAACCGTAAGTGGAAATATGCGGAAGAATTTCGTTTGATTGTGGACTCAGCCCGTATTTTCAGTATTTACGGAAAATGGAACAATCATGTCAACCAAACTTTCCAGATCAAGCGTGAAGATGAATATGGGCATTTATACATCAATATAGAAGGTTTGCCTACCGATAGTACCGTCGCCTTTGTGGAGTTGTTGAACAGCAATGATCAACCGGTTCGAAAAAACCGGGTAACAAACGGTGGCGTTCTTTTCATGAATCTGAACCCTGATAGATACTACGCGCGATTGGTTCTTGACAAGAATGAAAACTATCAATGGGATACCGGAAACTATGCGGAAAAATACCAGCCTGAAACTGTCATTTATTGTCCTGATATGTTTAACATCATGAAAAACTGGCAGGTAGAAGAGACTTGGAATATAAATTCTGAAACATTTACCCGGCAAAAACCGCTGGATATAACAAAAAACAAACCCAAAGAGGTTACAAAGCCAAAAAGAAATTACAGAGATGAAGGAAGACAAACATCAGGTAATAACCCTGGCCGCAGTATGGGAATGCCGTTTTAAACGAAGCCTAATTCTACTTATTATCTGCTTGGCGACTTTTACAGGAATGCAGGCACAATGCCTTGACAAAGATATATTTGTCAATGGCGAACAAATCATATATGATGTGTATTTCAAATGGGGTGTAATGATGCCTAAGGCCGGAACCGCTTCCATGACAATCAAGGAAACAACATATAAAGGAACTCCTGCCTGGAATACCTACATATTGATCAACACGTCGGGCATGGTAGACAAATTTTTCAGTATACGCGATACCATGCAGAATTACATGACAAAAGAAAATCCCCGTTTGATTTACAGTGGCAAAAGGACGAGCGAAGGGGGGTATTACGAAATGGACGACTTAAACTATACGTACAGCGACCATGAGACTTTCATTCATGCCGTTCGTAAGAATCTGAACAGGGTAAGAGCCGACACTGTTTTTTCCGGTGGAGGATGTGTGTTGGATTTGTTAGGCGCGCTTATGTATGCCCGTATGTTTGACTGGGAAAAAATCACTGTTGGGTATCAGTATCCGCTTCAAGTAGGAATGGGGGAGAGCCTGATTAAAGTAAACTACCGGTATGAAGGGCAACGAATCATCGAACGCGACAATACAAAGTTCCGCACTCGTCTGTTTATAATTGATATTTATGATGATGCCTTTACCGAAAGCAAAGCAGCCATGGAAATCTGGATTGGCGACGACGACAATCATGTCCCCATAAAAATTCGCGCCAAACTAAAAATAGGAGCTATGGAAACACACTATAAATCCTCGGAAAAACTACGTCATCCCCTTAGGTGCAGGATTGATTTGCCTAAGAAGTAAGAGGTAATTATAACGCTTCAAACGGCAGTTCGGTATCTTTCCTGTAGCCGGTACCGTTGAAAGTGGCGATTAATTCGCCCGCTTCGTTCGTGATGTTGATTTCACAATTGGCTAATCGCTTGTGGCTGAAAACTTCTTTTGCTTCGGCATACAGGAAGCCTTGTTTTTCTGATTTAAAGAAATTGATGGACGAATTAATAGAAAACGTAAGACGGGCATGACTGTTGACAGCCGCAGCAAACGCAAGGTCGGCCAGCGTAAAAATGGCTCCACCTTGGCAAACGCCACCGCCATTCAAGTGCACCGGTCTGATTTCCATACGGGCTTTCGCATAGCCATTGCCTATTTCCAATAACTCCACACCTGCGTTGACGGCAAAAGCGTCTCCTTGTAAAAATTCTTGTATTGTCACTTTTATGTTAGTTTATTTTCCACTCTGTTCCGTTTTTGGCGTCTTTTATTTCGAAGCCGATAGCCGTCAGTTCGTCCCGAATTTTATCAGATGTCGCCCAGTCTTTGTTGGCTTTAGCCTCCTGGCGGATGTTGAGTAGTAAATCCATCGCTTTGCCAAATGCTTCGTGGTTTCTCCCATCACCTGAGGTTTCGTCTTTCATCCCCAAAATATCAACTAAAAAAAGCTGGTATACGTCTTTCAACTCCTGTATATCTTCGGCAGACAGCGTTCCATTACCATCCTTAACGGTGTTGATAGTCCGGCAAGCATCAAATAAATACGCTATTGTAACCGGCGAATTCAAATCGTCGTTCAATGCTTCGTAACATTTGGCCCGTATTTCTTTTACTTCTACGGAGGAAGTTGCAGAAGGTTGGAGTTTCAGCAAATGACGATAGGAATCCATTAACCGTGAAAGCCCTTTTTCCGAAGCTTGCAAGGCCTCATTGCTAAAATCGACCGTGCTGCGATAATGGGCTTGAAGGATAAAGAAACGGATAGTCATAGGCGAATATGCCTGAGTAAGCATCGCGTGGTTTCCTGTAAAAAATTCATCAAGGGTGATGAAGTTGCCTAATGACTTACCCATCTTCTGCCCGTTTATGGTAATCATATTGTTGTGCATCCAGTAATGAACCATGTCATCATCTTGTGAAGCGACTGCCTGGGCTATTTCACATTCATGGTGGGGGAATATCAAATCCATTCCTCCTCCATGGATATCAAAATGCTTCCCAAGATATTTGCGTCCCATGGCTGTACATTCGCAATGCCAGCCGGGAAAACCGTTGCTCCACGGAGACGGCCACCGCATGATATGTTCAGGTTGAGCACTTTTCCAAAGAGCGAAATCTACCGGATTATGTTTCTCCTCTTGTCCCTCCAGTTCTCGAGTCGTGTTCATCATGTCTTCTACATTTCGACCGGAAAGGATGCCATACTTATGTTTTTTATTGTATTTTTCCACATCAAAATAAACGGAACCTTCGCTTTCGTAAGCATATCCGTTGTTCAATATTTCCTTTACCAGTTCGATTTGTTCGATGATATGTCCCGAAGCATGAGGCTCAATACTTGGAGGTTGTACATTCAACGCATCCATCGCCTTACGGTAACGGTTCAGGTAAAACTGCACGACTTCCATAGGCTCAAGTTGTTCCAAACGCGCTTTTTTGGCTATTTTGTCTTCCCCTTCATCTGCGTCATGCTCAAGATGTCCCACATCCGTGATATTACGAACGTAACGCACCTTATAGCCCAGATGTTTAAGATAACGGAATAGTAAGTCAAACGTTATAGCCGGACGCGCATGCCCCAAGTGTGCATCGCCATAAACCGTAGGCCCACAAACGTACATGCCTACATGCCGTTCGTGTAATGGTATAAACTGTTCTTTCGTTCTTGTTAGCGTATTATATATATGCAAAGGATGTTTCATAACATGACTATTTTGTTGAGTATGGCAAAGATAGAAATTTATTTATAATTTTACCGATTCCGTTTTAACTGCTGTGCCAACCGAGAACAATGCAGACGGTATAGATACATGTTTGGAAACATGTGAATGTTTTTTTGTAGGTTTCCGACAAGTTTTGGCGGTGAAAGGTTTTATTTTTGTGTCGAATAATCATTTAATATCTTCATCTACTATGAACGAAAAAGAAAAACAGGACGTATCGGAAGAGATCTTTATCTATAACCTGATAAAAGAAACACTCTAATGAAAAGCATCCGGAAATATTCGCTGCTCATCGACCTGTTGGAAGGCCGGAAATCTGTTTCTTTTCAGGAGATGAAAGAATGCCTGCGGGAATATGGAGAGGTTTCAGACCGCACAATAGAACGTCATATCCAGGAATTACGCTATACCTTCGGCGTGGAAATAAGCTGCGACCGCGCAACGCATCTGTATTCCATCAACAAGGAAGAGAGTATAGGATTAGACGCCTTACTGCGCTTCATCCATCTCTTCAACTCATCCGAGCTGTTGCTGAACTGCATAAAAGGAAAGAACAAAGCCCTTTCGTACCTGGCGTTTGAATCCAATAATCCGAAGGGCAGCGCAAACCTTGAACCCATTTATTCGGCAATCGTGCAGTCCAAAGTCATCGCTTTCGACCACGAGAACTACACGAAAGACAGAATTTCCCGGCACACCATAGAGCCATACCTGTTGAAAGAATACAACGCCAAATGGTATGTGGTAGGCATATTCAGCGATTCCGGGGCTGTCCGCATTTTCGGTTTAGACCGTATCAGCCATGTGTCCGTCACTTCCGAAACATTCCAAAAGACCGAACAGGATCGTATCTGCAATTTGTTCGACAATCTGATTGGATTGGTTTACGATATAGAGAAACCCGTAATGGTTAAATTAGCTGCTTCACCGCTCTTATCCAGATATTTGAAGGGTACTCCCCTCCACTTTTCGCAGAAAATAGAACAGGAAACGGAGAAAGAAGTCGTCTTCTCCTATTATTTAATACCCAACCGCGAACTTCAGCGTTTGATTCTGGGGTATGGTTCACAACTAAAAGTCGTCCATCCCCAATGGTTCGCCGACCAAATCCGGGAAGAAATCCGGAACATGTCAGCCCTGTATGAAAAAAGTAATATACACTAACAAATAAAAAATAACAAAATTATGGAAAACGTAGACAAAAGTGTGGAAATAGACAAAAGAGCGGAAACGACATGGAAAAAGGCTGACGTTAGCTATAAGAATTATCAGGATTATATAAAGCGCAAGGACGATAAATTTAAGTTGACCTTGATTGATTTACTGTATATTTCAAACTTTAAAGGAGGAAATGCTTCTATTCATGAAGAGGAAAAAAGTGTAAATGATAAGTTGAAAGCTTATTCTGAAAAGTTGAAAGAGATTGAAGATGCGTTTAAAAACAGTAAATTGTCTGATTTAGCGGAAACGGAAACGGAAGCGAAAGCGGAATTGGAAACCCTGACTAAAGTTGTTGATGAATGTTGTAATTTGACAAAAATATCTTCCGATACTAAGATTGATGGATTCAGTGTGTCCTATTTATCAGCTCTTTTAAATGCTTATTTTTCTGACTTGATTCCTATTTTAGATAGAAGGATATTAATAAATTTAGAAATTGTTACCAAAAAAGACCAAGTAACTACTACAGATGCCATTAAAGATATACAAAAATATTATAATCCCTTAATAAGGAAAATGGCAACCTTGTCTAAATCTAATGCGAAATCAATAAGAGAAATTGATGAAGAATATTTCAAAAGAAAGTTGCTTGAATTAAAATAATAAAAACCCAGAACATATAATTAGCAAAATAATTAATTTATCAGATCATTCGGAGTATTACGAAAAGCTCTCCGAGGTAAGCATTTTTTTATCAGATACGAAAGATGAATTATATGATCACATGGTAAATTTAGCTCTTTCGGGTAAATGGAAAGAGTGGTCGGATAAGCAAGCTATCGGTACCGTTTTTAACATTACAACTACCGGAATCGTTGATTTAGGCGACTCCTGGGGGATGTTAGATGGCGATGGCCGTATTGATTTTCCACCAATAAAGAAAAAAGAAGAGCCCTTGTGGTTGATTGCTTACGTCGCGAAATGGATGTCTTTTAGAGAGGACGTCACTGAATTTGGTAGTTGGTATATCGAGCAATATTATGCAAACTATACTGAAGAGCTTGAAAAAGAACATCCTGATGGAGAAAAGGATTGGCTTTCAAAAGTAAAATTCAGCACTCCCGAAATCGATGACGGCATAAGGCAAGACAAAGAAAAGTATCCGGGTATAATAAAAGCTGTTACGAAAGGGGGAAGATGTTGAATTGTTCGATTCTACTCAAAGTCTGGATATGAGAATGTTTTTCCCTCAAGAGTTGGATTAACGATAATTCGGAAAAGCAGATATTCGTCTGTCAATGTTAGATCAGATAGTAAGATTTTTATATTGATAATCGGCAAGTTACGTCTATCTGCTATTATCTGCTTTATTGAAAACCTTTCCAAATTACAATTCTTTTGCGAAAGATAGAATTGCTTCTGCAAAATGCTCCCAGCTAAGAACTTTTTTCTCTTTTTGAATATTGGAAATAAACATTGAACGGTCTTCTTTGTAAAAACGCTCAATGGTTTTTGCGATAGATATAGATGATATTTCTGGAATCATTAACCCAACGCCAGGTTTTTCTATACTTTCTTTCAAACCTCCGGTATTTGTTGCAATCAACGGAAGTTCAAAATGATAGGCGATAGATGTAATCCCACTTTGTGTAGCCGAACGGTATGGTAATACACAAACATCAGCAGCAGAAAAAAACAAAGGGACTTCATTGTCACCAATATATCTGTTGAATATCTTTATTCGTTCCGGATGATTAACATTCTTAATTTGTTCAGAATATTTGTCAAAACTACCATATGATTCTCCGGCAATAATCAATTGATAATCGGCATCCAACATACTTATGGCATCAATTAACAAATCCAGGCCTTTATAATCACGTATTAAGCCAAAAAATAAAATCGTTTTCTTATTCAAATCTATTTCTAAAGCTTGCCTTGCCTCTGCCATTCCAATATTATTCCCAAAATGATTATATAATGGGTGAGGCTTAAGGATGGATTTCGCTCGAGGAAGCAAAGTCGATAAATCATTCTGCACCGATTCACTCATAGCAACAAAGCCATTATTTTGCTTCAGGAACCATGTAGTTAGAGGCTTGTCGAAAAATTTCTGTTCGTGTGGAATTACATTGTCAAGAATTGTAATCACCTTTGTTCCATTCTTCTTACTCCTTTGGGCGACTGTCCCTAAAGATGGTGCAAAATATGACATCCAATACTTCATAATAAGGAGATCGGGTTTCGTTCCGTTAATTTTTTTTGCAGCATTGAAGTATGAAAACGGATTTGCTGTATCAAGAATAGGAATACTTTCAACAGGGCGTGCATTATCGTCAGGAATAATGTATTGTGTTTTGCCAGGAAAAAGGAAGTCAGGATATTGTCTTTTAAAGGTATATGCTAATACTTCATTGTTCTTTTTTAATACTTCGTACAAATTGGCATTAAATTGTGCTATCCCTCCACGAAACGGATAAAACGTAGATAACATCGCGATCTTCATATCAATTTTTTTTAAATTGTTTTGCAAAAGTAAGTAAATCCGGATAGTGCCCTTTTATAGAAAGTGGCTCGATATCTTCCGGTTTGTATTTATTTCCTATCAATACAGCAGGAATACCTGCATTGTTGGCAAACTGCATATCAGATAAACTATCTCCTGCCATTATACTATCGGAAAAATTAATGTCCGGGAACTCTCGCTGTGCCTGTAGTGCCATTCCGATATTTGGTTTCCTGTTTAAACTGTGTTCACCTGTATCTGTACAAAAATAAATTTTGTCAATTTTCCCGTTACGGGCGGATATTTCATTCTGCATATGGGTATGAATAGCCTCTAATTGTTGCAAACTCATCACCCCCTTTCCTACACCTCGTTGGTTCGTTACAATAACTATATGTGCAAATTGGGCAGACAGAATGGATAATGCTTCGAACACACCTTCAATAAAAATAAATTCCTCAATTGATTTAACATAGTCTTCTTTACGTTGTATATTAATTACGCCATCCCGGTCTAAAAACAATGTGTTATAACGTTTTATATTTTCCATGTTTAAAATCGACTTGCGCCTGAGCGTAATCTTCAGGAATACCAATATCTATAAAATAACCATCTGAAAGAAATCCGGAAAGGACAGACTTGGCTACTTCCTTTTCAAAAAAATCTTTCTCTAAAGAGAATTTTTCATCAAACGTTATCAATGTGTTTTTTTTTATAAGATAGGTACCACCATTAATCCATCCGGATTCGCAGTATTGCTTCTCCAGAAAACGAATGATTCGATGTGATGCTCCATCTGTTTCAACAATACCATACCGATCGAAACTCTCCATCTGTTTCAATGCTAATGTCGCTAAAGCATTTGTTTGCTGATGTAACGTCAACATGCCAGTATAATTTACCCCTAAAAAAGTATCGCCATTAAGTATGAATACATCTTCTTCTTCGGCTTGAGACAAAGCATATCTGACAGCTCCCCCCGTTCCAAGCGGTTCTCTCTCTACGACGAATGAAACACGCATGGAGAAAGAAAGTGTATCCAACCAATCTTCTATCATCTCGTGTTTATAGCCGAGCGATAAAATAATATGCTCGAACCCTGCATTTTCCAATGTAGCGAGTATATAATAAAGAAAAGGTTTACCTGCAACCGGAGCCATGCATTTAGGCACATCTGAAACAACGCTTTGCAAACGCGTTCCCATTCCCCCAGCTAAAACTATCGCTTCCATGATCTCATTTTTTACCGAAAATAGCAGCTTCTACTAATTCGCAAACAATATGCCCAATGGCAATATGGGCTTCCTGGATACGGGGAGTGTCGGTAGATGGTATATTAATTAAATAATCTGAAACTGTTTTCACTTTCCCGCCGGTTTCTCCCGTAAAACCAATCGTGATTATCCCTTTTTCTTTACAAATTTCAAATGCTTTTAGTATATTGGAAGAATTGCCGGAAGTGGAGAGCCCAACTAATATATCACCTTTTTTCCCAAAACCGGAAATCAAGCGGGCATATACAATATCGAACGAGTAATCATTTCCTACAGCAGTCATATAAGAAGTGTTACAATGCAATGCCTCAGAGGGCAAGACATCTCGGTCGAAATAAAATTTACCCGAAAATTCGGCAGCTAAGTGTTGTGCGTCCGCTGCACTTCCTCCATTGCCGCAAAAGAAAACCTTGCCGTTATTATTGAAACAGGCGATAATTGCGTCAACCACATCAGAAATACTTTGTTGCAGTCTGCTGTCTGCTACTATCTTTTGGATAGTCTCTTGGTGTTGTCCTAAGCGTTGTATTATTGTTGCTTTACTGTCCATGTTGTTAATCCTCTTTTTGAAAATTCAAATTCTTGTACCTTCCCTACCTTCAGCTTTGTCAATGCCTCGGCTACTTGATAACAACTGTTTTCCGGGCAATAGAAAAACATGAAGCCGCCTCCACCGGCTCCTGATATTTTACCGCCTAAAGCTCCACTGGAAATAGCCGTTTCGTAAATATTGTCAATAAACTCATTTGAGATATGCTTCGCCATCTTTTTTTTATTTGTCCAGCTTACATTCAATGCCTTCCCTAATTCCCATAGTTCTTCCCGGAGCAAACAATTCTTCATACGGAAAGCTTCCTCTTTTACTTTGTGCATGGCATCTAAGGAATCATTTTTTTTCTTAACATTCTCTACTTGCTCTTCAATAATATATCCCGAAACACGTCGTTGTTCCGTATAGAAAAGAATGGTATTCATAGACCACTCATGCAGGACATCATAGCCAATACGGAGTGGATTTACAATTACCTTGTCATCTTCCAGAAATTCCATAAAGTTCACGCCGCCGAATGTTGCCGCATATTGATCTTGTTTTCCTCCTGCCATCTTTAAATCAATACGTTCTATCTCATACGCATAATGAGCAATATCATATTTGCCTAGAGGGAGCTTCAACCATTCTGTAAAAGCCCCTAATATCGCCACCACTAAGGTTGAAGACGTTCCGAGTCCAGAACCGGAAGGGACATCCATTGAAGTAGTTAATTCGAATGACAACGGCTTTCTGTTATTGAATTTCGAAACAATTGAGTTATAAATCCCTCGCTGAAGAAGTAAATCACCTTCAAGAGGCAATTGGCTTACAGTATCAAATTCTTCAACAATGGCCTCATTAATATGCACAAACCGGATCTTTCCATTGTTCAATGGGCGAATGGTGGCATGAGCATATAAATTTATCGTTACATTTAATATCGCCCCGCCATAGATATCCGAATAGGGAGAAACGTCCGTGCCTCCTCCTGCAATACCTAATCTGAATGGGGCCTTACTTCTGTACAGCATTCTTTCTGTTTTTTTTACTTTTATGACATCCTTTTTCCGTAGTCACTCCTCAAATCGCGGATTTACTGATGTGATTATTAAGTACGCAATTTTATCAAATAGTAACCACAAGTAGTATAGAAATTTCGGAGATAGGGGATATTGAATATCGGCCGTAGTTTACGAGGGCGAAATCCGAATTTTATCTCGTAGTTCGGATTAATTAAATAGAGGGTTTCAAACAGAATGTCATAATTTTCTTTCTTGATGATTGAACGGAAACGCTCTAAAGAGATACCTGTCTCTTTAATTTCCAACAATCCCCGCGGGTCTACTCCGCCCCAACGTAATAGTTGCCCATATATTGAATGGGGAAGTAAGTGAAGCCAGGGAAGATGAGACAAAAACGCATTCGAACAAACCTGTTGATGCCCCCCAAACGGATTTTGCCAAGGAGGGAAACCAAAGAAAACAACTCCGTCTGGTTTCATAAACCTTTTAAGGAAAGACATAAAACGTTCCTGGTTAGGGATGTGTTCAATCACATCCCTAAGTATGATTATATCAAATTGTCTGTTCAGACCTGTTACATTATAAATATCCTCACTGATAAGCGTTAAGCGGCTTTTGTTGGGGTGATTTTCAAATAAAGCCTTTGCCATTTCTATCTGTCCTTCACTGATATCCACGCCTGTAACAGTACAACCTAAATCAAGAAACGGCTTAATATTCCCTCCTTCACCACAACCTATCTCAAGGACGGTTGATTCCGGAGTAACCGGTTTATGAGATTCGATGAAAGGGATGACATACTTAAGAGTGGTGTATCCCTGTTCGTCGAAATATTGTTGTCTGTCCGAATGTCTTTTTTGCATATTAATACCGGTAATGTTCCGCCTTATACGGTCCCTCTACAGGTACGCCAATATAGTCGGCCTGCTTTTGTGTCAGTCGGGTCAGTTTTACGCCGATTCTTTCCAGGTGCAGGCGGGCCACTTCTTCATCAAGATGTTTAGGAAGGCGGTATACACCTATTTCATACGCCATCGTCCATAAGTCTATTTGTGCCAATACTTGATTTGTAAAGGAGTTGCTCATTACAAAAGAAGGATGTCCGGTAGCGCAACCTAAATTAACCAAACGGCCTTCGGCCAGCAGAAAGATACTGTTCCCGTTGGGGAATGTATATTTGTCAACCTGCGGTTTGATGTTGGTATGCCTGATGTTGGGGTAATTCACCAGATTATCCACCTGTATCTCATTATCGAAGTGCCCGATATTGCAAACAATTGCCTGATCCGGCATTTGTGTCATATGCTCTATCGTGATGATATCACAGTTTCCGGTTGTTGTAACGAAGATATTCCCTTCTCTTACTGCTTCTTCCATTGTGGTTACTTCAAAACCTTCCATGGCTGCTTGCAAAGCACAAATTGGGTCAATTTCCGTCACTAATACGCGTGCACCGTATGAACGCATGGAATGGGCGCAACCTTTACCCACATCGCCATAACCGGCCACTACCACCACTTTCCCAGCAATCATTACGTCGGTCGCCCGTTTGATTCCGTCGGCTAATGATTCGCGACAGCCGTATAAGTTGTCGAATTTGGATTTGGTTACCGAGTCGTTCACATTGATGGCTGGCACCAGCAACTCACCTTTTTCCATCATTTGGTATAGACGATGTACGCCTGTCGTCGTTTCTTCCGATACTCCTCTCATTTCGGCTACCGTACGATGCCAGCGCCCGTTGTCTTCTTCCAGGATACGGCGGATAGTATCCAGTATCACTTGTTCTTCGTGGTTACCCCCTTTGCGGTTGATTGTTTCCACATCGTTTTCGGCTTTGTAGCCCCAATGTATCAGTAGCGAAGCATCTCCTCCATCGTCCACAATCATATGGGGGCCTTTGCCTTCCGGAAAACGGAGCGCCATATCAGTACACCACCAATACTCTTCCAATGTCTCACCTTTCCAGGCAAAAACAGGAACGCCTGTAGCCGCGATAGCCGCGGCAGCGTGGTCTTGCGTAGAGAAAATGTTGCAACTTGCCCAGCGTACGTCTGCACCTAAATCAACTAATGTTTCGATCAACACTGCAGTTTGAATTGTCATGTGCAATGAGCCGGTAATACGGGCTCCTTCCAAAGGCTTTTGGCCTGCGTATTTCTCGCGGAGCGACATTAATCCCGGCATTTCGTGTTCGGCGATTTCGATCTCTTTTCTTCCGAATTCAGCCAAACGCATGTCTGCCACCTTATACGGCAGATTAGTTGGAAATAATTCTGACATAAATGTTTCTTATCGTTTACAATATTAAATTACAAAGGTATGTAAAATCTTGTTTATATTAAATGATTTAATTCCCGGATTCTCCTTGATTTCTTAGCTTTGTACCTTTTAGTTTTATTTATAACCATAAAATAGTTTTATGAAAACAAAACGATTCTTGTTTATCCCGACGCTTATTTGCTTCGTTGGCCTGTTGCAACTAAAAGCGCAAGAAACACGGGCGCCGCTACCTGTAGACCCCAATATAAGGTATGGTCAATTAGACAACGGTTTAACGTATTACATACGTCATAACAACTTGCCGAAAGAGCGGGCAGACTTTTTCATCGCACAAAACGTAGGCTCCATTTTAGAAGAAGAAAACCAACGCGGGTTGGCCCACTTCCTTGAACATATGGCTTTTCACGGGAGTAAGAATTTTCCGGGCGACGGTATCATCAATTATACCGAGAGCATCGGTATGCGGATGGGTGAAAACCTGAATGCCGAGACAGGGTTCGACCGTACGGTATACAAAATGATGAACGTGCCGGTTACCCGCCAGGGAATTGTTGATTCCTGTTTGTTGATACTTCACGACTGGTCGGGCTTCATTGCCTTAACCGATTCCTTGATAGACAAGGAACGAGGCGTTATACGCGAAGAATGGCGTTCGGGGCAGGATGCGCAGATGCGTTTATGGGAACAACAACTACCTAAGATGTACCCGGCAAGCCGGTATGCCCACCGTCTTCCCATCGGGACAGTCGATGTAATCAACAACTTCAGGCCTGAAGAGTTGCAGGCGTACTATGAAAAATGGTATCGTCCCGACTTACAAGCTGTCATTATTGTAGGGGATATAGATGTGGATTACGTGGAAGCAAAATTGAAATCACAGTTCAAAGATATCCCGGCGCCGGTTGATCCGGCCGAACGTGTAAGATATCCGGTGCCGGATAATGACGAACCGTTGGTTTCTATCGCTACCGACAAGGAGGCTTCCAACACTATTTTGTACCTGTTTTATAAACACGATAAAATACCCTGGGAATATCGTGCAACGGTATCCGGGTTGGTCAACGACTACATGCAAAGTGTTACGGCAACGATGATGAACGATCGTTTGAACGAACTGGTGCAACAGGCCAACCCTCCTTTCGTATACGGGATGGCATCAGACGGAGATTACTTCATTGCCAATACAAAGAGCGCCTGGACGATGGCTGCCGTTGTGAAAGACGGGGAAATAGACCGGGCCATATCAACTCTCGCCACTGAAGCCGAACGGGCAAAACGGTTTGGCTTCACGGCTTCCGAATATGAACGGGCGCGCATCAATGTGTTGAAGGAGTATGAATCGGCCTACAACGAGCGGGAGAACCAACGCAATGGAGCCTATACGAATGAATACGTGAACCATTTCACAGAAGGAGGCTACATACCGGGCATCGAGTTGGAATATACCATCATAAGCCAGATTGCCCCGGAAGTTCCTTTGGAAGAGGTCAATAATTATATGCAATACGTGATTGGCGACAAAAACCTGGTTATCTCGTTGACCGGTCCTGATAAGGAAGAAGCACCGTATCCTTCCGGAAAAGAACTATTGGCGCTATACGATACCGCCCTGCAAAGTCCTATTGAAGCTTACGAAGAAACCGTGTCGGACGAACCTTTGATACCCAAACTTCCTGCTCCGGGCAAAATCACCAACATAAAAGAAGACCCTTTGTTTGGAGCTACCGTCTTAACGCTTAGTAATGGCGTCAAAGTTGTATTGAAACATACCGGGTTCAAGAAGGACGAAATCCTCATGGTTGCCTCAAGCCCCGGCGGAAGTTCTCTGTTCAGCGACGCTGAAAGTACCCATATGAAAATGATCAACAGCCTAAGTGACATAGGGGGACTGGGGAATTTCTCAGCGATTGACTTAGGGAAGGCGTTGGCAGGCAAAAAAATCTCGTGCCAGGCTGTGTTAAACCAGGATAGCGAAGGCATAAGTGGTTCGTCAACTCCCTCAGATATCAAGACGCTCTTCGAACTGATTTATTTGAATTTCACGGCCCCGCGGATGGACGAAGAGGCTTACGCTTCGTATATCAACCGGTTAAACGCCCAGTTGCAAAACCTCGAATTAAACCCGATGGTGGCATTCAACGACTCTGTTACCAAGGCCATGTATTACGACAATCCGCGCACAAACCGCTTCAAGTTGGAAGATATTCCTGTGTTGAGCTATCAACGCATAATGGATATGTACAAGGAACGGTTTGCCGACGCGTCGGATTTTGTCTTCTCGTTCGTAGGTAGCCTGAACAAAGAGGAGATGTATCCGCTTATCGAACAATACCTCGCCACGCTGCCTTCGCTGAAACGTGTTGAGAAAGCGAACGTGGCAAATGCGGCTCCTTTACGTACAGGCGATTATAAAAATATATTCATCCGGGGGATGGAAGTGCCGAAGTCGTCTGTCATCAATCTGTTTTCGGGAAAAATGGATTACAATCTGGAAAACCTGCTTACAATGACTACCCTGAAGCAAATCCTCGACATCGTTTATATGGAGAAAGTCCGTCAAGACGAAGGTGGAACGTATGGTGTACAGATATTTGGGTTTGTTTCATCCTTCCCAGAAGGGCAAACATTGCTGCAAACGTTCTTCGAGACCGAACCCGACAAACGTGAACATTTAAATGCCATTATTCGCGATGAATTAAACAAAATGGGCACATCAGGCCCTCGCGAAGAAGACTTCCGCAAAACAATAGACAATCTCCGCAAACGCTTCGACGAGCAATTGCAGGAAAACAGTTATTGGTTAAGCACTCTCAATCATTACTATTACAGGAATTTCGACCCGCATACAAAATACCTTGACGTATTGGAGTCGCTCACCCCGCGAAAGGTACAAACATTCGCGAAAGCCTTGTTAGAACAGGGAAACAGTATAGAAGTGGTTATGGAAACGAAGCCTTGAAACAAAGCCGGACACAAAAACAAGAGGAAGGAAACAGAGGGCGGTGTCCGCCCTCTGTTTCCTTCCTCTTGTTTTTCCTTTAAGCCCGCTTTCCAGCGATTTTATCTACTACAACGGCAATTGCTCCATCGCCTGTTACGTTGCAGGCGGTTCCAAAGCTATCCATCGCAATATATAATCCTATCATCAGGGCTTGGAGGGTTTCATTAAAACCGAGCATGCTTTGAAGGATTCCTAAAGCAGCCATTATGGCTCCGCCAGGAACGCCGGGCGCCGCTACCATTGCGATACCCAACATCATGATGAAACCGGCATAAACAGCTATCCCAACCGGTTCGCCCGCCATATACATGATAGCCATGGCACAGGCAACGATCTTCATCGTACTTCCTGCCAGGTGAATAGTGGCGCAAAGGGGAATTACAAATACAGCAATGTTTTCGCGAACGCCATTCTTTATGGCCTGTTTCAAAGTCACCGGAATCGTAGCGGCCGACGATTGTGTCCCCAAGGCTGTCGCATAAGCGGGAAGCATATTCTTCAATAGCGTCAACGGGTTCTTCCTGCTAACTATCCCGGCTATGGTAAACTGTAATAGCAATAAGGCGATATGCAACACGAATATCACGAGGATTACCTTCAGGAACATCCCGATAATACTCATCACATGCCCGCTTATTGTCATATTCAGGAATATCCCGAAAATATGTATCGGAAGCAGGGGGATAACAACCACTTCTATCAGTTTGGTTATTATATCCCGGAAGTCGATAAAGAAATCCCGCAAACCAACGCCGGCAATGTTGGAAATACCGAGCCCCAGCGTAAACGACAGCAGAAGAGCCGTCATGATATCCATCAACGGAGGCATTCCCACTGTAAAGTAAGGGGTAAGCATCATATTCTCAGGATTATCCATCGCTGTAAGTTCCGTATTCACAGGCAGGATACCGGGAAAAATGGCAGCGCTGCTGAAATACGTAAAGAACCCGGAAAACAACGTAGAACCGTATGCTATGAGGGCAGTGATAAGGAGTAATCTCCCCGCCCCTTTCCCCAATTCACCAATCGCCGGGGCGACAAGCCCCAGGATAATCAGGGGAATAGAAAACGACAGGAAATTGCCAAACAACGAATTGAATGTTACAAACAATCGTGCAATGGCATTAGGAAGAAACTGGCCGAACAGGATACCTGCGGCAATCGCTATCGCGACTTTACTCAGGAGTGACATTTTTATTAATTTCATGCGTAAGGTATATTTTATAGCCTAAAGCGGCAATGGTTATGCTCATTAAGGGGCTTATCAGGTTAAAGAAACAATAAGGTAGATAAGCGAAGGTGGAAACACCCAATATGGTAGCTTGCGTCATGCCGCAGGTGCTCCAGGGAATAAGCGGGGACGTAACCGTCACGCCGTCCTCTATCGTACGGCTTAACAAACGGCCCTCATATCCCTTTTGCTTGTATATGGAATTAAACATATTCCCCGTAAGTATGATGGAAATATATTGGTCGGCAGTTGTCACGTTTAAGAAAAAGCCCGACACTACCGTGGATGCTACCATCCCTACGCGCCGCTTCATAAAACGGAGGAAAACGGAGGTAATGCTGCTTAACATCCCGCTGGCCGTCATGGCTCCGCCAAAGCTCATCGCGCAGATAATAAGCCAGATTGTGTTCAGCATTCCGGCCATCCCGCTTGTGGCAACCAACTCGTTCAAATCCGGATTTCCCGTCTCTATCTGTGTACTTCCGTAAAAAGAGATCAGCAATCCTTTGAATTTGGCGCTGGCTCCGTGTACGTCTGGCCCGGCGATTTCCTGTAAAATGTCAGGTTGGAAAAACAAGGCAAATAAACCGGCCAGGGCTGTCGCCAAAAACAAAGTCACAAGGGAGGGCGCTTTCCTGGCAATCAATATGCCTGCCACAACTGGTACAATCAAGAGCCAAAGGGATATGTTGAACGTTTCTTTCAGCGCCGCGGCATACCGGACAATCTGGTCTGTGCCGGTCGCGTCATGCGAAAAGCCTGCAATGGTAAAGATTATCAATGTTATCACCATAGACGGAACCGTTGTCACCATCATATACCGGATATGGGTAAACAGCGGGGTATCCGTTACGGTCGCGGCCAGGATAGTGGTGTCGGATAAAGGGGAAACCTTGTCGCCAAAGTAAGCCCCCGATATAATAGCCCCCGCTATCCACGCGTCGGGAAAGCCCTGCGCCTGCCCGATACCCAGCAAAGCGATACCGATGGTAGCAATCGTAGTCCACGAACTTCCGGTCATAACCGATACAATCGAGCAGATCAAACAAGTGGAAGTCAGGAAAAAGCCGGGATGGATAATCTGCATGCCATAATAAATCAAGGTCGGCACAATACCGCTTATCATCCAACTACCCGCCAGGGCGCCAATTATCAAAAGGACAAAAATGGCGATCGCTATCCCGGATACATTATTAGTAATAGCGGTCTCTATCGAGCCCCAACTTACCTTACAATACAACGTAGCGATTACACAGCAAACAGCCGTGGAAATGAGCAATACAATCTGGCTTCCGCCACTCAGCGCATCGCTGCCAAAAAGCTTGATTGTAACAAAAAGCAGCCCCACCAATACCAAAATAGGTACCAACGATAGTATGGGAGAAGGGGTTCGTGTGGAATGTCTGTTCATAAAGGATAAGGTTATTTAGGTCATTTTTGTTTTTGGTTCGGTATTGATTACCGGACAAAGATAACAAATAAAATGACAGTACAATTTTTACCTCCCTCCTTATTTGTTAAATTAATCCTAAAATCCTTACTTTTGCCCAATCAATAAACGATAACAACCATGAGAAACTTTTTCAAATCTTTGTTTTCATCAGCAAAACCGGAAAACACCCCGGGAACAATCGCTAAAACAGACCGGAAGAATTTCGATATCTTCAAATACGACGGCATCCGCGCCCAGCGCATGGGCCACATCCCATACGCGATCAAATGCTTCACTGCCGCCTTGGATATCCAAGACGATTTCGAAACGATGAACTACCTTGTTGCTGCCTACATAAGTAGTCACGACTTCGACAACGCCTCGACACTTGCCAATCGCATGGTGGAATTGGAACCAGCCAGCATACCGGCTCGCCTCACCCGCGTAAATGTCCTCTTTTTAATAGATAAAGAGAAGGAAGCAATGGAGGATTGCCTATATATCCTTTCGTTGGACAAGTCAAACTATGCGGCTTGGTTCCTTTTGGGAAAAGCCAAAAAGGCGACGCACGATTTAGCCGGGGCTGTCAGCGATTTAACCAGGGCTGTTGCGCTCAAAGAAGATTTCACCGACGCCTACCTGCTCCGCGCGGAAGTTTTCATGGAAATGAACCGGCCCACGGAGGCTTTACCCGACATAGAAAAGGCCATCGAATTGGCGCCAGGGGAAGAATCCGTTTACCTCCTAAGAGGGCAAATCCATGAGAAAACGGGTGATTTTTCTGCGGCCGCAGACGACTATAAACAGGTTTTGGAATTAAATCCTTTCAACGCCGACGCATCATTGTTTTCCGCTATCTTGTTGATTAATACAGGAAAGTTGGAAGAAGCTATTTCTTTTCTCGACGAAGTCATCGAGCTTAAACCCGACTTTGCAAAAGCATACGATGAAAGGGCTCGCGCAAAAGAATTATCAGGTGATAAAGAAGGCGCCGGAAAGGATAAAAAAACCGCAGAAGAACTAATCCCGGGAAAAGAAGAAGCGGCAAAACAGTCTGGTTTCGACGATATGTACAAAGGCGGGATTTATTAAGCAACTACCCAGATGCTATTCTTAGGTTCACGTAAGCCAAAAATACGATGAACCCGGTGGATTTTAAGACAAAACCAGCGCTAATTTACAGATATAGGCGTCTCCTTCCTGCCCGTAGGCAAAGGTGTATTTACCGGGATAGAGGAGGTTTAAACGTTTGTGCAGGTTTACAAGGCCAATGCCCGACCCGCTTTTGTCGTTATCATCTTTAGGAAAATAGCTGTTGCTGATGGAACAGGTGATTTGGCTACTATCCGACGTTACCTCAATGTGTATAAAGGAGGGCTTATTGTTGCTCACTCCGTGTTTGAAAGCATTTTCTATCAGTGTAATAAACAATAGCGGCGCAATCAGCGTTTCGGGCGAAGTTGTCTGTATTCCGGTTTTTATCCCGGCATGTCCCGGCAGGCGGATACGCATCAATTCGATGTAATTGTGCAGGAAGTCGAGCTCTTTCCCTACCGTTACCAAAGGGACGCTGCTTTCATATAACACGTAGCGCAGCAACCGGCTGAGGTCGTGTACGGCTTCTTGCGCCTGTTCGGGACTGATTGCGATCAGGCTATATATATTGTTCAGGGTATTAAACAAAAAATGAGGATTCAACTGGCTTTTAAGGTTTTGAAGCTCGGCTTCCGTCCGGCTTTGTTCCAACTCTTTACGCCCTGCCTCTGTTTTATACCAGTTGCCTGTCATTCCGAACGCCACACTTATTGCCGCGACGATGAAGTATTTTACGTAGTCGAAGACAACAAACAGGATATGAAACTTCCAGGGGAATGCCTTCGGTAGCTCCCTTCGCCCTTCTTCCGAATCGGGTATGTAGCGCATCAACAGGTGTGTAACAAGGATGGCTAGCGTAAAGAGCAGCAGGTTGCTGAGCAAATACCATCCTGTTTGCCGGGCAAAAAGGAAGCGCTTGATCAGGTAGAGGTAATTGGCATAGAAGGCGAAGGCGATGCCCGCCAGGAGGAGTACGAAGCGGAGATAGTCGTGCCAGGAGATGGCGGGACGGTCGGAGTTGCTGCCGATGAATAGAAAAGGGAATAGCAACAGCATCCCCCAGGGCAGGACATGCATAAGCCATCCCAATCGCTTGGGAGGGCTTGTTAACGCGGATACCGGCTGATTGCCGTGTGTGGTGTCGTGTTTCATGGGGCAAATATATGTTTTATTCGAAACGGATGGCTTCTATCGGGTCTAACTGCGCTGCTTTTTTGGCCGGGTACCATCCGAAGAATATGCCTGTGAGGGTGCATACGCCAAATGAGAGGAGGATACTCCAAGCCTGTATGTAAATAGGGAAGTTTATCCCGAAGTTTACAAGCAGTGATAAAAGCACGCCCAGCAAGACGCCGATTAATCCCCCGGTGACGCTAATCAGGATGGATTCGATGAGGAATTGGGAGAGGATGTCGACGCCTTTTGCCCCAATGCTCATGCGCAGTCCGATTTCGCGCGTTCGTTCTGTTACCGATACATACATGATGTTCATAATACCGATACCGCCAACCAGTAGTGATATGCCGGCTACCGACGCGAGCAGGACGGTCAGGATATTCATCGTAGACGTCATCATCGAGCTGAGTTCTTCCATCGAGCGGATGGTGAAATCATCGTCGTCGTCTGGTTTCAGCTTGTGGTTCCGGCGCAATATGTCTGCTATTTCGCTGATGGCTTGTTCGGTATATTCTTCTTTGATGGCGGAGGCGTTAATTCCTTGCAGGTGGGTGATGGCCAAAACCCGTTTCTGGATGGTGGTAAACGGGGCTAAGATGATGTCGTCTTGATCCATTCCCATGCTGTTGTATCCTTTATTGGTAAGTATGCCGACGATGGTGAATGGGATTTTGTTGAAGCGGATTATTTTCCCTATGGGATTTTCCCCGTTGGTAAATAATTCGTCTACCACTGTTTTTCCTACTACGCAGACTTTTGCCGCACTGGTAATGTCTTGTTCGGTAAACATATTCCCGTCGCCAATGCTGTAACGGCGTATTTCGAGGTAATCCTGGTTTACGCCATAGATGGTGCTTGGTTTATTGTTGGCGCCATAGATTACTTGCCCACTGCTGTTGACTGTGGGGGATACAGCGGCGAGGTAACGTGTTTCGACGGCGATGTTTTCATAATCGGCCAGTTTTAATGTTTCCATCGCCGACGCGCTTTGCCTCACTCCTCCGCGCATATCGGCTCCCGGCTGTATCATAATCATATTTGATCCCATTTCGCTGATTTGGGACTGGATGCTTTTCTTTGAGCCCTGGCCAATGGCCAGCATCGTGATAACAGACGCAACGCCGATGATGATGCCAAGCATTGTGAGGAAGCCGCGCATTTTATTGTTGGCCAGCGCCTTTAAGGCTATTTTTATTAAGTTTGCAATGTTCATTTTTTTAAAGGTTGAAGCGAGTTATTAATCTTCCTCGACGGGTAGTTTGGCAAACGCTTCGGCCGCCGATTGGATGGTGTTGTTTTCTGTATCAGCGACGACGCGCCCGTCTTTCAGCAAGATGTTCCGGCCGCTGTATGTCGAAATTTCCGGGTTGTGCGTAACGAAGATAATAGTACGTCCTTCGGCGTGCAGGCGCTGGAAGAGTACCAGGATATCATAACTAGTGCGCGTATCCAGGTTGCCGGTTGCTTCATCGGCGAGGATAACCGCCGGGTCGTTTACTAAGGCGCGGGCAATGGCTACCCGTTGCATTTGCCCTCCCGACATCTGGTTGCTTCTATGGTTTAGCCGGTCGCCCAGCCCTACGGCTTTGAGTGATTCGATTGCTTTTTGTTTTCGCGACGAAGCATTGTAAGAGGGATTGTACAGGAGGGGCAGCTCTACGTTTTCAATCGCCGTTGTTTTGGGCAAAAGGTTATAGCTTTGGAACACGAACCCGATTTTGCGGTTGCGCAGAGTTGCGCGCGAGTTTTTCCCCATTGTGCGGACGGAGGTTCCGTCGAGATAGTATTCGCCGCGCGTGGGCGTATCAAGGCATCCCAAGGTGTTGAGCAAAGTGCTTTTTCCTGAGCCTGAAGATCCCATGATGGTTACAAATTCGCCTTCGCGTATTGTAAAGGAGACGTCACGCAGGGCATGTACTACTTCGTCGCCCACATGAAAATCGCGGGCGATGTGTTCGAGCCTGATAATTTCTTTTCCCCTTGCCCCCTTGGGGGAGGGGCTTGCCGGGGAGTTGTGCGTGTGTATATTTTCTGTTTTCATTTCCGTAGGTATGTGTTATCACCTGTTATTCCTGTTGTTTCCCCGGGGGCCTGGCATGAAAGGGTTTCTATTGCCCGGTCCATCCGGCATTGCCGAGTTGGCGGAGGCCAGTTCCAAAACGATCTCTTCTCCATCGGAAAGGCCATCGGTCACTTCCACCATGTTCAGGCTGGATGTTCCTACGGAGATCATCTTTGGTTTCAGGGTGTTCCCGTTTTTTTGCCAGACGATCCGTTTGCCGGGAAAGGCTTCCGTCAGGGCTTCTTCCACTGTGAGGTTCATCGCCTCCAGTTGTTCGGTATCGGGAATAAAGCGGAGCGCTTTGCCGGGGACTGTCAGCACGTCGGGACGCTCCAGGGTATAAATGGTTACGTTGGCAGTCAGGCCCGGTTTTAGTTTGAGGTCGGGATTATAGGCGCTGATAACCACCTCATAGGTTACGACATTGGAGGTGATGGTTGCTTCCAGCCTCACTTGAGTTACTTTTCCTTCAAACACATCATTCGGATAAGCGTCTACGGCGAATTTCACATTTTGCCCCTCTTCCACCTGGCCAATGTCTGCTTCGTCTACATCGGCAATTACACGCATCTGGGTCAGGTCGTTGGCGATTGTAAACAAGGTCGGAGTACTGAAACCCGCCGCAACCGTTTGTCCTTCTTCCACAGCGCGGTTGATGACTACGCCGTCTATCGGGCTTGTGATGATGGCGTATTCCAAATTGCGGCGCACTCTTGTCATGTCTGCTTTGTTGCGGTCGTAGCTGCTTTTAGCTCTTTCATAGTTATAGGTAGCCGTTTCGTATTCCGTATCGCTGATTAGTTGCTTTTCGTAGAGTGTTTTGCTGCGGGCATAATTGCGCTGCTGGTATTCATATTCCGTTTTGCTGTTGGCCAGATCGGCTTCTTTGGAAAGGAGCTCGGCCTGCAGGTTTATTTTGTCCATTTCGGCAATTAGCTGTCCTTTTGTTACTTCGCTATTGAAGTCTACATAGATTTTGTCTATGATGCCCGACACTTGCGTTCCTACTTCTACCTTTACTACAGGCTCTACCGTGCCTGTTGCTGTAACGGAATTGGAGATAGTTGTGCGGCTGGCATGTGTCATTTCCAACCGGAATGAGTTCTTTGCCGTTTTTCCGGTGAAGAGGAAGAGGCAAACGGCAGCAATGGCAACGGCCGCCAGCCCGATGATTATTTTTCTGTTCTTTTTCATACTGTTTATTTTTAATTGTTTCATTAATATATGATGTCGATAGGCTTTTTCTGGTAAATATTCAGTAGCTGGATACTCATAATAGCCATGTATTTTGATTGCAATTCCTGTTGTTGGGCATTTAGCAGATTATTCTTTTCCGTGAGTAGTTCCAAGGTGTTCTTCATGCCCAGGAAAAATTGCTCTTCAGTCAGTTTAAAGCTCTTTTCGATGTATTTCACTCGTTCCGCAGCAGACAGGTATTGATTCTGTGAAGAGGTGGCGTCGAGGTAGATTCCTTCTACGGTACGCAAAAGAGCCTTTTGGGTATTGAGTAAATCCAATTGGCTGGTGGTAGCGGCATATTTCGCTTTGTTTACAGCCGTTTTATTGTCGCGATTGCTGTAGACAGGGATACTTATTGTCAGGCCGACGCTCTCGTTAAACCTGTCCCACATCTGATTGCCAAAGGAGAAGTTGTTTCCCGATACGTGCCCGGCTCCGATTCCCGCGTTGAGGGAGAGCGTTGGGTAGTAGCCGGCCTTTGCTTTCTTTATCTCCAGGCTGGTAACATCCCTGTTTAGTTCACTGCTCTTCACTTCCGGCATAACGGCTAATGAAGTGGCATACACAAGTTCTTTGGCGGGTAATGGGGTTAATACATCATGGTGGGTCAATTCAGGGATTACGATTTCCATTTCTTCGGTAATATCCAGCTCTAGCAACTGTTTTAGTTGCAGTTTGTAGTTGTCGAGGGTAGTTCGCGCCACAACCAGTTGGTAGTTGTCCGTGCTATATTGGCTTTCCATTTGTGCCAGGTCTACCCGTGAAATCGAGCCGGCCTTGAATAATTCCCCGGCGCGGTCGTGTTGTGCTTTTGATACTTCCACGGTGTTTTCATTGATGCGCACGGCTTCGGAGGCATATAAGACTTGCATGTAAGCCTGTACGAGGGAAATCCGGATATCGTTTTCGCTTTGCTCTACGTTGAGATGGTTTATCTCGTCGTAAATCTCTTGTTGTTTGATGGTATTTGTCCGGCGGTTGCCGTCAAACAGGGTCCAATTGGCATTCACGCCATAATTGCCGGTATAGCTGTTGTTTGTTGCTACATTACCGGAAGGATAATTCACCAGATTCTGTGAAACCGAGGCCGAAAGCGACGGGAATAGTCGCGCTTGCGCATTCTTCGTGTCTTCTCCACCGGAGAGGAGGGCCACTTTACTTTTCTTTACCTGGATATTCTGTTCCAGTGCGTAGTCTATACACTCCTGCAGCGTCCATCGCTTCACCCGCGTCTCTTCGGCTTTTATCCCGGCGCTTGCCAAAAGTAGAAGAGTCAGTAGTAATAAAGGGATTTGTTTCATATTGTTTTTCATTGATAACTTTTTGACGAAAGCAAAACTACTAAGGCCGGAATCTCCCGGCAAACAATATCCATACAGGGAAAAAGATTATAGACGAAAACGCCTTTTCAGTCGACTAACCTACCGCCGTAGCAGAATATCTTTAGAATTTACCTATAAAGTTATAATGACCGGTCTTCATACTTTGAAAACCACCAAAGCAAGAAAAAGAATGCAATAAAAGTGATGATGATAAAGTAATACAACGTATGATTTATCAATTCAACACCTTCTTTTAATGTTAAATAAACCCCTTGATAGCAAGCTATGAAAATATGTGATAGCATTGAGCCCCAACTACACGGAAACCAATGCCATATACCTGTACCCAATCCAGTCATTAAAAGGGAATTTAAAAAAGTGCAACAAATACCTATTCCAATCGAACCACTCCTTCCGATAGCCAAACTAATCCATACATGAAATAAAATAATAATTAATTGACTGACATATATAATGAAAATCAAATACAGATAAGCTTCAACATTTAAATGATAACCTGATAAATATTGAACTATAATGAAAAAGGCAGATGAAGAAAACACTAAGGAAAATAAGGAGAATAAGGAAATGAGGCAGATTTTACTTATTAATTGCTTCTTTCTTCCATGGCTGGTTGACAACATTTCTTTATAGTTGCAGCATTTCTTTTCTATCTCAAATGGAATATATACACTCACACCAATAATAACAGGAGATAGAATTGATAAGACCAATACATAATAGCGAAAAATATCTTGTGGTTCGTAAAGCATAAATACACACCAAAGTATAAAAGATAGAGATATGATAAGTGGACAACCCAAGACAATCGGATAGTAACTTGAATGTTTTAGTTTTAAACAATCTGCTAAAAACAGCCTACTTATTGTAAACTTCATTTTATTTCTTTTTTTTGATACCAATAAGCAGTAGTCAATAGAGAAATGACAAAGAATATAACCGACAGTATGATACCTATGGGTACAATGGTATATGAGTTTAAGGAAAGGTTTTCTGATTCAAGTAATAACCCATTAGGCATAATTTTCAGAATCGGACATACCAATCTGCTCGAATA
>JAIRRS010000108.1 GCA_031255855.1 Tannerellaceae bacterium | reverse complement strand
CTTCCCGACGCATGGACTGACGGCAGTTTCAGAGGTATCAAGGCGCGTGGAAATTTCGAAGTAGATGCAGAATGGAGTAATGGTAAACTCACATCGCTAAAAATCACTTCCGGTTCGGGAAACGACTGCCTCGTGAAATACAACGGAAAAACAACCTCGTTCCAAACTACTGCCGGAACTTCCTATGATTTGAGCGCAGTATTTTCTATTTCGGATACGCGGTCATAAGGTTTGTTTGCCAATTTTTACATCAACCGTTTTACTTTTCCCTTTACCCCATAGAACCGTCAATTTAAATGGCACATTGCTTTCCACGGTAATTACAGGGGTTTCATCTACCGAACTACGCCTATCTGCAACAAATGATACCACACCCTCCGGACCGAAGGGGTAGCGTTCCATTCCATGTTTTTCCGTTTGAACCACATCCCATACGACCGTATTTTTGGCATAGTCGGAACGTATTCCCAGGATATATTCAATAAACACGGCAATGGGTGGCAAACCAGCCCAACCTACAAATTCGTCACGCGCCATAAAGCCAGGCTCTATAGTTTCCGGGGCATAATATTCCCAGAATGTTCCCGTATTTTTATATACTTCAAATACACACCGATAGTGATTGAAAGCTATTTCTTTCGCTTTTTCAATATACCCTTTTTGAGTAAGCCCGGTAATTACCATGTAATTTGCACCGGGCCATACGCCCCCTTGCCAATAACGCCCATTAGTATTATATTTCGGATTTTCGGCAGATAATGAAGGCACCCGGTGCGGACGATTGAATGTTTCGGGATTATCAAGCTCCTGCACCAATCTGTCGGTTTGTTCTTTTTTCAAAATATCAGTCAATAGAGACCAATAGGCTATTATTCCCTTTGTAGTTGAAAGACTGCCATCAGCATACTGGTCGTAGAGAAAACCTGTTTTGTCGTCCCACAAATTCTCGCGGACATATCTTGTTAACATCTTTATTTCGTCTTCAAATTCCTCTATTTCCTGCCAACGCTCTAGATATAAACCCATTTCCAGCAAAATACCAGCCGTGAAAATTTGTTGCAGGTTGGTATCTATCCAAACCATGTGGCCGTGGCTGTAAATCATACTGTATTGCGGCTTTACACGCGGCATATTATCCATGCCCGTACCCCATCCGCTCGACCAGTAAGTTCCGTTGGGCCAGGTACGATTTAACTTCAGCCATTTATAATAGGCGCACAATACAGGAAATACTTTATGCAGTCGCTCCATGTCGCCATACTGTTTATAATAAATCAACTCCGCCCAGGGCAAAAGATTGGGACCCGTACTGACAGGATCATAACGCTCGAAACAATCAGCTCCGTCGCGCTTTATCTCGCGACAGATAAAACCGTCGGGGTGCTGCTTTGCATAAAAGTTGTCCAATGTACGTTGAAATGGAAAAAAACGGTAACCATAGCGGGCAAACATCATCATGAAGGCATCATCCCACATAAATATATTACCATTGTAAGCCGTATCCAAATAGGGCGATACAAATCCGGAACCATCGAGAGGCTGACGAATATTTCCCACTGCAATCTGCCATGCACGCCAATACATTTCAAGCTCTCTTGCATGCCCTTCCCATATTGGAGCAGGCAGTATATTCCGAGCTTCTTCAAAACTTTTCGGCAAAATAGTTTCCGGTTTGGCGACTCTAAATTCATTTTCAGCAACGAGCGCTTCTTTCACATACGTGTTTTTATACGGTAGATTGTACTTTTGTGCTACTTCGTCCGGCATAGCCGCAACAGCATTTCTACTCTCCTGGGAAAATAACGCGGAGAGAGCGAAGAGCAAACTCAGTAAAATAATTGTTATTGTTTTCATTTTCAAATGATATTATCGTGTTTGTTTCGTTGTATTATTATAAGCCCAATAATTCCTTCATTTTATGAAATATCTCCGTATTCCTGTACACTCCGTTGAAATTCTGAGATCCGGGGCCATAAGCAAATACGGGAAGCATAACAGGCGTGTGATCATCAGTCACATAATAACCGGTGATTAATCCCGTTTCAAGATCACCATCAATTAACGTCAATCCTCCGGTTTCGTGATCAGCCGTTACCACCACCAATGTTTCCCCGTTGCTGTCGGCAAATTTAAGCGCTTCCGCCACAGCCATATCGAAACTAAGAGTCTCCACTATTGACCCCGGTAAAGAATTGGCATGTCCGGCATAATCTATCTTTGCGCCTTCTACCATCAGGAAAAAACCCTTGCCGCTTGCTTTATGTAGCTTTTCAATACCCAACCGCGTAGCTTCAGCCAATATATCCAGCGTTCCCTGTGTAGCAGCCAAATCCATGCGTCCGTCGGCACAAATTACCTTTTTATCGTCGAGGTTTATCTCTTTGAAATCGTCCGTGATGCGATATAGCCTCTTCAATTCACTCAGGATGTCTTTCTTATCTTGCCGGTTGGTAAAAACATCCATACCTCCGCCTGCCAGCAATGTGAGTTTCCCATCGAGAAGATAATCGGTCAGTTGGTCGGTATCATCACGCTCGATTCCATGTCCGTAAAAAGCGGCAGGAGTAGCGTCCGCCAGATTACCCAGTGTAATTACACCACAGGCCATCCCTTTGTCGTAAGCATAATCGGTAAACGACGGATTCACTTCTCCTTCCGCCGTCATGCTGATATGGCGATTATTGGTGGCTTTCCCTGTTGCCAGGGCACTTCCTCCGGCTGCAGAATCGGTGGTATAAGCACCCTTGGCATTACTTTTTTGTAGCCCTATATTTCTGATATTCACAATAGTTAAACCTTTATTCACTGTCTCAGCCGCATTAATTTGCGCCAATCCCATCCCGTCGCCGATAAGGAAAATGATGTTTTTCACTTTCTTTCCCGTACCGTCGTTGCGGTAGGAGGGCTGGTATATCTCTATACCTTCCGTGAGTTGGATTTTTTCACGGTCAAATCCCTTGAAGCCGGATGTTGTTTTATCGAGCCGGTCGGTTGTAACCATTCCCTGTGAATTATGAGTACCGATTTCTATCCGGTAGTTTTTATCTTCAAAATTCCTGAAGAAATCGGAACATTTCTCGAGCTTGTCGGTATTGATGATATCCACCCCCATTGTGTATTGCGTATTCCATGCAGTAATTCCGTCGGGAGAATCCCAGAAACGGATGGGTTTACCCATGGCGTGTGCCTTGTCGATGACCTCCTGCAATTTTTCCCTCTGGGCGGGAATTAATGTACCTTTACCGTTCCAATGGGCATATTCGAAAAAAGGAGCACTGATCAAGGCTATTCTTTGCAGTTGATCAGCAGTATAGTCAATATCAATTTGTCCATCGAAAAAGATGAATCCGGGGTATTTCGTAAAATCAACCGCTTGCGGAACATTCCCTGTAATAACCACTCTTACGGCATTTGGATTGACTGCCGGATCAAATACCTCAGGGTATTGCCCGAATATTTCCACAACTTTGGCGAGGGTAAGTTCGGCTGGAGTTTTCAGATCGATCATCAGTTGCAAATTTTTGTCCGAATTTTTCCAAAGCCTACCTTCGTTTTGTTTGAACAACTTTACGATAGGTAATACATACATGCTCCCAAGATCGGCATCAGAAGCCAATTCCTCGACGTCGTGCCCTACAAGCAAACTTCCGTCTTCAGTAATGAAAACATCAGCCTCAATGGAATAAATCTGCTGCGAATAGGCCTGATAAAAAGGCACACGCTGGTGATAGTCGTTATGGGAATGTATCAAAACTCGCTGTTGTGCCGCTGCAGGAACAGGAAACAGGAAACAGGCAAATATCGTAACGAATAATTCTTTATTTATTTTTTTCATCAACACTTACTTTTTAAAAGATTCAACATTAAGACCTCATGACAATTAAATCAGCGACCCCTTTTGAGAATTAGTTTATAAATAAATTTTCAAGGGGAATAGTTTCATATTTTTCCGAAGAAGGTTTCTTCCATGCCCAACTCAAATGCTCTCCCTCATAATCTTCAAAATAAAAAAGTTTGTAAGGGTGATATCCTTTGCTCAACGCAATACGTCCCGTAGCGATAATAGCAGCATGAGAGCCGTCGTTATCAACAACTTTCGTATTGTTTACATACAATACACTTCCATCGTCGGAGCGCGTCATAAACTCATAAGCACCATCCTCCGGCACATAAATAACTCCCGAAAATATATAAGCAAAATGATCTTGTCGGCCAGCGCCCTCAATCGACAGCTGCGGTATTATACCTTTCTCTTTCAACTCCGACTTTTCGATCTCATCTACACGTTGGAAATATCCTTCATAATAGTTATAATTCACACCGTTTTCCTTAGCATGAGCATTTATTCCTTTTGCCATAACAGCTTTATCAGCCTGTATTACAAATGTGCGGCTTGGTTTATAACCTTCTTTGTAAGCCTTGGCCATGAGAGTCACACTACCGGATATTTCGAATGGTTTTTCGTATAAAACAGATGATTCGTCCGGTTCACTCTCGTCAAGCGTATAATAGATGCTTGCCCCGGCAGTTGCCGAACCTAAATCAACTTCCGCGGTATCCACGAATAAATTCAAATCGTTAGTCGTATATGGTATCGAAACGACAGTGCCTTCGGTTAATGAGTAAGGATATGCTTCAATTCCGCTTCCCCTCTGCCTGTTGGGTGATGTGACCAATGTAAAAGCAAGCTCTCCTCCTTCCATCAATTGTTCATAAGTAATAAAATTGGAGGTTATTTCCTTTCCATTGAATATGAGTTTATCAATATAAATATTCTTTTGCGGGTTGTTTGCAGTAATTGTCAATGTTTTGCCATTGGCCAGCAAAACCGTTGCTTTTTCAAACAGGGGAGTAGTGATAATGAATTGATTAGAACCCGGACATACGGCATAAAAACCAAGGCTGCTCAGGATATACCAGGCCGACATCTGTCCACAGTCTTCATTACCACTGATACCTTCCGGCGCAGGATGATACATTTCCTTTAAAATACGCCGCGTCATCTCCTGTGTTTTCCAGGGTTGTCCCACATAATTGTAGAGATACGCCATGTGATGACTAGGCTCATTTCCATGGGCATATTGACCTATAAGGCCTGTAATATCTACCATATCACCCTGTACTTTATCTTCAACAACGAAGAGGCTGTCCAACCGATTGATAAATTGCTCCCTACCTCCGAATAGCTGTATCATTCCATTCACATCATGTGGTACAAAAAAACGATATTGCCATGCCGTAGCTTCCGTATAAGCACGTCCGGGTTCAAACGGGTTAAACGGAGAATCCCAGTTGCCATCCAAGCGTTTACCCCTGAAAAAGCGGGTATATCCGTCAAATACATTTATATAAGAAAGTGCACGTTGTGTATATTTATCATAATCATCCATTTTACCCAGTTCTCCGGCTACTTGGGAAATGCACCAATCGTCATAAGCATATTCAAGCAGGCACGAAACCGATTCCTTCTTTATATTGGATGGTATGAAACCGTTGTTGATATAATAATCCGATCCTTTTTTATTTATATCGGACGAGGCTTTCATCGCTTCATAAGCCTTTTCAATGTTGAAACCCCTTATACCTTTCATGTAAGCGTCAGCAATAACCGAAACGGCATGATATCCAATCATCGTATAAGTTTCACCGGCAGAGAGAGGCCATATCGGCAGCTCACCCAAAGCGTCGTACATCTCAAGGTAAGAAGCAATCATATCATTCACCAAAACAGTGTCAATCAATGTCTGTAACGGATTCCAAGCCCGAAACGTATCCCAGATGGAAAATGCGGAATAATATTTTTTCCCTTGCGGTTGTTGTGCAATTTTCATATCATGTCTGCGATACTGCCCGTTTACATCACTCATCACATTAGGCATCAATTTGGTATGATAGGCGGCCGTATAGAAATTCTTCATATCATGCCTGCTTCCCCCTTCGACCTTTATCTTAGAAAGTTCCTTATTCCACTGGTCATGAAGAGATTTGCGCACCATATCAAAATCGAATCCCCCGATATTATCCTCAAGATTCCGACGTGCATTTTCTTCACTAACGACAGACAATCCCACACAAGCCACAACCGACGAACCATCCGACTTACCAAATTTTATAAATAACTGCCGGTTATTATTTGAAGGATTTTCGTTCGCCTCCAATATTTTCCCATCATTGATTTGCCGTACCGATTGGAAATCTTTTGAGAAGCGGGCGACAAAAAATACATATTGGTTGGACGCCCAACCTTGTGTACGGCGTACCCCCGATATTTCATTGGAAGCCGTTTGCCGTATCTCTACAGAATCGATAACCTCTTCGGTTAGCAAATGGGACATATCTATAATGAGATTTGCCTCTTTTCCTTTGGCATACGTATATCTATGCATACCCGTATAGGTTGTGGCTGTCAATTCAGCCTTAATTCCCTCTTGCTTGAAATCGACGGAATAATATCCCGGAGAGGCGCTCTCGTCTTTATGGGAAAATGGCAGATAGTCGAAGATATGGCCTTGTTGTACCGGTTTTATCTCTTTTGTGGTAGGATGAAACAATATATCTCCCAAATCGGCACATCCCGTACCGCTCAAGTGCGTATGGGAAAATCCGATAATAACCGAATCGCTGTAGTGATATCCCGAACAAGCATCCCAATTACCGAAACGGGTGTCGGGGCTCAACTGAACCGCACCAAAAGGTGCTGTAACACCGGGATAGGTATGTCCGTGAAATCCCGTACCAATAAACGGATCTACATAATCTGCCGGTTCTTTATATTCTTTCGAGCAAGAAGTAAAGCAAAAAACAGAAAAAATAAAGATCAAGATTTTTTTCATTACGAGTGATATTAAGATTTTACAGAAATAACACGAATCTATAGTAAAGGGTAATTTCCAACTATAGATTCGCATTAAAATCCTAAAGTTTATGCTTTACCACATAAGGCTCAATTCATACATATCTATATTACCCAAGGTTTGTTTTGTTGTTCCTTTCAAAGCCCAGATATATTCATACGCAAGTAAGAAGAGATTGTAGTCCGAAGATTCCGTACCTTCTGCTATCGCCACCTTAAAATCATCATCCACACTTGCCACACCTGTCTTCAGGGCTTCTACCAGATCTTTCTTCACTGTTCCTATCATCAGCATATTCAACCGGCCTGCTTTCATTTCCTTAAAAACCGACTCCGAAAATACTTTTATCTGATCATTAGTAGAAAAACGCACCGTCCTGAAAACAACATCGAAATTCACATCCCGCTCAATTTCGCTATTATATCCTTTCAGTGCAAGGTCGATAGCCCTGATATAGCAATCATCGGTTATTTTTATACTTTGCTGATTTTTTATATAACCGGGAAAAAGCAACATACTTCCTTCGTGGGTATTACCGTTAAATCTGTTAAAGGCAAAAGTAGAAAAGAGATCAGCCTGAGAAGCCGTACCAACACTTCCATTGAACATATCTGCAACACTGTAAGTCACATCCGCCCTGTCTATGATACCTAACCATAATTTATCCCTATTGGCTTGTTTGAAAAAATTACCCAATGGCATATATTCCGAAGCATTGGTTGCTATAGGTGCATCATTCAGTTTTGAAGCAAAATATATCTTTGCATCAAATTTCGGGTTTGGGATCAAATTAACATTTGTCTCCTTCTTATCATTATCGTCGCTGCACGAGATACAAAACGATACCGACAATAATACCGATAAGAGTATATAAATATGTTTCGTTAATTTATTATTTTTCATCTGATTATAATATTTTTAATGAGTCTCTAATCCTCTGAATTAATTACCAAGCTTCACCGTACCTATTATCGGGTAATGGTCCGATAAATTATTTGTCCGGTCTACAGTGTAGTCGATTACCGTCCATATATTTTTAGGAAAACCAAAGATATAATCGAGCTTTGAACTGCTAAAAGTGCCTGAATTGTCGCAAATACGATCACAAGCCGCACTGAAGGCAACAATAGCCTTACTATTTGTACCGGTAGGGTCTTCATTCATATCTCCCATCAAGATGGTTGGTATTGCACTGTCGAGAGCATCTTCAACAATTCTATTTGCATGCTCTTCCCGTTGTCCATACCAGGGAGAATTGTACCTATGATCTAAATGCGTGTTGACAATTCTAACGATTTTACCTCCTGCATTTCCCGTTGCGGGGACTAAAATGTCGGCTGCCACGTAACTGCGTTGGTCGTATGACCGGCTCGAGTTGTAAGGCAGCAGATTGGAGAAAGTATTCATTATAGGATATTTACTTAATATACCGTTTCCGTACCAACCCACATCTTTTACATATGAAAATCCAAACAAGGGATACATCCCCAACAGGCTACCCAGTTCGGTCAGTAATTCTCTTGCACCTTGTCTTGAAGTATGGGTTTCTAGTTCCTGAATGCAGATAATATCGGGATTATATCTCTTTATTGCATCAGCGAATGGCTGTAACCGGAACATTAAATCCGGATCATTTGTCTGCCCTTCAAATGCCTTAACATTATAGCTCATTACTTTTAATTCCTGGGCAAACATCGTTGTGGAAAAGAGCATTGATGAAATCAAAGCGCCCACAATTATATGCATTATTTTCTTCATATTTCCATTCATTTTTAATTAATTCTTAATTCGAAACTGATATAGAGAAGATACTTCGTCCTAACTGATCAGTAACCTTGGTTTTGTTTCAAGTTGACGCTTGATGCAATTATATGCGAAGGTATCGGAAACACATGGTGTTTCGCGGGATCAAAATTACGGGAAGGCCATATTTCCTTTTCTTCGATACCCGTAATTACTGTTCCGTTCGTAGTGCTCTGTACACCATGTAACGGTCGTTGATATACCTCTTTTGCATCTCCCCACCGAACCAGGTCTAAATGACGGCTGGGTTGAAATTCGAAAGCCAGCTCGCATCGGCGTTGGTTTTTAAGTTCCTCTTTCGTAGCCGCACTGTTTTCAGGCAGACGCGCACGTTTACGGATGCGATTGAGTAACGCTTTGGCTTCGGCATTCCCCTCTCCCTGAGTCCAGATCAATGTTTCCGCTTTCATCAACAATATATCTGAAAAACGGATCAGGCATGTGCCCAATACATTACTGGCATTATTTCCATTATTATTCACAGTAGTACCGCTACAATTAGCCGGTTCCCACGGCGACATAAATTTGCGGAAGGTCATGCCCGATGTACTGGAAATTGCCGACGGATTTACACCAAACGTCCTCTCCGCTCCTACGAACATAATTTTTTCGCCGGGATACAA
>JAIRRS010000098.1 GCA_031255855.1 Tannerellaceae bacterium | reverse complement strand
GTTTCTTATATAGGCTATGGTACGAAAGAAATAGATATTTATGAATATCTCGAACCTTTAGTTGTAGAATTGAGCGATCGGGGAAACATTCTAAATGCTGTTGTAGTAGTAGGTTATGGTACGCAGAAGCGTAAAGAATTGACAGGTTCCATTGTTTCTGTTAATAAAAGTTTGTTGAAACAGGAAGCTGCTTCTTTTGACAATCTCTTAACAGGTGCTGTGTCCGGAGTAAACATATCTCAAACCTCCGGGCAACCGGGTGCTACATCCACGGTTCGCATTCGTGGAGGAAATTCAATAACAGGAGGTAACGAGCCACTATATGTCATAGACGGTTTTATCGTATACAATGACAATAATAACGCGAGAATCGGAAATCCCGGAAATAAAGTTGGAAACGATGCCGGATTAAATGTTTTATCAACCATTAATCCTCAAGATATTGAGTCAGTAGAAATCTTAAAAGATGCATCTGCAACTGCAATTTATGGAACACGTGGAGCAAATGGGGTCATTATCATAACGACAAAAAAAGGGACTAAAGGGTCAAGTAATGTGAATTACCGGTTTTCCGCAGGTTGGCAACAAATTTCCAAAAAACTTGACCTGTTAAATGGTAGTCAATGGGCTTCATTGCGCAATGATTTGCTAAGTAGTTCCGAAGATGCAACTTCGCCTCGTTTTACTCAAGATGAAATAGATGCCTTCGGCAAGGGTTATGATTGGCAATCGGCTGCATTAAGAACCGGTCTTACGCAAAACCACCAGCTTTCTATTTCAGGAGGAGATGAAGTAACACGTTATGCCATATCCGGTGGATATCTTTCTCAGGAAGGGGTCATTAAAAATACTGATTTTGAACGTTATTCTTTCCGTGTAGGTTTAGAACGCAATATCTTCAAAAACTTTAAAGCTGGACTGAATGCTATAGGTAGTTACTCCAAACAAAATGGACTCAGTTCGTTGAACAATGACAATATTGTTAATACTTGGGTTTCTGTATTACGGACCCCGCCAGTAGTCCCTATCTACAATGCTGATGGCAGTTTTAATTACAAAAATCCGTATTCTATTAATGTAGAAGACAACACTTTAGCCGATTTGTTAAATACGGTTAGTGAAACACAGTTGAGTCGTTTTCTTGGAAACTTTTTTGCAGAATATAAGATATTACCAACGCTTACTGCTAAAATAAATCTTGGTGCTGATTTTATTAATTCCGAACTAAATTACTTCACTCCGGCATCTTCTGCCGCAGGACGAGCAACCGAAGGATTGGCATATAAAGGCAACAATACTGTTAAATCGTGGCAAAGTGAATTTACGCTGAACTATGAAAAGAAATTGAATAATATACACCGTATAGATGTATTGGTGGGATATACGGCGCAACAAACCAACATTCAGTCATCGCAAGCCATTGCAAGCCATTTTCAAAACGAAAGTACAAAATACAATAGTTTGCAAAGCGGATCGGCTGAAATCCCTTATTCAAATGCAGTTACAAGTACGCTAAGTTCGTATATCGGTCGTGTTAATTACACCTTATTGGAACGTTATAACGCAACCGTGACTTTGAGGGCTGACGGATCTTCTCGTTTTGGAAGTAAACATCACTGGGGCGTTTTCCCTTCATTAGGTGTTTCCTGGAATATCAACGAAGAAGATTTTCTTAAAGATTTCAGAAAATTAAGTAATCTAACACTGAGATTAAGTGCAGGAACTGTTGGTAATCAGGAAATAGGAGATTATCAATATGAAAGTTTATTGTCGCCGGAAACCTACTCTTTTGCCGGAAATATTGTTAACGGGTATGTATATGATAACAAAGGAAATGATGATTTGAAATGGGAAAAAACCACTCAATACAATGCCGGAGTTGATGTCAGTTTATTAGCGGACAGAATCAGATTAACATTAGATGTTTATTCTAAGAAAACAACAGATTTATTGCTTGATGTACCTACGCAATCAGCTACAGGCTATACATCTGTATTGACAAATATAGGAAGTGTGTCGAATAAGGGAATTGAATTATCGTTTGGCGCGGATGTTATCAAACACAAACAATTTCAGTGGACAACTGAACTCAATTGGTCGAAAAATATCAATGAAGTCCTTGATTTAGGAGGAATAGAATCTTTTGCTCCTATTTTCCCGATAGAAGGAGCTCTTTCAACTGTTTATCCGACAATTGTAAAAGTTGGTCAGCCTTTGGGTTCTTTTTACGGATACCGGTATGACGGAGTAGTGCAATCGAATGAGGATTTATCTAAAATTCCAACAGTAAGCTGGATAACCGGAGCAACTCAACCCGGCAATCCCAAGTTTGTAGACCAGAATACAGACGGAACAATTTCCTCTGAAGACAAGGTCTTGTTAGGAAACACACAACCCGATTTTATTTTCGGATTTCATAATACGCTAACATACAAACATTTCGACTTCTCATTTTCAATTCAGGGTAGTTACGGAAACAAACTGTACAATGCGTTGCGAAATAAAATGGAACTTACCCCGCGAACATTCAATGCTGCGGCTTCAATCGCAGACAGATGGACTTCGCAAAATACAAATACAGATGTTCCGAGAGCTTTAGAAGTGAGTACATTCAACTTAGATAGCCGTTATATCGAAGATGCATCTTTCTTAAAACTCAGAAACATTACTTTGGGATATACACTTCCGTATAAAATCAAATCAATAGGAAACAAGTCATCTTTGCGTGTGTATGTTTCAGCTCAAAACATTTTAACCCTTACAAAATATAAAGGTTTTGACCCGGAAGCATCACGGAATGGAAGAAATGAACAAAGTTCTCTTTATCAGGGAGTCGATTATGGAGCATATCCAACAGCAAAAAGTTTTTTAATTGGAGTAAATATTAATTTATAAAGAAGAATCGTATGAAAAAATATATAGTATCATCAATCATTGGAATAGGTTTTCTATTCAGTTCCTGTGTAGATTTAGACCAGTCACCAGAGGGTTATATTACTCTTTCACAGTATTTTCAGACAGAAGCCGATGCCATAAGCGCAGTATCGGGAGTATATGCCATATTAGTTCATTCTGATGAAAACACACCCTTGTATGGCGACCAAATTCTTTATTTGAATGACCTTGCGGCAGATTATATGATTACCGGCTCAAACAGTAATAGTCCCGAAACACGTGCGATTGCGTCTGTCAGTTACGGAGCCGGCAATTATGAAGTCCGTTGTACTTGGGTACAAATATATAAAGGTATCAGCCGCGCCAACATTGCCATAGAAAACATTCCCAATGTCACGGCATCTGAAGGAATAAAAACCCGATTGATTAATGAAGCAAAATTCCTCCGCGCATTATTATATTTCAATGCTGTACAATTTTGGGGCGAAATACCGCTTGTCCTGCAAGGAGAATATAAAGACGCGGATTTGATCAGAAGACCTATTGATGAAGTTTATGCGCAAATAATAAAAGACCTTGAAGATGCAGAGAATCTGCCATTGTCTTTTTCCGGAGAAGACATCGGCAGGGCTACCAGTGGTGCTGCAAGTGCGCTTCTTGCTCGTGTGTATTTAGTTCGTGAAGATTGGGAAAATGCTGCGAAATATGCGAAAAAAGTAATTGACAGTAATCAATACGAACTGTTTGAAAATTATTATGACGCTTTTGACCCTGCGAAAAAGAACGGTAAAGAACATATCTTTTCAGCACAATTTGCTTATGGACAAGATGGTGGTTCTTCTGGTAACTCAATTGCGCATTGTGTATGGAGCACGTATTTCAACGGACAGGAACCGGTGTTGATTATTTCAGATATGGATTTGTTTTATTATTCATACGCCGATGGAGACCAACGCCGTGAGGGAAGTTATGCGAAGATATTATATAACCCGGAAACACAAAGCGTGTATGAATTTGAAAAACCGCGTTTTAGAAAATATATTGATACAACAGTTGTTTTATCAAGTGTTTATGCTTCTGCCATTAATACGGATATTATTCGTTATGCCGATGTGTACTTGACATTGGCAGAAGCGCTTAACGAACAAGGCGGACCTAATAATACATTTGAAGGAATAAGCGCGTATGACGCAATCAATGAAATACGCCGCAGAGCATTCCGTGAAGGGAAATACAGCTTAGACAATGCTAATCCTCAACCTGCTTTACACGATTTTGCAGGACTTTCTCAAGAAAAATTTCGGGAAAAACTGAGAGATGAACGTTATTTTGAATTTGTTACCGAACAAACACGGTGGTTTGATCTTGTGAGATGGAAAACATTGGTAAAATCAGTCAAACGTATTCCGGCAAAAAGCGCAGTGTCAACGCGCAACTATCGTTTCCCAATTCCACAATCGGAACGAGATCTTAATCCCGAAGGACTTTGGCAAAACTGGGGTTATGAAGGTGCTACGGTAGAGAATCCGTATGACGACTCTTTTCAATAAACAAGCCTGTTATGGAGGAGTTTCAGAAAAAATACCATAAATGTGGTATTGTGGGCTCCATTTATCCATGATACCTTTGCGTCATAATTAAATCATAAAAGAATGACAGTATCTTCTAACATATCAACCATGAATATAGCAGAAACCATGTATGCTTGCCGTATGCGAATGCGAATGAAAATCTGCTGTAGTTCTTCCTGATATTGTACTTTACGCAAGTATGAAAATGAATATAAGAGTTGCAGAAAACAAAAGAACTGCAACTCTTTTTTTAATACCATAAATTAAAATAAGGGAAGTCTTTGGGGAGTTCGAAATATAACATTAGTATAAAAGTAAAAAAGAAATAATATGCAATCATTCGTAAAAAAATTAAGTTTTTTGGTTCTTTTTGTATCAACAACGGTAGTTTCAGCGCAAGAAAAGACGATTAGATTTACCGGAACAGCATTTACCTATCCGATAATTGAGAAATGGATACAAGAATATGAAAAAGAACAAACAGGTAACAATACCCGATTTGAAATCAGTACCGATAAAAACAAAGATGACAGTTTTCAAATCGTTGCCTATCAAATAAAAAATGAAGAATCAGACAATCAACAAACGATATTTTATGTCGGACGTTATGCGCTGATACCTATAACAAGTCAAGAAAATCCGTATTTGAATCAATTGAAAAAAGGGCTCAATAGTAAAGATTTGAAGGATTTAGTTTTTGAAAAAAGCCTGGAAGATATTGATGATTTTTCGGATAAACCTCGTAAAGAAAAACATCCTTTTATCGTTTATACGCGCGATAATAAGGCAGGAACAACGATTGCTTTAGCAGAATATTTTGAAAAAAATCCGGAAGATATAAAAGGAAAAAAAATCATTGGTGATGATATCTTTCTGCTTAGCGCAATTAAAAAATATGTTAATGAGCTGACTTTTAGCAGTCTCAATTATGCGTATGATATCAAAACCCGGCAATTGAAACAAGATATATCAATTGTTCCTCTCAAAATAAAATCACAACAACAAGCTATTTTAAATTCAGGAAACGTGGATAAAACGATTTCTTTATTGGAAGATACCCATATTGAAACAATACCTATTGAGAAATTTGGCTTTGTTGTGCCTAAGAAATATGAAAACGATAAGGATTTTATAGATTTTATAAACTAGATATTGGTAAATGGACAGAAATATAACAATGAATTGGGATTTTTGAAATTAGATAATCAGTCGCTGGCTATTCAAAAGACTCAACTTAAGAGCCTTCAATCATCGAATCAAGCTTTTTTGCTAATGAGGTAATTACGATAACTGCCTGGAGTTAATTCTTCACTAAAATACCACATCTATGGTATTTCCGGATTTTTGAATCTCCACTACCTTTGCGACATCAATAAATAAACAATGACAATGTTTTCTAACACATCAATCATGAGTACAACAAAAACTATGTGTAGTTGCTATATGTGTACGTGCACGAACAACTGCTGTGATTCTTCCTGATATTATATGTAAAGATATATAAATTAGTTTAAGGGTTGTAGCAATCTAAAAAGCTGCAACTCTTTTTTTATGACAACAATATTATAATCAATTAATAAATAATATGAGTAAACAAATTAAGAAAATAGCAATTTACGGCAAAGGAGGAATCGGAAAGTCAACAACGACTTCCAATATCAGTGCGGCATTAGTAGAAGCCGGTTATAAAGTTCTTCAATTCGGATGTGATCCGAAGAGTGATTCAACGAATACGCTTCGTGATGGAAAATATATTCCTACGGTATTGGATTTATTGCGGCAAAACCCTAAAGTAGATGCCTATCAAGCCATCTTCCAAGGTTTTCAGGGAGTATATTGTGTAGAAGCAGGCGGTCCGGCGCCCGGCGTAGGATGTGCAGGGCGTGGTATTATCACTGCTGTAGAATTATTAAAACAGCAAAATATTTTTGAAGAACTTGATTTAGACTATGTTATTTTCGATGTATTGGGTGATGTCGTTTGCGGAGGTTTCGCCGTACCCATTCGTGAAGGAATTGCTGAACACGTTTTTACCGTATCGTCATCCGATTTCATGGCTGTTTATGCTGCCAATAATCTGATGAAAGGGATAAAGAAATATTCCAATGCAGGAGGTGCTCTGTTTGGAGGCGTAATTGCCAATTCGATTAACAGTCCTTACCAACAGGCAATTATCGACGATTTCACAAAACAAACCGGAACACAAGTCGTAGAATACGTACCTCGCTCTATCACTGTTACACAATCGGAATTATCCGGACGGACAACTATTGAAGCTCAACCAAACTCTAAACAAGCCGATGTTTACCGAAGCTTGGCGAGGAGAATAAGCGAACATACAGAATCGAAAGTGCCAACTCCGCTCGAAATTGATGAATTAAGAGAATGGTCTGCGAAATGGGCAGATCAACTTCTTGCCATCGAAGCAGGGGAAGTGCGGGGAACTCAGGCTAATATCTGATTAAATTAAGAATTAAACGCGATGGATATTAACACTCACCCTTGTTTTAATGCTGATGTACGACACACTACCGGCCGGATTCATTTGGCTGTAGCGCCTCGTTGCAATGTGCAATGTAATTTCTGCAACCGCAAGTTTGATTGTGCGAACGAAAGTCGTCCGGGTGTAACTACTTCTATTTTGAAACCGATTGACGCTGTGGATTATTTGGAAAAAACAATCCAACGTGTCCCTAATATTGCCGTTGTCGGTATTGCCGGACCGGGCGACCCTTTTGCGAATCCGAAGGAAACGATGCAAACGCTCGAACTGACACATGAACGATTTCCCGACCAACTACTTTGCGTTTCCAGCAATGGATTGTCAATTTCCGAATATATTCCTCGATTGGCAGAATTGAAAGTCTCGCACGTAACTATTACAGTCAATGCCGTTGACCCTGTAATTGGAGCACAAATTTATGAATGGATTCATTTTGAGGGGAAAACCTATTCTGGACTGGAAGGAGCAACGCTTCTTCTTGAAAGACAAACCGAAGCGATTAAACGTCTGAAAGAACATGGAATTACTGTAAAAATAAATTCCGTAGTTATTCCACGTGTCAATGAATATCACATTCAGGATATTGCCCGCTATACATCTGAATTGGGTGCTGATATACAAAACTGTATTCCGCTGATTCCTGTAGCCGGAACTCCTTTTGGAGTATTACATGAACCGACCGCTTCCAATATGAGAATGGTAAGAGCCAAAACATCGGTTTATATTAAACAAATGTCACATTGTTCGCGTTGCCGGGCAGATGCAGTCGGATTGCTGAATGCAGATATTAATGCATCAGAATCAGCGATACAGAACAACAAAGTAACAATATCTTTCGCGGAAAAACCTTTTATTGCAGTTGCTACAGCTGATGGAAAAAGGATTAATCAACATTTAGGTCAAGCTGCAAATTTATTGATATATCAGTTAAAAGACGGACAGGTTGAATTAAGGGAAAATAGGCCTACCTCCCTTCGACACAAAAGCGATCGCTGGAATGATATAGCGGATATTTTGTCTGATTGTGCCATCTTGTTAGTAAACGGAATCGGGCAAACTCCATTAAGGGTTCTAACAAACAGAGGTGTGGTGGTAGAATCGGTCAGTGGAAATATTACAGAAATAGCAGGTATCCTTTATGCAGGCAAGCCAATGCCGGATAACTATCTGAGACTAAGTGGAAGTTGTGGCGCAGGCGTAAATTGTTCCGGTAACGGCGTAAATACATCAGGATGCTTAAATTAATTGAAAGTTGAGAATGGAGAAATGGTAGAGATATTTAATAATAAATTATATGGCAATAGATATAAAAAATAAAGTAATAGGTTCTCGTGAATCGCGTTTAGGTTCGGTGGTCGATTTTTCAGGCGATTTACAGAAAATTGGGGAACAATCGGCTTGCAATGGCTGTTTGGGAAACAAAAAAAGATGTTTCAGTCAGGCATCATCCTGTAGTTCAAATTGTGCGCTGGGACAATTGTCGGGCATTAATGATGCTGCAATAGTTCACCATGGACCATCGGGATGTGCCGGTACGGCGATGGGCATTGCAAGTAGTTTTGACTTGTTGGCAGAAGCGCTTGGAAGAGAGCGTAACCATTTTGCCTACACATGTACCGATATGACAGAGTCTGATACCGTATTTGGTTCCATCGATAATCTGAAAGATGTAATTGTCGAAACCTATAACCGTTACAATCCAAAAGCTATTTTTGTTGGCGCTTCTTGTGTAAGTGGTGTAATCGGCGAAGATTTAGATAGTGTAGTAGAAGATTTGGCAGATATTATTCCAATTCCGGTTGCTCCGGTTCATTGTGAAGGTTTTAAATCTCAGATATGGGCAACAGGATTTGACGCGGCTTATCACGCGATTCTTAAATACATTGTAAAACCGCCTCAAAAAAAGACAAACAAGGTAAATATCATTGGATTTACCGCCGGAACGTCTTGGAACACACGTGATGATATCAAAAAATTATTAGATATACTCGGATTAGAAGCCACTTTTTTGGTTGCCTCAGCAACCGTTGAAGAATTAGAACATGCTTCTGAAGCTACTGCAACCATTACCACCTGCGGAACCCTTGCCTCTTACTTTGGGGTTGGCTTGGAGCAAGCTTATGGAGTTCCGTTTATTCGCTCATTACAACCACAAGGCATTCTTGGCTTTGAAGATTTAGCCCGGCAATTGGGGAAACTGGTTGATAAAGAACATGAAATAGAAGCCTATCTACAAAAAGAACAAGCATTTTATTTGCCTAAATACGAGAAAATAAAAGAGCAATTAAAAGGAAAACGGGCAATGATAGCGATGGGACCCGGCTCTGGGTTCAATCATGTGCGTGTTTTGCAAGAGTTCGGCATGAAAGTAGAACACGTTTCGGCATGGCATTTCGATAAACAATACGACGATGGACGGCGACCGGAATCGTTTCAGTACATTCTGGACAATTCTCCGAATAATTTCACATACTCCGTCAACGATTTGCAAAACTATGAGTTTATGAATATTCTGAATAAAGTAAGACCCGATGTTTTCGTGTCCCGACACCCCGGTTCAACGGTATGGGCAATGAAGCTGGGTATTCCTGCCTATTGCGTTTATGATGAATACAATTCTTTCGGTTATAAAGGAACTTTGCGCTTTGCACAAACATTGCTCAATATCATTATCAACAAAAGTTTCGCGGAAAATCTTTCCAAACATGTTCGTCTGCCTTATACCGACTGGTGGATGACGCAAAAGGCAGATGCTTTGCAAATTGAGGAGTAGTAGGCTCTGTCAATTTTTAATTTTTAATTTTTAATTTTTAATTTTTCATGAAGATATTAGACGAACCCAGATATGTTTGCGCACTGGGAGCAATGCAAACAATACAAGCTATAAACAGAGCTATTCCTATTTTACATGCAAGTTCGGGATGTGCTTCAAAACTTGCAGGAAGTATAGCCGGGACAACAGGCGATTCGGGATACCTGAATCCACAAACCTATCCGTGCACCAATATCGGAGAAACAGAAGTTGTTTTCGGAGGAGAAGACAAACTTCGCAATGTGATTGAAAATTCACTGAAAGTAGTGGATGGCGATTTGTTTGTTGTTCTATCCGGATGCACAACTGAAATTGTTGGCGATGATATTGGTCAAATCGTAAGCGAATTTGAAGATAGCGACAAACCGATTGTTTCCGTGAGTACTGCAGGATTCAAAGGATCAAATATACAAGGACACGAATGGGTATTAAAAGCCATTATCAACCAATACCTGACTCGTCTGCCTAAAGGAGAAAAGATAAAAGGTTTGGTAAATATTTGGGGACCAGTTCCTTCTTTTGATCCTTATTGGCTGGGGAATATCCGCGAACTCGAAAACTTGGTGCGCGAACTGGGCTTAATTCCCAACTCTATTTTTGGCGAATTTCGGGGAATAGAAAATCTAAACAAAGTACCTTTAGCCGAATTTAATTTGTTAGTATCGCCTTGGGTCGGACTCGAAAGCGTTCAACTCTTGGAAAAGAAGTTCGGAACGCCTTTCTTACATTACCCAACTCTGCCTATAGGTGCACATGAAACGTCAGCTTTTCTACGAAAAGTGAGTGCTTTTGCCGGTCTTGACTCTTCTAATGTGGAAGCTCTCATTGAGAAACGCGAAAAAGAATACTACTATTACGTTGAACGTTCGGTCGATATCTTCTTCGAAAACAGAACTGCATCCAGAGCTTTCTCTTTGGTGTCGACAGCAGCCAATGTGCTTGCGTTCTCCAAATTTTTAGTAAATGATTTGGGGTTGATGCCCAAAACTCAATATATAACAGAAGGTGTTCCGGAAGAATTTCACAAGCAGATTACCGAATATTTCAACGAATTTAGCTACGGAATTACAGCCGATGTTACCTTCTCAACTGACGGTTATCTTATCCATCGGCAAATCGAAGAAGATGATTATTCAGGTCCACCCTTAATTATCGGCAGCATATTCGAGAAGAAGTTAGCGCGAAAGTTGGACGGTAATTTTGTTTGTATCAGCATTCCTATCAAAGAAAAAGTAGTATTGCACAGTTCGTATGTTGGTTATCACGGCGGACTAAAGCTGTTGGAAGATATTTATACAAACGTTTATCAAAGCTTTAATTAGTGGAGAGTGGAGAATTGAGAGTGAAAAAATAATTAAATTACCTACAAATGAAAACAATAGAAAGAAAACAAGGTTTTGATACTTTGAGAATTCATGCAGGATATGACCCCGCTCAGCATAATGGCTCAATACAAGTGCCTATTTATCAGACGGCAGCATTTGATATTGGCTCGCCCGAAAGAGCCGACAGACTTATCAAATTTGAAGAGGTCGGATTGCTATATACCCGTGTAGGAAATCCTACATTAGCAGCATTGGAAGCACGTGTTGCCGCATTAGACGGCGCTGTTGCTGCAGTATCCGTAGCTTCGGGAATGGCTGCCGTTTCTTATGCTTTGCTCAATGCGGCTGAAGGAGGACGGGTTATCGCTGCCGCCCAAATATATGGCGGAACTTACGATGCCTATAAAAAGATTTATCCTAATTTGGGTGTAAATATTGATTTGGTAGAGGATGTAAACGATTTGGAAGCCATTCAACGCTTGATAACAGAAGATACGAGAGCCATTCTTATTGAATCAATCAGTAATCCGATAAATGTGATAGCTGATATACAGGCAATTGCTGATTTGGCTCACAAAAACGGGCTTCCGCTAATCGTGGATAATACATTAGCAACGCCTTATCTACTGAACCCATTTGAATATGGAGCCGATATTGTTGTTTATTCGGCAACTAAAGCATTGAGCGGGCATGGTTCGGTCATTGGTGGATTGATTCTCGAATCCGGTAAATTTAACTGGTTGGCAGGACGCCACCCTCATTTCGAGAAAAAAGTCTTTACTTTTGGCGAACGGAATGTGGTGGAAACATTTCCTGATTTTCCGTTTATAGGTAGAGTTCGTACACACTATTTGGCGTTGCTTGGAGCATCCTTGTCTCCATTCGACGCTTACCTGATTCTTCAAGGAATAGAAACATTGACCGAACGGGTGAAAAAACAAAGCGAATCGGCACAAAAAATTGCAGCGTTTCTATCTTCCCATCCCAAAGTAAGCTGGGTAAGTTATCCGACATTAGACAACAGTCCATACAAAGAACTTGCAAAGAAATATTTGCCAAAAGGAGCTGGCGGTCTCTTTTCTTTTGGATTTAAAGGAGATAAAGAAGAAAACTATCGGTTTATTAAATCCCTAAAACTGTTTTCGTACCATGCAAATTTGGGAGATGCTCGTTCGTTAGTTATCAATTCGCCACGCACCACGCACCACGAATTGTCCGAACAAGAACAAATCCAATCAGGTATCACAGCAGACACTATTCGTTTATCCATTGGCTTGGAAGACGTAGAAGATTTAATCGCTGACTTGAAACAGGCTTTCGATAACTAAAAAACATCCAAAGCATGTCATATAGAATAGCGATAGCCAGTAGTAACGGCGAATCAATCGACCAACATTTTGGGCAAGCCGAAAATTTTCTTATTTATGAGATAACAACGGATGGTGCAGAATTTATAGAAGACAGGGAAGTTACCAATGTTGGGCAGGAAAAAAAACAACATTCGGACTCAAACATTTCCCAAAGAACTGATTTACTGCATGATTGCAAAGCAGTCTTTGTCTTAAAAATAGGAATGAGGTCGTCTCGATATCTGTATGAACATAAAATAAGCAGTTTTGAAGTAAATTTCCCTATTAACAGAGTATTGAATACGTTGGTGAATAATTTTAAAAAAGGAAAAGTCAGAATAATATAAATTAGAAGTTAGAGATATGAGTAAGTTAGAAACAATTAATAGTTATGGCTTTTCTACTAAAGCCATTCATGCAGGAGAATCGCCCGATCCGATAACAGGAGCATCATCACCGAATCTGGTTATGTCCACCACATTTATCGCAGATACTGACGCGGGATTTTCCGTAGAAGGCATGGAAGACGATAATTCGTGGATTTATACCCGTTGGGGAAATCCGACCATTCATCAATTGGAAGAAAAACTGGCGGCATTGGAAGAATCTGAAACAGCTGTTGCTTTTTCCAGCGGAATGGGTGCCATAACTGCCTTACTGTTTCATCTGCTTAAAGCAGGCGACCATGCCATTATCAGCGATGTAGCCTATGCCGCTTTGTCGGAAATAACCAACGAAATGATACCTCAATTGGGAATCGAAATAACAAAAGTCAATACTTCTGACCCGGAAGCTATAAAGGAAGTATTGAAACCAACTACCAAATTGGTGTATATTGAAACGCCTTGTAACCCATTGTTACGTCTGACCGATATTACTGCTGTAGCAGATATTGCCCGTAGTGTCGGGGCAAAATTGGCAGTCGATTCTACGTTCGCTTCTCCGGCAGCGACCAAACCTTTGCAATTGGGTGCAGACTTTGTTATCCACTCGCTGACAAAATATCTGGGTGGTCATGGAGATGCGCTTGGAGGCGCTATTTTAGGAAATAAAAACGACCTTACTCCTTTGCGTAAAAAAACAGCAATACGTTTAGGTGGTTCGTTAAGTCCTTTCAACGCATGGCTTATTCTGCGGGGAATCGCTACGTTTCCTATCCGAATGAGAGTGCATCAGGAAAACGCATTGAAAATAGCGACTTTTTTGGAACAGCACCCTAAAGTCAAACGGGTCATTTATCCCGGATTACCATCCCATCCCCAACACGAACTGGCAAAGAAACAGATGAAGAATTTCTCAGGTATTATTACCTTTCAGGTAGAGAATGGAAAAGAGCAAGTAAAAGAGATTGCCGAAAAATTGAAAGTTATCCATTATGCTGTTTCATTGGGGCATCACCGTTCCTTGATTTTTTATATGAACAATAAAGACTTGTTGCAAACATCTTTCCACTTTTCAACTCCACAGCAATTGGATTCGTGGAAACAATTCGCCGGAGAAGAGGGTATATTTCGATTGTCCATAGGCTTGGAAGATGCAGATGATCTAATATCCGATTTGAAGCAGGCGCTTCAGTAAATCATTATTCAAAGAACTTAAAAAAACAATGAAAAAAGAAAGATACGAGTTGAATAAAAATTTAGCTCAAATGTTAAAAGGAGGAGTAATAATGGATGTTTCCACTCCGGAACAAGCTCGAATTGCAGAAGCAGCAGGCGCAGCGGCAGTTATGGCATTGGAAAGAATCCCGGCCGACATTCGCGCTGTAGGAGGCGTATCGCGTATGAGTGACCCAAAAATGATCAAAGGAATACAAGAAACGGTAAGTATTCCGGTAATGGCTAAAGCAAGAATCGGTCATTTTGTAGAAGCTCAAATTCTCGAAGCCTTAGAAATTGATTATATAGATGAAAGTGAAGTACTTTCTCCTGCTGATGATAAATATCACGTTGACAAAACAAAATTCAAAGTTCCATTTGTATGTGGAGCAAAAGATTTGGGTGAAGCATTGCGCCGGATCTCAGAAGGAGCTTCTATGATACGAACCAAAGGAGAACCGGGTACTGGTGATGTAATTCAAGCTGTTAGACATATGCGCACTATGACATCTGAAATCAGACGAATACAAAATTTGCGTGAAGATGAATTATTTAATGCAGCAAAAGAATTGCAAGTCCCTTTCGATTTATTGAAATATGTTCACGAAAACGGCAAATTGCCTGTTGTTAACTTTGCTGCCGGAGGTGTTGCAACTCCTGCGGATGCCGCATTAATGATGCAGTTAGGAGCAGAAGGGGTGTTTGTTGGTTCCGGAATTTTCAAATCCGGCGATCCGGTTAAAAGAGCCCAAGCCATTGTGAAAGCCGTTACCAATTATAATGATCCTAAAATAATAGCGGAAATTTCAGCGGACTTAGGAGAAGCAATGGTCGGAATTAATGAAAGTGAAATTCAATTACTAATGTCCGAAAGAGGTAAATAAAGTGAACTCTAACATGCGAATTGGCATATTAGCCCTACAAGGAGGATTTGCGGAACATGCTCAAATCCTCCAATCTTTGAACATTCAATCCTTTGAAATCAGGAAAAAAGAAGACCTCAGCCAGCCAATGAATGGTTTGATTCTTCCGGGAGGCGAAAGCACGACCATTGGTAAATTGCTCAAAGACTTAGATATGTTCGACGAGCTAAAATCAATAATAGAAAAAGGAATGCCTGTCTTTGGAACTTGCGCCGGAATGATTTTACTTGCGAAAGAAATTGACGGTAAGTCAGTGGCTCATTTTAGTGCTATTGACATACGGGTCAAACGAAATGCATACGGACGCCAATTAGGTAGTTTTTTTGTTGAAGCTGAATTTAAAGGAATTGGAACGATTCCCATGACTTTTATCCGCGCGCCATACATTGAATCAGCCGGAGCCAATGTAGAAATATTATCTGTTGTAGATAACAATATTGTTGCTGCAAAAGAAAATAACGTTTTGGTTACATCCTATCATCCGGAACTGACACATGATAATAGTATACACAAATATTTTGTAGATACTTTTATAAAATAATATAGTAAAACAACAGAATTAACCCCTCGAATTCAGATAAAACAGGAAACATTGCAGACTTAAAACAGGTGCTTCAACAGGTATAAAATTTACCATAAACATGGTATTTCAGACATCATTTTTCTCCTTTACCTTTGCATCATCAGAAACAAAGAAAAATAGTAAATGAAAACATTTCCGAGTACATATTACAATCATTTAAATATACCAATAGGATATAACTCCGGTTTCTGTTGCACGTGTACTTGTTGTTGTATGGGAAAGGAATGTAACTCTTCTTAAGACAATGTTGCTGTTGAATATAGAAACAAAAAGAGTTGCAGGGCGAAAGCGAATATCTGTAACTCTTTTTTTATGTCGAAATTGAACAAATAAAAATACCTGAAACCGGAAGATATCCGGCAAATAGAAGAATCAAGAGATAAGAAATGGTTGCGAATGCGCCGAATATGGCAAACAAGTTGAACGTAATTATTATGTATGCAAAGAATATTTTAGAAACAATAGGAAATACTCCCTTAGTAGAACTCACCCATACCGATACCGGACTTTGCCGTTTGTTTATAAAACTGGAAAACCAAAACCCCGGAGGT
>JAIRRS010000025.1 GCA_031255855.1 Tannerellaceae bacterium | reverse complement strand
ATTTTGGTAGAAAACGACAGTGTATTTGTCACAGGCGATAAATTGCTGAATACGTTTGATTATTTGGAAGTGGCCGAATTTTCCGCCAACTCGCTCGTGATGGCTTCGTCGATCGGCTCCTTGCAACCTATGGGCGACAAAGAGATCGACGAACTACGCATCGCGTTTAATGTGAGGTGACAATATAGCATTTCCAATGAATGATTAATATTTTTTTATTTCTGCAAGTTATACAAACAAATGGCGACTTTCTCACGTGAAGAAAATCACCACCTAAGGAAGTGATCGGAAATCCGGAATCGGCGTATCATCCTATTTTCCCCAATTACGACATTTCCTCAGGTAGTGATTTTGCAGCATATTCTTAATGTTTTATTTCACTCACTCGTATACGAGTTAATCGATAATTCAATATATGAGAATTTCCTTTTCCGAAAAGGAAATTACGATAGTTGATTACACCTCCTACAGACCATGCAACTTTGCATTTCCATCAATCTCCAATGCCTCTGCCAAGGCGTCAAGCATTCCAAATCCCAACCTATTGTCTGGCAAAAGATAGTGACCTTCAGACCACTCGTTGAAACAAGCTATGGTTAGAATGTTAGGCACTTCCGGATACTTATTCAAATATGAAAAAGAGGCCTGCACAAATGCCTTAAAAGTAGCAGGATTTTCGTTGTCAAAGATGACACATCCCGGCCACTCATCTCTATTCGGAAGTTCTGGTCTGCTCTTTGGTTTGATATACCTGGGTGTTGAATCCCATCCTGGAGAGAGTGCCGGAATATATGGAACATCAAAATCTTTATGATGTTCTGGCCAGAGTTTAAAAGAGACGTCAGCGGCGGCCACTTCATAGTCCGAGATTTCATTTTCCTTTGGCTGAAATCGCCGAGTTGTCCAATCAATTGGATTATAGGAGCCGGCCGTATCATATCCCACTTTTTTACAATTTGGAGAGTAAAAACCTGACATGTGAAAATGAATTCCTTTGTGTCCCAGCTTGCTAGCATAGGATCTCAAATCGACAAAGAGCTGAATGGTGGCATCCAGTCCTATCATTTTTTCCAATCGGTTGGGATCCCAGATACATAATACCGGTTTTCCATCTATCTTCCAGTAATTGGGTTGATGAAAATAGCGAGAAACAATATACGAGAGGCTGCGCCAACATTCCTCAAGTGTCACATCCGGAGGCTGATAGCTTGGCGGGTATATCGGCTTCCCGTCCGTTTGTTCCGTAGGATAAAGAATATACCAAGGATGATTCGTCCACATACAAGCGAACTGGACATCCTGTGCATTGGAAGAGCGTAAAAAACCGCATTCCAGCGCCTCATGAAGAGCGGGTTGACCGTTGTACCAGTACCAGTCCCAAATATAAACATCAATACCGTTCTCTTTGGATAGTCTATTGTATTTTTCCCAAGTGGAAGGAAGGCTCTCGTCCAGTTCTCCTAATAAAGGTCCACGAGGTTGCTGATGCCCCTGAAACCAAGGCCGGGCATTTCTGACCAAGTTATATTCCGTCCATTTGTCCCCATACAGATGATTATGTATTGCCGACGGATGATAGTTGGGAAACACATAGGCTGCAACGGTTAGATCATCCGGTTTTTTTAACAATGAAGAATCCCCTACAAGACGCTCCAGATCGCGGGGTAGCCGATGCCGATCGTCCCAGGAAGAATCCTTGGTCGACACATGTAAGGAATTGCTTCGGGTAGTATGGGCAAATGATTCAATAGAAGTCCCTACAGCCATTGATGCAAGGGTACCTTTCTTGATAAATGTTCTTCTTTGCATTGGTTCTATTTTTCTTTATTCAACAGGAATATTTGTTTCGGATCCCGGATACCCCACATTCTGATTTATATGTCCCCGGCTATTTGATGTTATAGCTGTTAACGGGACAGGATAAAGCACGTGGTAGGGTTTCATTACATAGGCATTTGTAGAATAGAAATATTCTTCTCTATAAAAGTTGTTTTTCTCCATTATACGGTCGTAAAACCAGTTTTTTTGACTAAAATTAGTCAAAGAATATCCGTCAATATCAAGCTTGGCTTTTAAAAATGCAATACGGGTCAGTTCAATTTTCCGATGTTCCTCCAAGTATAATTCCCGTGCTCTTTCATCAAGTATATCCTCGAGTGTAACATTCGTAAGCAACGGAGCGTTCACTCTCGATCTGATAATATTCACATCGTTGGTTGCTCTATCGGTTTGCCCTAACCACCAATATGCTTCCGCTCTCATCAAGTAGGTTTCAGCCAACCTGAAAACATAACTGTCGGTAAATCCTCCGGAAGGTGTTTTTCCTCTGTTTATATCATCTCTATAGATTAATACTTTTACTGTAGGAAAAGAGAAATAACATCTTATGGTATCCGAGACAAATTCCCTTTGAACCGATTTTCCAAACCATGCTTCACTTCCTCCTTTTGAAGCCGGGCGATTGTACCACAATCTTGAAATGTCGTACCAGTTATTTTGGTTGTATCTCATATCATTCCCCGCATTGCTCCAGATCTCATATTGACTGTAGTTTGTAGGACGTATTTTAGCAATTCCTCTGCCCAAGGAGTCTAATAATTCATAACCCGGGTAAGGTGCCGCATCATATGTTGTACCCTGTTTTCCGTCGGGAGTTCTCACACTGGAACCATTACTCCAATAAGGAACAAAGTTACGCATACGTTGAGATCCGCTACCAGCCACATTCCCTTGAATACCAAATCTCTCCTGAACAACGAAAATGGCTTCTTTATTTTCGGTCGAACTGATATTTTCCTCGTTGAAAAGATCGTTAAAAACATCCAAATTAGGATTTGAAGCATTCACTCCGAAACGTTGAGTCATTAGATTTAAGCCATAGTCATTAATGGTTCTTGATGCGGATTCAACGGCATTTTGAAATTCTCCCACCGAGAGATATAGCTTTGTGAGTAGATGTTCTCCGGCAGCACGATTCACGGCTCCTGGTTTTACTGAAACGGGTAGCCATTTCACGGCGAACTCCATATCTTCTTTCATCTGTTCCAAGATACTCCATCTTGATGTAGAATAAAAATCGAGTTTCGGACTGGTAACTTCTTCCAGTATTAAAGGTACATCTCCCCACTGATGAATTAGGATATAATACCAGTAGGCACGATGGAAATAAGCTTCTCCAAGAATGGTATTACGCTCTTCATCGCTGTTGAATATAGCATTATCTATCCTGCTTATCACGGTATTGGCATATTTAATGCCATTCCAACTTAGATCCCAATACCTCATGTGAAGTGAGGCATTAGTCGTAGGAGTAAGCTGTGTCTCTAAGTTATGAATTTCTTTTGTTTCAGGGCTTCCGATAATCGAGACATCTGAGAATGCATATTCATAGACGATAGGAGTTTCACAAACACCGGCATTAAACGCATCTCCAAACCACTCCCATTTTATTTGTTTGCGTGAAGTGACAAGTAGCGCCTCTAAACCGGATTTATCAATTAATGTATTTTCCGGAGCATAGAATGATAACGGATCCGGCGTAAGATCCACACAAGATTGGAAAACCACAGTACAAAAAGCCACTATGCTCAATATTGGTCTATATAGTTTATTTTTTTTCATTTTTTTGTATTTTAAAATTAAAAAGAAATATCGAATCCCATAGTAAATATAAATGGAGATCTTTCTCTGTTTTCGGGATCAAAATAGGTCCAGTTCGTAATCACAAAGGCATTATCCACATTGGCGCTTACTCTTAACGATTCGATCGAATACCGTGTTAACAGATGGGATGGAACCCTATAGGAGAAAGACGCATTCTGAAGTCTCAAATAATCTCGTCTTTTGTAGATATTTACAGTCGGATTTGACGAGTTGGATCCTAATCTTGCGAATTTATTAGATGGATTATCAGGCATCCAATATTCCGTTTTAATAGAATTGGATCTGTCAAAGTACCTATTGTCTTCATTTCTTGGCATATTATCTACTGCCCAATAGTTAAATTCACCTCTTAAAAGAAATGAAAAATCTATATTCTCAAATAGAGTCATACTACTTCGTAAAGACGCTCGGTATTTGGGAACTAAAGTTCCTTGCCATACTTTGTCATTCTGGGTCATCTTTCCATCTTCGTCAATATCTAACAATTTCGGATCGCCGGGTTGTTTACCATATTTCTTAGCATCCTCTTCTTCCCCTAATTGCCAAATACCTATCATTTTATAGTCGTAAATATCGTGAATGCTATGTCCTATATACCAGTTATTTTGCACGTCATCATCTTCACGCTCGCCTATCACGTTTCCATCTTCATCCAGAATATTTACCATATCTCCATAGAGATGCCTGATAATATTTTTATTGGTACTAAACATCAGTGATGTTTCCCAGCGAAATCTTTTGGGAATATCAATATTTAAACTTGAAACGGTTATTTCTAACCCTTTATTATCTACCTGACCGAGGTTGGCAATTACACTGCTGTAGCCGATAATGGTGGGTAAAGATCGAGAAAGGATAAGGTCTGTTGTTTTGTTATAATACACATCGATGACGCTACTTATTCTATTATTGAAGAGGCTGAAGTCGAGGCCAATATTTGTCGCTCTGGTCCGCTCCCATTTCAAATCACTATTGGCTAGATTATCAGTCCATACACCTTTTACGTTTTCACCATCTATTATATTGTCAGTAACATTTAATTTAGACAAAGCAACATATCGGCCTATATCCCTATTTCCGCTTTCTCCCCAGGAAATCCTGAGTTTAAGATTATTAATTTGTTTCATATTCCTGAGAAATGGTTCCTCTGATAATTGCCATGCTCCTGCAAATGCGGGATAAGTACCATATGGATTATTAATGCCAAACGCTGAAAATCCATCTTTTCGTAATGAGGCAGTCAATAAATATCGATTCATTAAGTAGTAGTTTATCCTGCCTAATATTGCATTTCCTGTTTGTACCTCATCGTTAGATTGAGTCATAGGATTAATACCTGCGTTGAGGTTATGGAATCCCAAGTTACTGTTCGGGACAAACCCTTCATTTGATGATTTGCTATCCCAGAACTGATATTTCTCCGAACTTACCACAAAAATTGCATCGATTCGGTGTTTGTCTGTAAAACTATAATTCCAGTTAAGGATATTATCTATCAGCCATTCATAATCCGAAAAGTTATTTCGGCTCGCTTGCCCGCCTGCCGTAATGCCGTATTTTATGTCCGAATTGAAATAGTAGTCTTTTCTCCATCCGAATCTGTTGTTCACATTGGTTTGCAAACTTACCCCCAAAGGAAGTTTCATTCTGGCAAAAATGGTGGAGTTTAATGTCTGTACCCGATAGAAATAATCATCTACAAAATGGGCTAAAAGAGGATTTGCTATTCTGGCATCATTGGTCGGATATCTTTTTATTGTTCCGTCTTCTTCGTATATATCACCGAACGGACTTATTACATCTGCATTTCCTGTATTTGCCGTTACATCGTTATCAGATCTGTTGGCAAACTGTGTATTAGTTCCAATTTTCAACCAATCGGTGATGTTGGTTTCCAGATTTACTCTACCCCTGACCACATTAAAATTATCGCCAACGGTAAATCCCTGATTATTCTGATAACCAAAAGAGGTGTAATAATTCACTTTTGGGGTATGTCCGGAAAAAGCGAGGTTGTAATCTTGCCTTATTCCGGTTCTGTATATTTCATCCCTCCAATCCGCAGTATTACCAGCAATGTAGTTCTTGATTTCAATGTCGTTAAACTGTAGCCTGTTTAACCATGTTTCCGTATAGTTTCCAGAAAATGAAGGATCATAGGCGACCCATTGTTCTTTTGTCACTCCGACAGGCAAATTTTCGGGGTTATCGTAATAGCCTGAACCTTTTTGTTGAGATTCGGGATTAAAATAGTCGATTGTTTTCCAATAATCCGCTCTTCTTTGTACATATTCATTGGGTGTTGGCAGGGGAGGAATTTTACGGAGGTTAGAAAGCCCGAGCTTAGTACTCAATGTGATTAGAGGTTTTTCGGATTGACCTCTTTTAGTATTTACCATAATCACCCCTGCAGAACCTTTGGATCCATAAATTGCTGTGGAGCTGGCATCTTTGAGTACATCGATACTTTCAATATCGTTTGGGTTAATATCACTAATGTTCCCATAATAGATGTTGCCATCCAGTACGATCAAAGGTGATGTGGATGCCTGTAATGATGCTGGCCCCCTGACTTGAATACTTCCGCCTCCCTGAGCATCATTATTGATGTTGATATTTACGCCGGCAATACTTCCTTTCAAAAAGTCAGCTACCGAAGTGGCCACTTTTGTCTCAATCGTCTCACGTCCTACATGGGCTACTGACCCTGTTAAATCCCTTTTTCTGACAGTTCCATACCCAATCACAACAAGTTCATCCAATAACTGTGTTTCTTCTTGTAGAACAACATCTATCCTGTTTCTGCCTGGTGTGACCTCCACTTCCAACACCTTATACCCGATGTAGGAAAATACTAGAGTGAAAGCACCATTTCCGGTGGAAATTTCATAATTACCGCTCACATTGGTAACGGTTCCTATGGAAGTTCCTTTTACAATAACTATTGCACCGATAATAGGAGCTCCGTCCGTATCGGTAACTGATCCCACAATACGACTGTTTTGTGCTCTTACATTCAATGCACTACCCAAAATCAATGAAATAAGGATCTGAATCATTAAACTAATTTTTTTCATCTTACTAATTCTTGTTTAAATTTGATTTGTATTAGGTTTTTTTAGAGTTTTTATTAAAATGTTCATACAAGAAATGCTCTCATTACAAAAATATTACAGTATTTAGTTAAAAGGAAGTATTATTTTTACATAGATATGTATGATATTTGCAAAAAATACTCAAGTATTTGACTCTATACTC
>JAIRRS010000128.1 GCA_031255855.1 Tannerellaceae bacterium | reverse complement strand
TTTATGGAAATGGTTATATTTTATTTTAAAAATGACGAAAATATAGGTTTTCGGGGTGATTCTAAAAAAAGTTATCAATTAGAAGATGGTGTGCTTATTATTTTGACCGAAACTTCGGGCAATGCAACGGTAAAGAAGACAGAGGAGAAGCCGACCATCAAGTTTAATGGTGGGACGTGCGTACATAAAAGCGTAGATTATTCCTCTGAAGAAAAACGTTTTAGTGTGATTTTACACTATACGCTTGATGAAAATGCAAGCACGACCGCATTAACTATTTTAGACAAAGGGGTAATTGAAACTTCGGAAGGGAAAACGTATGAATTGAAAGAAAGTTCTTCAAATAGTGAATATTCGCTTTACAAATTGGATTATCATTTTCCCGACGCAATCCGAAGAGGCATGTCTTTTAAATATGTGTTGAACGGGCAAGAAATTCCAATTCCTTTTTAGGGAAAAATGCCAGTCGAAGGTAAAAACAAGCCTCCAGACTTACGTAGAAAAGAAATAAACAGAATGAAACAATTGATAGTACGATACAACAAACAAAAAGGAATGATGAAAAAATTATTTTTACTATTGGGCATAACCTGCCTCTCCGCAGCCGGGTTTGCACAATCCGGTACTACCGGCGACTGCACATGGGCGATCACCGGATCTTTCGATAATTACACCCTCCCTATCAGCGGCAACGGCAAGATGAAAAATTACCATGCGATAGGGGTCCTTAATACACCATGGTTTCTTGACCAGAAGCAGATCCGAACCTTGCAGTTGGAACAGGGGGTAACGGACCTTGGAAATTGGGCTTTTTCCAGTTGCAACTTGACTTCCGTAAACATACCCGAAAGTGTGACAAGTATTGGCGAGGGCACTTTTGCCGGTTGCAGCAACCTGACCTCCATAACCACTCCCAACAACGTAACAAGTATTGGAATCACTGCTTTTGCGAATTGTAGCCGCCTGACTTCCATCATTATTTCGGGCAGCGTAACAGGGATTGGAAGTCAGGCTTTCGGCAGTTGCAGCCGCCTGAGGGACGTCACCGTCGAATGGGCAACGCCTCTTTCTGTAAAGAAGTCTGTCTTTGCCGGCGTGCCGTTAGCTAAGGCTACACTCCACGTTCCCGCCGGCACGAAGGCCCGTTACGAAGCTGCCGATGTATGGAAAAAGTTCGGAACCATTGTCGAAGACGTCGAAGCAAAATGAGGAATCTGTCGGCTTTAGCCCGCGATACTACGTAACTTTGTTTGCTATGGTGTGTTTATTCCCAGTGGGGGCCTTCTCCAAAGGAGGCTGTGAGGTTCCCTCTGGGCTGCTTCTCCCGCGCTGCGGCTACTCCTTGCAAGGGGTTATCCGGCTTGAAGCCCGGAAGAGCCTCATTGCCCCGTAATTTACTGAATCTCCCAACATCATATTGTCCGAACTCTTTTCGTACACCTCTTCCAAAGAATGCGTCTTTCCTTCCGGCATTGGGTTTTCAACTTCAACTCCTTTTTACCCATATAACTCGCGAACCAATTTTCACCCGTTGGAAGTTGTAACGTCCTGAAAAAAGTTGACAATTTATACGTTAGTATTTATTTTTTCTTTTAGATGTTTGTTTGTGAAAGATATCATAATCAAACTGCTTATGATCAATCCGTTTTATTCAAAAAATCGAATCGTATAACTATACTTATATTCCTCTCCGAGAAAGCGGTATTTATCTAATGGCTTTGCACCCCATGAGTTTAAACCTGCTATTCCGCGTTGAAATAAATCCACACAAAGGACTGTTTCATTACGCGCTTTCACGTCTTTCCAATGTCGTTGCTTTTTGGTCATGCCCGCATCAAGATCTTCTGGCTTGTAGTTGGTTGCGCTTACTGATAAAGCTTGACCGCCTTTGACTTCGATGCCAATCCCATTCTTGTCTTTCAATGTCAACCAACGGACATCTGTTTTGTTACCCGTTTCTTGCGGACGATAATACTCAAACGCTTGCTCTTCCACCTTACCGTTCCAAATACCCATAAAGGCATCATATTTACGGTCGATATAGTTTTCATGCGGCCCGCGTCCATACCATGTAAAGTTATTCACCGTCTTGGGAAGTGTCATAATCATGCCGAAACGCATCATCTCCGGCAAATCGTCCGACAAATCCTGATACTTCGCATCGATGGTTAAACTGCCATCCGCGTTTACGGTGTAAGTTAACGCCACTTTCGCTTCAATGCCACGCAATTTCGCTTCGTATTTCAACGAGATCACCCCGTTTTGCTCTTCTTTTCCTTTATAACTGTATATGTGATTATGGCTTGCTGCATTCCAAAGCGACATTTTGTATTGTTCCTTCGCACCGAAATCATTGTCGGTTGGGGCGCGCCAAAAGTTCAGGCGGGGTAGTTCGTTAAATACGTGTATGTCCTTGTTTTTTATATTCAGCAACGCGTGTCCATCCTGTAGCGAAAATTCATATTCGATATTGCCCGATTTAACAAATAACTTGTCATTTTTCTCCTCGGTTTTCAATTGACCACTTTTCGATTCTGTTGTAAAATAATCATTTATTTCGAAAGCAAATTCTTCTTTTGCCGTTTCGAATCCTGCGGAACTAAATTCGGTAGCTTCTTTTGTATAAACAAAGATTTGCAAGAAATATTCCGCGCCCGCTTTCTCTTCCATAGCAGGAAGCTTCAACTTCACATCCTTGCGCGAATCGGCTTTTACGCCAACAGTAAAATCGGCTTCTGCTATTTTTTCACCGTTTTTAAGCAGTTGCCATTTGAATGTATAATTTTGATCCGAAATGTCGATAAATTTAAAATCATTGATTACAGTAATCAAGCCGTTTTTTAAATCTTTGGCTTCAAACAAAATGTTCTGATATACCTTTTTTACGAT
>JAIRRS010000051.1 GCA_031255855.1 Tannerellaceae bacterium | reverse complement strand
ATATAAATACAATCATGGCAAGCAGAAGATTATTCGAGACAAAATTAAACAGGTAGAAGACTCTCATCCCCTACCTGTTTTTTGAATAATCAACGTCATCTTATCTGTTTGTTTATCTCCATTTTGAATTGGAACGGTTTGGCAACATAATAATACCTGTTGATAGCCCCTCCGGTAGTAATAACAATGGAGCCGAACCCGAAAAGGCGTCCCAAAACACTTTGCACTACCTGAATACCTTCGCATTTTGCAAGTACCAATTCAACCGTCCGTCGGCTGATAATTCCTGTTTTAAGTATCACCCGCTTGTTCGTAACGGCATAAATAGAGCCTATTTTGACAAATACTCGTTGTACAAGAGAAACTAATCCCAAGAACAGCAAAGTTACGCCCAGATAGTGCGTTATACTGACTGAATCACAATAACACAGAAAACCAAAACTTAATAGGACGGCAGGCTGCAAAAAAAAGAAGAAATGTATTTTTGCCCTATACCTGACTTCCTCCCCTGATTGTAAATATGTAGTGAGAAATTTCATGTTTTTATATTATAATTATTTTTCAATATTCCGACTAAACAGTAGCACCAATCGGCTGGATTTAGAAATTGTTTGTTTTTCCTGACTTCATAGTGCAGATGACAGCCTGTTGTTTCTCCAGTGTTGCCCACGCAAGCGATTTGTTGAGTGATACCGACCGAATCACCTACATTTACCATTACTTTGCTTAGATGTGCGTAAAACGAACGGAAGGAGCCTGCATGCTCAATTTCGATAAAAATTCCATACCCTGAGTCATAACCTTTTCGGATCACTATTCCGTTCCCTGAAGCATGAACAGGAGTGCCTTTAACTTTGGCAATATCAATTCCCTTATGCCTTTTCCGCTTTTTAGAAATAGGGTGCAGGCGTATCCCAAAACCCGATGTAATGCGTAGCGGCTTCTTTACGGGAAAAATAACCGGATAGTCTGACAATTCACTGACAGACATTTGTAACGAATCTGCTATTCGTTGGAACTCTTTTGCCGAATAAATATTTTCCGTGAGTTTTTCTATTTCCTGCTTTCTGTTTACCACCGGTTGTCCGGATACGGGTAAATGTGGCAAAACGATTAAAAATAGTATGATATATTTCATAATCAATAAAATGAATAAAGCAAGTATCCGAAGTAATACGGACACTTGCTTATTCTATTTATTCCCCCGACAATGTTACATCCGCTGTAGCATCATCACCTGCCTTTTCATTCTGCAAACCGAACGTTTTTTGTACCACCTGCCCGTTTTGGTCTTCAATGTAAACATCAATCGTTTGTTGTTCTGCACAATGTGATGTGTAGTATAACCGGAATGAGTTTCTATTCAATGAATATAAGTCATTAGGAAAGAACAAAGTGCCGTTGTCCATTCGCAATTCACCCTTACCATCCGGCTGGAAATAGCGAATATAATACCTTGAATTGTTCCTTTCATCTGCTTTTTTAATCCGGCAACGAATTTCTATAGTTTCGTTTGTTGCAATAGATTTCGGAATGGGAAGCACTTCAAGGGTGAAACTAAAGTCTATCTCAGGCTCTTGTACAATGGGAATATTATCAAAATCAAATGTCTTCCGGACGGTTTGCCCCTTGCTGTCTACAATATAAACGTCAACCGACTGGCGTTCCTCACTGTTGGAAACGTAGTAAAGCCGGAATGTTTCACTATCTAAATTGTATAATTTATTTGGCTGCAAGGATATTTCATTTTCCAATAGCAATGTGCCTCTTCCTGTTGGTTGGAAATACCTGACAGAGTATGTTGCATCATTACGCACATCCGCTTTTATCAGGGAGCATTGTATTTCGATTGTGTCATTCAGCAGGATTTGAGCAGGAACAGGAAGCGTTGTAAATTCAAAGTTATAATTTACCGGCTTTTCTTCGGGTTCCGGCTCCGTTCTTTTACTGTTGAAAGCAATTGTGTATTCGACCACCTGCCCAAAGTTATCCATAAAGACAAAATCCAACTGTTGCTGTTCCTCTCCTGTACATTGATAAATTAGGGTAAAATCATCAGAGGGTATATCCTGAAAGCGGTTTACGGGTATGCTTTTCCCCTTGCTATCGGTCAACACACCTTTTCCTGCGCTTTGAAAATAACGAAATTTATAGGCTGTACCCTCGTAATAACCTTCCCTGACAATAGAGAACTCTAAATTTACGGCTTCCCCATTTTCGAGAGCCGAGGGTAAAGGCAACATTCCGATACTATATGTATAAGACTGGCGGATAGATAAATTGTCGCTACAGGCACACGCTATTGCACCGAGCAATAGCGTAAATAATATGTAAGAAAAATACTTTTTCATCTTTTTTCGTTTTTAATTTGTTAAGTGTCTAATTAATAATAAATTTGACGCCTGCCCCTATCTGGGTATGGAACAAGCTAATGGAAGAACCACCCAAAATACGTTCCCTTGCATGAAGCAACAGGACAACACGGTCGGAAAGATATGTTTCAACCTCAAACGTAAGCGCACCGCCATATAGAAAACTGTCATCACTTGTAATTGTAGAGCCATCATAGAGCATGGACTCTCCCCAATTCACAGTTTCATATCCCGCCATTGCCGATGCTCCGATAGAGAAAAAGAACGTTTTGTTCGGATCAGATAGAAACTTACAATAGTATCCCCCTTCCATTGTAAACTGGCTGGTTGGAATCAGTTCTATTTTGTACAAGTGGGATTTTTGAAGATATTCTGCTCCGAATACCCAACGATTACCTTTTTTTGTATAAGTTGCAAGGGCAATTCCCCCTGCAAATGCTTGTTTGTCGCCTATTTCCAAGTTAAAGCCGTCTACTGCGCTTGCCGTTAATTGTATGCCCTTTTGTCCCGGCAAGTAACGCTGTGCGTGTGCCTGCCCGATAAGGGCAAGGCACAAAGTCATAAGTATGATTACCTTTTTCATTATTGTACTTTTAGTTCATTAATTTGTTTGGCTCGGATAAGGTCTGCATTTTCAATAGTAAATACCTGATTACGACCTCCGTTCTTCTCAAAAATTTCTACGACAAGCAATTTGTCGGCAGGAATCGTGATTTTGTCTAAGGCAAAAACAGTTCGTTCCGCCTGTTTTGCCCCGGCAACCGTCACAAAGTTGTATGCACGAAGTGGGTAAATAACCGTTTCCTGAATAGCTGTGCGTTTAGTTAGTTTTTTATCAACTATTTTCATGCGCACGAAGTCAACGTCAAAAGGAACATTGGTAGCATTCTCTATTTGCGTATGCAGGTACAATAAATTGTTATGGGAATAAATCCCTTTCAATGTATACCGGATGCCGAAGCGTTTCCCACCGATATGTTTGATGTGTCGCTTATTATCTTTATAAATAGTACGGTTGATAAGATAGACAACACGGGGGGATTCGCTACCCAGTTCTTTCAGGTAAATATCCAAACTGTTATTTGGACGGTTGGTTGCAATCCCATCGTGCATGAAATCCCGCATTTCGACGTTGAGTTTTTCCGGCTCATCAGCATATTTTACATTGAAAGTATAATAACTACCTTCATCCGTGATGACAGCAAGATTAGTTTCGGCTTCAAAACTTCTGATAGCCGCTTTCACTCGAAGTATATTTTCCGAGCTTCCCGCTTTACCCGCAATAATATTTGGTGAACCCAAGTCCACATAACGGATAGATGAAGGAAAGATAATATGCACGGTCTTATCAAATGTAACCTCCAATCCATAAGGCGGAATCATTCGGTCAAAGGTTATTTTTTTAGTCAGACCTGTGTAATAGTCGCCAAATGTAGGCTTCAAAACCGGCTGTATATCTTCCTGAAACTCTTTCTGCGTATCTTCATAGACTTCTTCGGAAG
>JAIRRS010000067.1 GCA_031255855.1 Tannerellaceae bacterium | reverse complement strand
TGCAAATAAATGAAAGAGGTTTTTATTAAGTATAACCCTTACAAGGTTGAAACGGAAATTACTATTAACGGTAATCCACCAAAAGAAAACAGCGCGTTGAACGTCAAGGGTAGACGGCTCCAGGAATGGATCGAGGACCTGCCGCAAATTTTGCGGAACGAGGAAAATTCGAACGAATTTAAACTAACGTTTCACGGAACTATTCCCGACCATGAAGATGTTTTATCCGTCATCAAGTCATCCAGCGATGTCAAGTTTGAATATAATAATATTCCACCTAAAGAAAAAATTGCGGAGAAAATCGGTTTACTTGACGATATTTTCCATGATATTTTAAACGGACCGTTTAACGAGCTTAACGATGACGCGATGAAACACGCCTTTGAATTGGCAATGACTAGCGACTTTGAAGTAAACGTTGTTGCAACAATGAGTGCTGGAAAATCAACACTGATCAACGCCTTGCTGGGCCGTAAACTTATGCCGTCAAAACAGGAAGCGTGTACTGCGGTCATCACAAAAATCAGGGACAATGACACTAGCCAGTACAGCGCTGTGGTGTATGATAAAAATAACAATGAAATTGAACGCCAAAATAACGTCACACTGGATATTATGGGGCGGCTAAACAACAACCCGGATGTTTCTACCATTAAAATTGAAGGCGACATCCCTTTTGTTACCAATGGCGATGTAACACTTGTTCTTGTTGACACACCCGGTCCGAACAATTCAAGGGATCCAGCCCATCATGAGACAACACACGGAATGCTGGCAAAATCGTCCAAGACCCTCGTTCTTTACATTCTTAACGCCGGACAACTAAGCGTCAATGATGATAACACATTGCTGAACACTGTCGCCAACAGCATGAAAATAGGTGGTAAACAATCAAAAGACCGCTTCCTTTTTGTCATAAACAAACTGGATGAATACAGGCAAGGTGAAGACAGCATCGAGAGCGCGTTGCAGAAAACACGGTCCTATCTTGAGGACAAAGGAATTGAGAACCCAAACATCTATCCTGCGGCGGCGCTTCCGGCGCTTGATATTATTCGCTTTATTTCCAAAGACAATGCAATGTCCGAAGACGATATTGATGAAATGGAAATGAAGGTAAAGAAATTTAATCGCAATGAGGAGTTTCATTTTGACTCTTCTAAATATATTACGCTTCCACCCAGTGTGCGCGGTGAGATTAACAATGTTCTGGAAAAGGCAAAAAAAGAAGGGGATAAATATCGCGAAGCTTTGGTTCATACCGGTATTGTTCCGCTTGAAAAGGCGATCGATCTTTACGTGAGCAAATACGCCCGTACCGCGAAAATTAAAAACGTGGTTGCTACATTTGAAAAGAAACTTGAGGAAACCCGATCATTTGAAAATTTGAAGGAAAACATCGCCGGAAATAAGGAAGAACAAGAAAAAGTTCGATGTCAAATTGACGAAGTCGAAAAGAAGCTTGCAGATGGTAAGAATGCCCAAAAATACAAAGATGAAGTAAATAAGGTAGACATGACAAAACCTGTATCGGAACTTAAACGCAAAAGTATGCAGGAAGCCGTCAAACGAATAACAAAGGCAAGTGAGGAAGTCAGCGAAAAGAAACTGTCAAAAACCGATGTTGATAATTATTGCCATTCCTTTGAGCGCCTTACACGCGATATTGAAACCGAAATGAAAGAGGGACTGGGCGATAAAATCACAGAAATGGTGAATGACACAACAGAAAAGCTTATCGCGATATACAGGGAAAAACTCGCTTCGTTATCAGCGGAGCACGATGTCGGTTCAATCACCATCAACCCGCTGGAGCTTGTGGGAGCCGACTTTAGCGGAATGGAAAATCCGGAAATTCTGTATGAAAAGTATAAAGAAACGTATAAAGAAGAGACAGGGAGTCACAAAGAAAAGAATCCGGAACGAAAGGGATTTTTTGGTTTCTTCAAAATCTGGAAACCTTGGAAGGTCAATGTAATTGATTACGAAGATAGAGAAGCGGTTGATGGGAGCAAGTTTGCCGACAGTTATTTTGGAACATTCCGCGAACATATCGAAAAACTTTGCGATGGAACCGAAAAATACGCCAAAGAGGTAACCGAATCGGTCAAACGGAGTTTTGAAGAAAAGTTTTCCGAGCTCGACAGCATACTTGCGAAAAAACTTGAAGAACTAAAGGCGTACACGGGTAGTGCCGAAAACCTAAAGGCATTGCTTGCTGAAACGGAAAAACGCTTGCAATGGCTCACTGATATTCAAAGTCGCATAGCGGCAGTTCTGGATATTTAAGGTACATAAATGGCTATGGATTCTGATTTTGTCGAGGCAGTAAAAAGCTCTAACTTGCGTCTGGTTCGCATAAAACTTGGGAATATTATTGCCATTGACCCGACGCTAAAGACGTTCATCGAAATGCGCGAATACGCCGAACGGTATATGCCGGCTTTGTACGAATTGCATGATGGTGAATTGAATTGGGAACCATCCGCATGGTCAAAAGATTATTTCAATAACCAGCAGAGCGAACTCTCGTTCAATTTTTCTAGGAAAAGGCTGGATTTGCTCTGCTCAATGGTAAAAGATCTTTATACTGAACGGATAAACAGCATTAATGAAAAACGCAAGCAGGAATCCGAAAACGGTTTCGACACGGTGAAAAATTTTGTCGGTACAGTTTCTGAAATTGTGGGTGAAGCCATTGAAGGTATTGGAAAGTGGCTCAAAGATATGGGGCATGATATTCGTAAATATTAAGGAGAATAATTATGATTTTAGATCCAAAATTTGTAGAGGCGTGCGACAGCGGAAACAAACGACTTGTCCGCATTAAACTGGGTAACATCATCACAATAGACCCTACATTAAAAACGTTTCGGGAAATGAGGTCTTATGCGGAACAGCGTGTTACAGGTTTATACGACACTAATTCGGGAGAACCGCGCAAAGACAGGTCGTTATGGACGAAAGACTATTATAACGAGCAACAAACCGAACTTTCGTTCAATTTTTCCAGGGAAAGGCTGGATTTGCTTTGCGATATTGCTCAGCACATCTATGGCGGAGCAGGCGGGCGTGTAAACGCCATCAACGAGAAGCGTGAACAGGAACGCAAGGCGAATGCGTCCGCCTCCGTGGGAAAAGGAGTTGTCGCTGGCGGCGGAGGTGGGGCTGTCGTCGGTGGTATCGTAGCCGCCTGCACCGGAAAAGCTATAATTGGCGGCGTTATAATTGGCGGCGTTATCGGAGCCGTTGTCGGTGCGGTAATCGCCTCGATTGCGGATTCAAACGGCAAACCAGATTAGGAGGATAAAATGAATCATCTTGAAAATTCGCATAATAACACTCCGGTACCGTCTTACGAAGAATTGAAAGGACAATACCTCAAGGCTTATCAGCTTGTCGATGACATAGTTTTGAAAAATTACATCACAAAACTTTCCACCATGGAGTTGGCACCGCTCGACGAATTGGTCAAACAGTCAAATATCAGCGATAATGTACGGTTTTTCAAGATAACCGAAATGGTTTATCAAAAGGACGAGTATGCCACATACAAATTTGCAACTGTTTTTAACGCCGTTTCCAATCTTGGATGTTCTGTTTTTATCATCATTGACAGTTATGACGACAAGACGGAGTTTTATTTGGGCATACGCTCGCTAAATTCAAGGCGCACGACATCTTCGCTGAAAGAAACCTTGAAAAACTCCCTTTTGGGACAGTTCCCCGGCGTCAAGACGCAAGACTTTATGGATAAAGATATGACGGAATTTCTTGACCGCATTGATGGGAGCAGTGTTGCGGTCGCGTCATGCGTAGCAAAAAATAAAGACGAGGACATTACCGAAAACAAGTCATTTTTGCAGGGTCTTGAAAAACTTGCGGTGTCAATGCAGGGGCAGCGTTATACAGGTGTAATTATCGCCAACGGTGCGACAAGCGAGCAGTTGCAGCTTATCAAAA
>JAIRRS010000065.1 GCA_031255855.1 Tannerellaceae bacterium | reverse complement strand
GAGTGCGCTATCGAGTTTCGTTCTTTCTCCAAGAATGCCGGATTTACCGGCTTGCGGTGCAGTTACACGGTCGCGCCGAAAACGCTGAAAGCAAGATCGGTTGAGGGGAATGAAGTTTCGATAAACAGCCTGTGGAACCGTCGTCAGTCCACCAAATTCAACGGGACGCCCTACATCGTGCAAAAAGCGGCCGAAGCCGTTTATTCGCCGGAAGGACAGGCGGAGGTACGCGAAATGGTCTCTTACTACATGCACAATGCAGAGACGATCAGAGAGGGGTTGACCGAAAAGGGATGGACGCTCTTCGGCGGTGAAAATTCCCCGTATATCTGGTTGAAATGCCCCGGCGGCATGGATTCATGGACGTTTTTCGACCGTCTGCTCGAGGAGTGCCATATCGTAGGTACCCCCGGAGTAGGGTTCGGTTCTAAAGGCGAGGGCTATTTCCGGTTGACCGCTTTCAACAGCCACGGGAGAACTGCGGAAGCGGTAGAGAGGATAAAGGGATGGCGTCTTTTTTAGATGTTTATAATTATTAACCTCAGTTTTGGATAAGAGAAGTTGAAAAAAAGTGGTAAATATCAAATAATTTTTGTATCTTTATATTTGACAAACAATAAGATATTTAAAATTATGAGCCAACTTACCACAAACAAAATTACGGAAATCTTTTGTGTTACGGACGATTTCCGCAAAGAATTTTCAAAAGAAACGGAAAAAATATCTCGTTTGCCCAAAGACGGAAAGAAGCACCGCAACCGTCCGTGCGAAATGTCCGAGAGCGAACTCACGTTAATTTATTAAATCATTAAATACAGACATATTCAATTTGTCCGGAACCTACCAATGTATTTCGTCTATAATAAATAAAATTGTACGATTGATTGTACATTGCTGGGCATTGGCCAATGATGATGCTAATATCATAACCGCAAATAACACTATTTTTTAATTGCTTCATAATCAACAGAAATGATAAATACGGATATTTCCCGGGAAATTATTTGGCCTTCCACTCCCTGTTTATATCCAGAGGGTAGCTTTTTAAATCTGCATTTTTAAAAGGCAGGGTTGTCATCTCTAAATTACAGAACCCTGAAGTTAATGCCATCAGATGTTCCGGGGCAATATCTCTGAGTTCAGGATATAAATAGCCAAGTTTAACGACAACTATTTTAAAATCCAAAGGATTGAGATTTACCTCTTCAAAATCAACCTTTTCTATAAATGAACGGCGAGACTTCATAACGACAAGTTTTACTCCTTCCACATCAAGTACGGTTGCACCCCTGTCGGTTTGCATGATAGAGTCAGGAGATAGAAATTCTATTTTACCCTTAATGGGTAACGCAAAACCGAAAGTCTTGTCTTTGTCGCCTCCAATGGAAGAATCTATCTCTCTACCTACACCCAACTCCACACACTGAGATAAAAAGTTAGGATCTACAATCCCTGCAAATACGGCTCTTTTCGTTTTATTTTTAAGCAACGCAGCTAATACCTGAGGATTATCCCCTGGGGCTCCTGCCGTAGTATTATCGCCAGAATCAGAAATAAAAACCGTACTCTTTTCAGATTTATTTGCCAAAGCGATCATTTCGTCTATACTTCCTGAAGGTACATCCAGTTTCATATCAGCCCTTTTATCCCAAATTTGCTGGGCTAAATTTTGGGCTTCTGTTCTGGCTGTTTTGGCATATTTAGCATCATTGGCAACAACAAATACACGCATTGCCGAACGTGGCAGATCTGCCCAAGCATAACCGACAAATATGGAAGCATCCATTAGTTCTTCCTTTTTTGCTATTTCGGGTATCTGTGCGTATATGGAGTATAAAGGTTCTACTTCGGTTATTCCTTTTTCTCCCGGTATCAAAATAGGAATAGTCACAGTTTCGATATACGGTTTCAATTTTCTCTTCAGGCATTCTATCAATAAGCTCATTGCCCTGGCCTTGGTTTCTTCTCCATCACGATGAGGGGCAGTGCGATAGGCGGTAAGTATATTGATGTTCTTTACAAAATCTGCCGACAAGTTTCCATGCAGGTCAAAACTTCCACTGATCATTACTTTATCTCCTACAATATCTCTTATCTCTTTTATAAATGTAGCTTGAGCATCATCATAACCTTCTACATGGAGCGCACCATGCATATCCAGGTAAACTCCGTCTATTTTTCCGGCATTCTTTAAGTCTGTGAGAATCTCTGATTTGTATCTTTCAAAAATAGTCCGTTCCACTATTCCTCCTGGCCATGCATAGGCATGGAGCGAAGGAATTAATTCTACCCCTTCTTTTTCGGCTACCTTGGCCCACTCATGATCTTTGAGGACATCTTTACCGCGTGCGACACTAAAGTTTGCTTCGGTGGTGGGTAATGTAGAGAAAGTGTTGGATTCGTGACGAATGCCACAAGTAAATACTCTCATTTTATCATTCTCTTCTTTACAGGAAAACAGCAATGATATTAATATACTGAATACTAAAAATTTTCTCATAATGATAAATTTAGGACTTGAAACTCATTACTTTCTTATAATTCAGGAAAAACGGGGCTATGATTCCCGCCATGTTTGACAGGGGTAATACCTCTTCCGGTAAAGTGAATCCGAGTTGCTGAATCATAAACTCCCGACGCATCATACATCTTTTGTAAACATCGGGATATAGCTTTTTCAGTTGTGCACGGAGTACGTTGTCGGCAATTACTATCCCGTCCTCCATCCTTGTGGAGAAATAATTTGGTGAACGCACTATGATATCGACCTGCATATACATGCCTGACTGTATTTCCTCTTCTGAGCCGTTATATATAGGGGTATTTAACCATTCATCCATGTGAATAAGATGTCCCGGATTGAGGAATACGGCGAATTCTTCAAAAGGAAGGTATTTATCTATAAGTTCACGAAATACTTTGCCTTTAGTGCCTATTCTCATATTCTCAAACCATTTGGCACAAGCCTTGAAATACGTGGCTACATAATTGTCAATATATCCTCTGGTTTTTTCCGGCAGGTCGTCCTCACTTTCTGCAACCCATCCGGCACGGCAAATATTACTCCCCCAATAACCAATATTGGTGGAACAAGGATCCCCTCTGCGGATTTCTGCACCCACAGGACTGGATAGCCCGATATGCTGATTGCCGCTACTTTTAATACCTATGTGACAATTCATAGGATAGCCAGTATATTGATATTCTTTGATCAACTCAAAATCTGTAACCCCTGTACGGAAATTTTTCAGCAGGTTTTTCATCCCTTCCGAAGCCATAACGTTGGCAAATTCAAAAAGGGCAATCTCATAGGGTGAACATTTACTGCGTAACCCATAAGAGGGAGACATTAGTATGTCTGAAGCATTTACAACATTGCTGTGTTCGCAAATAGAGCGCAGGTTATCAACAATATAAGCGGGAATTTCCATCTGGAATTGATAATTGTCAATTTCCTGTGCGCTAAAGTATTTCCAACCGATACAGCCTACCTTTGAATTTTGATCTATTCCCTCCAATCTGAAAATGGTATCCAAAGAACGGCTATTATCACGAGGTTGCCCCAATAAAGATAAAGGTTGGTATCTTTCGTACCTGAGTTTCTTTGCGTTGTAAAGTGGAGATATACATAAATGTCCCACACTCTCATTACCAACCAGTATAAGTGGAGTACCTGACAGGTTTAGAATCAAAACAGCTTCTTCAAATCTGGGATCGAAGTTTGTAAGATACATTAGATTGGCGAAATGCTCCCGGTCTCCATATACCACTAAGTGAGTCAGGTTCCGTTCCTTCATCATCCTGCGACATTTGTCAATGCGGCTTTCTATTTCTTCGGTAGAAGGTTCGGGAAGCGGATTGGCACTCCCTATCTCCGGCCAGTCTATTTCTTTTAATAATACTTGTTTATCCATTGCCTCTATCTGTAATCCATTATCTTTTCAGTTTTATGACCTCACTCCCCGCAAGTAAATATGCTCCTGTCCCGAAAATTTCCCAGCTTCCCTTATTAAAATTTTGTACAGGATAATCACCGATAGGCTGTACCCATCCGATTTTTCCTTTTTCGTCTACATTATTATCCAAACCTGTCCATGCTTTCTCTACCACCGGCAAATATATTTTCTTGTCAAGCATATTGTTGTTGATTCCCCATGCCAGCGCATAACAGAAAAAGCCTGATCCGCTCACTTCGCCTCCCGGAAAGGAGGCGGGATCAAGGAGACTTGTCCGCCATAATCCGTCTTCTTGTTGAAGAGAGGCTATCTTGGCACACATCTCTTTGTATAGTTTTTCGTAGAAAGGACGTTCCGGATAATTGAGGGGTAGTTCAGTGAGTATTTTTACCAATCCAGCTACTACCCAGCCGTTACCTCTGCTCCAGAACACTTTTTTACCATTCGCTTCATATTTGTCATTGCCATCTCCTTTTATTACATACATGATATCGCGTGCAAAGAGATGCTCTTCCTGATCATACAGGAGGTCATAACATTCTTTGTATTTCAGATCATTATATTTCAGGAATCTATCATCTTTCAAGGTGACTCCCAGTTTTACGAGTGTCGGCGGTTCCATGAAGAGGGCATCGCACCACCACCATGTTTGCACCTTATGTCCTTTGGGTTGATAGGTGCTGGACATAAAAGCATGTAGAGTGTCGGTAAGTGGGCAGATCATTTCCTGTTTTTTTTCAATACGGTATAGGTCAATGTAGATTTGTCCTATAGCCACATCATTTGCCCTATCCATCGGTCCGGTATTACAAGGTCTCCATTGGGATATTTCGCCCATATACATCATCGCTTTATACATGAAATCTTCATTCGTAGTTTCCCAGGCAGCAAACAACCCGGAATAAAAGGCCCCGTTAGTCCAGTCGCAGAGTTCATGCAGGGGGTTATTCAATTGCCAGTAGGAGGTTTTCGTCATTTGCGACTTTATATATGCGGGTTCAAAATATTTATTGTTGTTTTCTGCAACAGTACAACCGACCAACACTAAAAATACACCCAGAATTAATATATTTTTTCTCATCTTTTTATATCATTAGATTATTTACTTTTCATTGTTTGAAATACTAATAGATAATTTACCGGATATGGCTTCATTCACATTGAAAACCAAGACTGACATTTTGCTTCCCCACACTTTGGTGAGTTTCTCATCATCTATTATCTTGATTTCAATCTGCGGGCTTAGTAGATTACGGTTGTAGTTCATTTTTATAGTGAAGTCAGAACCTTCCATCTGTACAATGCCCGGAGTAGTGATATCACACCGCAGGGGGGTAATAAAATGGAGTTCGGTTTTACCAGTTATTTTTTTTAATCTGAAGTCGTCAATGATGGTTATCTTTTTCCCTTTGTCCAGCACATATTTTCTGATCCATTTATCTACATTGGCTTCCTTAGGGTATGCACTGGCTATATCGACTGAAAAAACCATTCTCGATTTGTTTGAAGTATATTGTGGGCTCTTAGCTTTGAAATTCCTTCCCGGACTTTGGGTCGTACCGTTTATCAGAGGCAGATTGTGATAATATGATTGCATTGTCCATATCTCATAGCGGTCGTCACTAAATGTTTGCTTTGTATATGTACCGACTCCTACGTCTACTATAAAGGGTTCCCCGTTATAAAATATAATACAAGAACCAACGTCGTTATGGTTATGCTGTTCATCGTTATGTCCTCCTTTGGCAGCGATAAAAAATCCATCGGATGAACCTTCTTTATCCCTGACCATGGCTATTTGGGTATCGGGAAAGTAATGTCCGCCTATTAGCGGTTCATTTTTGGCAAATTGCTGCCAGCCATTGAGGAAAAATAAATTGGCAAGGACCGGGCCTAAGGTGGTGATTTCAAGTTCATCCCCATACTTCATTTCCTGGAGTTGAAATGCCCCGAAATCCGTTAAGAGCTGATCGTCGATCTCTTGACCGTATTGGTATATAATTCCAGCTCTTGGTCTTTCTTTCGGTGATGAGTCTGCAAAGTTTATAAAATAGTCTCCTCCGCCAATATAAGCACGGTAAACATATCGTCCTATCTCTTTTACCAAAGGATGTTGAAAGATAGAAATCCTCTCTCCAGATGCTTGTTTCAGCAAACTTAAATATTCGAAAGCTTTTCCTCCTGCATATCCCCAGTAAGTCGGCCCTTCGTCACATCCTCCATCATTCGGATATATGTTGTAAAAGAGATCGACGGATTCCATTGTCTTATATATACCTTCTGTCTTTTTCATAGGATCATCTTCAATAAGGAGTATGCAAGTGAGTACATTGTAATTACACCACGGTGTCCAGTTATTTACTTTTCCGTTGCTTCCTCCCCTGATCCACCAAAAGTCATCACGGGTATAATATGGTATTAATACCCTGTTGGTTAATTCATATTTAAGCCTGCGGGACACTATGGGGCTTATTTTGTCAAATTCTTCGTGGAAGAAATAGTATATCCATGCCAGATCTGAACCGATTTCTCCAACCCACAGGTCGATAATAGGGTCTTCTATGTTGGGTAAGTTGGGTTTGACTTTTTTCCCGTTATCCAATTCAATATTTTTGTACAAATAAAAACAAGCTGAAAGTCCCCAATAGGTTTGTTCGCAAAAAAGATATATTCCGTTAATTATATCATCCATAAAACGACCCTCTCCCTCCATTAGTTCGGCCAATACTAAACTCTGTAGCGCCTTAATTCGATCAGCCTGAGGATCTTCCATCACCATGCGGTTTCCTGTCCGGTCAAAAGCCAGATATTCTGTAGCTCTCACAATAGGCCAAGTGTAATCAAGATATTTTTCTCCTTCTTGTATATATTTTTTCCGCAATGTATCGGAAATCCTATTCCAACCGGCACGATCCTTATAAGTAGGATACTTCACCCAACTGTTATCTTTTACCAAAACTTCAGAGACAAAAGATTTAGAGTAATTATCTGTCAATAAGTTCCTTTTCTCCTGCGCCGTAATAAAAAAGGAGGATAATATAAAACATAAAAAAATTATCTTTCGCATCTCAATATTATTTTGATGTGAAGTAAGAAAGAGGGCGGATTCAGTGACCTGTCCCGCCTCAATTTCCTTACTTTAATATTCATTATTGAGGACTGTTGGTCACCAACCGTTGTTATTCGGTAATAATGTTGAATTCATTTCTATTTCAGCGGTCGGGACAGGCCAAAGCATATCTCTGTCATTGAACGCATGTTCATATAGTTTCTCTCCATATATATTCAAAGCCGGTCGCTTGTCAAGTGTGGATTTGGCAATTCCCCAACGGCGTAAATCGCTGAATCGATGTCCTTCGCAAGCAAGTTCTACCGCTCTTTCCTTGTATATGCGTTCTCTCATCTGTTCTTGTGTTGTTACAGCCAGCCAGGAAGGGCCGCTATTGAGCCCCGGCATATTTACACTTGCTCTATTCCTCACTTTATTAAATTCAATCACAGCTTTGTCCAATTGTCCGTTCTCATTATATGCTTCTGATAGCATCAAGAACACATCAGCCAAACGAATCAGAGGAAATTCAAACGGAGTGTACGATCGGTCTGTCAAAGCACCATTCAAATTACCTTTTGGTACAAATTTTCTCCAGAAGTAAGTAGCCCATGAGCTTCCCTGGTTATTCCTTATAAATCCGTTGCCCTCTGTGGGTGAACCTCCTGTAGTAGAATGCAATACAAACCGCATATTCTTTTGGGTATTAGTCCCCAGATCCCAACCCATATAATAAGAATAAGGGACGATTAATGAGGCAGCCATCCGTGGATCCCGACTCTTATACATGTTTATTATTTTTGTGGTATCAGCATTCAGAGCAGTTTCTATCCCAACTCCTGTAGAAAATAATTTCACACATAATAAATCCCGGCGTTGTGCCGGTGTCGCAGTGTTGAATCCAGGGAAAGAGTTTTCCCAGTTGAACGGTTTCCCATCAGCATATTCAAACATATCGGCTAAATCTGTGGAGGGCATTCCATTGTTCCAACAACTCCCGAAAGTACTTCTTGTTCCCAAATAAAAAGCCAGTCTCATTCCATTTTCATTCCCTGTCCCTCCAATATTTTGGATAGCGAATATCATTTCTCTGCTCTTTTTTCCTCCATAGAGAGTGAACAGCTCCTGGTAGTCATCATATAACTCATAATCATAGTCGTTTGTTTTATTATAAACAACTTCTTCAAAGTCGGTTATAGCATTTTGCCATTCTTTATTATATAGATACACTTTGCCGCGTAATGCGTAAGCCGAGCCCTTAGTAGCTCTCCCATACTGAGAATCATCCCATTGAGGAGGTAGTCCTGTTATTGCCGCTTCGAGATCGCTGAGTATGTGTGAGCGGATTTGGTCGACAGAACTCCGGGGTTTTGTCATGTCATTATAGGACTCATTGACATTTGTCGTCTCATCATAATATGGAACAGGTCCGTATAAATCTATCAGTGAGAAATAGAACAAAGCCCTCAAGAACTTTGCTTCAGCAATGTAAGCATTTTTTTGTGTATCAGATAAAAAATCGATATTTTGGGTGTTTCGTATAAATCCATTCGATCGTTGTACCATTTCATACAAAGTCTGCCATTTCGATGCCACAAAATCTGTTCGGCCGGTGTATGTTCCTATAAAAGCCGGAGCATATGATTGGTCGTGATAGCCTATACCAATCTCGCCCATATTATCAAACATGAATTGAAGACCGTATACATGGTCAGCTCGTAATGCCGAGTAAATTCCCATTAACCCTTGTTTCACATGGTTCTCATTTTTCCAGAACTGATTTTGATTTACGGCATCACCTGGATAAGTATCCAAATCATAGCAACTAGGAAAAGACAAAATCAACATTGATAAACTTATGATATATATAATCTTTTTCATACGTATTTCTTTTTACATTTATTATAAAATTTTGCTTTTGTATCTTTTTTAATCCTTTAGAAAGTAACTTTGAGACCAAACGCAACCTGACGAAGCGGAGGGTAACCTAATCCGTTGATTTCAGGATCCAGACCTTTATATTTGGTAAAGGTGAATGCATTATCTATACTAGTATAAATACGCAAGGATTGTAACATCGCTTTCTCGATTATCCTATTGGGGAATGTGTAACCCAGTTGAATATTTTTTACTCTCATATACGATTTATCCTGTACCCAATGATTGCTTGGCCGACTATTCCTTGAATTGCCATCCAATAGTAAACGGGGTTGGGAAGCATCATCTGTACGACCTTCATACCATCGATTATCGGCAATATCCTGATTGATCATATATCCTTTGCGTACAGTAGGTTGGCGCCATCCCCCCAGAACATAGACCTTATAACCGCCAATACCCTGCAAGAGGCAGGAAAAATCTATTCCTTTCCAAGCCATACCTAAATTGAAACCATAAGTGGAGGTAGGATTGGGACCATTTCCGACTGTTATCCTGTCTTCATCATTAATCAGACCATCACTATTTGTATCTTTATATAAGAAATCCCCTTTTAGGGGTCTTCCATATGCACTAAAAGCATTTGGATTTTGATCGACCATGGTTTGCACTAAAGCCAAGTCTTCGTCTGTCTGGACTATCCGATCCACAGATAGTACATAGGTCGCCATAATCGGATAACCTTCCTGTAATAAACCATTGCTTTTGACATCTTTGACGTCTCCTTTATATTTCACAACTTTATTTTTTACATAAGTATAGTTTAACCCTATGTTATATGATACTTTTCCGATTTTATCATTCCATCCCAGATTTATTTCCAACCCGTTATTGCGTACAGTTGCAGCATTTGTGGCCGGAATAATGGATGTCCCATGTACCAATGGGGCAGGCAAGTCAATCAATATATTTTTTGTTGTTTTTATAAAATAGTCTACACTTCCGTTCAATCGTTGATTTAACATAGTGAAATCTATACCAAGGTTGCTTATGTAGGCTGTCTCCCATGTTAAAAGGGCATTCGACAAACTTAATTGAGCAACTCCTTGTTGTAGTTCACCATTCAAAGGATAATTGGCTTTCTCATATATCGAAAGATATAGGTAATTACCATCATTCGTTAATCCTGAGGGCATTGCATTATTACCAAGAGTGCCCCACGAGGCTCTTGCCTTAAGTTGGTCAAGCCAACTGCGCGAATTAGCCATAAATCCTTCCTCATTTATACGCCATGCCGCTGAGAAAGATGGAAAAACTCCCCAACGACTACTTCCAGATCGGAATCTGGAAGAACCATCCCTACGCACGTTCATATTGAGTAGATACTTCTGTGCCCAGGCTAAATTAAGACGCCCAAAATATGAGTGCATGGCCCAATTTGTGTAATTACCTGCTGCTGAAAACTCAGAAGATGCGGCATCCAATTCTGTCGCTTCACTCGAAACCAAATCTTTGGCGCTGGCATATACCCATTGCTTACGGTAAGATTCTTGACTAGCACCGGCCATTGCCGTAGCATCTAACTGATCTGTTTTGAAATTATATGTTGCCACGATGTCAGCAAGATTTCTATACCATTTTTCATTGTTATTCGTCACTGAAGTACGGACATTCGCCTTTTGCTGAATAACATCTTCGTGAAAATTCCAAATATCATGCGCTACGGGTTGAGAATAGGTAAAACGATCTGTGAAATCATAGGTATATGATGTTTCAATACCCAAATCTTTTATTGGAGTCAATCTTCCGTAAAAACGGGACACAATTTTATTTGTCTTAATATGCCCTTTTCTTATATTCAGTTGGAAAAGAGGATTGTTATTGGCTGATTGTATTTCATCTTCCGAGTTATTCATACCTCCGTAGCGACCATCATCCGATCGTAGATACATGCCGGGGGTAGTTGCGATAGTAAAACTATATACGGTATTCATCGCGTCAGTACCTATATCTGCTTTACCCGCATAGCCATATGCGCTGACCCCTACTGTAAGCCATTTTTTCACTTCAGTGTCGATATTCATACGTGCATTATACCTCTCATATTTAGAATTTTCCATTACTCCTGGATTATTAGTTATATTTCCGGAGAAGAGGTATTTTGTCTTTTCATTTCCTCCGCTGATCGACAGCGTATGATTCTGCATCCAACCGGTACTAAACACCTCATCCTGCCAGTCTGTATTTGGATACTTCATCGGATTACTATATCCCGCGTTCCTCCATTCTTGTATCTTTTCCGTACTAAAAGGTTTCAGTGTCGTCGGATTAGTATTGTGGTATGCTTCATTGATAAGTTCCATATAATCAGCATAGTTGGAAACTATATCCAATTTATTACTCACGTTTTGGGCTATCAATTGTCCGCTATAGGTGATCCTGGCATCTCCCGATTGTCCTCTTTTAGTTGTGATTAGAATAACCCCATTAGCAGCTCTTGATCCATAGATAGCTGATGAAGCTGCGTCTTTTAATACTGATATACTTGCTACATCCTGAGGGTTTACATCCTCCATATTTCCGACAGTACCGTCTATAATTATCAGCGGATTATTATCATTTAATGTACCTTGGCCACGTATACGAATGGTTGCGCCATCATAACCCGGGCGTCCACCACCGCTCTGACTGATATATACTCCAGAGGATAGCCCGGCTAATCCGGCGGATATAGATGTTATAGGTCTGCTTTCGGCAGATTTACTGAAATCTACAGCCGAAATAGCACCTGTCATATTTACCTTTTTTTGAACACCATATCCCACTACTACGACTTCTTCCAATAGTTCATTATCTTCGGACAAGATAACTTTAAAGGTAGTACGTCCTTCTACCTGAATAGTCTGGGTTTCCATACCTACATAGGACACTTCCAATGTTCCGTTTAATGGTACATTGTTCAATATGAAATTACCATTCACATCGGTAATTGTACCATTTGTGGTACCGGAAACCTGTATGGTAACTCCAATTAACAGATTACTATTTACATCAGTAACTGTTCCTGAGACAGTTAAATTCTGTGTAAAAACACATAGAGAAGATGTCCACATAAGCGTGAATATAATTCTTCTCTTCAGACTTGAAATTTGTTTTTTCATTCCTCAAATTTTTAAATAATTAAATTTTTAGCTCATTCATCATTATAGGTTCTAAGTCATAATTAGTAAAGACTAATAGTATAGGTTATCATAGGTGGTGAAGTGCGAAATTGTATGCCCCGATTGCAATGGCTTTGCTCGTTCCCAGCGCACTTGTTTTTACGCCGATCTTTTTTACCGCATGATATATTGCGGTGTTACTGCTTTCGGGGATAGTCACTATTTTTGATTCATTCTTCAGAAAAAGCGCCTTCTCTTTTTCATCTTCGAGATTATAGGCTTTCATTTGTAGTCGCGGAAAGATGTCTCCTTTGACGGTTTTTCTGACCCCATTCATTTCTTCGATCATCGCGGGAAGAATATATTTATGCGCATTTGCAACCCCTCCGCCTATGACAACGATTCCATCCACAATATTCAGCGATTCGGAAATAGTGAAACCGGCAATCTCTCCGAGCTTTTCAAAACTCTTTATTGCCGCTTCCTTATTGCCCGCTTTTGTACCTTCGGCAATTTCAAAAATCTCTTTTGGAGAAATAGTTGATTCATCACCGGACAATTCGCGATATACCCTCATCACGGCACGGATACTTATACCTTCCTCGGCAAGAAGCCGGTTGTCATACTTGTTTGCCGATAACCAGACGTCGCCTCCGCAGCCATTGTCTCCCGATAAAAGCCTGTTATCTATTACTACGCCGCCGCCAAAGCCTGTACCAAGGGTTACCGCGAGCAAATTACGATACCGTTTGGGGTTTCCGGCAGCTTCCAATTGCCGGTTGATTTCCGGTAATGCACCCGCAAGCGCTTCGCCGTAAGCGAAGAGATTCCCGTCGTTATTGATAAAGACCGGCAATCCGAACTTTTCTTTCAGGTAAGGCCCTAATGCAAT
>JAIRRS010000087.1 GCA_031255855.1 Tannerellaceae bacterium | reverse complement strand
ACGGGCGGTACTATTACCGGGAAACACGCTCATATAATTATCAATGATGACCCGTTAAACCCCTCGCAAGCGGCTTCCGATGCTGATAGAAACACAGCCAACGAACACACAAAAACGCTGGCCAGCCGTAAAGTGGATAAAAAGAATACGCCGACAATAACAATCATGCAGCGATTGCATGAGTTGGACGTTACGGGCTATATCCTTGCAAAAAAGAGCGAAAAGGTACGGCATATATGTTTACCCGCAGAGCTTACCGATAATGTTAAGCCCGCCGAGTATAGGGACAAATACATTGACGGAATGCTTGACCCTGTTCGGTTGTCAAGAGAAGTTCTTGCCGAGCAGCTAATTGATTTGGGTTCACGAGGCTATGCCGGTCAATATGAACAAAATCCCGTTGCCGACGGAGGAAATATTGTCAAAAACGAATGGTTCAAGTATATCACCCCGGAAGACTTCTCGCGCCTGCATGGGCGAGAGCCGGTCCACTTCTTCGTCGATACCGCTTTCAAAGAAGAAGAGAAGAGGCGTAAAACAGGCGAGGCGAGAAATGATCCGTCCGGTATCATCGGAACCTGCAGGATCGGAAATAACATGTACATAACCTGCGCAGCGAGCGTGTATAAGAAGTTCCCGGATTTAATAAAGTTCATTCCGGATTTTGCAAAAGCGAACGGCTATACATCATCCGGTAGTACGATAAGAATAGAACCGAAAGCAAACGGGATTTCCGTTGTTGATCAGCTGAAAGAATCAACATCGCTGAATGTTCGTGAAATAGACAGCGAACTAATACAGGATAGCAAAGAAACTCGTTTAACGGGACAATCCGCAAAGGTCGAATGTGGGCGCGTGTTCCTTGTCGCCGGTGCATGGAACGATGAATTTGTCGGGCAGATCTGTGGTTTTCCGAATAAACCACACGATGAGTATGTTGATTTACTGTCCTATTCGGCGGATTACCATCTGAAAGATAAAAAGCAGGTAAACACCTCACGATTAGCAAAACAAGCATATTAAAATATATAATTATGAATATAGAAGATGTATTATCGGGAAATCCCGAAGAGATTGTAGAACGACTGCAGGCAAAGAGAATTGATTTGCCCAATTGGGATGATTTAAATAAAGAATATGACCCCAAAGAACATCCCGTTATGAAAGACGCATCCTATCAGGATGTAATAGACGAAGATGGAAATGTTGAGAAAGTGACACGTATCACGTTGGATTTACAGCGATTGGCTGCCAAAAGAACAACCGAATTATGTTTCGGCATCCCCGTAAAGCGCATTTACAACCCACGGACCGACGGAGAGAAAGAAGTAGCAGGAGCTATTGAGGCGATATTGAAACGCAACCGCATTGATTCGGTCAATATTGAACGCGGGAATATGCTTTATGCGGGGTGTGAAGTGGCTACAATATGGTTTGCAATAGAGGAATCGAATACGATTTACGGATTTGAAAGTAAATTGAAATTGCGATGCCGAAACTATTCGCCAATGAATGGAGATGGAATTTATCCTCTTTTTGACGAAGAGACGGGCGATCTTATTGCATTGTCGTTCGGATACAATCGCAAAGAGGGTGATAAAGATGTGGAATATCTTGATGTGTATACTGCCAATAAGCACATTCGTTATAAAAATGACAGCGGATGGGAGGAAGAATTTTCCGAAATCTCCACCATCGGAAAAATACCGGCGGTTTATTGCTCCCGTCCTACTCCCGCATGGGAGGATACATCAGACACTGTTTATGAAATAGAATGGGCGTTAAGCCGGAACGGAAATTATTTAAGAAAAAACAGTAAGCCGCTGATTGCCTTATTTGCTGATGAGGAAATCAATTTTGGCAACGAAAAAAGCGAAAAGCAAGAATTTAAAGGCGTCTTTCAATATCCAAAAGGTTCAGAACTAAAATATGTCACATGGGAGCAGGCGATAGAAAATCTTAAATTTTACATAGGGGAGCTTCGCCAATCATTTTTTACCCAGTTACAGCTTCCGGACTGGAGCTACGAGAGTATGAAGTCGACCCCGATGAGCGGAGAAGCACGAAAGCAAATGTTCATTGATGCACAGTTGAAGGTAAAGGATGAAAGCGGTCGACTGTTAGAGATGCTCGACAGGGAAGTGAATGTAATAAAAGCATTTCTAAAAACCATGATACCCGGAAGAGAAAAAGATATTGACAATCTGCAGGTAACAATAGAGGTCACCCCATTTACTATTACAGACGATAAGGATATAATTACAAACATTATGACAGCTACCGGAGGAAAGGCCATTATGTCGCAAAAAGAGGGGATTAAAAATCTTGGCTGGTCCGACAATGTCGACGAAACTATGCGGCAGATACAGGAAGAGAGTGCTTCGGATGTGTTTGAACCGACAGTGTAATGACTAAGGAAAAGAAGATAAAATCGGACGTATTCCTGTGCGACGTACACATACTTGTAACAGATAATCCCGACAAATGCGTAGATGATAGAAATCTTCGCATATATTGTTCGGATTCGCCGGATGAGGATCTTTCTAAAAATTGTGCAGGGTTTGTTTTTCAGAAAAGAATATCGGATTACTACGTAGTGATACCGGCAAATGTTAAGTATTCGGTGATAACGCACGAAAGCGTTCATCTGATAGGGCGTATTTTCAGAGACCG
>JAIRRS010000083.1 GCA_031255855.1 Tannerellaceae bacterium | reverse complement strand
AGAATGCCGTTTATTGGCGAAACAAGTGTCGTATTGTTTAACTGGTCTTGCAACTCGGTTACAGCCTTTTGTGTTTCACGATAAGTTACAAGGATAGCTTCGTATTCCCGTTGGGTAACGGCACCCGCATCAGCCAATTTTTTATATCGCTCCACATCCATTTCGGCATTGGCAAGATTCATTCTTGCAAAACGGAGAGATTCTTTTACTACATTGTCTTCAACTTGAGCAATAACAGTTCCTTTGCTCACTAAGTCTCCTGTTTTCTTAAATTTAGTAAGCACAATTCCTTGTGCTTTTGAATACAGCGTAACTTCATTTGTCGCCTGTATGCGGCCATCGATATTTATATTGCCTGTAACAGACTGCATCCGTACCTGTTCTACCCGAACGGGTACGGTCGGGTTTACGATTAACGAGCGGGCTGCCACTTCATCCATTTCCTTTTTATTGGAGGCGAGCTTCCATACTACTAACCCCATAAGTGCTACAACAATCAGGATATTGACGATTTTCTTTACTTTCATTTCTATTATTTTTTGTTGTTATTGACTAATGTATTCAGCGTTCCCTCTGCTTTCATCAGGTCGAGCAGGGTCTTTTGATAATTTACGAGTTCGTAAGTATATGCTGTTTGTGCTTCCCGAAATGATTTTTCCGTATCAAGAAGGTCTGTAATGCTGTAAAGACCTTCTTCATAAAGCATAATCCCTTGTTGATAGGTCTTTTCGGCAATATCCAAATTCTCATGTTGAGCCTGTACGCTATTATAGCCAACAAGTAGCAATGCACGGTAACTTTCACGGTCGCCGAGAATATTCTGCTCCGTTTGTTTTATATCTTCTTGCACCCTTTGGAGTTTGTATTGCGCCTGTCGTATTTTATGGCGCTTCTGACCACCGTCGAAAATGGGAACGGATAAGGTAAGCTGAACATACGTCCCGTTAGACCAAAATTGCGAATTACTAAGTTGAAATTTCTGCGCTTCAAAATTATAAGAGGACAAAGCCTGTAAAGAAAGGGTAGGTATATAGGAGTTCTTTATTTGCCTGACTTCAAGAGAAGCCGTTGTTTGCTCTCTGTCGAGTAGTTGAAGGTCAATCCGATTGCGTATATGGGTGTCCTCTATAAATATTCTTTCGGCAGTCGGCGCTTCGATTTGCTCCGTTACCATAAAATCATATCCGATAGGCATTCCGATAAGAACTTTCAAATAGTTTTTTTGCTGTACGATTGTCGCCAGCGACTTATGAATATCTACTTTCATGTTGCTGATACGAACCTTCATTCTATTCAGGTCTATTTCACGGGTAATGTTTTGGGCTACCTGTAATTCGGTTTTTACATAAATAGAATCCATGATTGCAAGGGTTAGCAGGTTGCTCTCCAACAATTTTTGCGAATAAATAATATCGTAATAGGCATTCCCGATATTATAGATAAGTTCTTCTTTTGTCATTTGTTCCTTTAACCGCGAGAGTTCACGCGCATTCCGGCTGATTTTAATGCCCGTGAAAAGGTTGGCATCGAAAATAACCTGTTCCAAATCCAAACCTGCATAGGAATTATATTTAGCGCCCATTTCAACGGCTATATCCCCGTCGTATCCGAAAAATTCGCCGGGCATAAGCATTGATGCTAACTGTATATTATTGGTCAGACTAACCGAGCCTGTTATTTGAGGGAGTAAAGCGGCTTTATTTTCACGATGAGCAGCTTCGGATTCCAACCTGTCTAATACGGATTTCCGCAGGTCATAACTATTCTCAAACGCATACCCGAAGCAATCCGACAGAGTTAATGCCTTACTCGTATTATCCTGCGCCAAACATTTACTACCACTTACGACAAGTAAGACGGCAACAACGTAAATTCTAAAAATTGTTTTCATATGATCCATTTATCAAATACCTACCATTAGGTATGTTGCTGCGTAAAAAAATTATTGTTCTAAAAAATCTTTATATAATTCATTTAATCGTTTACGCAGGTATTTTACTGCATAATGTTTTCGCGATAATATAGTATTGACCGGTATGTTCAAGTTTTTTGCCACCTCTTTCACAGGCAAGCCGTCCAACTCAGTAAGTTCAAAAGCTTCTCTTTGTTCGGGAGACAATTCCGACAAGGCCATTTCGAGTTCCTGCCACACAAGCGAACGCAGATAGTCTGTTTCCGGTGTCGGATTGTCATCATTAAACAGAACTTTGGAAAATTCTGTCAATACGTTTTCATCATCATCGCAATCAAGAAGGGGTAACTCTTCTTCCTGCTTTTTCTTACCCTTATTGATAATTGTGTTCCGGGCTACCCGGTACAACCATGCCGTAACCTGCTCGATTGGACTGACATTGTTATCAATGGCTTTAACCAATTGATAGAACACGTCCTGCAAAATATCGTCTGCATCTTCATTGTTGGAAACTCTCTTTCGGATAAATGATTTTAAGCGAGGTTGGTGTTCTTTTACCAGTTTTTCCACTCTCGCTTTTTCTCCGTACTCATTTATCCTCGTTTCCGTGTTCTCCATGTTCTTTCATGCCAAAACGCTCCATTCCGAAAGGATGTCCAAATCCGAATTGCCGTCTTCTGTTGATAAATTCCTTTTGTTGCTCCGGTGTCATTTTTTTCCATTTTTCATGGATCGGGTTTTTGTGCCCATGCCACATTCCACCCATCATACTACCTCGGCCAAAACCTCCAAACACAATACGGGCAAGTATAAACAATCCTGCTGCTTGCCAGTAGTTAATCGTAGCCATTCCGAAAATGCCCGGCATCAGAAAATTCCATAGTAGCATAACCACTGCTCCTATTGCCGCTAACACAATAATCCAAAGAAGGATAAACATACTTTTAGATTTCATATCATTAAACTATTTATTGTCAATAAATTGGAGAAAGGAGAACACTCCTTCATTTTCTGAAAAAATAGAACAAGTGCTCTTCATCATTCTTTTTGTTTTACGGGTGCATGTGTCCGCAAAAACCACTCATGCCACCCATTCTTTCTTCAAATGCCTGTTTCCGCTTATCAACGAATGCCTGTTTTTCTTCTGCCGACATTTTCATCCACTCTTCACAACGGGCATCTATCGCTTCAACCGAAAAATGATCTTCTCCTATATGCTCTACTCTTTTATTCATAAATTCGAGTTTCTCACTATCGGTCATCTTTGACCATTTTTCCTGAAACTGTTTCCTTGCATCTTTATCGAAATGACCTCTTCCGAAGAATCCCATTCCAAAATTTCTTGTCATCATAACTTTTTTCTTTTTAGACGTTTTACAAATTATTGCTTTTATGAGCGCTCTACTTATGCAGACAACTGACGAGAGAAAATATTTTAAAAGAAGGGGAAAAAAGTTTTTTTTTATTTCTTATGTACCTTGATCAAATCATATAGGTTATCCCAGTCCCTCTTAATACCTTGTAATGAATCTCGTTCATCGTATTGACCGAGTGTCATATTCAATAAAGCTCCATCGCTTATATTCTGAAAAAACATCGCCAAATCTTCGTTGGATATATGGGTTTTAATTTCTTTGTTATATTTGGCTGTTTCAATGATTTCAGCCCATGCCCAAAGCTCCTTTTTTCGCTGAGCCGTATGTATTTCTTTGAAATTGGGAATCTTTTTGGATGCTTCCGACAGAAAGATGAAGAAGTTTGTATCATTTTCCATATCATCAAACTCATCCGGTTCTTGAATTTCAACCAAATAGCTTTCATAAAATTCTTTCAAAGAAGTTTTTGGGAAATTGTTATAATTGGAAATAAGGATATGATTATAGAAGTATTTGACAGCCTCTTCAAATAGCTGTTCTTTACTTGTATAATAATGGTAAAACGCCCCTTTTGTCAATCCTACTTCATTTACGATATCCTGCAAGGACACTTCTTTATATGGGTTCTTGAGGAAAAGCTTTGTAGCTGTCAGCAAAATTTGTTTCTTTGAATCATTCATAATACCTACCGTTTAGTATGCAAAAGTAGATATTATTTTGATAGATCACTTTTGTTTAATATTTTTTCATTTACAGGCAGTTGAGCCGAATCACAGTCTGCCTTACACCTGATTCTCTTTTAATCGCTTTCCTTGAAAACGGAAAGTGAACCAATGCGTGGACAAAGGTCCTAAATGTTTATTGAATTAAAAAAATAAGCAGGAGGAAGCATTTGCCTCCTCCCACTTCTATAGTTTACAGAACAACGATCTTAAATGTTTTTCTGCTTCCGCCTTTTTCCGCCGTTAGGATGTATATTCCTGCCGGAAGACTTCCACGATAGGTTTCATAATCCGAATTGACCTTGATCACAGCGACGCCTTGTCCGCTAAGCCGGAACAAATGAGCGCTATGTCCGTTCAGGTTTTCCAGATGGAGCGTTCCGTTGGAATACCATACTTTTGCATCGGAGGAAGTAACATCCTTGATGCCGGTGGGTGTTCCTAGGGTGGTGAAGCCTACGGTTTTTGTCCGGATGATTTCTGCTTTTCCGTTTGTCTCTTTGACTGTTTCAATATCCGCCACGTATGAAGTGCCTGATTCCAGATAATTCAATTGAACCGACAGGGTAGTTCCTGCGGAACGGAGCATGGTAACATGCCCGTCGGGCGTAACTTTCAATGTATAATGCGGTTCCAATGTATTACCGATTTTCTTATAAAGATGTATCAGGTAATAAGAGGCTCCCGGATATACGGGAACAACCACAAACGCCTCATTCTGTGTAATACCGGTAACGCTTGCATCTCCGCTATAAGCCGAAACAACAATGATACAAGTCGCTTCGTAAGTGCCGATGCTTGCCTTGATGATACAAGTTCCCGGAGCGACTGCGATCACCAGACCTCCCGATGTTACGTCGGCAACAGCCTTGTCGGACGAACTCCATGTGATAGTCTTGCCCGTCAAGCCGGAAGATAAGGTTGTTGTAAGCGTTGTCGTTTCTCCCTCCATAAGCGACAGGAGCGAAGTATTCAACGTAATACTTTCCGGTGTTGTGGGCAGGTTGGTAACGGTTACTACACAGATATCCGATTTTCCCTGTTCCACATCACGGGCGATGATATAGGCAGTACCTGCCGCTACGCTTCGTACTTCTCCGGTACGGCTTACGGTTGCCACCGAGCTATTGGAAGAAGACCACGTTACATTGAAATGTTGCGGCGCGGTCAGAGCCAGCGTTACCGTTTGGTTCGGGAACAACGACAAGGCCTTTTGAGTCAGTTCAAACGGATTGATTTCCGTTCCGCCTGTCTGCAACGTTGTTACCGTACATCTTGCCGTATGAGATCCATCAGCGGTCGTTACCGTGATTACAGCCGTACCCGGTGCGGCATGAGCCGTTATCAATCCTTCGGAAGATACCGAAGCGATAGCCGGATTATTGGAAGTCCAGGTAACCGCTTTATTATCAGCATTGTTAGGAGCGACGGTCGCTGTCAGTTGCAAGGTTTCTCCAACTTTCAACCCGGCAGTTGTATGGTTGAGCGTAACGCCGGTAACCGGAATCGCTGCCGTTGCACCAGCTCCAACGGTAACAGTGATGCTCTTCGTTACCACCTGACCGTTGGAATTGGCTTTCAGCGTAAGAGTTGTTGATTCTTCTTCTGCAAGCGCTTTTATTGGTGTGATATACAATGAGTCGCGCCAAACGCGGGCGGAAATCAATTCCTCGTCGTATCCGGGAAGAATGCTCTTGATAATGCCTGCATCCATATTATCGACGTCGGTAACCAAATCGCCCAGGTAGATTCGGGTTTCTTCGCTGACATTGACATCAGTGAAGTTGTCGGAGATAACGGGGGCGTAATTGTCCTGAAATATCCAGAGAGAAGGGAACCAGTAACCACTCCTCATAGGATAATCGATTATTTCGTTCGTCTTATGATTAATCTTTTGTGCCTTCCAAACTGCTCTTTGAGAATTGGGTGCATGAGTATTAAACAATGAAATCCATACATAGATATCGTCTGTTATCGGATCAAGGCGGAAAGAGGTGCCGTACATGCTCCATTTTTCCTCGTAATTGTCTATCTGATGCTCTTCCGGAATTTCTTCGTTGGAACAATTAAACACTGTCTCGATTGTATTGGTTGCAATATCATATTGATAAATCTTCTGTGGATCATTCTTCCAGTAAAGTTTGTTTTCTTGCATGCTGCCAACGAATGGATCGGCTTGCCAAGCTCCCCAAGCTACAGAAGGACCATTGATGCCTGACGGCAAGATAATCTCCTTTGTTTCCAACGTCCAAGGGTCGATGCGCAATAATACATTACCTGACTCCTCTTCATATTCGCCGGTTGATGCGGACTTTGAAGTACCCGACCAGAGATAGCCGTCAAGAGATTGGGCAAGTGTCGCAAAGTTATATCCGGTCAATGTTCTCTCCAACGTATGCGTCAAAGCGTCAATCACCAACAGCCCCTTGTTTTGTTGCACGGCAAACACTCTGTCACCAACACGAATCATCGTACCTACCTGACCACTATAAAGTCCACCATCACTGCCGGTGCCTTCGATGGTGGTATAAGGTAAGTCTGCAACGGTTTTTTCATCTCCTTCAAGAAGTGCTTCCAAGTCCACTACACAAATACCATGCGAGGTACCTACATAGCCGATCTTTTCATCTACACCGAGGAATGCGCGTCCGTCTATATCATTCGTTTGAACCTTTCCAAAAGAATTGAATGACTTATGTTCTTTCACGGTCACCGCATCGGCAACAACTAGCCTCGGGCCTTGCTTGGAAACAAAATAAAACTTATCGCCATAGATTGTTCCATACTGCGTAGTAATACCTAAAGAACTATTATTTATCGCACCATATACATCATAATCCCAAAGCCCGTCTTTATATAAATAATGTAATATACCGCCGCCGGGGTAGGCACCCTCGGTCAGCATAAAGACACCCTTGTTTTCGTCATTGTAGGCTGCATGAAAAGTAAATTCGCAAGTAGCAGTTACATTGCCATCTTCGGAAGTTGCTGTCAACGTAACCGTGCCTGGCTTCTTGCCCGTCAAGCTCCAATAAGCAGCATTGAAAGTACCCAATGTAGCCACCTCATCATTATTAATAGACCAAGTGAACGTCCGGCTATTCGCATTCTCTGGCAATACAACAGCTTCTACCTCACTTGACTTATCGGGATTGCCGTTAACCCTGCTTAATAATATCGGGATATTGATTAACGATTTGTATGTGTTCGTTTTAAGCCGAATTTCCGTAACATGAACGTATGGCTTTACTACAATCGTGACAGATGCTTCCAAAGGATTGCCGCTTGCGTCTTCGGCAATAGTGGTTGCTGTGAACGTGACTTCTTTGTTCTCCGTTGCTGTAGTTGGCAAAAGAGTAACTAAGCCTGTATTGTCGATTGATGCAATTTCTTCGTTGCTACTTATCCAGGTCACACTTTGGTCGATACCATTCGGAGAGACGCTAGCTGAGAGTTGAAGCGTTGCTTCACTAAAAAACTCTTGCCCATCCATAGCGCCGCCAAGATTAATAGCAGTCGGATGATTACTACCTCCCGTATCTTCTCCATAAACAACCTGATAAGCTCCACTATGAGTAGCTTTGGTATAATCAATCGTGTTTTCAAGCAAATCCTTTTGAGGGAAGGTTACGCCTTCTATTGTCGTATTCGCAGGTAAATGTTTATCAGCAGGACCGCCTGCTACCACTTTATAGATACCCTCGTCAAGCATTAGTGGAGAAGCATCCGCATCATCACCAACTCCTTTTAAGATAACATCAGATCCTTGTTTCCAAGCAGGACTATCTGTCCACTCGCCATTCACGCTGCCCATGATGACATTGTAGCCTTTGGATGTAAAGTTTTGAGAGTTAATGGAAGGAACTGTATTTGTGTAATTATTATCTATTAATACACAATTTGTAAGAGTTGAATTGATTTTATCTGTATAGCTTCCAGGGTAAATTAAAGTTCCACTTGTCTCTGCAATATTATTTCCATTTTTGAAAGTACAAGAGATAAATTGTATATCAGAACCATAGCTATTTGTTCGTGCACTGTATGTAACTCCCATCGTACCACTTCCTTCTCCAATAAAAGAACAGCCTTCAAATGTATTATAAGATAAAGTCTGATTGCTACGTGCATAAAGGTGAACAGCGCATATTTCATCATCCTCTGCTACAAACGTTACGTTTTTAGCAGACATATTTACGGCAACAAGATATACGGTTTCAAAATTTTTGAAATTAATGTTTTCAAGCACTAATGTAGTTAAATTTCGCTGGTTTTGGTTCTGACGTCCAAAAGACAACGTTATTTCAGGCTTTCCTATTATCGTTACACCATTTCCTTGAATAGTAAAGCCTGTGTTATTATCACTGATGTAAAGTATCGTTGATTCTATTGTTATAGGCTCTAAATCTGGTGAAAACACAAGTATATCACCATCTTGCATTTGGGCTAATATTGCTCTGAAAGATCCTTCACCATCATCAGCGTTTGTTGTTACGGTGCGAGTTTCCGCAATAATACTTCCTGTTGAAAAAAACAGAAAGAATAGAATAAAAAGTAAAAAAAACTTTTTCATATTGTTATTATAGAAAGAGGGGGGGGGGGTAAAAAGGAATCATTTTTTTGCCCCCCCTCTATAATTGATTCTATTCAAAGCAATCAGCACATGGTGCACAATTTAATTCTGGAACAAAATAATCACCATCCAAGTTTACAGGAACATTAAAATCCGCCGGAGCAAAAACGAAATAATCAACTGATCTATTATTCAACTGGCGTAAGGCAACCCCTGCTGGAGCATAACCGTAATCGCCTACCAATCCCTCTTTGGAATAGAACGCCCAATAGCCATTGTTCCAACCCGCTTGCCATACGTTATTTACGTTGTCAAACCCTGCGGCTATTGACCAATGATCGTAATCGTAAGCAGGATAGCTGTAACTGGCGTCAAACGGATGCCTGATAATACCAGTATTAGCAGAAACCCCTAAAGCTAATATTGCCTGATCCTCTGGTGTGCTGGGCACAGCATACTGCCCGGCGACACAGTTAGGAGTTTCTGCATAGTTGAAGCTCACAAATGGATCTGCTGCTGCTTGAAGGAAATGAAAGACCACAGGTACACGAGCATTTGAGACCCCATGATGATACCCAAAACCACCTACGGTAAAATTGCCTGCTCCGGTGTTTTGTAACAATGATGAAAAACGGCAATCAAAATTCGCAACAGCGCGAATCATATCGATTGTTGTTTTTGTAACAGGAAACCCGCCGGAGGTAGAATTCCAACGATATCCCCAAAGAAGGATACTGTCCCCTTGTGCTGGAGTTCGTTTCCCATCTGTCCATTTCACTAATAAATAAGCTGTGTCAACAGGTAAATTTTCATCGACACAACCTACCAAAAAATCAATATCAGTCGGATCAATATCCGTGACTGTCCCGGTCGTTGCCTTGACCGATTTTGCTTTAAGCTTGCCTTCTGCTGCTTGCTTTGTTAACACTTCGTGAACGTGTCCTTGCACTTTTATCACATTTCCCTCTCGTTGTTGGGCTTGTAATGTGAAATGAAGCCCTGCACTCGTAAACAGTGCAACTAGAAATAAAATAATTTTCTTCATTGTGTATTAAATTATTTGTTAAACATATTGTTATTTAATTACAAACTTAAATGCTTGCCAAACTTAAAAACAGGAGTATTTTTATTTTCATTCTCATTTGTATTTATTTCAGTATTATTCAGGTCTCATTTGTGTTTTCCCCGAGGAAGACAACGTGTGCCGGAATATCCCCGGCTGGCTACAACAAGGGCACAATTACCCTGATTTTGCCTAATGGCAACATCCTTGCTGTTCGTTTTATTTATAAACCAAACAGCTTTCGGAGATTCAATAAGAAACCACTGCGATAAACACGGCAGTATGCTCTCACATCTGTCTTTGTTTGTCTCAAGCTCTAATCCCAGAAAGCTTTTAACTTTCGAAATTGGCAGGTCTTCTGACTTACTCCATCTTTGAACTCCCTTCCCATTCCTTTCGGAACAGTGGACTTGAGTGTTGCTCAAAGATTTTTGGTAGAGCTTACAGCAGCGGGTCTGTTCAGGATTTACACCTGATTCCCTTTTCAATGTGTTTCCGTAGCCTTTGGAAACATCATCACCAAAATCAAGGCAAAGGTACGGAATAAAAATGATACATCCATAAAACAAATAGATACTATAAATGCTTGCCGGCTATCATTTTTTGATGATTTTGTGTTTTTTGCTAATACGCTAATTGAGGAAAATTAAAAAAACGGAGAGTTAAGAGGGTTTTATTGATTGTTTTTGTGTGTTTTTTTAGCGAATAGATGCAAAAATCGGGTCGTTTTTGTAAATTCATCTGTTTCTTTTCCCCATTTCATTGGGATAATTGGGGTAAATCAACTGCATATTTTTAAAATTCATCCAGATGAATTTTAAACGATCGCTGGCAGGTTGAGATTTTATGACATAAAAATGTAATTAAAAACCTGTTTTAACTACTCTTTTGTGTTAAAAAACAGATAAAAATAAATAGATAAAAAGATATCATATTCAATGCTCGTTGGAACATTTGGATATGTTTTTCTTTGTTTCATCCATCCAACATATGGGATAGTGGGTTAAATGATTGCGAAATGTCAATTCCGAACTTCGCGAGAGCGGCTTTTTTCCGACGGACTCCAAGACTTGCCTTCAAAAACGGCAGCCACGCGAGGGTAAAATTAACAAAATGACACATTGATATTTTGTAGAACGAGTCGTCTTTTTCAAAATGAAAAATGCCTTCCGATGGGGGGGCTAAGTTTGATAGGAAATGTCTAATTTTTTTACAGTAGAGCAAAATTTTGGACAGTCGCAGGATGTGATAAAACTGATAATGGCTTGTGTAACAAATAAATACTTGTTATGGCATATAATTTGCAGTAGGAATGTTAAGTCCACAGCTTATAAATGTTACTTATAGATATGAAACAGTTATTTTACAGCATCAGGTATTTAGTGAGAAACAAGACGAGTAATCTGGTGAAGGTTATATCTCTCACGTTGGGTTTAGTTGTAGCGCTTGTGCTCTTTTCACAGGTGGCCTTTGATATGTCATACGACAATTTTTATCCGGATAAAGAACGAATATACAATGTGACCATTAAATGGAATGTGAATGGGCAGGATGCGGAGGAAGCGCGCACCATTAATGCACCTTTTGTCCCGACAATGGTTCAGGAGTTTCCCGAAATAGAAGCGGGTACTGTGATGACAAATGGTTCCGGCGATATAGAATTTATATTGGGCGATAAGAAAGTTGCGGGGAAGCAACTCATTGCCGACTCTTTGTTCTTTCAGACATTTGGCCTTCCCGTTGTCGTGGGGAATACGGCTGATATGGGAAAGCCGTTTCATGTATTTGTTTCGGAGACTTTTGCGCGGCGGGCATTTGGCGACGAAAACCCGTTGGGTAAACGCATGATTGATGGAGAATATGTTATTACCGTAGCGGGTATATTTAAGGATATACCCAAGAACTCCCATTTAGAATTGGATTTGGTGATGAGTTTCAACACGATGTATGAACGGGGCATGAGCCGGGAAAACTGGCGGGGCATGGGAGGATTCAATGGCTATGTGAAGTTGAGGAAAGGTGTTAATCCGAAAGATGTTGAAGCCAAAATTCCTGATATGATGCGGCGGCATTATGATGTGGACGCGGAAATCAAGGAGGGGACTGTGCGTCAGCTTTTTCTTCGTCCTGTTACGGCGATCCATATGACGGATCCACAGGTGAAGAGAACAAGCCTGATCCTTAGTTTGCTTGCTTTTGCACTTTTATTTGCGTCTGCGATGAATTATGTATTATTGACGGTTTCGGGACTTTCCAAACGCGCGAAATGGGTCGGGGTTCATAAATGCAGCGGTGCCTCTGATAAGGGTATATTTAATATGTTTATGACTGAAACAGCCATTCTTACTTTTATTTCGCTTGTTTTAGCCATACTGCTTATTTTTGCTTTCCGTGGATACATCGGGATACTTATCAAATCAGACCTTGCAGCCATCTTTGCCCCTTCTAATCTTTGGGCGTCGGCGATAGTGGTACTCATTTTATTTTTGACTACAGGAGTTTTTCCGGCGCGTGTGTTTTCGTCTATTCCGGTAACACAAATATTCCGTTTGTCTGCCGATAACAAAAAAAAATGGAAGAGCGGATTGTTGTTTTCCCAGTTTGCAGGGATCTCTTTTATGCTCTCTCTTTTGGTTATTATTATGATGCAATATCATATGATTCTGAATCGGGATATGGGATACGATACGGCGCCAATCATAAGAAGCAGTTCGCTGGGAAATATGACCACCGCCCAAAAGGCGGTGGCCAAAGCAGAACTGTTGCGCCTGCCGGTTGTTGAGTCGGCGACAGTCACGACAGGTACGCCTTTGGATCGTCTGGGCAGTGATCCTGTAATTGATACACAAACGAAAGAGAGCCTCTTTATCGGACGTTATTTACTTGCAGATATGGATTTTACCAAGACGTTTAATATTCCTTTGGTAAATGGCAGGAGTTTCCGGGAATCGGCCGATGAAAACACGAAGGAAGCGATTGTGAACGAGACCTTGATTCGGATGGCCGGTCTGGAAGACCCGATTGGTAAACAATTTGACTTTATCGACAACACATGGACAATATGTGGGGTGATGAAAGATTATCAGTCGTATTCGGTCTATAATGAAATATCTCCTATTATTATATTGCCGTTGGAAGCATTGGAGAGAAATCCCGCGATTGTGGTGAGGTTAACATCCGCGCCAACCCAACGGATGATAGAATCCTTGTCGGCTCAACTTAAACAGTATTCTAACCATGAAGAGAGTGTATTCCTGTCGTTTAAAGAAGAATACAATAGTTTTTACCGGGATGAAAAACTATTTCGCGATTCGGTTATTGTGGCGTCATTAATTATGTTGGCCATTTCTTTATTAGGTTTGTTTGGCTTTGTTGAAGATGAGATTATGCGGCGGACAAAGGAGGTTGCGATACGTAAAGTAAATGGAGCGGTTGTACTCGATATATTACAGTTGTTTGCTAAAGGAATCTCTTTTATCATATCGCCTGCGATTGTGTTTGGCTTGATAATTTCTTTTGGCGTGAGTTCCGGGTGGTTACAACATTTTGTATTGAAGATACCGCTGCATTTTACGTTGTTCCTGTTGAACGGGCTGACAATTTTCGCAGTCACCCAATTTTGTGTAGCCGCGCGCTCTGTATCTATAGCCATGTCGAACCCGGTGCATTATTTAAAAACCGAATGACAAAAGCCGACATACAGGTAAACTTCATTCGCCGGAAGTATCAGGAGGTTGAGCAGGGTATGGAACAGCGATTTAGACCAAAAATAATATCTAATAAGGAGAAAAAACAAGGGAATTAAGATGTGATTCATGATTGATTCTTAAATATTTGCTACCTTTGAAGTCTGAATATGTTTTTGTAAAACAAATGGATATAAATTTCAAATCATGAATATTACAAAAATTTCAATAAGACAGCTTTTTGGACTGTTTGATTATGATATAGAATTAAATAAAGAAAGCGACCTTACAATTTTGACAGGGCCAAATGGGTATGGAAAAACCACTATATTGAATATTATATTCAATTTATTCCATCAAAAATTCTTTTACTTTCAAAAATTAAATTTCAAGTTTATATCAATCATTTTATCCAATGGTCAGTGCATTGAAATCACTAAAAAGAAAGGGAAAGAAAAAAATGAACAAATTATACAAATCATTGACGAGGAACAACGAATAGTAAGCAGAAAAGCAGACACAACTGATATCATTATAGACTTGAAAGAGGGTAAAAATATAATTCAATCTTATATTTATAATTCTGCCGTTGAAAATAGGCTTATCCATGAATTAGAAAGGTATTATCCTATACGTAGAATTTCCCCTGATTTATGGTTGGAAGAAAGAACAGGAAAACAGTTTGCTCTTTATGACTTTCTTAATGAAAATAATGATAGTCTTCCTGATAGGATTCTTGAATTAATAAAAAAGCAAAATGATAAAAGTGAAGAAGTTTTGAAAGTTTTAAACGCTATAAATATATATTTAATAAAAGAACAAAGGCTGTTAAAACAATCTAAAATATCGGTTAATAGACCACTGAGCCAACAGTTATTATCTTTTGTGAATACTATAGAGGATTATGCAAAAGAATTGAAAGACATGATTGCGCAAAAACAATTAGAAGCTTACCACGTTGCACAACAATTAGACAGTTCATTTCCTAAAAGATTAATTGGTACTCAAAAACGTTTAACAAAAGAAGAATTTGAAAAAAGATTTGAACGTTTAACAAAGAAACAAAAGCAGCTTCAAGAATTTGGCATTTCAATTAGTGGTCAAGATGTTACAGAGTACAATGATGATACAGCAAATGTTTTAACGGTCTATTTAGAAGACTCAGAAAACAAAGTAACGGTCTATGATGAACTCTTAAGCAAAATAAATTTGTTCGTTAATATATTAAATGAAAAGCGATTTACCTTCAAATCTATAGTCATAGATAATACACATGGATTCTATTTCAAGACAACTGCTGGAGATATTTTAAATTTAACAGACTTGTCTTCTGGTGAACAGAACGAAGTGGTTCTTTTTTACGAACTATTATTTAAAACAACACCTAATACTCTTATTTTAATTGATGAACCAGAAATATCACTACATGTTATCTGGCAAAAAGCATTTGTGAAAGATTTAGAGGAAATTGCTAAAATGAAGCATATACCTTTTTTGATAGCAACACATTCTCCTCAAATAATTAATGACAGATGGGATCTTACTATAGATCTTTTCGCACTAGCTAACATATGTCAATAAAATGAGAAACGATAAAAGTTTAAGAGGTAATGTTAATGCCATTGACAAAATTAATGACATACGCTTATCTCTTAATAGTCAGGCGGGAAATAGTCTTGTTTGGATTTTAGTTGAAGGCGAAGATGATTGTAAGATATATCCAAAATTCGTAAAAGAAGAGAAATGTAAGGTCGAGTATGTCAATGGTGGTAAAATCCAGTTGGAAAAAGCTTTACAGGTATTAACATCTATATCTAATCAAGTTATAGGAATTAGAGATGCCGATTTTTCTCATATCGAGAAAAAATATTCTCAAATAAAAAATCTTTTTTATACAGATTTTCATGATATAGAAATGACAATGTTGAATTTTAATACAGTCAGATCTAATTTGTTTTTAGAATATGGTATCAAAGAAGGATCTGATGTGTGGAATAAAATACTATTAGAAGCATCTTTTTTAGCTTATATACGTTGGTTTAGTGAGCAAGGCATTCACGAATTTCTTTTTAAAGGCTTAAAATTAGGAAGTGTCGTTGATTTGCAAAAGGATGAAGTTCTTTTAAAAAAAAGAGAATTAATAGATGAACTGAATAGAAGGTCTACAAACAAGAAGGTTTCACTTAGTTTTGAAATGATATCTGATTTTATAGATAAAAACAAGACAGATGATTTTCTGAATTTGTGTAATGGACATGACGTAACATCTTTATTTGCTTTATTTTTAGGGAAGAAAGCAACTGTTAATGAATTTTGCAGACATCTTCGATTATCATTTCAATTAAAAGATTTTGCAAAAACTAAGCTCTATTCAGATATTTATAGCTGGCAAACCACAAATGGCTTTGATATTTTGAGAATTGTGGCATAAAACTAAAAGAGAGGTTAAATGCATTTGCGTTTTTTCGAAGAAGTATCAACATTTTTTGTTGCTTGTTCTAACGATGATGATAATACTCCTGACGATCCCGCTGGAACCGTCACCCTTAATATGCTGAATGAGAATAATGGCATGACAGAACTTGGCAACTCTGACGTATATATTAACAAAGCAAATAATTTTTATAGAGGATAAAATCACGGGCGCAAATGTAAAGTTTATCCTTATGGATGTTCCTAAAAATGATTTACCCGCATTTAAGTCCAATATTGTTAAAATCGTAGAATATAGCCTACCGCAAGATATTGGCTTCTATATACGTATCAAAGATAGTTATACCTTTGTTTCAGGGAGGTTGCAATAGTATTCCCGGTGAGTTTATTATATCAACTTTCCAACGTTGTATGGGAATGGTATGTTCTATAAAAAAAAGAGAATCACATCATCTGTAATTCTCTTTCTATCGACGCTCTTCCTCTTGGACTTGAACCAAGGACCCTCTGATTAACAGTCAGATGCTCTAACCGACTGAGCTAAGGAAGAATATTTTTTTAGTCTTTCCCAATGTCTTTTTCAGCTCTTCCTCTTGGACTTGAACCAAGGACCCTCTGATTAACAGTCAGATGCTCTAACCAACTGAGCTAAGGAAGAATTAATTATTACTAAGGGCTTTTTCAATCCCCGTTTTTGTAATTGCAGGGCAAAAGTACGAGATGTTTTCCAAATATGCAATATATTTGCAGAAAAAATATTATTTGATGAGTACAATAGGTTTAGGGAATGCCTTGATTGATGTATTATTAAGGCTGAGAGACGATGGCCCGCTTGCCGAAATTGGTATAGTTAGAGGTGCGATGGATATGATTGATGAACATCAGATGCTTGTTATCCAAAAAACGCAATCACACCTGGAGCGGACACAAGTTCCGGGAGGTTCGGTATGCAATACCATGCGGGCTATGGCTAATCTGGGAGCGAATACAGGATTTCTGGGGAAAATAGGCTCGGATAGTTTGGGGGCCTATTATGAAGATGCACTTTTGAAAGTAGGAGTAACTCCTTATTTTGTTAAAACAGAAGGTATTTCAGGTTGTTGTACTGTATTGGTTTCACCGGACGGAGAGCGTACAATGGGAACATTTCTTGGGCCGGCCCCGACGTTGACTCCCGAAGACATTAAAGAAGAAACGATAGCACAATACGACTATATATATATTGAAGGATATCTGTTGGTGAACGAACCGCTGGTTCGCTCTACGATGGAGAAAGCAAAAAAGCACGGAGTAAAGATAGCGTTAGACTTGTCTAACTTTAATATAGTGAATGCATTCAGAGGATTTCTTGAAGATATTATTCCGCGATACGTGAATATCCTTTTCTCAAATGAAAGTGAGGTTAGAGCTTTTACAGGGTTGGAACCGCAGGATGCCATCGGGGAACTATCCAAAATGGTGGATATCTCGGTGGTTACATTGGGTAAAGAAGGTTCCTTGATATCGGGTAACGGTGAATTTATAAAAGTAGTGGCAGAAGGTGGAGAACCAATTGATACGACCGGAGCAGGCGATCATTTTGCCGCAGGATTTCTTTACGGGCAATCCGTTGGCGCTGCGCTTGAACAGTCGGGACGTATTGGCTCAATGCTGGCCGGATATGTGATAGATGTAATTGGGGCGCAGATACCACCACAACATTGGGAACAAATAAAGTTAAAAGTAAAGGATATCTTATCGTAAACGATAAATTATTATATACATTTACATTGCAAATTAACTAGTAAACAGATATGTATAGACCAATCCGTAAAAATATAGTATGTATTTTGTGCCTGTTATTCTTTATGGGCAATACAGTGCTCCTAAAGGCGCAAACAACTAATGACAATCGTTTTGAGGTGAGCAAGCAGTTGGATATTCTCAACGCTTTGGTGAAAGAAGTTGAAATGTTTTATGTGGATACGTTGGATATTGAAAAGATGGTCAACCGCGGAATAGATGCTATGATGCGGGGACTTGACCCATATACTGAATACATTCCCGAACAAAATATGGATGAACTGAGGGTTGTTACCACCGGCGAATATGGGGGTATAGGCTCGTATATCCGTCAACGCGGCGAAGGTGTAATTATCATAGAGCCTTTTGAAGGGATGCCTGCCGCTTTGGCAGGACTGAAAGCTGGCGATCGTATTCTTGCTATCGACACTGTAAATGTGGAAAATTCCGCGAGTGACAAGGTAAGCGAACTGCTGAAAGGAGTGCCTAACACCAAAATGAAGATAAAGATCCAACGTTCGGGTGAAAAAAAACCACAAACAATAGAACTGACACGCAAACAGATATTGGTAGATCAGGTAACTTATTACGGTGTGCGAAATAAAGATGTAGGCTATATTTACCTGAGAGGTTTTACGGACAAGAGCGCCCAGGAAGTAAAAGCGGCTTTCGATGATTTGCGAAAGAACCATCAAATAAAATCGCTTATCCTTGATTTACGTAATAATGGAGGCGGATTATTGGAAACGGCCGTGCAGGTGGTAAACATGTTTGTGTCGAAAGGTAAAGAGGTGGTGTCTACCAAAGGCAAGATTAAACAATGGGACAGGACCTATCGTACGGCAAGCGAACCGATTGATACGGTTATACCATTAGCGGTATTGATAAATGGCGCTTCGGCTTCGGCGGCTGAGATTGTTTCAGGAGCATTACAAGACATGGATCGTGCCGTGTTGATAGGACAGCGTTCGTTTGGCAAAGGACTGGTTCAAAGCCCGCGTGAACTTCCGTATAATGGAAGCGTGAAGATAACAATGAGTAAATACTACATTCCAAGCGGTCGCTGTATTCAACAGGTAGATTATTCACACCGCAACTCCGACGGTAGTGTCGGGAATATACCGGATAGTTTAACGAATGTATTTTATACATCGAAAGGCCGCCCGGTGCGTGATGGAGGAGGAGTAAGCCCGGAATTCGAGATAGAAGAGCCTCAGACCCCTACTTTGATGTATTACCTGATGAACGATTATATGTTGTTCGACTTTGTAACGGAATACGCGCAAAAACATAATACAATCGGCCCGTTGGAAGACTTTGAAGTAACCGATGCAGACTTCGAGGCATTCAAGACATATGCAAAAGAAAAGAATTTCAACTACGACCGCCAAAGTGAAAAGATATTGAAAAACCTGAAGGAAGTAGCGCAATTCGAAGGCTATATGGACAGCGACTCGACATTATTCAAAGAACTGGAAGCGAAGCTTACGCCCGATATCGAACGTGATTTCAACCGTTTCAAAGATGAAATCAAACAAATGATGGCCTCTGAAATTGTAAAACGATATTACTACCAAAAAGGAGAGTTGATCCAAACATTGAAAGACGATCCTGTGTTGGAAAAAGCGCTTGAAGTGCTGGGTAATCCTGAATTGATGGAAAGAACATTAAGTACGCCGGTGGAAGAAGATTCCAAATCAAATCCCATAGGGAAAGTATAATATTAAGATAATCTTTATCAGTATAACACCAGTCCGGCAATGCCGGCTAATAGAATCATGAGGATAGGGTGTAGTTTGAATTTCCAGGTAAGGATAAAGGCGCCTGCGAAGATGAGAAAACTTTTGTAGTCGATAAAATTTTCGTGGTTCATAAGCAAGAGGGCGGCAGCGGCAATCAGGCCGACTGTTGCCGGACGCAAACCGGTAAAGGCCGCTTCCACATACCGGTTTTGCTTAAACCTGTTGAAATAATAAGAAATCACCAAGACCAAAATAAAAGAAGGCAGGCAGACTGCAAACGTAGCAATGGAAGAACCCAGGATGGAAAGTCCTACGGAGTACCCCGCATTATGCACAGCCGTATAGCCGATATACGTCGCACTGTTGATACCGATGGGGCCTGGTGTCATTTGTGAGATAGCTACCACATCGGTAAATTCTTGCAAGCTTATCCAATTGTATTTGTTGACCGCTTCGTTCTGGATGAGGGAAAGCATGGCATATCCACCTCCGAAACCGAAAAGTCCAATCTTAATATATACCCAAAAGAGTTGCAGGAATATCATGTCAGTATTTCTTTTTATTCAGGCCGTAAATCAATCCGCCGACAGCAGCAGCAACAATGATATAAACCGGGGAAATACCCACCAGCCATATCAGCAAAGCGGCCGTGATAGCAATAACTGCCGTTTTCCAGCTAAGCCCAATCGTTTTAGCCGCATTGATACAGGGGACAACAATCAACGCCACTACGGCCGGACGCAGACCTTTGAATATCCTTTCCACCCAAATATCGTTTTGGATATGCGAAAAAAAGAGGGCAATGAGGAGTATAATAAAAAAAGAAGGAAGGATTGTACCCATGGCACAAACAAAGCTTCCCCAAAATCCCTTCAATTTATATCCCAGGAAAATAGCAATGTTGACAGCAAAAATGCCGGGCAACGATTGTGCCATAGCAAAAAGGTCGATGAAATCTTCTTTACTAATCCAGCCACGGTTGATTACTTCCCGCTCAATCAATGGGAGCATCGCGTAACCTCCTCCTATCGTAAAGATTCCGATATGCGTAAATGTAAAAAACAAGGTACGAAACATTCTTATCGTCTACGCACACTGCGTATGGGAGCAGCGCTTCTCTCGGCTTTCGGAGTTGATACTTTGAGTTGTTTAGGTTCTTTGGCCGAGGTTGTTTGTGAAACACGGTCGGATTTGACGGCTTTCTTCGCTTGTTTGGGATCCGGTGCTTGAATTGTGTCGGGTTGCCAGTAAAGCGATTCTTGGAATGTGGACAATTGGGTCTCTATTTGCTGTTGAGCGAGCTTTAATGAATCAGGTTCGGGATACAATTGCCTCAACGTCCGGTTCATCAGGTTTTCCGTCTTGATAATTTCACCGTCGAACATGCGGCGGCGGAAATAATCGTCTATCGTGAATGTTTTCGCGTTGTTTACGTTTGAAGTCATGATAAGCGAATTGGTGATATACGGACGGATATTTTCATAAGGGATCCAGAACAACGGAGTCGTTTGTTCTCCCAAGTCACCCGAAGTGGTAAGGATCGGGCAAATAGCCAGTGTCTTTACATCAAACACCGAATTATTTTGGTCGAAATACCAGGCTTCTTTTATATAGTATGCCATCACGTCAGCCGAAGGGATATCACTTTCATTGATGATGTATGATGCCGTTTCACCGCCACGCTCAGGTATTTCTTCATAATATATATATGCCCGATCCAGAACATCTTCCTTGAAATTAATGAGATGCTCTTCGTCGAAGGCTTCGAATCCGTCTTCATACCGGTAAGCTTCCAGTTTGTTCTCACTCATCAACTGGAAAATAGTCGAAAAGAGGTTCATACTTCCGTTCAACGGTTTTACCGGATAATAAAGTGGTGCATTCTGCTCTTTTTGCAGATCAATCTCGCGGTAAATCACGCGCATCCAGCGAGCGTTACCTATTTCCTGTATCATCCGTTCGTTCATATCTTGTGCCCGGACGGTCAGTTCGGGTAATCCCGACTCTTTCTTTTCAGCCTCCCTGCTTCCAGTGCGGGCACGAGGAGTCCGGCGTTCTGGTTGGGTATTGTTTTCTTCCTGTGCGTGCAGCGGGACTGACGCCATCAGGAAGCTTGCCAGAGCCAATATATAATACAAGCGTTTCATATCTTTGTTTTCTCTTAATTTACTCTTACTTCAATAGGTGATATCGTACGTTCGATACCATCCGGACCGCGCGCTACTACACGGTTGATCCAAAATTGTTTGCCACGTGCCAAGTTACGGATATAGTTTTTCTGTCGTTCGGAGAATTTCCCCCCCTCTGTTGGTTCGTTGATCATATTACCGAACGAATCAGGATAGGTAATTTCAAAACGAAGAACGGCAAATGCGATATTTAAAATATCGTCGTCGATAGCTGCCATGATGCCGTCTGCTTCCAGCAAACTGCGTTTAGCAATATTTCCTCCCCTGAATTTGCGTACATTTCCGTTCGGGTCTGTATATTCGAGATATGGAAGTGGATCGGGTAAAGCGCGTACACGGAAAGGCGTATTGGCCATTTGAAGCATGCGGCCGTCTGCCATTCGCGCATTGACCGAGATAATAGCTTCTGTGCCTATTTTCGCAGGAAGCGCATTCCAAACATCACCGTTGCGGGTCAATGTGCCGTTGGTCATTGTAGCTGTAATATTTCCGCTTGGTATGCCCGGTACGGCAATCCGGATCGGGTTTGCATAACCGGCATACAACACATTCATCAATGTGGGAGCAACCGTTGCATTAGGTTCGGTAACAAAATATTGGCTTTCGAAGTTATGGCGTTGGATGCTGCCATCGCTGTTTGGCATTTCGATGTATCCTTTTACCGGGAAAGTACCGGTTGCGCCGGTATTTACAGTAAACAAGCCATTGTTCTCGTCCGGCAGCTTTTGCCCGTTCACATATACGGTCGGACGTTTGGTCGAGTCGATTGCCGATAATACGATATTTGCCTTGTACTGGCTTCCGCGCATAACGATTTGGCTTTCGGGTATGACCTTCGCTTCTATCATATTTACGCGATAGTCGCCCACGTCGATACTGCTTAACAGATTGTTTAACACTTCGCCTTGTGCATACCGGATGTCACTTTGCAGTTTGGTAAGTAATGTGACAGCCGCAGCAACCGGTACATTTTCAAACAGGTATTCTTCCCAGTTTCGCCTACTGATTCCCACCTGTTTGGGAGGTTCCGTGCTAAGGGTTGCTTCGATGATTGCGGTTTTTCCGGGGTCGTCCACCATATTGCTCATTGCCTTGCGGTAAGAAGCTATCGCTTCCCTGAGCTTTTTCCCTTCCCCGTTGATAGGAGCCAGCATGATGCGTGAGGCTGCTTCAATGTCGTCTTTATTACGTATATTTTCTATATCCCCGTCTTTTCCGTCGGATACTTTTACAATACGTTCTTTCAGTTCCGAAACATAATCATATAAATCGTCCGAAGCTTTTTTTACCTGTATGCTTTTATTGTACCATTCTTCCGCTTTGGCAGGATTTGCCTGGTAATAAGTTTGCAACTCATTGCTTATAATCTCATTTCGATTACTTGTGTTGCTAATGGATGTTTTCAAGCTGTCGTCAACCAAACCAAATCCGTCCAATACCTCTGACGATACGTTGAGCGCCATTAGCGCAATGAAGACGATGTACATCAAGTTAATCATCTTCTGACGCGGAGAATTGGGGTTATTTCCTACTGCCATTTTCTTTACTTAGTATAGGGTGATTGATACGGATTACCTTGGGGAGGTTGTTGCTGGTATGGATTTTGCTGTTGGTACGGATGATTCTGAGGAATCGGCCCCATATTAACCGTCATGGCGCTCAATAACCGGCTGTATACCTGGTTTAGTTGAGTCAATTGTTGCGCCATCCGTTCAGTTTCGGTACGGAATACGGAACTATCGGTCAATGAACCGTCGTATAAATCTTTGATACGGTTCAACCCCGCATTGATATGCTCTATGGAATTGATTTGCGAACTAATGCTCTTCAATTGCATTTCATAGATTGTATTCAAACCGGTAAGGTTGCGGTTCAATTGTTCCATTTGTTGTACGTATCCTCTTGAATTATGAGTAATACCATCGGAATTGTCTGTAATATTTTTGTAGGAATGGAGCAACGTATCCGATACTTCCGAAAGCGATTGGGTAACTTTGCTAAACTTGTCCATATTATCCGCCATACCGGCAAGCTGGTCGAGGTATTTTTGTGTCGCCTCTGTCAGTTCGGCCATTTTGGATATCTGTTCTGCCGCGGCGCTTAGTTTTTTTATGCTGGTGGAAAGATTCTTTGTATCTTCTTCCGTCACATCAATAGGGGAAATGCCCATGCCTCTGAGATTGACGTTTGGCGTGCCTCCTCCGGAAACGTGTACTCTTGCACCACCAAGATTTGGGGCGGATGAAGTATCGTCATCTTCCATATTGGCCGATGAATGTATGATGGCAGATACGGGCGTATTGCTGAAATCGGGTCTGTCCATCGGATTTTTCGATTTCAATACCGGAAACACATCTTCCCAGTGGTAATCCGAACTGGGTTTTTCGAACCCGAAAATAAAGAATACGAGAAATTCGGTGATCATCCCGGCGGCCAACATGGTATTTGCTCCCGCAACGTGCAGGATTTTGAACATTGCGCCTAAGATAACAATAGAAGCGCCCCAGCTATAGAAAAAATTCAGCAAACGCTTTCCTCTATCGCTTGAAAGGTACATTTCCACTCTGTTTTTATATCTTCTATACTTTCCCATTTTCTGAAGTATTATATCTTTTCTTGTTGTGTTGATTCGTTATTTTTTCCCTTTGGAACGCGAAAACCCTACCTGTGTGCGTACGCAACGGAAACCAATGTATGAACGGGGTACGTTCTGGTATTCAAATGTCCGCATATCTGAACGGATAAACTGCGCCACATCCTTCCACGAACCGCCGCGGACGACTTTCGATTTCATGGCGTACGGATCTTCTTTGGCCGCGTTATAGCGCAAATCAGGATTCATATCGTTCATTTGGTTAGGACCCGATTCCGAATAAACAGTCACTGTCCATTCGGCTACGTTTCCGGCCATGTCGTATAATCCGAATTCATTCGGGGCAAAGGCTCCTACTCTTGATGTAATCAGGTGTCCGTCTTCGGTATAATTGCCGTTTCCGGGTTTGAAATTGCCTAAGAAACAGCCTTTATTGCTTTGTAACCCATCGGTTGCCCACGGGTATTTATATTCATTCTTTCCGGTGCGGGCGGCGTATTCCCATTCTCCTTCAGTCGGTAGCCTGAACGGTTCGATTGCCTGACCCGGAGGAAGGTTCAGGGACGACTTAAACAAGTTGGTGCGCCAGATGCAATACGCCGTTGCCTGCTCCCAGGTAATGCCCACCACAGGGTAGTCGTCGTAGCCGGGATGTTGGAAATACATGCGCATATACGGTTCATTGTAAGCATTGTTAAAGTCGTTTATCCAGCAGGTTTCGTCCGGATAGATATTGACAATGCGGGTATTCAGGAAGTCCCACTCGCTGCTTAACGGGCGTGTAATGGTTTCATTGATAACACGCCCTTCATCATCAATGTAGGCGGTATCTTTCGAAATCATCACAACCTCGTTCGGGTCGACGGGTAGGTCGGTATTCAAGATTCTTTCGGCGGGATTCAACCGGTGCTTACGCAAAGCGGCGGCCGTATAATCATACCATTCGTATTTGAACAGCATTTGCTTTCCGTCCAGCCGCGTGTCTCCTGTCACCGGATTGGTATAATTTACACTTTCGATGGCTAATAGTTCGTCTTCGGTTGCCCGTTTCCAGGGAATGGGGCGGTTCCAGTCCAAGTACGGTTCAACCGGTTCGCCATAGCGGTCTTCAGTTATTTTGAACAAGTCGTTGCCTCCGTATGCCGGGTCGGCCAGACGTTCGCGGATAATGGAGTCGCGCACCCAATAGACAAACTGGCGATACTTGGCGTTGGTCACCTCGGTTTGGTCCATCCAGAATGCATCAAAGGAGACTCCTTTGGTCTCCGGAACGATTCCCCATAAAGAATCTTTATCCGACGGCCCCATTTCAAAGGCGCCCCTTTTAATCAACACCATACCGTATGGCGCCGGTTCGTTAACTGCAACGGCTCTTGCTCCTGTTACTTCTCCTACACTACGCAGATTCCTGCCGCAGGAAGGAAGTAATGCAATGACCATAAGTACAAATAATACCTTTTTCATATACTATTATAATATACGTACACTTTTATGTCTATATTGTCCCGACTTGCTTTTATTCAAGTTTAATTGGTATCTTACAAATATTTCATGACTACCGGTCGTTGCTTTGAGCAACACTGCCTTTATCGGGAAATCATAAGCATACCCCGCTTGTATATTGCCGAATTTGGCTCCCAACATAACTACAACAGACTCGTTCACCCGCCAGGAAAGTCCTCCGTTAAACATATTGTTATAGACTACCCGTGCTGTAATATCGGCCTGAAAACTTTGCATATCGGTCTTTAAAAACACGGAAGGCTGTAATTCATACAACGGATTCCTCAATTGAATATTGTATCCGCCGGTTAAATTATACGACCGGCCGATAAATGTATAAATATTTTCTTCCAGTTCTATCTCCGGTTCCAAAAGGTGCATGATGCCAATCCCCATATAAAAACGCTTATGCGTATAATAGATTCCGGCATTCATGTCGAAACCCATACCGTTTACATTCGCTTTCGGGATGGCCTCATCTTCTTTTTGATGGTAATTGGAGTCGCCTAAGTCCAAGCTATCTACACGAAAGGCAATATTGGCAAGCCCCGGTTGCAAACCAACGCTTAACGTTCCACCGAACAACTTTTGCTTATAGGCCAATTGGGCTCCGAAATGTGTATTCCGGAACAGGCCGATACTTTCGGTAAATATGGCTGCTCCAATCCCTAAATTTGCCTTCTTGACCTTGAGCGGCATATCAGTCGTGACAAAGAATGATTTCGGGGCTCCTGTCCACTCAATCCATTGCTGGCGGTGCAGGGCGAACGCATTTAACTTCTCCGACACACCGGCATATCCCGGATTATAATACCCCATAGCCATGAAATACTGGCTGAATTGCGCATCATATTGCGCCCAGACAGTACTTCCGACAGCCATCAAGGCGATACAGGAAAGGAAAAACCTCTTCATACAGTACAAAAACGGCGGAAAGGCAGATAAATTGTATTTATTAATTAAAAAACAAACGAGGCAGGAAGCTCCGGGAAGCTACTACCTCGTTCTTATTTTATCAGAACCATGTTCGTTTTTTTGTGTCACATCTCAATATTCTTCTTCGTTAAAAAAGAAGTCTTCTTTACTGGGATAATCCGGCCAAATGTCTTCCATACATTCGTATATTTCTCCTTCATCTTCCATTTCCTGCAAGTTTTCTATTACCTCCAGGGGAGCGCCCGAACGCTGCGCATAATCTATTAATTCATCTTTAGTTGCAGGCCAGGGCGCATCTTCTAGCTTTGATGCTAATTCTAAAGTCCAGTACATAGTCACTAAATATTAGTTAATTAACCACTTTGTGGTTTGATTCTCAAATTTTTCGCAAAAATATAACTTTATTTGTTAGCAGCAAGTATAATCCCAAATTATTTCTTCTCCATTATTTTTTATACATTCTTTGCGTGCCAAAACGAAGAAATAATCAGACAAGCGGTTGATAAAAATCAATACCGGTTCTTCTACGTTTGTGCTTTCTGCCAAACGGTAGATCTGGCGTTCGGCACGGCGGCAAATTGTCCGGCAAACGTGCGCCAAAGCAGCCGACCGTCCACCTCCCGGCAGGGTAAAATAAGCCAGTTTTGGCAGTGAATTGTCAATTCTGTCAATCTCATACTCTACCTTACCAATACTTTCCGGTGTGACCTTGCTCGCTATTTTAAGTTCTGTACTTTCTTGGTCGGTAGCCAGATATGAACCAATGGTAAATAGCTTGTGTTGCAGGAAACGGGCAAAATCCAAATCTTCCTTATCGGTAAGTTCTGTTATCAACAGGCCGATAAACGAGTTCAACTCGTCAGTCGTCCCATAGCATTCGATACGGTTGTCTGCTTTTGAAACCCGTTTTCCTCCCACCAGGGATGTAGTGCCTTTGTCTCCTGTGCGGGTGTAAACTGCGCTTTTTTTCATTTCTTTTAAATTGAATGGTTTAAAAATAGATGGTATACATTCGTTTATGTAATTTCTTGTTGAGGAATACAAGACCCATAGAATATAGATCGATGGCCACGGTTGTTTCCGGATGCGTATATACTTGTTTCCAGAACGCCTTCATCCGGTGGTTTGCATTTATTCCTTCAAATACAAAAACAGTTTCTGCGTGTGCATGCCGTAGACAATTGGTAAACAACCCAAAGTAATCGGTTTGTTTATCATATAGATTGAAAAATGCAAAATCAAGTTGATGCATGTCTTTCAATGCCGGCGGGAGTGTTTCGGCGAATCCCCCAATCCGTGAATCAATGGGAGCCTGGGCTGCTTTTACGTATACCCAATCCGAAATGGGGGCATACTCAGGTATATTTTTCAGTGATAAGCATTTTGTAGCAGACGAATACGACGTAAGGAACAAAGTAGACAATCCCGTTTTTCCTCCGACCTGTAAGATATTTTTGGGTTTGAAATAATTCGTAAGCCTGAACAGCAAGGCGCCGTGCTTGGGGGAGATGGCTTCCCGGCGGGTAATATCGCCGACCGTACGTACAAGGTTGCCCTTTTCAGATGGTTTCCCCGGTACAGGAATAACATCTTCCTTGAAAAGGAGCTGCTTCCTTATGAATTCGATATCGTCAATGCGATAATACGAACAACGTTCGTCTATCACTTGGGTGATGAGGTGATAAACAAACGGAGAATGTACTCCATGCCCTTTGATGTGGCGTATCCGTTTATAGATTGATATGCTTTTTCTGATTTTCTCCGAATAGTTGCGGGAAGTCATCGCGCCAAACATTAGGGTTGGACGGTGTCCAGGTACATTTCCCGGAATTTGGCTATGTCAACGCCTAAGGCGCCTTCAAGATAATTCTCAATACTTCCGTATGTTTTCTTTAGTTGGTCTAATCCGGCTTGCAGGAAGGCGGCTTTTACCGTAAACAAAGGTTGTAGTGAAGGAAATTTTTCAATAGGTGATGCATATTTATCTTTTAGGTAGGTATTTGATAAAAGATAATCCTGCAAAACAGTTTCTTCCTCTACTCCTAATCCCAGTAATATCAAGGCGGCTCCCATGCCGGTGCGATCTTTTCCGGCTGAGCAGTGGAACATCAAAGGTATCTCCTCTTCGTTTTGAAGCAAAGTAAAAAAATCTTTGTATCTTTTAATCGCGACAGGGTCGGTGACCAATTGTTTATTGATTTCCATCATGACACTGTCCAGGTTAAGATTTTCCAAAGCAGACAAATCATTTGCGGCAGTCAGGTTTCCGGGCGTGATTGGGAAGGGGTAATCTTTCTTTACGGAGGCCGGAATCTTGTCGGGCGCCTGTGTCATTTCTGTTTCCGAACGAAAATCCACAATAGACACAAGGGGGATAGACGACAGGTAGTTCAAATCGTTTTCAGTAAGGGAATGCAAGTCGTCCGACCGGAATATTTTCCCCCATTTGACAAAATGCCCGTCTTTTGTGCGGTAGCCTCCTAAATCACGGAAGTTGAACCCGCCTGCCATAGGAAGATGACGTTCAGACAGAATTGTCTTTCCTTCCTCTGTTATCAATTGATAGTAATGTCGGCGTGTATTGGAGACGGATAGCGTAAAGGTACCACCCTCTTTTCCCTTCAGGAGAGGCCTCTTATAACAGATTGCTTCTACCCCGCCGCCGCCGTATAGCTTCCAATTCTTATCCGTGCGAATGGTAAAAGTCGTTTCTTTCGTGTCTTTGTCTCTTGTGATTTCGGCAATGCCTGAAAGATCTTTCCCTTTGTACAAAGGATGATCGGGTGATTGTTTATTCGCGCAAGATGATATGACCATGGCTGCGATGAAGGATAAATAGATAAAAAATGATTTCATAATTGTTTTCAATTATACTTATGTAACACGATTAGGGCTACACTTGTTATAGTGAATGTGCAAACCTACTGTTTTATTTGAAAATATACAAACAAAAGAAAACAACAGGGAATAAAATAATGATGGCATATAGTTTAAAAGTGTTCAGAATTGAAAAATCCCCGGAAATAGAACCTTCCGGGGATTTTTCTTCAAAACCAGCTGATTGCTTTGCCTTAATGCTTTACTTGACAAATACTTTTTCTACGGTGTAATCAGCGCCGGTTTTAGCTTTTACAAGATAGGTTTGTTGTCCGTTTACGGCTACATGGAATTCCTCCGACCGCTTATTGCTGCTGTAAACCAACGCGCCTGAAATCGTGTATATCTGTAAACTGCTGATTGTGCTGCTTCCTGCCTGAACACGGATAAATCCATTGCCGGAAGAGGTATGCAGTCTTGCCGGAGAAACAGCTTCATCTCCCACGCCTATACCGGTGTAGTTCATCCGTAGGCTGAAACGGTCGTTCAGTTCAATAAACGTGTCGCCGGCCGATGGCTTGGTTACGGTGAAGGTGTATTTCGGGTTTGTCTTTACGTTTGTTTCTTTATTATTCTGTGCATGGTCAATCAGGAAAACATCGTGCCCGAAGGTTTCCAGCCCGGAGAAATCAAAGCTCACCTGGCCGGCCTCTTTCAAACGGACGCCCAGCCTGGTGGGATGCGAAGTGAAGTCGTTGCT
>JAIRRS010000075.1 GCA_031255855.1 Tannerellaceae bacterium | reverse complement strand
TTGATATTTCCCGACACAATGCGGTTGTAGTAGCCCTTTTCCTGCATATCCTGATAGTAACGAAAAGCACTTTTATCCACCAGAAAAAGCGCACGATTGATATTTGATTCAATAGCACTCTTATCAGGGGACAGCGTGAAGAACAGTTCATGAAACCGCTTGATATGTTCTTTGGCTTCCACAGGACGGTTTTGAGATAAGTCCTGCGAAAGAGCCAACATAAGCGATTTTCCTTCATCCAATACATAGATCTTCTGCCGTTGTGCTTCTGCAAAGCTGTATGAATTCCAAAGGGCATAGCCCGTTATCCCTGCACACAACACGACAAACACAATAGCGATAATCCTTATCTGCTTGAAACTTGTTTCAATGTTTTTTAAACTTCTAAACTCCATTATTTTTTTCGTTTTAATAAATTAATTGCCTGCGGCGGCTCGCCACTTATTTACCCAGTAAGCGACCACCTATATTTCCTGCTACTGAACCGGCAACACCTCCGGCGATACCTCCTGCTTTGCCTGCCGTTTTATTTACCGCACTTCCGTATGCGCCTGCGCCACCGCTTTGTATAATCCAACCTGCAACAGTCGGGATAGTGAAGTATCCGATAATTCCTATAATCAGAAACACGATATATATACCGTTTGAGCCGTCAGGGACATAATTAGGGTCTTGTAAAAGGGCTATATCCTGTTGAAGCATTAACTCCTGTATCTTCGACAATACAGATGAAAAAATATCGGAAACAGGCAGCCACAGATAAACGCTTATATAGCGTGTAAGCCATTGGGTAAGCGTTGCCTGGAATCCGTCATATATGGAAAAGGCAAACGCTATCGGGCCAAGTATGGCTAACACGACAAGAAAAAATGTCCGTAGCGTGTCAATGGTAAGGGCGGCAGCATTGAACAACAATTCAAAGAAATCCCTGACAATTTGCCGGAACCAAGCCTTAATATCATACCAAAGCCTTTCGCTCCACATGGAGATAATTTCGGGAGTGTCCCATATTCCGAGGTCTTCCATTTCCTTATCCCATTCTTCATTATTGACAAGCCATGCTTTACCTTCTTTCACACGGGCTTCATATTCCAAATTGTCTTTCTCTGCCTGTAAAGCTTGAACATTGACAATTTGATTTTCCATAATGGTATGCGCCCCTCTGACAACCGGATTCATCACTGCATTGATAGTTCCCAAAACTATGGTCGGGAAAAACATTATACACAATCCAATGGCAAAAGGCCTTAATAATGGAAACACGTCGATAGGCTCTGCACGGCTCAACGCCTGCCAAACCCTGTATGCTACGTAAAACAAAGCACCCAATCCCGCCAACCCCTTTGCAACGCCAATCATGTCGCCGCAAAGAGGAATCATGTCCTGATATAGATTCTGTAGAATCTGGTGTAGGTTATCAAAATTCATAACTGATTACTTTTTTTGATTACCAATACCTTTCAGACGGATTGCCGTACAAGGATAAAACCCTCTCCATATCGTTTTTTTCTTTGGCACGGATATAGGAAACCGATATGCTTTTTTGTGTAAAATACTTAGTCAGATTTCTGTATCTCAACATTTTATTGTACACTTCATCTATCACTTCCATTCGTTCCTTATCCGATAGAGAAAGACCGTTACCTCCGGTTACGATGTCTTTCAGTTCCGTAACCAATGCTCCCCCTTCTTCCAGTAGCCGGGCATAGCCGGTCGAGATAGCTGCCAACTCATTCGGAGTAAAATTTGGATCGCCAACCATTTTGTTAAACCCGTTCGTATAAATATCTGTAATTTCACTTATCATTTCGATAGTCTTTTTTACCTTACGGGCATCTTTAATCAGGTTATTTACAGACTTTAATGCATCATAATACTCTTTGCCCTGATCATAGACTTTCTTCACTTCCTGAACATTTTGAACCATGTTGGAAACTGTCTTAACACTTTGCACGGCAGAAATAATATTCTGTATAAGGTTAGTCGGATCGGCAACAATCCATTGTGCTTTTGCTTGAAAAGAGAACATTGATAGTGATAGTGTAACTATCATACACATAAATATTCGTTTCATACTCTTTAATTTTAATTTGTTATTGATTTTACCTTTTAGTCGTACACTCTTTTATATTCGCCTTCGGTGGTGAGCAGAAGCATATCCCGCTCATCATCGCAGGCTATTTTTATCATGCCGTAGAAATAGAAAAAAGTAATCCCCCAACTCCGGCACAAAGGGACGGTAAACGCCGTATCCTGTTTATAAGAAAACTGCAACCGGAACCGACTACCGTCATGGAATATTTTCAGGTCGGGGGAACCGCAAAGGCTTACCCATGTACCACATATATTACGAAGTGGAAAAGAGGTATTAACCTGCGGAGCCGTATATGGCTTACTCTTTTTTCTTTTCAAGGGCGGTTATCGTTTACTTTCGGCAACCTGTTTGATTGCCAGCTCGTAATTTCCGTCCAGTTCTTCTGCTTTGCGTTGAACTTCCAGTTTCTCGCTTTCTTCGGTCGTGAACGTCATATATTCTTCCACCGAAACCTCTGTCGCATAAACCGCCGACTGTACGCCACCCAGTCCGAACCACACCTCTTTGTATTTCCGGGTTGGATTATTCGCCATATTGATAGACAGGATTTGCCCTTTCTCCTTTTCGGTCAAGCCCAGTAGCGACTGGATTACATCGAAGCGGTTCATAAACTTGCGCTGGTCGAGAAGTATCTTACAGTCGGAGTTGTTGATAATCGCTTCCTTTACAATAGGCGACGAAATAATATCGTCCACTT
>JAIRRS010000146.1 GCA_031255855.1 Tannerellaceae bacterium | reverse complement strand
TATAATCGGGAATGATGGCAAGACTATAACAGCGCAAGGTATCTGTCATGATCTCGAAACAAACGTAGCTATTTCAGTTGAAGTTAAACGCCGGATAACCGATAGAAATGGACGTACATTCTCGGAGGATATGCAGGTCGTTACAGGTAACGCCGCATCTGCTATTGCTTTTCGGAATGCAGTATTGAAAGTGGTTCCAAAAGCGGTTACAAAGAAAGTACTCGCGGAGGTAAAACAGGTCGCGCTCGGACAGTCAATAGACCTTGAAACTGGCCGCAAGAATGCACTTTCCAATTATGCCAAAGCGGGCGTAACGGAGCAAATGATACTCGAATACCTGGGCGTCACCAGGCGTGAAGAAATCGACAAAGAAAAGCTGTTCGCACTTAAAGCCACGTGGAATGCCCTCAAAGAGGGATCGACCACAGTTGAAGAGGAATTCGTCAAACCGATGAAAGAACGTGAGGCGGCGAAGAAAGCCGAAACCAACAAGGATAAAGTATCGGAATCAATGAAAGCTGCCACAAGCGGCAAATCTATACCATGAGTGCGGATTAACGAAAATAGAAATTCAAGAAATAGAATTATAAACATTTAATTTTCAAAGGAATGAAAAAAAACATCAAAGACATGGTAAAATCCTATGAGGATGCCTGTAAAGTACTCGGTGAACAGCCGATAACGGATTTCGGCAATGCAACACCCGACGAAATTGCTTATAAAAAACTGAAAACAGTGATTAAAGCATTAAACGAGGATTGGAAACCGGACTATAAAGATTTCAATAAACTCAAATGGTTTCCGTGTTTCTATGTAAGCCCTTCGGGTTTCACGTTCCACGATACGTACTTCGCATATTCGACTCCGCATGCGGGTTACGCGGCTCGCCTTTGCCTGAAAAACAGCGAATTATCGAAATATGTCGGTGAAACATTTTTGGAATTATGGGAGGACTTCATACTATGAGCGTAACAGTAATTAAACCAAAGGACAGAACCGAATGGCTTGAACACCGCAAAGGAGGTGTAGGTAGTTCGGAAGTAGCTACGATTTTGGGATTGAACCCTTTTGAAACTCCATATCAATTGTGGCGAAGAAAAAAAGGGCTTGACGCTCCAAAAGATGAAACGTTCGCAATGAAAGCCGGACACTATCTCGAAGATGCTGTTTCCCGCTTTTGGGCAGACGAAACAGGGCGTGAGGTTATTAAATCATCTGCCGGTGATTGGTTGTTTGTAAACAGCGAAAAAGCTTTCATGCGAGTATCGCCCGACCGGACGTTTTGGCTTCCAAATATGCCAAAAAATAACGCTAATAAAGGGATATTGGAATGTAAGACCACGCAAAAAGAGATTGACCCTGATGATTTGCCGAAACATTGGTTTTGTCAGGTACAATACCAGCTCGGAGTATCGGAATACGAGCAAGGCTCACTCGCTTGGTTATCTGCCGGAAGAACGTTTGACTACAAAGACATTGCATTCGTCCCCGATTTCTTCGGATGGATGAGCGAAGAAGTTGAGCGCTTTTGGATAGACAACATTATAGGAGGACAAGAGCCGGAAGCCACGAATGCTACCGATATTCTCAAAAAGTATGCCCGCCATACGGACGGGAAGATTATAGAGGTGTCAGAAGACGAGGTTGAATGGTGTCGCGAATTGAAAGGAATTAAAGATGAGTTGAAAGCCCTTGAAGAAAAGAAAGAAGCCATCGAAAGCAACCTGAAAATTTGCTTTGGTGATGCGGAAGCAATCTCTTACGGTGGGAGCACACTTGCGACATGGAAAGCAACTAAAGACAGCAAAAAATTCGACAGTAAAAAATTCTGCAAGGAAAACCCAGAGATCGCAACTCAATACACATTTACGCAGCAGGGATCCCGGAGGTTCTTATTAAAATAATCGGCGGCGGGGAGGCTCCCTCCCCCCCACTGCTTAAAATTCCATTAATGACATGAGAGTAATAACAGAAGCGAATGCACAAATAATTATTGAGGTTATGTATGAAGAGATTGCCGCTTTGGAGAAAGAACCAAAGAAGAGCCTCCGACTGCAGAACAAAATAAGGTTAATGCGCTTGGCATTAATGGACGTACAGAAAAATAAAGTAAACAAAAATCAAATAAAAAGTAAATCATGAAAGATTTAATGATTGACAAAAAAACCGTTTTAACGGCATATCGCAACGGAGAATTAAGAGAAAAACAATTATTGAAGCAACTCTTCGGTGCAGAAGTTTTTAACGCCAAAATAACGGACAGAATAAAAACTTTTGAGGATGCCCTTGAAGAAACTGGTAGACCGGATGTCCCGGAATTTAGCGATGTTCCGGAGGATTTGCGCCCGTACTTCCAAGAACAGTATAAGGCAATCGTAGTAACTGAAGCTTTAAACGAGGGTTGGCAGGCTGATTATAATGACGGCAACCAAAAGAAATGGCTGCCTTGGCTCAAATCTACCCCTTCGGGTTTCGCGTTCCACGCTGCGCACTACGCATTTTCGACTCCGCATGCGGGTCACGCGGCTCGCCTTTGCCTAAAAAGCGATGAACTTGCCGCGTATGTAGGTAAACAATTCACAGACATTCACGCGGGAATAATAAAAAAATAAACAGAGAAAAAAGGTTGTTTGCTCTTAGAGGTGTACCCTTCAGGTTTCACGTTCAACGATACGAACTACGAATATTCGAATCCGAATGCAGGTAACGCAGCTCACCTATGCTAAAAACGTATTAAAGAGCAAACAACCCCGCCTCTTGGCGAAAAACAACTTATTCAAAAGGTGTTGGTAGGGAAACCGAAGGCTCCGAATAGAAAGGCAAAGCGCATGGAAGAATATAAAAAATTACTCGAAAACAAAATACAGCGACACATCGAATCCGGTTTTGATGTTGAGGTTGACAAATTAAATCCTGTTTTGTTCGACTTTCAAAAGTATTGCGTTCAAAGAATGCTAAAGCTTGGCAGGGGGGCAATATTCTCCGGATGCGGTTCCGGAAAAACGAACATGCAACTCGAATGGGCGCGGCAAATAACACGTAAAACCGGAGGTACCGTTATTATCCTTGCTCCGCTGTCCGTATCAAAACAGACAATTAAAGAAGGGGCGCGATTCGGGTATAATGTTTTAAAGGCCGGGAGCACGGATGAAACCGAAGATAATATATTCATTACCAATTACGAACAATTAGAGCATATCAACCCGGACGATTACGCCGCTGTGGTACTCGATGAAAGCAGCATCCTGAAAAACTTCACCGGAAAATACAGGAATCTTCTGATAAAGAAATTCAAGGACACACCCTATAAACTTTGCTGCACGGCCACACCCGCCCCGAACGACTTAAACGAAATCGGCAACCACTCGGAGTTTTTGAATATTCTCGACAGCCAAGACATGCGCTCAAAATGGTTTGTGCGCGATGAAGGAATGAATAACTACCGATTGAAAGCGCACGCCAAGCGGGACTTTTACGGATGGATTTCCTCTTGGTCGATTATGTTTTCCAACCCTGCAGATATCGGTTTTGTTGAAACAGGCAAACACTACATATTGCCGCTGCTTAATATCATCGAGCATCGAATAGAAACTAAACCAACGGACGGTTTATTGTTTTCTCGCGGTATTGTAAACGCAATGAACTTCAATCGAGAGCTTCATAAGACAAATCAAAAACGCCTTGATTTAGCGGTTAAAACAGTCATTGAAACAGACGGACAGGTTATTATATGGATAAAACAGAACGAGGAGGGCGGTATACTGCGCCGCCTGTTACCGGAAGCAAAAGAGGTGCGGGGAAGCGATTCGGTCGAACAAAAAGAAACAGTATTATCTGACTTCGCGGACGGAAAATTCAAAATACTCATAACAAAAACAAGTATCTGCGGTTTCGGGATGAATTTCCAAAACTGCGGCACACAGATATTTGCAAGCCCTGATTTCAGCTTTGAACTATTTTATCAGGCAGTCCGGCGCTCACACCGTTTCGGGCGCAAAGAACCTGCAAACATTCACTTAATAGTAACAGACACAATGGAAAATGCAAAATTAATCATTGAAAAGAAACAAAAGATATTCGACGAGATGCTCGAAGAAATGAATCGCAACATGAACGCTAACCGGTATGGACTACTTACCGATTATGAATACGACGAGTTCCGCACGGATGATATGCTGCTGATGAAAGGCGACACTTGCATCGAAATAAAGCGCATACCGGACAATAGCGTTGACTTGATTATTTTCTCGCCGCCTTTCAGTTCACTGTTTACCTACTCAAATTACATACACGATATGGGTAACAACGAAAGCCACGAAGCCTTTTTTGAGCAATACGCTTTCCTTTTGAAAGAGCTTTACCGGATATTAAAGCAGGGAAGGTTGATGTGCTGCCATACAAAAGATTTAGGCGTTTACAAAAACAGTTCGGGATATACCGGTATGTATGATTTTACCGGCGAACACACAAAGGCGGTTCTGGCGGAAAACTTCAAACTTCATTCAAAGGTTACCATTTGGACTGACCCAGTCCTTGAAATGCAACGAACAAAAACGCAACGGCTCCTTTACAAAACGGTTACTTCCGACAGCATCTACGCAGGCATAGGAATGGCAGAGTACATTACAATCTTCCGTAAATGGGAAGGTAACGAAGATGAGTGGCAACCGGTTAATCATATCAACAAACAGAATTTTCCGCTTGATATTTGGCAAAATTGGGCTTCGCCTGTATGGATGGATATTAAACGGACAGATGTTTTGAACGGAAAAGAGGGAACGGACATGGGCGATGAAAAGCATATCGCACCCCTGCAATTGGAAGTCATTCATCGGCTTGTAAATCTCTGGTCAAATCCGGGCGAAACAGTTTTCACTCCATTTCTTGGCATAGGCTCCGAAGCATATCAAGCACTTAAAGACGGACGAAAGGCAATCGGCTGCGAGTTAAAAGACAGCTATTTCAAAACAGCCGTGAGGAATTGCAAAAATGCTGTACAAGCAAAGAAACAAGTTTTATTATTTGATGAGTTATGATAGTATTATCACTTTGCGACGGAATGTCATGCGGACAAATAGCACTCGTAGAACTTGGAATAAAGTACGATAAGTACTATGCTTCCGAGATAGACAAACATGCTATTCAGCAAACGCAGTTAAATTTTCCAAACACAAACCAATTGGGAGATATTGAAACATGGCGAGATTGGAATATTGATTGGAAAAACATTGATTTAATACTTGCGGGAACACCGTGTACAGGATTTTCATTTGCCGGAAGAGGGCTTGCTTTTGATGACCCTCAAAGCCGTTTATTTTTTGCATTCGTTGAGGTATTAAACCATACAAGAAAACATAATCATGATGTGTTGTTTATGCTCGAAAATGTTAAAATGAAGAAAAAATATTTACGGATAATATCCGAAATAGTAGGTATTTTTCCTGTTATGATAGGTTCCGCTCTGGTTTCGGCGCAAACTCGAAAAAGATATTATTGGAGCAATATCCGAACTCAAAAAATAGGATTATTTGGAGAATTACATACAGATATTCAGCAACCGCACGACAAGGAAGTATTATTGAAAGATATATTGGAAATAAAAGTTGATGAAAAATATTATTTAAGGAAAGAAAAAGTACTTGAATTAATCGAAGTTGGAGTTAGGATTAATCCTGATAAGTCGTATTGTGTAAAAGTAAAAGACAGATACTCAAAAAGAGAAATGACATTAATAAATACAAAGGGAGCAAAAAAGAAAAACCAAAATAAATCATCCTGTTTAACAGGCGCGGGCGGAAATGGAGCAGGAAACCATTCAGATATGGATTTGGTGGCACAATTAAATAAAAGCACTGAAAGCAATGGATGTCAACCGTATCAGCAAAATAGGGTATATGACATTAATTATAAATCGCCGGCTCTCATGGCAAAAATGAGTTCATCAACTCACACAATTTCAACGGATAGGATACGGCGTTTAACCCCGACAGAATGCGCTCGCTTACAAACAATTCCCGAATGGTATAAATGGGAATGTTCCGATTCGCAACAATATAAAATGCTCGGGAATGGTTGGACGGTTGAGGTTATAAAACATATACTTAGCTACTTACCATTAGAATTTTATCACTCACAAAATCAATTGCATACAAAAATCAACAAAAAAAATTCAAACAAAGTACAATTATGGTATAAGTGCTTTTTATTATTTTTGCAATACCTAAGAATAAATCAATATGGGAAATAAGATTTTCACACCGGCAAAGGATGAGTTACCCGAAAGGGTCTCGGCGTTTTTCTCCCGCTCTGGGTTGTTATTCCGCAGGTAATCCTAAAGCCGGTGTATTTTCATTTTAATATAATTAAGTAATGGAATTAATTAAAAAAACATTGGACGTATCGGAAGCCAAAGGGTGGTATCTGATGCAAAAAGAAAAAAGGTATTGGACAGAAGATTTAATCGATGAGGATACCGGCAACCCCACAACGGTTGAACGCAGTGAAACTTTATGCGGGAAAGGCACACTCATAAACGAAATCATCCAATCACTTTTGGAAGAGAACGGCATTAAAACCGTGAAAGTATCGAACATACCACTTGTTGGAAGCCAAGAAAAACACTTGAATCTTTGGGAAACGGTTCTCAAAGTGCGCTCCGCAAAAGGTGATGGCAGGAAAAGCTACTATGTTACGGCTGATTGCCCGGCTGATGCCGAAAAATTTATCTCGGAATATTTTGAGGTGAATATCGAGGCTACATTCGAGCTTACAAAGGTAAACAAACTTGAATACGGGAAAGTAATCAAGATGTATGAAACAGAGCGGGACGAATACGAAAAGGACGGAACAAAGCATGTGAAGTGGTACAAATGCCAAATATATGCAATGTTTGACGAGGATTCTGATACAGGTAATACAGGAACGAGGAACATACTCGTACAGGCGACTTCTCTTGAAAAGGCTATTGAGGCGATAAAACTTGTAAACGGCAGGAGCGAGTACGAAAGTATTTACAACACATTCAAACTCATGCAGGAGTTGACCGTAGTTGATGTTTTTATCCCCGATGAAAATGTTTCGTTCTACTCGGATAATGAAATCGAAGATGTATGATTACGCTCCGTAAAAACCAAACAGAGCCTATCAGGAAAGCGATAGAGTTTTTCAATGAGAAAAAGCCTGTTCCCTCCCTGATAGTGTTGCCTACGGCTTGGGGTAAATCTATCCTAACGGCTTTCACGGCAAAAAGCATAGATGATAAGCTGCTCGTTCTGCAACCATCGAAAGAGTTGTTGGAACAGAATTATAAGAAATATATTTCCCTGTGTGAATTCGAGACGCAAGCTGGAATATACTCCGCTTCGTTCGGACAAAAGAATATCGATAAGATAACGTATGCCACAATAGGAAGCATCAAAAATCTTGGAAAACTGTTCAAACAACTCGGTTTCAAAAAAATGCTTATTGATGAAGCACACTTGTATCCTCGTGAAGCCGATAGTATGCTTGGAACTTTTCTTGCTGAAAGCGGGATCACCCATGTTTTGGGAATTACCGCCACGCCGATAAAACTACAGCAAAACACCGACCTGAATGGCGAGCGGTTTTCAAAGCTCGTTATGCTGACAAGCAAAAGCAAGAAAGGTAACTTTTTCAAAGATATTATCCACGTCGGGCAGGTACAAGAAATGGTAGAACTTGATTTTTGGAGCAAACTTCAATATAACGCCGCCGGTTTTGACGGTTCTATGTTGGTTTACAACTCATCGAAATCTGAATATACGGAAGAAAGTGTCGCCCGAGCTTTTCAAGCAAACAACATCCACGAACAGATAAAACAGCAACTTGATGCAAACAGCGACCGAAAGCATATTCTTGTGTTTGTTCCGACAGTACAGGAGGCTATTTCATTGAGCCGACAATATCCCGATTCTGCGGCGATATACGGCGATATGCACAAGGCAGAAAGAGAAACGGTTATTCACGACTTTAGAAGCGGTAGAACCCGCGTAATTTTCAACGTGCGGGTTCTTTCGACAGGTTTTGACTATACCGGTATTGACTGTATCATCTTCGGAATTTCTACTGCATCAATCGCATTGTATTATCAGATAGTCGGTAGAGCTACACGTATTGACCCTGACAAAAATGATGCACTTATCATTGACCTTGCGGGTAATGTCGCCCGCTTCGGACGTGTAGAGGATATAACCTTTGAAAAGGGGAAAATCTGGCGCATGTTCGGAACGGGAGGAAAGCTGCTATCCGGCATTCCGACACATGACATCGGAAAGGTAACGAAAGAAGATGTCAAGCGCATGGAGACCGCCGCCCCGGAAAGGACAAAAATCATGGAGATTATGCCTTTCGGGAAATACAAAGGGGAGCGGATAACGGACATCCCGGTTGAATACAAACAGTGGATGTTAAGTAAGTTTGAATGGACACCTGCAAATGAAAATTTAAGGCGTTCGATATTAACATATATGAGATGATACGACTATGGCAAGAATAAGAACTATAAAGCCTGAATTTTGGGAAGATGAGAAAATAGCTTCCCTTCCGATGTCTTGCCGTTTGTTTTATATTGGAACATGGAATTTAGCTGACGATAATGGCGTTATTCGCGCAAACCCTGTGATACTGAAATCAAAAATATTTCCATACGATGAAAATTTAAGGGTAGGGGAAGTATCAAAGTGGATTGATTCCTTGGTAAAAGCCCGGATGTTAGTACCTATTAGTTATGAGAACGAAAGCTACTACGTTATCCGCACTTTTCGTAGCCATCAAAAATTTGATGCTCGATACCCTAATAATATAATTGACAAGGATTTATTAGAAAAGATATTAAAGGAAGCACAAGAAAGTAACGACGTAACAACAACGGGTACACAACGGGTACACGACGTAACAACAACGGGTACACAACATGGGAAGGGGAAGGGGAAGGGGAAAGGTATAAGTATATCTGAAGATATATGTCGGGTTTCCCCCGACCCCTCTCTTGATTCCGGCGATTTTTCAGAATTCATTGCCGGGTTCAACCGGATACGGGGCAGTCGTTTTCAGGCAATCGACAAAGTAAAGCGGCAGTTTAATGCGAGGCTGAAAGAGGGGTTTACCCCTGCGCAAATGCTGCAAGCACTTGAAACGGCAATGAAAGACAGGTATCACATCAGCGAGGGTTACAAGTATCTGACACCTGAGTTCTTCACGAGGTCGGATAAAATTGATAAATTCATAAACGTCAATTCCTCATCCCCCACATCGGGGCAGGAGATAACTCACGCGCCACAACTTGGAGCGGACGAGTGGATGAGACCGGACGGGACGCGCACATACGGGAGTGGAAAAACCACAGTTCCGATAGATGCTCCTCCCCGCCCATCGGTTTCATGGTGGTGGAATGACGGATTGAAGCAATGGAATATGTAAAATTTAAGATTTTGAAACAATGGGATTTATAAACATTTCAATTTGCTTGACGGATCTAAAGCGATGTCCGGACAAAATCAAGCAAGCCGCGAACGGCAAAAAGTACATCAATCTTTGCCTTGCAGAACGGAAAGAAACAGGAAAATATGGTGAAACTCACACGCTTTTTGTTTCGCAAACGAAAGAAGAACGTGAAGTCGGTAATGAAGTTGTCTATGTCGGTTCTGGTGTTGAATTCGCTCCGAAGCCTGTTACACATCAAGACATAAACAACGCTCCGGTTGCCGATAACAACGATGATTTGCCCTTTTAACGTGTATGAGGTGGCATGAACTACATATCGAAATTCCCTACGGAAGGACAAGCGGTCAAGTAAAAGTATTTTGCCCCGAATGCCGCGACCATAGGCACAACAAAAGGGATAGAAGCCTATCGTGTGACCTTTCGACCGGTATGTTTAAATGCCATTACTGCGGCTATGCAGGATGCGCCGCTCCGAAAAAAGAAAATTGGAGAAAACCCTTCGTGAACCCGCGACCTTTGTCCAGTAAAAAGCCGGAATATAAAAAGCCGAAACCACCGTCTGGGACAGGGCAACAGATTAGTACGAAAGCCCTTTCGTGGTTTAAGGGACGCGGAATAAGCGAAGAAACGCTAAAAGCCTTGAAAGTAACAGAGGGCTTGGAATGGATGCCGCAAAAGAACGGAAATGTCAACACAGTACAATTCAATTACTACCGTAATGGAGAGTTGGTAAATACAAAGTTCAGGACCGGCGACAAATGCTTCAAACTTGTAAGCGGGGCGGAATTGATTCCGTACAACATTGACGGCATCAAAGGCACACAAGAAGCAATTATCACAGAGGGTGAAATTGATGCTCTATCGTTCCATACTTGCGGACGTACCGATGTTGTCAGCGTACCGAACGGAGCAAACGCAAATCTATCTTACCTTGATGACTATATCGAAGAGTATTTCGATGACAAAACAACAATCTACATCGCTGTTGATGCCGATGCAAAAGGGGTTGGGCTGCGTGATGAGTTACTTCGGAGATTCGGGGTAGAGAGATGCAAATTAGTGACTTATGGTGAGGGATGTAAGGATGCAAATGAACACCTGATAAAGTACGGGCGGGAATTGCTTTTGCAATGTTTGGAAAGCGCACAAGATGTCAAAATTGACGGAGTGTTCCAAGTATCGGACTTTGAACAATCCCTTGATGCACTGTTTGAAAACGGGTTGCAGAAAGGAGTAACAATCGGTCATGATAATTTCGACAGGTTATGTTCTTTTGAAACAAAAAGGCTTTGTATCGTTACCGGTATCCCTGCAAGCGGTAAATCTGAATTTATTGATGAAATCGCAGAGAGGTTAAATATCCAATGCGGCTGGCGGTTCGCTTATTTCAGCCCCGAGAACGCTCCCCTCGCTTATCACGCATCAAAACTCATTGAAAAGTTCACCGGAAAGAAATTCAGCAGGAATACGCTCGGGTATGGCGAATACAGGAATGTAAAGGAACATTTGGAGGAAAACTTTTTCTTTATCTCTCCTCCCGACAACTTCAAAGTCGATAACATTCTTGAAAAAGCGAAATATCTCGTCAGGAAGAAAGGAATAAAAGCCCTTGTTATTGACCCATACAACAGGCTTGAGAGCGATCAAGGAAATCGCAACGAAACATTGTACATAAGTGAATTATTGGATAAACTGACAAATTTCGCACAGATGCACGATGTGTTGGTTATCCTTATGGCGCACCCGACAAAGCTGAAAAAAAATAAGGACGGGAAACTTGAAGCTCCGACACTGTATGACATATCCGGATCGGCGAACTTTGCCAACAAAGCCGATTTTGCGATAGTCGTACACCGGAATATGGAGCAAAATTATACTGAGGTGCATGTCAAGAAGGTGAAGTTTAAACATTTGGGCGAACAGGGCGTGTGCCTCTTCAAGTACAACATCAATAATGGGAGGTACGTTCCGTATGACCCGAGCGGCAATAATAGCGAAATAATTTGGGATAATAATAACCACCTGATTCAACAAATCAAGGAGCTACAGAAAGAAAATGAACGGTATTCATTTTTAGACTTCGATACTCCGGCGGATGATTGTCCATTCTGAATGAAACTGTGTTAACATTAACGGAACGTGATAAAAGAGATTCAAAATATAAAAAAAATCAATCGCTAATAAAATGAACTAAGTAACGTGTAAAAAATAAGTTGGAGTTATCGAAATATTAAACTTCAACAAAGAATTATTGAACAGAATGCACGATACGGGTATTCGTAACATAGTAGGTTATAAATTAAAAGCCGTCAAATAATAAATTTATAGAAAAATAAAAGTTATGAAAGAAAAACAATTACCGCTTGTGACTTTTGAACAAGCGAAGAGATTAAAAGAGTTTGGGTTTGACTACAATGCTGAATTTTGCTTTGATGAAGGCGGGGATGGGAAAGCACGATTAGGACTTAAAAAAATGCCGTATATAAAAATCAGGCATAAATACACTTTATGTCCTACAGTCGCACTTGCGTTGAAATGGATTAGAGATGAGAAAAACATGCATGAGATAGTGACGGCACACACGGTTTGCTTTTCGACTGAATCTTACTATATGGCAAACAGAAAAGAATTCGACGACTACGAAGCCGCCGAAAGTGCGTTGTTGGATGAATTATTAACCATTTTAGAAAAAAGAAATGATTGAATTGGTATGACAATTATCAATATATGAGCGATGTATCAAGTGCAAAAAACAGCGGGATCACCTAGTTGGTGTCCGCTGCCGAAAGTTTATTAATTAATTAACACAGAAAGGATAAAAATGAAAGATGAAAAATCAAAAGGGTACAAAGGATTTAATAAAAATCTACAATGTACTATAAATGAGAAAGTTTACCAGTATGAAATCGGTAAAACCTACGAGGAAGAAGAAGCGAAACTATGCAATAGTGGATTCCATTATTGCGAATATCCATTGGATACATTCAG
>JAIRRS010000059.1 GCA_031255855.1 Tannerellaceae bacterium | reverse complement strand
ATCAAGCTTCTATGTTATAAATATCCCGGTACAGAGATTTTTTTACCTCATTAAAACATTCAGTCAGATTGATGCCGCCGTAGCTCATTAATCGCATAGGGATCCACTGCCCGTCTTTTTTGTACGGAGGCTGTTCGTATCCATGATGGTCTAACACGAAGCCCAAGCGTTCGTAAAAGCCGACTCTGCGGATACTCATTTCATCGACAGGGACTTCAATCTCCAGGACGATAGGCTTGGATGTACGCTCCATAAATTGTTTCATAGCTGCACCTCCGAATCCTCCGTTACGGACGTTTGTGTCGATGGCGAAATGTTCAAAGAATATGAATGTGTCGAATGTCCATTCTGTTATGAATCCGATGTATTCGTCATGATTGAATAATGCGTACACATTGAATCCCGGCTCGTTGTCGAGCAGTTTATCCAGTGAAACAAGCTCTCTCCGTTCATCTTCCGGGAACGAATCAATATAGGTTTTTTTCACTTCTGTCAGTAATGAGTCGGAAGAGTTGTCTATTTTCCTGTAACCAATCATCCCTTTTTCATTGTGATGTATTCAGAGTAACGCTTTCCCTTTCTCAGTCGTGAAATATTTTTGCAAAGGGCTTGAGGGTTTGGTCGGTATCCGCATGGCTAACAATCCTTGATCGAGCAATGGCCTAATGATGTTTTGCCTGAACCGTGTGCGGTTTGATTGTTTTACCATCTGCATCATTTCCTGTATCGGTAGCGGTTTTATGCATGCCTCAAGAATGCTTTCCGCTTTATCTACATACGAGATATCAATATCTGGACAGGCTTGGAAGAGCTTGGATTCATATAATATTGGCCATTCATGTTTGATATCCTCTTTTTCCGTTGTTTTTCCGTTAAGCGGGAATTCTTTCTTGTGGTCGTTGTTTGCAGGGACTTCCAATTGTGTCAATCCTTCGGCTGTGCCGTATGTTACAGATAATACGAATTTTTCACTGTTCTGTATTTCCGCTTCATAGCTTCTGTCGTATAACGGCGCATATTTACGAATGTTACTGATACCCGATCCGGATTCGCCCATCCAGCCTATTTCCTGAAATACTTTTGTAATGAGTGGGTTTTTGGTACGCGATTCTAATGTGTCGATTGTGACATTCCCACTTTGGAGCGGCCTTGTGCCGTTTTCGGTGATAACCCGGTCTGAAAAAATTAGCAAACGTGCCGGATTCTTGTGCGTATATTCCCGGTGAACCAACATGTTCGACACCATTTCCATAAATATCTTTTCGCGGACATCCACCTGTTGGCCATTCAACTCCAATACCCGTTCGGGTAAATTCCGTTCAATGAACATTCGCAGGCGTATGTATGAATCAATCAGGTTGGAGAAAATGATATCCCTGTCGTCGTATTTGCTTTCCGGATAATCGGAGGATGGTTGCAGGAATTTCCGGTAGTTGATATTCCTGTACACGGCATCTGTCCGGGGGATGGCCGGGCTGTAATTCTGGATAGTCACTTCCTTTCCAAATAGCAAGACGGCTGCCAGTACAAATCCCTCTTTGTTGCTCAATGGGTCTTTGCGCCAAAAACCGGCGGTGTGCAATATTTCTTCATTGGTGAGGTCGAGCCAGGGATGGTAAGGGTTCGATGCCGATATGTATTTTCGCATTGTATTGAACGCTCCTTCTTCGAATTCGTGCATCCGCAAGAAAGGACAAACGATATTCTCGGACGACTCTTTCTTTTTCCGAAGATGGATGTTCTCCACGAGGTTGTAGCTGTATGTAATATCGCTTATTTCGCGGCCTAAACGATCGTATACTTTATTCTTGTAACGTTGTATGTCTCCGCATTGGGGGACGGAAAGGGAGATTACTTTTTTTCCGTCTATATCTGTCACTTCAGGGGATAATAATACGGCTGGCGAAAATTCTTTCTCTAACGTGTAACGGATTTTATTCAACATATTGTCGAGATGTGAATCTGCTACACCAATAATTTTTCCAAAATCATGTACGCCAATGACGAGTGTTCCGCCTTCTTTATTCAGAAAAGAGCAGATAGCCTGAAACACCGAATCTGTTATTTCGGTGGTACAGTTGCTAAATCCAACAAAGGCATTTTCTCCTCCGCTGATAATCTGTCTTATACTTTTCGTGTCCATACAAAAAAACTCTTCAATCCTTTATAAACAATAATATTATTTTCAGTTCGAAGCTGACAAGGTCTTGACAACCAACATTTCCCACACCTTCCTTAATATCGAAAGAATGACAGTACAATATAAAGATGAATTCGTTTTATGGCAAGCATCTTTAGAGTATTGTTTTCACATAAGGGTAATTAGCCATAAAGATAGAAATAATTTTTAAAAGACAAATTGTTCTTTTAACATGAAAAACAATAAGATTCTACATTCCGGCTCAATTCATTCGTTTTATCTGTTTATCTGTATAGGAATAGATATTTTTTCGTAACTTTGTTAGAGGAATAAATAGGGTAATCGGGTTATGAGAAAATGGGTATTATTAATTGTATTTACGAGTATAAAATTATTGATGATGGCACAAATGAATGGTGTGGGATATACTCCCCGGCAACTGACCGAAGAAGAAAAGAAAGTAATCCTTCATAAAGGCACGTTGCCTTATTGCCACGGATATACAAAACGATTTTAGTATGGAAACAAATGCATATGTCTACGACACGAAAATTGGTAAGATAGGTATTACCGAATCCGGTGGGAATATCACCGGCGTCTATTTTGATTATACCACCATCCCTGAAGATTTTGTTCGTGAAGAAACGTCTTTATTGGAAAAGGCTTCCAAACAGTTGAATGAATACCTTGATGGGAAGCGTACGGTGTTTGATTTGCCGTTGAAGCCGGAAGGAACGGCTTTTGAAAAGAGTTGTTGGAATGCCTTGCTGGCGATTCCGTATGGTGAAACACGAACCTATGGAGAACAGGCTAAAGCCGTAGGCAATCCGAAAGCAAGTCGAGCCGTCGGGAGAGCAAACAGTATGAATCCGATTTCCATATTTATCCCATGTCACCGTGTGATAGGAGCAAACGGTTCGCTGACAGGTTTTGGCGGAGGACTGGACATGAAAAAGACGTTGCTCGAATTAGAAAAGAAAACCATCTTGCAGAAAGGGTTGGCTTCCGACCTGTTTTCCGAATAAAAAACGACTTATACGCTTCTAAATCACTATTTTTGACTAATTTTGAGGCCGTTTTACAGAATACAACAAACAAATTATAAAAATCATGGGCAAGAAAGCGCTATTAATTATTTGTGACGGCTGGGGAATCGGCGACAAAAGGAAAGATGATGTAATTTACAACACTCCCACTCCTTACTGGGACTATCTATTGAAAGAGTACCCGAATTCTCAATTACAGGCTTCGGGTGAAAATGTAGGTTTGCCCGACGGACAAATGGGAAATTCGGAAGTGGGACATTTGAACATCGGTGCCGGACGTGTCGTTTATCAGGATTTGGTAAAAATCAATATTGCCTGCCGCGATAATTCCATCGTGGAAAATCCTGAAATCAAGCGTGCTTACAGTTATGCAAAAGAAAACGATAAGCAAATCCACTTTTTGGGGCTGGTATCCGATGGTGGTGTGCACAGTTCATTGGAGCATTTGTTTAAACTGACAGATATCGCCAAGGAATATGGTATTTCCAAATCGTTTGTCCATTGCTTTATGGATGGCCGTGACACAGACCCGAAAAGCGGGAAAGGCTATATAGAACAATTGGAAAACCATTTAAAGACAAACGGCGGAAAAATTGCGTCTATCATCGGGCGTTATTATGCGATGGATCGCGACAAACGTTGGGAACGTGTAAAAGAGGCCTATGATCTTTTGGTTAGCGGTAAAGGAAAGGACTCAGAATGTATGGTTTCTGCTATGGAAGAATCATATGCGGAAGGCGTGACGGATGAATTTATCAAACCGGTTGTTCATGTGGAAAACGGTAAACCGGTTAGCACTATCCAGGAAGGTGATGTGGTTATATTCTTTAACTTCCGTAACGACCGTGCAAAGGAATTAACGATAGTCCTGACACAACAAGATATGCCGGAAGCAGGAATGAAAACCATTCCGAACCTTCAATACTACACGATGACTCCGTATGATGCAACATTTAAAGGTTTACATATCCTCTTTGACAAAGACAATGTAAACAACACCTTAGGGGAACATTTATCCCAACAGGGAAAGAAACAGCTTCATATGGCCGAAACGGAAAAGTATGCGCATGTAACGTTCTTCTTCAACGGCGGACGCGAAGAACCGTTTAATGATGAAGATCGTATCCTCGTTCCTTCTCCCAAGGTAGCCACCTATGACTTAAAGCCGGAAATGAGTGCTTACGAAGTAAAAGATAAGTTGGTGGAAGCAATCAGCAAGAACAAATATGATTTTATCGTCTGCAACTATGCGAATGGCGATATGGTGGGGCATACCGGCGTTTATGAAGCGATCGAAAAGGCTGTTGCGGCCGTAGATGCTTGTTTGAAGGATACTGTTGAGGCTGCCAAAGCAAACGATTACGAAGTCATCATCATTGCCGACCACGGGAATGCCGACCATGCCTTGAACGAAGACGGAAGCCCTAATACGGCTCACTCGTTGAATCCGGTTCCGTTTGTATATGTGACGGCTAATAAAGCGGCAGAGGTTGAAAATGGTATTTTGGCCGACGTAGCTCCTTCGCTTCTTCATATCATGGGACTCCCCCAACCGATGGAAATGAAAGGGAAAAACCTTATAAAATAACGATTGACGATTAATGATTAACGGTTAACAACTAATCTTAACCGTTAATCATTAACAAATAATCATGAACCGTCAAATAAATGATTCAAATTGGTGATGTATTAGTAAGCCTCGACGTTGTTGAGCGTACGTTTGTTTGCGACCTTCCAGCCTGCAAAGGAGCTTGTTGTTTTGCTGAAGCTGCGTCCGGCGCTCCTCTTGAGAAAGGTGAAATGGCTGAATTGCAAAAAGTATTGCCGGTTGTATGGGACGATCTCTCTCCCGAAGCACAAGCGGTAATAAAGAGACAAGGCGTCGCTTATATCGATTCTGACGGCGACGATGTCGTTTCCATTGTAGGCGAAAACGATTGTGTGTTTACTTGTTATGATGAAAAGGGCATTTGCCGATGTGCCATTGAAAAAGCGTTTCGCGAAGGACGGACAACGATCCAAAAACCGGTCTCCTGCCATCTATATCCTATCCGTATTTCACGTTATGATAGCTTTCAGGCCGTAAATTATCATTGGTGGCGAATCTGTAAAGCCGGTGAGCTATTGGGAAGGAAAGAAGGTCTCCCTGTCTATAAATTCCTGAAAGAACCTCTTATCCGCAAGTTTGGCGAATATTGGTACGAAGAACTTGAAAAAGCCGTTGATGAGTGGAATAAACATCGCGATTAAACGATCAGGAAGGTGAATGAAATTTGTTTTTGCCTAAAAAACGGTTTTACCGGATAAGGATAAAGTCCCTTTTTTATGAGGTTTTACGGATTTTAATAGGCTGCAGACTGTACGATATCCATTATTCGCAACAGGTTTCCCCCCCAGATTTTCTTGATTTCCTCCTCTGAATATCCCGATTCAAGGAGTTTGACCGTAATATTTATGAGTTCGTTGCTAGCCCGGCAACCAATGAGTTCTCCGTCTCCGTCGAAGTCGGAACCAATACCCACATAATCTACTCCAACCAATTCAACGATATGGTTAATATGGCGGATAGCGTCGCCGAGCGATGCCTTCTTCTCTTCTTTGTTGATGAAGCCTTTGTAGAAGCATATTTGCACCACTCCACCGTTTTCCGCTAATGCATGGATTTGGCTGTCCGACAAATTGCGTGGATGGTCGCATAATGCACGAACGGATGAATGGGAGGCAATAATAGGCGCCTTGCTTTCTTTTAAAACGTCAAAGAAGGCGCTTTCGGCAGCGTGTGAAACGTCTATCATGATACCTAAACGATTCATTTCCTTGACTACTTCTTTCCCGAAAGGGCTTAATCCTCCCCATTCTGCTTTCCCCTTTGCCGAGTCGCAGATGTCGTTGCTTCCGTTATGGCAAAGTGTAATGTATGAAATTCCCAGGTCTTTAAAACGTTTCAGGTTTGCCAGGTCTTTTCCGATGGCATACCCATTTTCGATTCCTAAGAGGAGGGCTTTCTTGCGTTGATGTTTTAAACGGATTACATCACCGTGTGTGTAAGCGATACCCATTCGTGACGGGTTGAGTGTTTCTTGTTGTTTCACTTTTCCGATGCGTTCGATGGCGTATTCGGTGGCTGCTTTCAGCGATGCGTCGTCTCGTTTTCCTTGCGGGATATAGGCAACCATAAAAGCCGCGTCGATCAGTCCTTCTTCCAGGTAGGGGAGATTTACTTTCCCACCTTCTTTCTTTCCCAGATTAAATTCAGGAAACATCATGGGAGTATCGGTATGCGAATCTATTGTAAGGATGCGTTCATGAATCTCTTTTGCCTGTGCAAACCGTTCGGCCTCTTTTACGTGGTGGCGGAATAATTCGAGCATAAGTTCATCTCCGTTCGCGGCCATTGCCTCGGGATGCCATTGTATGCTGAAGATGGGGTATTCGGGATGTTCCATTCCCTCGTTAATCCCATCCGGCGAAACGGCTGACGGTATAAATTCCGGCGCTGTATCCGTGATGGCCTGGTGATGGAAGGAGTTGACAAATACGTTTGTTTCTTTCAGGATAGAGCGGAGTTTGGTTTTTCCTTCTGTTAACATCACGGAATGAGACGCAAATTCACGTGCCAACGTTTGGCTATGCTTCAGCAGCCTGTTTTTGTTTTGCGAATAAATATCCTGGTAAAGTCCGCCACCGAAGGCTGCATTGATGGCCTGGTGTCCCCGGCAGATACCCATAATCGGCACTTGATGGTTGAATGCAAGCCTAAGCAGGATGAAATCGTATTCATCCCGATACGAATCTACCTCTTGCAGTCCGGGGATAGGTTCCTCGCCCAGATAAAGCGGATTGATGTCGCCGCCTCCGCTCATTATCAATCCGTCCAAGCCTTTGACGATGGTCGCCAACGCTTTTATGTCTGTGATGGCCGGAACCAGAACAGGTGCGCCTCCGGCGAGCAAAACCGATTGCACGTATGTTTCGGCAATACATGAAAGCCCCTCTTTGCGGTTCGCTGATAGGCCTATGCGCGGAGGCCGGGACATTTCCTTGGCCGGGATATAATTGTCTACCTCGCTTAAAAGTGATTGGAGGTTAGGCTGCCGTACGTTTATATGCATGTTTCCTGATAATTCATGCGGGTGTAAGATTACGCGTCTATATTGGCATACGTGGCATTTTCTTCGATGAACTCACGGCGTGGGGCTACTTCTTCACCCATAAGCATCGAGAATATCTGGTCGGCTTCGGCAGCGCTGTCGATCGTGATTTGTTTCAGCGTACGGTTTTCGGGGTTCATGGTGGTGTCCCAAAGCTGATGGTCGTTCATCTCTCCTAAACCTTTGTACCGTTGCGTATGAATACCGGCTTCGCTTCCACCGCCGTATTTGTCAATGAATGTCTGGCGTTGTTGCTCGGTCCAGCAATACTCTTCAAATTTGCCTTTTTTACAGAGGTATAGCGGAGGGGTCGCCAGGTAGACATAGCCATTGTCTATCAACGCGCGCATCCTGCGGAAAAAGAATGTAAGAATCAAGGTAGCAATATGGCTACCGTCCACGTCGGCATCGGTCATGATGATAATCTTATGGTAGCGCAGTTTGGCGAGGTTTAATTCCTTCGGGTCTTCCTCGGTTCCGATGCTAACGCCCATTGCCTTGAATATGTTTTGTATTTCGTCGCTTTCGAATATTTTATGTTCCATCGCTTTTTCCACATTCAGGATTTTCCCCCTGAGCGGAAGGATTGCCTGAAACGCACGGTCGCGTCCTTGTTTGGCTGTACCGCCTGCGGAGTCTCCTTCGACAAGGAACAATTCACAGTCTTCGGCTATCTTAGACGAGCAATCCGCCAATTTACCGGGAAGTCCGCCACCACCCATGGGCGATTTGCGTTGAACCAACTCCCTTGCTTTACGCGCCGCCTGACGGGCTTGTGCTGCCAGGATTACCTTGTCGACGATTATTTTGGCTTCTTTCGGATGTTCTTCCAGATAATTTCCTAAGGCTTCGCCCAAAGCGGTATCTACGGCTCCGATGACTTCGTTATTGCCTAATTTAGTTTTTGTTTGTCCTTCAAATTGCGGTTCCTGCACCTTAATAGATATAACGGCGGTCAACCCTTCGCGGAAGTCGTCGCCATTGATTTCCACTTTTACTTTTTCGAGCAATTTCGAGTCTTCCGCGTATTTTTTGAGGGTTCTTGTCAGTCCCCTGCGGAAACCAGCCAAGTGTGTTCCTCCTTCTATCGTGTTGATATTGTTGACATACGAATGCACGTTTTCGTTGTACGACGTATTGTAGGTCAAGGCAACTTCTACGGGAATGCCTTGCTTTTCCGTTACGATATGGATAATATCCTGGATTAGCGGTTCTTTTGCCGAGTCGATGAATTGAACAAATTCGCGAAGTCCATTTGAGGAGAAAAACATTTCGTGCTTGAAGTTTCCGTCGCTTTTTTGTATCCGTTTGTCGGTCAATTCCAACTGAACGCCTGCGTTCAAATAGGCTAATTCCCGCATTCGTTTGGCCAGGATATCGTATTTATACTCGGTAGTAATCGTAAAGATGGCGGCATCGGGTTTGAAAGAGATAATCGTTCCTCGTTTCTTTGTTTCGCCGGTAACGCGGATATCCGAAGTGGCTTTTCCGCGGGAATATTCCTGTTCATAAATTTTTCCGTCGTGGTGAACTTCCGCTTTCAGATAGGAGGAAAGTGCATTGACGCACGATACACCGACGCCGTGCAATCCACCGGAGACTTTATAGGAGTCTTTATCGAATTTACCTCCGGCATGGAGTACCGTCAACACAACTTCCAAAGCTGATTTTTGTTCTTTTTCGTGAAAACCGACCGGAATCCCCCGCCCGTCGTCATGTACCGAAATCGAAT
>JAIRRS010000049.1 GCA_031255855.1 Tannerellaceae bacterium | reverse complement strand
CAACAATTAGATTCTCCCAAATTGACAAAAACAAAAGATTTAGTATCTTGGATGGGAGCAGTTCAAGCTCAAGATTACAAAATGGTCAAATGGGCTATTGGTTGCAGGTTGAATCTTGGTAAGTTAAGCGAAGTTGATTCAGCAATAGATAATGGAGATATAATAAGAACGCATATATTAAGACCTACTTGGCATTTTGTGAGTTCAAATAATCTTAAATGGATGTTAAGGTTATCATCTAAAAAAATTATTTCCGCAAATACATCCAGAGGAAAACTTTTCAACTTAGAGCCTGAGTTATATTTTAAATGTAATAATCTAATAGAGAAGATTTTAGACGGAAATCAACATCTAACAAAGCAAGAAATAAAGACCGAATTAAATATTCGAGGTTGTAAAGTTGATCAATCAATAATAAATCGTATTATGATTCGTGCAGAAGCGGACGGTATAATTTGCAGTGGAAAAAATAAAAATAATAAGCCGACATATTCTTTATTAGAAGAAAGAATAAAAATATCAGATGATCTCAATGATGATGAAGCTTTCATCCGATTAGCAACTATGTATTTTCAAAGTCATTCCCCCGCAACTTTTCAGGATTTTGCATGGTGGTCTGGTTTATCATTATCACAATCTAAAAAAGCCATTGATTTTATAAAAGATAAATTATTCGTAGAAAAACATGACTCAAGTGAGTTTTATATATATGATCAGTGCTATAATAATAACGATAAACAAGAAACATTCTGTTTTTTACCTCCTTATGATGAATTTTTAATTAGTTATAAAAATAGAACGCATGTTTTGGACACACAATACCAGTCGAAAGCTTTTTCTGAAAGAGGAATATTTTATCCGGTTATTATGTATCAAGGAAAAATCGCGGGAAATTGGTTATATAATCAAGGGAAAGATGAATTTGATATTTCTTTGTTTAATAGGATTGATATTCCATTATGCTCCATTAAAAAAGCAGAGGATAAATATAGATTCTTTATTAATAGCTAGATTTGAAATCTAATTTTGTAACATTAAAAACTTTGAGTTATGATTCAGCGTAGCACATTCAAAATTCTATTTTATCTGAAACGGAACAATCAGCCAGTTTAGTTGTAGTTACCGAGGAATTCTCGGTAACTGCATCAGACGGTAAAACCTATAAAACTAAACACTATAATCTGGATGCGATTATTTCAGTCAAACTAAAAAAACATACCTGGCAAAAACTACGTATTTATCAATGACACTTGCGTATTTATGCTAACTTTGCGTTTCAAACACAAATAGTTGGAGTTATGAAAAAATTGGTTAGCGGACTTCTCTTTACCTGTATTATGGCAGGAAGTCTTTCAGCGCAAAAGGGTAGTAAACCAGTGGAATTAAAGGATATCACGGACGGGAAGTTCCGGCAGGTAACAGCCATTGGCGAAATGCGATCGACGCCCGATGGCGAATATTACACGGCCATGAACCACGAACGAACCATGATTATCAAATATTCGTATCGCACGGGAGAGCCGGTAGAGACATTGTTCGACACAAAAAAGGCGCGCGAATGTACTTTTGACAACTTCGATGGCTATGAAATAAGCAACACCGGGCATCGTATTATCGTATGGCGTGATACGGAACGTATTTACCGTCACTCGTTTAAAGCCGATGTATACGATTACGACGTGCGCCGGAATTACGTAAAACCCCTGTCGGACACAAAAGAGAAGCTGATGATTCCCACCTTCTCGCCCGACGGACGAATGTGCGCTTTCGTGCGCGACAATAACATCTGGGTAAAAAAGTTTGACTTCGACACGGAAGTGCAGGTGACCCGGGATGGTGAAATCAACAAAATATTGAACGGCGTCACCGACTGGGTGTATGAGGAAGAGTTCCGCGCTACGAACCTCATGGCATGGTCGCCAGATAGCGAAGTACTGGCCTTTGTCCGTTTCGACGAAACAAACGTCCCCGAAATGTCCATGCAGATTTACGGCAATGGCCTTTATCCGGGCTATTACAATTTCAAATATCCGAAAGCCGGAGAACCCAATTCGAACATATCCCTCCACTCCTATATCGTGGCCACCCGCGAGGTGAAAAACCTGAATGTGCCGACAGACAGCGAAAGCTATATTCCCCGGATAACATTCACGACCGATCCGGATCAGTTGGCCGTCATGACGCTAAATCGCCACCAGAATGTTTTTAACATGTATTTTGTCAATCCGAAAAGCGGCGTATCCCGCCTGATATTAAAAGACGAAAACAAGGCTTATATAAATTCGGACTGGCTCGCGTCTATCAACTTTTATAAAGACGGATTCACGTATGTAAGCGAAAAGAGCGGGTATGCCCATGTGTATTTCCATTCGCCTACCGGTATACAATTACGCCGGATAACGGATGGCAACTGGGATGTCACGAAACTATATGGCTACAACGAAGCGACCCAGACAACTTATTATGAATCGGCAGAAGAAAGCCCGCTTCACCGCGCTGTTTACATGATAGACGGAAAAGGCAAGAAGAGCAAACTTTCTATGGCAGAAGGGACAAACAACGCCGTCTTCAGCAATAACTTCGTTTATTATGTAAACAACTACTCGAATGTTAATACGCCGGCAGTAATTACGGTGAACGAAACAAAATCGGGAAAGATTTTACGGGTATTGCAAGACAACGCACGTTTGAAAGAACAATTGGCCACGTACGCTTATTCGCCGAAGGAATTTATTAAAATCAACACCGCTTCCGGCTACGAACTGAACGCCTGGATGGTGAAACCGGTCCATTTCGACCCGAATAAGAAATATCCGGTGTTGATGGTTCAATATAGCGGTCCTAATTCACAACAAGTGTTAGACCGTTACGGCTTCGACTGGGAACATTACCTGGCATCCAAAGGAATGATTGTCGTTAGCGTAGACGGCCGGGGGACAGGCGCCCGCGGAGAAACATTCCGTAAATGTACCTATCAAAAAATGGGCCTCATCGAATCGAGAGACCAAGCCCAAGCCGCCCGTGAATTAGGGAAGCTGCCATACATAGACAAAGACCGCATAGCCATCTGGGGATGGAGTTTCGGAGGCTATACGACCCTTATGGCAATGAGTACCGGCGACGGCGCGTTCAAAGCCGGAATCGCTGTGGCTCCCCCCACGGATTGGAAATATTACGATACGGTGTATACCGAACGCTTCATGCGCACCCCGAAAGAAAATTTTGAAGGTTATGCCGCCACTTCGCCAATCAAATTGGCCAGGAATTTGCAAGGAAAGCTATTGCTGGTTCATGGCACGGCAGACGACAATGTGCATTTCGCCCAGACAATGGAGTATGCCGAAGCCCTGGTACAAGCCAACAAACAGTTTGAAATGCATCTATATAAAGACCGAAACCATGGTATTTCGGGAGGCAACACACGTTATCACCTGTATACCCGTATGGCAAACTTTTTATTCGATAATTTATAAATGGCAGAACATGTAAGAAAACCAGATTGGTTAAAAATCAGGCTGGGAGGAAACGACCGTTTCACGCAAACCAAACGCATTGTAGAATCACATTGCTTGCATACGATATGCACAAGCGGGAAATGTCCCAATATGGGTGAATGTTGGAGCAGAGGTACGGCTACCTTCATGATTGGCGGCGAGATATGTACCCGTTCGTGTAAATTCTGCCATACGCTAACCGGGAAACCTTTGCCTTTGAATCCCGCCGAGCCGGCTAATGTGGCTGAAAGTATCCGGTTGATGGGACTGAAACATGCCGTCATAACTTCGGTAGACCGCGACGATCTCCCGGATTTAGGCGCCCGCCATTGGGCGGATACAATCCGGGCAATCAAAGAAGTAAATCCAGATACGACAATAGAAGTGTTGATCCCCGACTTTCAAGGCAACTTGGACTGGGTGGACGCCGTTATCGATGAATCGCCGGAAATTATTTCGCACAATATGGAAACCGTCCGACGCATAACGCCCACTGTCCGTAGCGCGGCAAAATACGACGTCAGTTTATCCGTGCTCAACCATATAGCCAAGAGAGGAATTGTGGCCAAAACAGGCATCATGGCAGGTTTGGGAGAAACGGAAGAAGAAGTATACGAACTGATGGATGATGTATTGTCCGCAGGTGTTTCCGTCTTGACTATCGGGCAATACCTGCAACCTTCCCGGAAGAACATCCCTGTGTCGGCATACATCTCCCCCGGGCAATTCGAACATTATAAAAAAACAGCCCTAAGCAAAGGATTCAAATTTGTAGAGAGCGCTCCGCTCGTACGATCGTCGTACCATGCGGAAAAACATGCTTGAATACTGAACATTCACACAAATCAGTTGTTGTATCAATAAAAGTATCGCGAAACAAAAGAAATTAAGAATAGAGGATGAATACGTATAAAAAAGTGATGAGCAATCAATCAATCGGGCTAATCCCATTGTTGGTTGCTATGATTTTGGACAACTATTTCACATATGTTATCCCTTTCCTGGTTTGTACTACCCTTTGTGCCCTCGGTTTTTTACTTTTGTTTGTTTTCCGGAAAGATGTAATTTATCAATTCCTGCTTATACCCACCACCCTTACATTGCTTCTGTATTCTATTTTTTTCCTGTTCAATTTGCATTCCATCCTGGAAACATATTCCATCCTGATAGCCGAGACGCTACTGGTTGTTGTTTTGGCATTTTTCGGGTTTACGAAGCGTACGGTATTGGCCAAGGTCAGGAATTCGGTTGTATCCGCCCACAGGGGAACCTTGATACGTACAAGCTTGAATGAAGCCTATTTCATGGGGCAGATAACACAGAACCTGTTCACATTCCACCTCTTCTTTATATTAATGTATATACATATGCCGGAATCAGCCCGCAGTACAGGAGTCGAGCATTTCCTGTATCGTTATCTGCCTATCATTATCGGACTATTCATTCTTATCTACGGACAAATCCGCACACAAATGATGTATGGAGGATTGAGGAAAGAGGTTTGGCTTCCCGTATTGAATGAAAAAGGCCAGATAATCGGGAGCATCGCGCGTTCGGTAAGCCGTTCCTCCAAAAAGAAGTATTACCATCCGATTATCCGTGTAGCTGTTGTCTACAACGGGATGCTGTATCTGCGTAAACGGAAAAAAGACGAATACGTATCGCCCGATTTATTAGACTACCCATACCAACGCTATATAAGGTTTCGCCAAAGTATCGAAAGCGCGCTACATGAAACATTCGGGAAACTGGCGGAAGATAAAAGTATCGAACCCCGCCTTATGATACGCCATACCTTCGAAAACGAACACGTTAAACACCTGGTAAACCTTTATGTTGTTTGCCTCCGCACAGAAGAACAATTGAAGCATTTCACCGGGGGCAAGTTATGGACGCCGAAACAAATAGAAGACAATCTCGGCGCAGGCATATTCAGCGAATATTTTGAACATGAATTTTCTTATCTGCAAACTACTGTCTTATTGGCCGAAAGCGTTGGTTGCGGTTATGACAATGGAACCCCGGCAGGCGACACATACATGTCAGCGGATTCCTAATTCTATTACTTCCAACTCTTTTACGGTTTCCCCTTCAATCGCAAACCGGAGCAGTGTCCGCACTTGGTGAAAACCACTTTTTCCCGCTGCTCCCGGATTCATATATAAGCAATTCAGGTTTTCATCAAACCGTACTTTCAATATATGTGAATGCCCTGCCACGAACAGTTTCGGACGAGTATCATACAATTCTTTCCGTATCGAAGGGTCGTAACGGCCGGGATAACCACCGATATGGGTCATCATCACCGTAACCTCTTCCACGGTGAAGTGGGCAACTTTCGGATATTGGGCACGCAATGTTTGCCCGTCTATATTGCCATACACGGCACGTAGCGGTTTGAACGCTTCCAGTTTATACGCCAACGTGTCCGAACCTATATCACCCGCGTGCCAGATTTCATCGCATGTATCGAAATATTGCTTATACTTGTCGTCCCAGTAACCATGTGTGTCGGAAAGAAGTCCAACTTTAATCATACTAATTTCTTTTATTCTGCAAAAGTATCTATATTTACCAAGCCATTACAAACTTATGACATCGAATTTGTATAGATATTTCGAACGCGATATCAGTTGGCTTTCTTTCAACTACCGCGTATTATTGGAAGCCGAAGATGAAAATCTGCCCATTTACGAACGGATTAAATTCTTGTCTATATACTCTTCCAACTTGGAAGAGTTTTATGAAATCCGTGTAGCCGAACACCGGGGTGTCATCATGAAAAAGGAGTTTGGCGAAGAGCCCGGCACGGATGCCGAAGAGACCCTGGCAAAAATCACCCGCGAAGTAAACCGGCAGCAAAAAGAGTACTACCGCATCTTTTCAAATAAAATCCTGCCGGAGTTGAACAAACAGCATATTCACCTATACCAAGACAGTGAGCCATTCCCGTTTCATGAAGAATTCGTGCGGGACTTCTTCAACGAAGAAGTGTTTCCGTTCCTTTCTCCCGTGATGATACAGAAAGACGACATACGGACGTTCATACGCGACCGCCGTTTGTATTTGATTGTGCGGATGAACAAAAAGAGCAAACATATCGGCAAACCGGGTTATACGCCGGAATATTCATATGCGTTAATGAAAATACCGTTTGCCAAAGTTCCCCGTTTTATTGAGCTACCCGAACATGAAGGGGTGAATTATATCATGTTTGTCGACGACATTATCCGTGCAAACCTATCCGCTGTTTTCCCCGGATATATTATCGACAGTTGCTTCAGTATAAAGATATCGAGGGATGCCGATATCTACCTGGAAGATGAAAAAGGCGAGAATATCATAGAAACTATTCGCAAAAAGGTAAAGAAACGAAAAATAGGCGATTTAAGCCGTTTCATGTACGACAGCGAGATGCCCGGCGATTTCCTTCAGTTTATATGCGAGGCTTTCGGTATAAAAAAAGAAGATTTGGTAGTGGGCGGCCGCTACCTCAACCTGCAAGACTTAAGTAAGCTACCCAATCCAAGGGGAAAGGTTTTGGAACAAAAGACCCCTGCCCCGATGCGTGTACCTTTCCTGGAAGAGATGGGTTCGATGTTCAGGGCGATTAAGAAGAAAGATATTCTACTCCATTTTCCCTATCAGTCATTTGACTACCTGCTCCGCTTCCTGATGGAAGCGGCATTCGACCCGAAAGTGACTGAAATAAAAATAACCCAATACCGGGTGGCAGAGAATTCCGCCGTTATCAACGCTTTGATAAGCGCCGCCCAAAACGGAAAAAAGGTGACCGTTTTCGTGGAACTCAAGGCTCGTTTCGACGAAGAAAACAATATGAGCGCCGCCGAGCGGATGAAACAGGCCGGTATCCTAATCATCTATAGTATCCCTGGCTTGAAAGTACATGCCAAGGTGGCAATCATCTTACGGCAAGACACGCAAGAAGGAACCAAGCGAAAAAATTTCGCCTACTTAAGTACCGGTAATTTCAACGAAAAGACAGCCAAGATATATTCGGATATGGCGTTGCTCACCTCCAATGCCGAAATGGTAACTGACATAAACAAAGTGTTTGCCGTACTGGAAAAAAAACCGCTGAGCCCGACTTTCCGTCATTTGCTGGTAGCACAGTTCAACATGGTAGATGAACTCAGGCGGATGATAAGACAGGAAATCACACACGCCCAAGGGGGAAGAAGAGGACGGATCGTTTTAAAGATGAACGGTTTGCATGACCGTGCCATGATTGACGAATTATACCGTGCCAGCGAGCAGGGTGTAGAGATCGATTTGATTGTACGCGGCATCTGTTGTCTCGTGCCTAATCAGCCGTACAGCCGTAATATACGGATTACCCGTATCGTGGACATGTTTCTTGAACATGCCCGTATCTGGTATTTTTACAATAATGGGAAAGAAGACCTGTACCTTACTTCTGCCGACTGGATGCACCGCAACCTGAACCGCCGTATCGAAACGGCTTTCCCTATCCTTTCACCGGAAATAAAACGAGAAATCATCGAACTATTGGAAATCCAGCTAAAAGACAACGTAAAGGCCTGCTTTATAGATGAAAATCTCAATAACAACTTCAAACACGACGCCAATCCGGAAAAAATACGTTCCCAGTTGGAAATTTATAAGCTCTTGAAAGGCTAGTCTTTAGAAACCACATCTCCGGAATGCCTCTTCTTGTAATTCTGCCTTAATTTAAAATCCGCAAATAATAATAGTAAGGCAAGTAGCCCGATATACAGGTAAAAGGGCATGGAAGAAAGGTCGGGTCGTAAAATTTTGACGGCATGGATATCTATATAAACAATAGAAGCAATGGCCAATGCCAGAATAACCATGGAAGCCGCTATCACTGAAAAAAGAGCCAGACGCTCACTTCTTTTTCTGGCTTTCACGGCTTCGGCAAAGACTTGTTTCATCACGCTTGCACGGAACGACACCGATGGGCCATCTTGAGGCACATGGTTGAACATAGCCTTCAACATATCTTTTTCCTTTGTGTTTTTGTTCACAATGCTACCCTTTCCATTTCTTTTAATAAAACAAACATTTTCTTCCGGATACGGTGCAACCGGGTTTTGACATTTGCAACCGATAATCCTGTAATCAAGGCAATTTCTTCGATACTTTTCTCTTCCATATAAAAGAAAAGGATGATTGCCCGCTCGTCGGGAGACAGTTGTCCCAAAGCAACATCCAATTTTTCCGTTTGCTCGTCCGGGCTGTCATACCCCAACCTTTCACTCACTTCTTCTTCCGACACATTATTTAAGACGTCTTCTTCCATCGCCAGATATTCATATTTTTTCTTCCGGGTTTCCGAAATAGCCGTGTTGTAAGCTATTTTAAATATCCAAGTGGAAAAACTACTGTCGCCTTTAAACTTGTCCAGATGTTTGAATACCTTGACAAATACATCTTGCGCCAGTTCTTCAGTATCTTCCTTGTTTCTGACAATTTTCAGGATTAGTGAATAAACCGGTCGACTATACCTGTCGAGAAGACAGGCGAAACTGGCCGTGTCTCCTGCTTGTATCCGCTTAATATAATATGTATCGGAATACAACTCCATTATACTTAATGGACGCAAGGCATACCCATAGGTTACAATTTATCTCAACAAAAATAAAACTATTTTCCCGCCGTTGAAGTGTAACCTTTCGAAAATCCTTGCGTCAAAACAAGCAAATGAACTAAAAATATTCACTTTAACACGTACAATCATGATGGAATTTATCACCATTCCGCTTGTAGTCGGAATATGCGTATCCGGAGTTTATGGCTTATTTGAATTGTTCGCACGTCGCAAAGAACGTTTGGCAATCATTGAGAAAATAGGAGATAAAATAGACGCTTCCGCTTTCGAAGGCAAATTGAATTTCGGGAATTATCTAAAGAATTTTTCGTTTAGTGCATTAAAAGTAGGTTGTTTAATGGCAGGTATTGGTTTCGGTCTATTAGTAGGTTTCTTTATCAATGTTTCATTAACAGATCAATTCATAGCCGATCATAGTTGGTATTATCAGTATGAAACAGCCTATGGATCTTCTGTCTTATTATTTGGCGGCATCGCCCTTATTGTAGCCTTTATTATTGAGATGAAGCTGGCGAAAAAAAAGTAACCTTTTTTAAATGAAGAATGGAGAATTGGAAACGGTTCAGATACAAACCATTTTCAATTCTCCATTCCATATCTTGCCTTATTCAAAAATAAATTTCCCCGAAAAATTCCGGGCGATGGAAGTCTGGTTGCAGGGTATCAATCGGATTCCAGCTCAAATAATGCGGAGTTTCGGTACCGTCGGCACACTTGTAGAAGTTTCCCAGTATCTTTTCCGGCATATTCTCCGGATCCAACCCCATGAGTTGAAACGGTATGGATACGACCAATTCCCAGGCATAAGTACCTTTCTTCACATCAAACGGTTTAGGTTCAACAGACGAATAGCGGCGAATACTTGCATATTCACCAGCCGCCAACGATGTTTTAATATCTCTTGACTGACGGCGGGCCGCATCACAAGCGCCGATACAATTAAATTCGAAATTCATGTATCTGCTTTCATCCATCTTTTTCATAAAAAACTCCACACAGCTATCCTGATGGACGGGTGAATCATCTTCACTGTAAACCGCTTTTAAAGAATCACCTTTTACAAAGAAACGGATATATAAGTTGTTGGCAGACCGTGCGATGTCAAACACCGCAATCGGCATATACGAATATTCTTTCCAATTAACGACATTGATATAGTCGCGCATTGATTTTGTCTCCATTAAAAAACCAACAGACGACAAATCCAGCACATCAAGTGCAGGCAAATAAGGTACTTTAAGATTTTTCATATTAATAAATTGGCATTTCAAAATGAAAATATATAACAGATAATATTCCTATAAAGGCAACAAGTATTATAATTGAACCAACAATCCGGTTCAACACCCAAATTCCACGTACATTAAACCATTTTCGTAATTTTGAGATAATATAAGTAATACCAAACCACCATACAACAGCCCCGATAGCAATACATATAAGCCCTCCAATCAACATCCAGAACGAATAACCTGGCAACACAAAACGGAAGCGAGCAAACAGGCCAATATATAGCAATACAATCAACACATTACTAAAGGTAAGTAGAAAACCCGTAAGAAAATCCTGTGCATACGATAATTTCACCTCTCTTTGTTTTTTTAAACTTTTCGTGGGGTTATTTTGGTATATATAATAGCCAAAAGCACCCAATACGAGGCTTCCGACAAATTGCAAAGGCAACTGGTAGTCTTCTACAAACGAAACGACAAATCCCATCCCCATGCAAACGACAAGTGCATAAATTATGTCGGAAAGGACAGCCCCTAAGCCTGTGACGAAACCGTGCCAACGCCCTTTGCTGAGCGTACGTTGTATACAAAGCATCCCGACCGGCCCCATCGGAGCCGATACCAATATTCCAATAACCAATCCTTTGCCAATAAGACCTATCATGTAAATTGTGTCACACGTGTTTAGACGACAAAGATACATTCATTTAGTCAAAAAATAAGTAAAACAATGAAGGAGATTAACCTTTTTATGCCAGCAATTTTCATAAAAGAGTGCCGAAAATATTCGAAACAGACCAATGGTTATATCCGGAGTTTCGAAGCAAACCATCAGATTATAAGCTTCATACACTACAAACAGACCCTTGCAGGCAGACAATATTTTTAAACACACAGAACGTAAAATGTCCACATTTCTATATATCTTTGCATTCGAAAAAGGAACTTAGATATTCTATTCAATATGATTCTATTCTTCAAGTCGTCGACAAAGACGATACTGGCTGTGGAAACAGCACAATCTTTCTCGTCCGAAGATGTTCAAAAACTTGTTTGGTTATTCAGTGAAGCAACTCCTGCACAGGTAGAAACCATTGACGGGTGGTTTGTTGGGCCACGCCGCGAGATGATAACCCCGTGGAGTACCAATGCCGTTGAAATCACTCAAAACATGGGAATTCCGGAAATCACCCGCATCGAAGAATACTATCCGGTATCGTCGGGGAATGCCGGGCACGACCCTATGCTGCAACGCATATACAACGGGCTGGACCAAAAAGTTTTCACTATCGACAAAAAACCGGATCCGGTAATTCCCATACATGACATGGAAGTTTACAATGAGCAGGAAGGGTTGGCATTGAGCGACGAAGAAATCGCCTACCTGAACGATATAAGCAAAAGGCTTGGACGGCCGCTTACCGACAGCGAAGTTTATGGCTTCGCCCAAGTGAACTCCGAACATTGCCGCCACAAAATATTCAATGGAGAATTTGTCATAGACGGTGAAGTAATGGAAAGTTCACTGTTCAAATTGATCAAGAAAACTTCACAGGAAAATCCAAACAAATTGGTGTCGGCCTACAAAGACAATGTAGCTTTCAATGAAGGCCCACGGGTGGAACAATTTGCCCCTGCCAGCGGCGACAAACCCGATTATTTTACAGTCCGCGATATCGACACGGTTATTTCGCTGAAAGCCGAAACACATAATTTCCCCACAACGGTTGAACCTTTCAATGGAGCAGCAACCGGAACCGGAGGTGAAATACGCGACCGCCTGGGAGGAGGAAAAGCCTCTTTGCCCATCGCCGGTACGGCTGTTTACATGACTTCGTACCCCCGCACGGAAGGGGCAAGGGAGTGGGAAAAAACATTCGACCCGCGTCAATGGTTATACCAAACTCCGGAACAAATATTAATCAAGGCTTCCAATGGGGCTTCCACCTTTGGCAATCACTTCGGGCAGCCATTGATTTGTGGATCCGTCCTCACGTTTGAACATGAAGAAAACGGCAAACAGTATGGATACGATAAGGTTATCATGCTGGCGGGCGGGGTAGGATATGCCAACAAGCGCGACGCATTGAAGGGCGAACCGAAACCCGGAGGAAAAGTAGTCGTGATGGGGGGTGACAACTACCGCATCGGCATGGGTGGCGGAGCTGTTTCGTCGGTGAATACCGGACAGTTTACAAGCGGTATCGAACTAAATGCCGTGCAACGTGCCAATCCCGAAATGCAAAAACGGGTGGCCAACGTAATCCGGACGATTGCCGAATCAGAAGAAAATCCCATCGTCTCTATTCACGACCACGGAGCGGGAGGACACTTGAACTGCCTCTCGGAATTGGTAGAAACCACCGGTGGACACATCGAGATGGACAAACTTCCCATTGGCGACCCGACCTTGTCGTCGAAAGAAATAATAGGCAATGAAAGCCAGGAACGGATGGGGCTTTTGATACAGGAAAAGGATGTGGAACGGGTAAAACGCATTGCCGAACGCGAACGGGCTCCTATGTATGTGGTGGGTGAAACAACTGACGACATGAAACTGGTGTTCGAACAGGCGGATGGCGTTAAACCTATCGACTTGCGACTGGAGGATATGTTCGGTAAACCGCCGAAAACAATCATGAAAGACCGCACAATAAAGGAACAATACCAGCCAGTTGTTTACAAAATTTCCCATTTGCACCATTACCTCGAAATAGTATTGCAACTGGAAGCTGTGGCTTGTAAGGATTGGTTGACCAACAAAGTAGACCGCTCGGTGACAGGACGCGTCGCCCGCCAACAATGCCAGGGGGAAATCCAATTACCATTAAGTGATTTGGGAGCCGTAGCTTTGGATTTCCGCGGGAAAGCCGGAATTGCAACGTCTATCGGACATGCTCCACAGGCGGCTATTGTAGACCCTGCTGCCGGTTCAGTCCTTGCCATCGCCGAAGCATTGACAAACATCGTATTCGCCCCGTTGACAGACAAGTTGGAAGGCGTTTCTTTGAGTGCCAACTGGATGTGGCCGTGCCGCAACGAAGGTGAAGATGCACGTTTGTACAAAGCAGTCCAGGCAGCATCCGGCTTTGGCTGTGAATTAGGCATCAACATCCCAACCGGAAAAGACTCCCTGTCTATGACCCAAAAGTATGGCGATAAAAAAGTATTGTCGCCCGGAACGGTTATCATTTCGGCTGGAGCTGAGGTAAGCGATGTTAAAAAGATTGTCTCACCAGTCGTCCGCAACGAGAAAAACACGTACCTATATTATATAGATTTTTCTTTTGACGAATTGAAATTAGGCGGTTCCGCGTTTGCGCAAGCGCTGAACAAATTGGACGAAAGCGTCCCGACGGTAAAAGACGCCGAATATTTCAGCGACGCATTCAATGCCATACAGGATGCTATCCAAAAAGGATTGTTACTTGCCGGGCACGATATCTCGGCAGGTGGCATGATTACCGCTTTGCTTGAGATGTGTTTCGCCAACACGGAAGGCGGCCTTGAGATTTCATTAGATAGTATTGTCGAACCGGATACCATCAAAATCCTGTTTGCCGAAAATCCCGGCATAATTGTACAGGTAAGCAATAAAAAGGCATTTGAAGACTTGATGAAAGACGCTGGTGTAGGTTTTGCTTTAATCGGCAAGCCAACCGACGAACGCCACATCCTTGTTTCGAAAAAGGGCGTGCAATATCATTTCGGTATTGATTACATGCGCGACGTTTGGTATTCGTCGTCTTATAAACTTGATATAAAACAAAGCGGAAGCGTATGCGCAGGTAACCGTTTTGAAAACTATAAAACCCAGCCGTTGGAGTTCAAATACAATAAAAACTTCACCGGGAAATTGGCCGACTACAATCTTTCTTTCGACCGGAAAGGGACATCGGGCATCAAAGCTGCCGTCATCCGCGAAAAAGGTTCGCAATGCGAACGCGAAACAGCTTATGCCTTATACCTTGCAGGCTTCGACGTAAAAGATGTCCACATGACCGACTTAGCCAGCGGACGTGAGACATTGGAAGATATCAACTTCATCGTCTTCTGCGGAGGATTTTCCAATTCAGACGTGTTAGGTTCAGCCAAAGGATGGGCAGGCGGTTTCCTGTATAACGAGAAAGCAAACAAAGCCATCAAAAATTATTATGCCCGCAAGGATACTTTAAGTATGGGGATATGTAATGGTTGCCAGTTGATGGCCGAATTGGAATTACTTTATCCCGAACACGGAAAAAAGCACAAAATGCTCCATAACGATTCACATAAATTCGAATCAGGATTTATCACGTTAGAAATCCCTAAAAACAACTCCGTGATGTTCGGCTCATTGAGCGGTTCCAAACTGGGAGTTTGGGTGGCGCACGGCGAAGGCAAGTTCTCACTCCCGTACGAAGAGAAGGAATATAACGTGATAGCCAAGTACAATTACGAAGGATATCCGGCTAACCCCAACGGATCGCCCTGGGCGATAGCAGGCGTATGTTCGCATGATGGACGCCATCTGGCGATGATGCCTCACCCCGAACGAGCAATGTTCCCATGGCAATGCGGGCATTATCCCGAGAAAAGGAAAGACGACGAAATAACGCCTTGGATAGAAGCCTTTGCCAACGCTCGCAAGTGGATTGAAGAAAACAAAAAATAATAACAAACTTTATGAAACTCAATGAAAAAAATTATTTACTTATTGCTGTTGCTAACAGCCTTTCAGCTTAATGCACAAAAGATCCGTTATTCGGTTCGCGCCGGATTGAATCTGGCGGATAAGACAAATACCAGTGGCTCGTTTAAGCCGGGGTTGAATTTTGGAGCGGCTGCCGAATACCTGTTTTCGCCGAAGTTTTCAACCGTTTTAGGGGCGTATTATTCGATGCAAGGTTCGAAGTTCAAATTTGCCAATACCGATTTGCTACACGATTACATCAATATCCCGTTGCTGGCAAAGTATTTCCCTTATCGTGGATTATATATTTTTGCCGGTCCGCAAGTAGGGATAAAGGTTACTGTAAACAAGCAAGCATTCGGTAGTACCGAATTCGAAGAAAAACGTATTGAAGGAGATATGGTAGAACCAATCGACATATCGGCCATAATAGGTGCCGGATATTTGTTGAGTAATGGATTTTTTACTTCTGCCAATGTCAATTGGGGACTTACAAACACCGCGAAAAGCCAATTCAACTACAAAGGTACATGGTACCCGACAGACGGAAAAGATTACAAGAACATAGTTTTACAATTTAATTTCGGATATCGGTTTTGAAATGATTTGTACCGCTTATTTCCAACTATTTCCAATAAAAAGAAACGATAATAGATAGAATGACAGACAAACCGCTCATATTAATCACGAATGATGATGGCGTAAATGCCAAAGGGATAAAAGAGTTGACCGAATGTTTAAAGGATTTGGGCGAATTAGTTGTATTTGCCCCCGACGGACCTCGTTCGGGAATGTCGGGCGCTATCACGTCATTGTTGCCCATCACCTACAAATTACTTCAAAAGGGAAACAGCTTGAGTATTTATAGTTGTACTGGTACTCCAACTGACTGTGTAAAGCTGGCCGTGAATGATATTCTCGACAGACAGCCGGATTTGGTGGTTTCTGGGATCAATCATGGAGGGAATATGGCTATCTGCGTCCATTACTCGGGCACGATGGGTGCAGCGATTGAAGGATGTATTTTGGGTATTCCTTCCATCGGCGTTTCATTGACAAACCACAGCGAAGATGCCGACTTTAGCGAGAGTTGCCGGTTGGGACGGCAACTTGCTCGCAGGATATTGAAGGAGGGGCTCCCTAAAGGGACATACTTAAACCTGAATGTTCCCAACATACCGCATGTGGAAGGTATAAAAGTATGCAAACAAGCGGAAAGCCGCTTTGTCAACGAATTTATGCGATCCGAAAATGCTACAGGTGACCCCGTATACTGGCTGACAGGCTCTCTGGAAAACGCCAAACCTGTCCATCCCGAGAATGATACCCTTGCATTGGACAACGGCTACGCTTCCTTAGTCCCCTGTAAGATAGATGTTACAGACTACGACTTCATGCAAAGGCTGAAATCAATTAGTAATGATTAATAGTAATGAGATACTATCTCATTGCCGGTGAGGCTTCTGGAGATTTGCATGCTTCCAACCTGATGAAAGCACTGACGGAAGTAGATCCTGAGGCCAACTTCCGGTTTTTGGGAGGCGGTTTGATGGAGGCCGCCGGGGGTACATTGGTAAAGCATTACCGCGAGATGGCGTATATGGGCTTCATTCCCGTCTTGATGAATTTGCGGACAATTCTCCACAACATGAAGATGTGCCAAGACGATATTCGCGCATACCAACCCGATGTTGTTATATTAATTGACTATCCTGGTTTCAACCTGAAAATAGCCAAATACGTAAAGAAGGTTCTCCAGCTCCCTGTTTACTACTACATATCGCCTAAAATCTGGGCTTGGAAGAAATACCGGATTAACGATTTCCGTCGGTACATAGACAAAATGTTTTGTATCCTCCCCTTTGAGAAGGGATTCTATCGCGGCTTGGGTTATCCGGTAGATTATGTAGGAAATCCGACGGTCGACGCTGTTGCCCGGTTCATTGAAAGACAAGATGATTTATCCGATACATTCCTTGAAGAAGAAAAGCTTACGAAAAAGCCTGTTTTGGCTTTATTGGCCGGAAGCCGCAGGCAGGAAATCAAAGACAATCTTCCGACCATGTTGGAAGTTGCCGCCGCTTTCCCCGACTACCAACCAGTGATCGCCGGTGCGCCGGGTATCGATGAAACATATTATGCCCAATACATCGGGAGTCATCCCGTAAAGATTGTTTTTGGAAAAACATATTCTTTATTATACCATAGCAAAGCGGCATTGGTTACTTCGGGAACGGCCACTTTGGAAACATCCTTGTTTAAAGTTCCCCAGGTTGTTTGTTATTATACTCCTTTAGGAAAGATAGCCGGATTTGTTTTCCGGAACTTTTTCCATACCAAATATATCTCACTAGTCAACCTTATTGCAGGGAAAGAGGTGGTGCAAGAACTCTTTGCCGACCGGTTTTCCCAAGCGGCTATCCGGGCGGAACTCTCCCGTATTCTTTACGACATGGAATACAGGAATTACATGCTCTCCGGCTACGACCATGTAATTCTCACCCTTGGTACACCCGGAGCATCCGAACGTACCGCGCGGCTTATCTACCAATATTTACACATTTAACATCTTTTACAACTTTGTTTTGCAGCATTTTATGCCTCTCTTTCATCATTTTAAATGTAAAAGAGAAATAAAAGCAATACAAATAGATTTTATGAAGAAGATGAAATTATTTACCATGGGTGTAGGATTGATGCTTATGACCCTTATCTTTAATTCTTGTTTAGATGATGATGTTTATTCGTTAGACCATACGTGGTTGTCAATCGCTACTGCACGACCAATTGATGATAATTCTTTTTACCTGACATTGGACGATAGTACGACACTCTGGCCGGGAGCCCCCTTACATATTAATTATCAACCAACTCGTCCACAGCGGGTTCAAATAAATTACACGAAGCTGAGTGATAACTTCCAAGGTTATGACCATGCCATTAAACTGAACAGGACAGACACTATACGTACAAAGTCTATCGCCGAGAACTTCGGCGCTAAAAATGATTCCATCTATGGAGTCAATCCCGTGGAAATTACTGCCATGTGGGTAGGAGACGGTTTTTTGAACGTTGTGTTCAAAACATATTTTAGTGGTGGGATAACGCATTTTGTAAACCTGATTCCGCAAAAAGCGGAAGGGGGCAATCCTTACCAGTTGGAGTTTAGGCACAATGCCTTCAATGACCAATCTGATTACTTACGTTACGGTCTTGTGGCTTTTGACTTGTCGGGCTTGCCTTCTACCGAGGGCAAAGACGTGACATTGGAAATCAAAACAAAAACGTTTAATGGCGAGAAAGTATTCGAAAAGAAGTATAATTCAGGGAAAAATACAGGAAAAGAGTTTAGGTTAAGCGCTGAAAACCTCGAAGATATTATTTAACACCTTCCCACATAACTTTTATTTTTATCATTTAGTTCAGAGAGAGGGGCGTCGCGATGATGCCTTTCTTTTTTTTGTTTATTTTCGTACGGGAGAAATGCAACGTTTGCAACCTGGCTCTCGTTTATACAAACAAATGAAGGAAGTAACTGAAAATCTAATCGAGAAATGCCGCCGAGGAAACAGGTCTGCGCAACTGGCTCTCTACAATCGCTACGCCCGGAGACTCTACATTGCCTGCTTGCGTATCGTTGGAAATGTACCGGACGCAGAAGAAGCCATGCAAGACTCGTTCTTGAAAATCTTTACACGGCTGGAGCAATATCAGGATGGACAGTGCTTCGAAGCATGGATACACCGGATAGCCGTACATACGGCTATTGATTACGTAAGAAAGCATACCCAAGAGTGGGAAGAATTATCCGAAAATGTTGCAGAACCGATAACCGATGACGAGCCCGATGATTCGGATATCGAATATTCGGTTGCACAAGTAAAGGACGCGACTCAAAAACTGCCGATGGGCTACCGGGTAGTCCTTTCACTCTATCTTTTTGAAGGGTATGACATGGAAGAAATATCATCCATACTCAAGCTTCAATCGTCGAGCGTCAGGTCGCAATACATGAGAGCTAAGCGGAAGCTACTGGACATAATAACCGCCAATTGACATGACTAATAATAACCGACTTATATGGACAAGTTAAAAAAATTCATACACACAAACAGAGAAGCGTTTGACAACGACCCGCTCCCCGCAGGCCATTTCAAACGGTTTGAAAAGAAACTGCCGACTCCCCCTAAAAAGCAAATCAAATGGATTAATGTATTTTCCATAGCTATTGCCGCGGTAGTTACCTTATTCGTGTTTATCAGGATACAAAGCGATATGAAAGACACGTCTTTAGAGCAATCCGGAATGTACACCTGTGAAACACAAAAGGAATTCGACGAACTTCGCTTCTATTACAATATGCAGATAGACGAATTATGGGTACAGATAAGGACTTTGTGTAAAAGTGAACAATCTTCCGGTGGATTAGAATTACTGGAAGAAACCAAACGGGTAATCAAATCGACTCACGATTTTGAAGAGAATGTATTGCCTATCCTCCCATGCTCCGACGACGGCCTGTTTGCTATGAACCAGCACTACAGAAACAGCCTTGCCAGCCTGAATATCATGCTTAAACAGATGGAATATGTTACCGACTCCAAACACAATTAAATACATATAAAAATGAATACAACAACACGCACAAAAAGAAACCTGTGGTGGTTAATCGCGTTATCAACCCTTCTCGCCACCTTAAACGGACAGGCCGAAAAATTTGACAGTGACAAAAAGAAAGAGATAAACCAATCATTTCCTATCAGTACCGACGGGAAACTGGTAGTAGACAACCGCTACGGTAATGTAACTGTCACCCATTGGAGCAAAAATGAAGTTTCAATCCGTGTCGTAATTGAATCGAAAGCCCGTAGCGAAAGCGAAGCACAAAGAGGGTTAGACCGGGTAAATGTACAAATACAAAAATCGGGCAATACCGTATATGCTAAGACTTCTTTAATAGACCAGTCAGGAAATAGCGGCAACCACCGGATAAACATCAACTATTACATCAGTATCCCTTTTAAACTTGCCGTAAATATTTCCCAGAAGTATGGCTCCATCAACCTGCCTGAAAAGAATGAAGGCAAATGCGAATTGGAAGTCAAATATGGAAATATCATAGCAGGCAGTTTTACGTTACCGTTGAAAATAGATGCCGGTTACAGCAACATAAACCTCAACGAAGTACAAGACCTCCGGATGGATTTGTCTTATTGTGGAAATGTGGACGTAAACAACGGAGGGAATTTAAACATTGACAGTAAATATTCGAATTTGAAGATGGGAAATGTCGGAAAGTTGAAATTAGAACAAAAATATAGTAACCTGACGATGCAAAAAGCCGATAAAGTATCAATGGACATAAAATACAGCGAAATAAAAATAGGACACGTGAAAGAGGAAATAGATATCGACGAGTTAAGCTACAGCACGCTTACCATTAACGAATTATCATCCAACTTCAAAAGGATTAAAGTCGAGGCCAAATACGGAACCCTCAACCTGTCTATTCCATCGAACGCATCGTTCAATGTGAATGCCCAAAACATGAAACATGGCAATCTGGATGTCAAAGGCTTTAATATCACGAATTCGAACATCGAAAATAAGGTAAACTACTATTACCAGATAAACGGCGGGAACAGCAATAATGTCATCGATTTCGAGGGAAACAATTACAGTAGCCTGAAGATTAGAACGTTGTAAAAAACAACATAAAAAGGAATTTACACACTGGCGACACGGATTAGGCAGAGTTCAATCCGTGTCGTTAGTGTGCCGATAAGTTAGATTTACTAAGATAAAGCTTTATCTATTACATCAAAGAAGGGGAAAGAACCTAAGATGACAATCACAGTCAGCAAATAAGGCAACACCTCTTTCAATTTAATTAATATGGGAAGAAAATCTTTGGATTGTCCCGAGAATGTGTAAAACAAAAAGAAAAACGCCACACATAAATAAACAATACCACCCACAATAAGCCAAGGAGAAAAACGCCACGATCTCACATGAATGATCATCTGGTTGTCTGCTTTTACCGGCTGTTCTTTAGTAATACGATCCATTATCTTCCGGCTTAAATCCAAGGAAGGTTCTAATGTAGCCGACTTAAACAGCGTGCGCGTCAATTGGTCGAGTTCATTTCCGTTCCTATTCATAATATAGTGTGCATTTCATGTTTCATTGTTGTTTGTAATGCTTCATAAAAGCGTTTACGTCCCCTAAACAATTTTGTTTTGACATTGGAAGGGGTAAGTCCGGTTATCCGGCGTATGTCATCTACTGAATTTTCTTCCAGATAATACAACGTCAATAAGAGTGCTTCGTCTTGCGGAAGCTTGTTCAGCACAAGTTGGATCACTTCTTTCCTGTCTTTTCTCTCCAACAAGGCCATTGCATTGTCTGTTTCTTCAGTGGTTATTTCCAATAAAGGGATGTCGTTGTAACTTACAGAAGACGGCTGCCTGCGTTGGGCTGTTATGGCCGTGTTATAAACAATCTTATAAAACCAGGTGGAAAACTTACTCTCAAATTGGAATCCGGGCAAGGCGCGATAAGCTTTAACAAATGAATCCTGCACCACCTCTTCTGCTTCCTCGCGATTTTCCAAGACCCGATAGGCAATATTAAAAGCCATCACCTGGTATTTTGCGACAAAGCAGGAGAAACTTTGCGTATCCCCTGCCAAAATCTTTTCTATCCACTGATGTTCACTCATTCAAGCGGTTTTTCTTCTTTCTGCATTTTACGAGCTATAAAGAAATAGATTACAAAAGCGATACCACCGCCCAACACCGCCATGACAAAGATAAGAAATTCTCCTTCCCATGTGTTACAAAAAGAGTTTACAACAATCCCTGCTAAAGCGCCAATAGCAAGCCCAATCATTACCAAACCGTTGCGAAGCGCATTGTATTTGCTCGCTCTCCTTTCGGACTTGTCGGAGTCGTCAACGATAATACCTTTTTCTATCATTGCCAACCGTTCTTTATGTTTTCCCTCTGCCAATTTATGGACAAAAAGAAGGCTGCCTATGATGGGAAGTCCAATTACAAATATTATTCCGAAAATCGGGATTAAAGTTCCATTCATAACATATACATTTTTAATTAACAACTGAATTTATCTATATGACTATCTTGACCGGATATCGGTTACGAAAATGGCAAATAAAAATCGCATACGCTTAAAAAAAAATGCTCCCACCCGAAAAAACACCGGGCAGGAGCAATTATTTCTTGGGATACGTGCGTAAAATCAAACGATTTCGCCGCGTACGATTTCTTCTTTATCCTTATCCCAGTACATGGTGCGGCCTTCGAGGAAAGCCCGTGTTCCCATGTGGGCAGTCATCGCCTCTTCGAATGCCTGGTCTATATTACAGCTTGGGGTTTTCTTCTGGCGGATACATTCCAGCCACTCACGGATATGCAGATGGGTCGTGTCGTAACGTTTTCCATTTACATACGTGTAAAGCAACCCGCGTTGGGCAAAATAAAGTTCGGTTGGCGAGGTTACCGAATCTGAACTGTCTTGTCCCGGCACATAGTTGTAGAACGGGGCATCCGTATGGATAATTCCTTGCCCTATTTTATCGGCATAACGGGTAGAGTTTTTGTCAACCGTGATTTGAAGGATGTTGGATACTTCCATGGAAGCATCATGTCCCATAAATACTTTTCCACGGCCGCGCGAACTTGCCAGCGTCGCACTATAGAGCATTGTCATATCCTTGTCGGGGAATTCAAATGTGGTCTGCAATACGTCAGGAACCGTACGTCCGTCTTTGAAGAAGTATACACCTCCCGAAGAAGTAGCCGAATGGGGTATACCTACGTGCATGATTTGATTTACGGCATCATATTCATGCGTAAGCAAATCACCTGAAAGCCCGGTGCTGTAATCCCACCAACAACGCCAGCGGAAGAAGCGTTCCAGACTAAATTTACTTCTTTCATCCGGGCCAACATAGCGTTCCAATCCGTATTTTGTCATATAGTCCATATATTCCTTAATACGTTCCGGGTCGCCTTCAAACTGTTTCCAGTCTATTGTCGTAGGGTTTGAACCCTCGATAATATCGTATACCCATGCTCCATTCGGGGAGTTACGGTTTGTACATACTTCGATAAGGTTTACATCACCCAACAAGCCTTTGCCGATAATTTCTTCTGCTTTTTGGTAACAATCCGTTTGCCTTCCCTGATGCCCTAACTGGAAAACCACGCCGGTTTCTTTGATTACCTGGCGTACCATATAGGTTTCAGGAACCGTCCACGACAACGGTTTTTCCACATACACATGTTTTCCTGCTTTGGCAGCATCCATAGCCATCGTACTGTGCCAATGGTCGGGGGCAGCAATAATCACGGCATCCACATCATTCGCGGCCAATAATTCTTTGTAATGGCGGTAACGCTTGGGGGCTTTGCCGAATGTGCCGTTCAAACCTTCACGGTTTACATTTGAACCGGCCAGAATGGCATCGTTTCCATATACGTCAAAAATATCGCAAACGGCAGTTATTTCAATATTCAGGTTGTCCTGCTCTTTGTATTGTTGGTAACGAGTGTCGTTTTTGTTTGTTTTGGCAGCTTCCATCATGGTATCAATCCAAGACGGTTCGGCAAAACCGGCAGCACGCAATAATTGCTTGCCCCTGATGCCAAAACCAATAATCCCTATCCGGATTAATTCGCCGCCGGGCTTCGGTTCCAAATATTTTGCTTCATCCTTGCTTACCTGGAATACATCCGAGATGTCCCTGCCTCTTGTTACTTCCTTTTGTTTCTTATATACGCCATAAGCCAATGCGCCTAATACAGGGACTGTTGCCAACGCTTTAATAGCATCTCTGCGCCCCTTTGATTCCGGTTGGCCGGAATCCGGAGCTTGGTTCGTATCTTTATCTTCTGTTGCCATCTTTAAATCAGTTTATATTTACAAAAACTTTCGGGTACGATTTTTTTCAAATACCTGTCTAATCCTATTACATGCGAAGTAGGGAAGGTGCATAATACAGCCAATGCGGCACATTCCACCAGGTTTTTGTCAATCCACAAATAAGACCCTTCAAAAGGCATTAAATAAGTAGTTCCTACAAAAGATGGATGAGATAGCGTGTACATGATAAGGAGCATTATACCTCCCACGGAAGCAATGCGTGACAAACATCCGGCAATCAGCGCCAGCCCAATCAACAACAAACACCATTTGTTCATCATGTTAACCATGTCCATCATGGCTGCATCTTGGGTTAGTTTAATAAAGAAAGAGGCTGCTGGCCCCTGAGAATCAAGCAGATAAGGCAACGACGTCCATTTGGGGCTAAGGATTTTCACCAAACCTTCATAGGCAAAATGCCAACCGATAAAAACGCGTAGAATTACGAGCCAGGTTAGCTGGGCTTTTGTATAAATTTGACTTGTTTTCATTTATAGAGTCTAAAAAATAATACGAGAATCAAAAAAGAATACCCGAAAAATGAATAATGATCATTCACCCCCGGGTATTCCTATATGTACATTTAGTCTATCGTTTTAACAAACGCAGATTAATCCAAAATTTTAATTTTGATATTACGGAACCATGCGTCATCCCCGTGGTCTTGAAAACCGATAAAACCTTCTTTGTCTGATCCGCCGCAATTCAACAACAATTCGTAAGCTAAAGGCCATTTCTCCTTGCTGAATTTACTTTGGTCTAACATTTCCTTCCATTGTTGAGTCCACAAGTGGTATTCAACAACAGGCTCGTCATTTTGATAGTGAACGATAGTTCCTTTGTAAGATACGATTTTTGCTTTGTTCCATTCGCCAAAAGGTTTCGCGTTTTGAGGTTTGGCAGGAATCATATCATACAAAGAAGCAGACATACGGTTGCCGTTTTTTCCCATTTTGGCATCCGCGTGGTTTTCATTATCCAACACTTGATATTCCGGAGACGAAATATAAATCTGTTGGCCTTCCACTTCCTGAGCAAGATAGAAAATACCTGAGTTAGAACCCTTTGCTACTTTCCATTCAAGCTCCAGTTCGAAATTCTTGAATTTATGCGCAAAAACGATATCTCCCCCATTTGTAGCGCCGGCTTCTCCTGCACCGGAACCGTTAATCCTGATAGCGTTATCTTCAATGATCCAGGCTCCGGGCATATCTTCCCGGTCGTACCCTCTCCATCCGTTGAATGTTTTACCGTCAAAAATTGTAATCCATCCGTCGGCATCTTTCGGGAAAGACGCTAAATCTACAGTAGGCAGGTTCATAAGTGTATATTCAGGAACTCCTACTTCTTCCGTCGCTTCTTCAGATACCTCTTCAGACGCAGCGGAGTCGCTTTTTTTACCACCGCCGCAAGCTGAGAAAAAGAACATCATCACAGCAATGTTTGTCAATAACAATACTTTTTTCATACGTAATATAATAATTAAATGTTTCTATGCAAAAGATCAACGAGGCATATCAACCAACTTCCAACCATCACGGTAGTTGTGCTTAACTAATTCTTCGGCAAACTTCTTAGCATTGATCGGATCCGTCCAAGTTTTGTTGAATGATGGGTGACCGTCTTTGATAGTAAAGCCATCTTTGATAACAATCTTGATTTCTTCGCTGTCGCTAATGTTGGTAAACTTCATATTAGGACCATCCCAAAGAAGCTCTTTGTTCAATGTCTGAAGACGGACAGCCAATACACCCATAACAACCATTTCGTTGAATGGACCTGCTTCAGAGAAGTCTGACTTCGTCATTAAGCGGTTAGCCGGGCTTTCCTTACAAGCGCGGATCCAGTCTTGTTCATGACCGCCACGCATAGCGTCTTTCACACGACGGCATACTTTAGGAGCATTAGGAGTACGTCCTGAAAGCAACCAAGGTCTAACACCGTAGCAGCCACAAATCAATGTGTCTTTCGTTCCGTGGAAGATAACTGCACCGCCTTCATCGTCCATGTCGCGACCTGCAGGCCAACCTTCCGGCATGTCTGGTCTTAAACCGCCGTCATACCATACGACTTCTACTTCAGGCATAGATACCTTCGGCATGTTGTCGCGAGCAGGGAATACAAGTCTTACGCGTTGAGCTTGTGGAGCGCAATCTCTTAATAACAAGGTGGAAGAACCTTGAACTTTTGTAGGATATCCCAGGTGAAGACCTTTGAATACAGGGTGAAGGATGTGGCAAGCCATATCACCTAATGCGCCTGTACCATAGTTCCACCATCCGCGCCAGTTCCAAGGATGATAAATATTATTGAAAGGTACTAATTGAGCAGGACCTGTAAATAAGTCCCAGTTCAATGTAGAAGGAACTTTATCTGCTTTTTCCGGGGTCATCAAACCTTGCGGCCAGATAGGACGGTTGGTGAACGCTTCCACTTTCTTCACTTCACCGATTTCGCCGTTCCAAATCCATTCGCAAACCAGGTCTACGCCTTCGGCCGAAGAACCTTGGTTACCCATTTGAGTAGCCACTTTATGCTTTTCAGCTAATTTGGTAAGCAAACGAGATTCGTAAACAGAGTGTGTCAACGGTTTTTGAACATACACGTGTTTGCCCATGGTCATAGCGTCAGCAGCAATGATGGCGTGTGTATGGTCGGCAGTAGCTACCAATACGGCATCAATGTCTTTTCCCATTTCGTCGTACAACTTACGATAGTCCCAATATTTCTTTGCCGAACCGTATTTTTCGAATACAGATTTCGAATACTTCCAGTCAATATCACAAAGAGCTACGATGTTTTCTGTAGCCATGTTCGTAAGGTTGGCATTACCCATCCCCCCGATACCAATACCGGCAATGTTCAATTTGTCGGTAGGAGCCGTGTATCCATGACTTTTACCTAAAATAGAATTAGGAACAATCGTTAAAGCAGCAGCAGCAGCCGTACCTTTTTGAAGAAACGATCTTCTAGAAATCTTTGACATAATAATAATTTTTATAGATTAGCACTTAATGAATGATAATATTCTGTTTTTTCACGTCCTTATTCACACAATTCGACGCAAATATAACCAATAGGTAAGTACAGGCAAGTGGAAAGAAAAGCTTTCTTAGCTAAAATAATTATTTTTAACAATGAGCTGAATAGAAGAAATGCAGTAATAAATCTACTATTTATGCCAAAATATATCACAAATTTGCATTTTCACATTCTTTATAAATTATACATGTCGGAAAACGACAAAAGGAATAAAACTTTATTTATATTTGTTACATAGATTATGACGCTATCCTAATTAATATTATGAAAAAAGAATCAATACCAGTACGGGTCTTCCGTTTTTATTTGGAAGGCTTTAAAGAAATGACATTAGGAAAAACACTTTGGGTCATTATCCTAATCAAATTATTCATTATGTTTTTTGTGTTGAAACTATTCTTTTTCCCGAGTTTCTTAAGCAAATTTGATACAAAGACGGAAAAACAAGACTACGTTTCCGAAGAACTAATTCATCGTGCCATTACTCCTTAAATTTTTATAATTATGATTGAAAGCATTGACACTTCTTTGATTGATTGGTCGAGGGCGCAATTTGCTCTTACGGCCATTTACCATTGGCTCTTTGTTCCTCTGACATTAGGGCTTGGTGTGATCCAAGCGATTATGGAGACTATTTATTACAGAACCGGCGACGATTTTTGGAAGAAGACCGCTCAGTTCTGGATGAAAATCTTCGGTATTAACTTTGCTATCGGTGTAGCTACCGGATTAATCCTTGAATTTGAATTTGGAACAAACTGGTCAAACTACAGTTGGTTCGTAGGAGATATCTTTGGCGCTCCTTTGGCTATTGAAGGCGTTCTCGCGTTTTTTATGGAAGCTACATTTATTGCTGTCATGTTCTTTGGATGGAACAAGGTCAGCAAAGGGTTCCACCTTGCTTCTACCTGGTTGACGATTGTCGGCGCCACCATTTCGGCTTTATGGATACTGATTGCCAACGCTTGGATGCAGTATCCGGCAGGCATGCAATTCAACCCGGATACGGTGCGCAACGAGATGTTCGATTTCTGGGCAGTCGCTCTTTCTCCCGTTGGCATCAACAAGTTTTTCCACACGGTTATTTCCAGTTGGATTGTCGGCGCCATGTTCGTAGCAGGAATCGCGTCCTGGTACCTGATAAAGAAACGGGAAACGCGCTTTGCCTTATCCAGCATCAAAATTGCCGCTGTTTTCGGCTTGGTTGCCTCCTTGCTTACCCTGTGGACCGGTGATGGATCGGCTTACCAGGTAGCTCAAAAACAACCGATGAAGCTGGCAGCCATGGAAGGTTTATATGAAGGGCAAAAAGGCGCCGGGCTGGTAGGCATCGGTATGCTGAATCCGTCGAAGGAAAGCTATAATGACAAAGCAGATCCCTTCATTTTTAAACTGGAAATCCCGAAATTACTCTCATTCCTGGCCGATCGCGACGTTGACGCGTACGTACCCGGGATTACGAACATAATAGAAGGTGGTTATCAATTGAATGACGGGACAACAGCCTTGTCTGCCAAAGAGAAAATCGCCCGTGGCCAACTGGCTATCAAAGCCCTGGCAGACTATCGCCAGGCAAAAAAAAACAAAGACGAAGCAGCGGCCGATGCCTATCGCGCTGTTTTGGATGAAAACTTCGGATACTTCGGATACGGATATGTCAAGAATCCCGCCGACCTGGTACCACATGTAGGTTTAACTTTCTATGCGTTCCACGTCATGGTGATATTGGGAGGTTTCTTCATCCTCTTATTCCTTATTGCCGCATGGTTGTCTTATAAAGACAAATTCGAGGATAAAACCTGGTTGCACTGGGTTTGCCTGTTCTCTATCCCGCTGGCCTACCTGGCAGGACAACTGGGTTGGGTAGTTGCCGAGGTTGGACGCCAACCGTGGGCTATCCAGGATATCCTTCCGGTTTCGGCGGCAATATCCAAACTGAATACATCTTCCGTACAATTGACATTCTTTATATTCCTGGCATTGTTCACTATCTTGTTGGTTGCAGAGATAGGGATCATGGTCAAGGCTATCAAGAAAGGCCCAAAAGTACCCGAACAATAACTTTTAAACAATAAACATCATGGATAGTACATATATATTATTACAACATTATTGGTGGTTACTTGTATCACTGCTGGGAGCCTTGCTGGTATTCTTGCTTTTCGTACAGGGGGGACAATCGTTGCTTTTCACAATCGGGAAAACAGAGATACAACAAAAGATGCTGTTGAATTCTACCGGGCGCAAATGGGAATTTACATTTACTACATTAGTTACTTTCGGAGGCGCGTTCTTCGCCTCCTTCCCGCTGTTTTATTCCACCAGCTTCGGGGGCGCGTACTGGGTTTGGATATTAATCCTCCTTTGTTTCGTGCTTCAGGCTGTGTCCTATGAATACCAGGCAAAAAAAGGTAATTTATTAGGGAAAAAGACCTATCAGGTATTCTTGATTCTAAATGGAATATTAGGCCCTATTCTTTTAGGGACTGCTGTGGGTACCTTCTTCAACGGAGCTGAATTTTTAGTGAATAAAGAACAGCTCACGGAACTTACCATGCCCGTCATTTCCACATGGGCAAATCCGCTGCACGGACTGGAAGCAGCCTTTGTCTTCTGGAACGTATGCCTTGGTTTGGCCGTATTCTTCCTGGCGCGCGTTTTGGCATTGCTGTATTTTATCAACAACATAGCCGACGACGAAATACAACAGAAGTCTCGCAAGCAATTGATTATAGAAACAGGATTATTCCTCGTGTTTTTCCTGACATTCCTCGTGCATACATTGCTTCAGGAAGGATTTGCCGTCGACCCGGACACCAAACAAGTATTCATGCAGAAGTACAAATATTTCTTCAACCTGATTGAAATGCCGGCCGTACTTGCTGTTTTATTGATCGGGGTAGTAGGAGTTCTGTTCGGTATCATCAAAACGATCCTATCCGCAAACTGGAATAAAGGAATATGGTTTGCAGGATCCGGTACGGTACTTACTGTATTAGCTCTACTATTATGCGCCGGTTGGAACAACACGGCTTATTATCCTTCACTGGCCAATTTGCAAAGCTCGCTCACCATAGAAAACAGTTGTTCAAGTTTCTTTACGCTGAAAACCATGAGTTATGTATCAATCCTCATCCCGTTTGTTTTAGCGTATATCTTCTACGCGTGGAGAGCTTTGGATTTGCGCAAGATAGATAGTAAAGAAATGACAGATAACAACCATACCTATTAATATTAACTTTCGGAATTAATCAAAA
>JAIRRS010000133.1 GCA_031255855.1 Tannerellaceae bacterium | reverse complement strand
GATGCGGTCTTGCTAATTACTTATGTCGGCTACCTTCCGCAGGAGATACCGGTGGGGAATCAAACGGAGTTTCGGATCACGCTTTCGGAAGATACGAAAGCACTCGAAGAAGTGGTAGTAATCGGTTATGGTACTGTGGAACGTAAAAACTTTACCGGTTCGGTATCGACCGTGAATGTTGCTAACTCGCCTGTCTCGCTGTCGCCCCGGACGAATGCAATGGATGCGCTTCGCGGAACAGTGACAGGTGTTACCGTTTCGCGAGAAAGCGACGCCGGTGGAAGCCCGTCGATTGAAGTACACGGACAGAAATCCATCAGGAGTACCAGTTCGAATCCTTTGGTGGTTTTAGACGGAGTAGTTTATATGGGCGGTTGGCGCGACATTGATCCTGCAACCGTCGAAAGCATGTCGCTGTTGAAAGATGCAACTTCTTTAGCTGCTTACGGTTCGCAGGCTGCTAACGGCGTATTGATGATTACCACCAAAAAAGGTAAAATCGGTAAACCGGTCATCAGTTTCGAAGGGTCATTAGCGGTTGCAAACAAGGCAATGACGCCCAAAGTGATTCGTCCGGATGTGTGGACTGAAAGGAAAAATATCTCACGCGGAGTGACGGACGGAAATCCACAGGCGTGGATGCAGGCGACTACATATGCGAATTATCTGGAAGGTAAAACGACCGACTGGTGGGACTACAGTACTCGAACAGGAATTACTCAGAACTATTCCGTTTCAGTGTCGGGTGCAACCGAACAAATCAACTACTATACTTCCCTGTCGCATACCGACCAGATAGGAATCGCAATCGGAGACCAATATAAGCGCGAAGCCATCATGGCTCGTTTGCAGAACAACATTACCGACTGGTTGCAGGTAGGTACGCAGGTTAATTACAGTTACAACAATTATGATGGTATCAGGGCAGGAATGGAATCCGGTATGAATGAACTAAGTTCGTATGCGCAGCCGTCACGCCCGAACGGAATGCCGGAAAGAATGGTCGGCGATATTCAAGATTGGGCGATGAATCCTTTATGGAAGACTTCCAAGACAGGTTATATTGATGATTATGACCGTTATTCGACCACGCTACTCAAAGGACATGTCCTGATTAAAGTGCCATGGATAGACGGGTTAAGCTACCGTTTCAATGGAGCCTATTCGGAAGAAAACTACAAGCATGACCGGTTTACGCATGAAACGTATTATTGTGCCGATGGTTTCGGCGGGGAAGAACGTTACACCGAAGAAATGGCGGCTAAATTCCTCTCCAATGCAAACGGTTCTAATGAACGCAGGCTTATTTCTTATTATGTGCTGGACAATATCCTGAACTATACCAATCAGTTGGGGAAACATTTCGTAGATGTTACCGCCGTATATACGCGCGATCAAAATGTATCGAATACGCGAAACATGAACGGCAGCAATTTTTCAGCTATCGGTAATACGCTTCTGGGATACGACGGTCTTGCTTTTGCCAGCGTTCAAACCGTAGGCAATAAAATCACCCGGAAAGCCAACATCGGCTACCTGGGGCGGCTTCAATACAATTTTGACGATCGCTACCATCTGACTGCCTCCGTCCGGCGCGACGGAAGTTCGGTGTTCGGCGCTGAGAAAAAATGGGGCGTATTTCCTGCCGTAGGCGTAGCATGGACAGCTTCCAGGGAAAATTTTATGCAAAGCATCGAACCGATCGGTTTTCTGAAATTGAAAGTTTCGTGGGGTAAAAACGGAAATCAGTCCCTGGATCCTTACGGTACGCTGTCCACCATCAGTCTGGGGAGAAGCGGCAATCATGGTTATGTATTTGAAAACAGTAACACCACCAATTGGGCGCAATACCTTTCGGCTATCGGCAATCCCGAACTCGGATGGGAAACGACCACTGCAATCAATGCAGGTTTTGAATTAGGTTTGTTGAAAGACCGCATCCGGCTCGAATGGAACACTTATAAATCACAAACTACCGATCAAATTTTCACCCGTACCATTCCCGTAATGACGAACGGTTTCACTTCTACCCAAGCCACAATGGGACAGGTAGATAACTGGGGTATCGAATTTACCTTGAACACTGTCAACCTCAAAAGCCGGGATTTTGAATGGTCGTCCATGTTAAATTTCTACATCAACCGCAACAAATTAGTCGATCTCTACGGCGACGGAAAAGATGATAAGGGAAGCAGCCGGTTCCTCGGCAAATCGCTCGGAGCCATTTATGCCTATAAAATAATCGGTATAGTACAGGAAGATGATACCGAATATATTGCCGCTAATAACAGCGTGCCGGGCAATCCGAAATTTGCCAATATTAATGGCAGCGCCGACGGAAAAATTACGATGAGTAATAATGACGAAGGAGATGACAGAACTATTGTAGGATACACCAAAGAAAATTTTCGCATGAACATGGCGCAGACTCTCACTTATAAGAATTGGGAACTGTATGCCTTGTTTACCGGTATATTCAGCGGCGGAGGATACGGAATGGCTGTAAATAGCGAGGCTTATACGAACATTGCCGGTTTTGTGGATGAAGAAAATCTGTGGTGGACGCCTGAAAATAGAAGTAATACCTATCCACGTATCAATTTTACGGGAGGAAATTACAATCCCTTGATGCCTTACGGCTTTGTACGGCTGCAAGATTTGAGTCTTTCTTACACTGTCCAACCGACGACACTCCGGGAGTTAGGCTTACAACGACTGAGGGTTTATGTTTCCGGTAAAAATATTTTTACTATTACAAAATGGAAAGGAGGCGACCCTGAAAACAGGTTGCAATATTCTACCGTGTTAAGGGATAATATCTATCCTTTGCAAAGAACGTTTTCTTTAGGTGTACAACTTTCATTTTAATAATAAAACAAAAAAAAATTGATCATGAATAAAAAATATTATTTCATAATGACCTTGCTTGCCTTTGCTCTTGGATGTGTGACGGCATGCAACGACGATGAGTTCTTGAAAGAGAAAACGGAATCATCCTACACTTACTCCAATGCGTTTACCGTGTCTTCACAAGTGAACGATTGCGTTACGGAAATGTATTACAAGCACAAAAAAGTGGTCTACACTACGAGCGACCAGAGCAACTATCTACAGGGAATGGGGACAGATGTATATGATTTGCATTTTCGTCATGCAAACATTATCTCGAATTTTTCGAACTGGAATTCCAATTATAAAGTTCCGATATATGCTTTTAATAATTTCTACCAGTTGATTGCGCAAGCTAATCTTGTTTTGTTTGGGGCGGAGCAGGTCGCATGGACTAATGAAGACGAAAAGAAATTCGCTATCGCTCAGGCGCGGTTTTTCCGCGGTTACAGTTATATGAATCTGGCTGAGTTGTTTGGTGGCGTACCTATTACCGAATCTTTTTCGGAAACACCCAAATTCGACTACGAACGCGCTACTCGTGAGGATACTTACCTGTATGCCATTGCAGAGATGGAAGCCTCTCTTAATGCATTGCCCGACCACCAAACAGCCGGACGAATAGGTAAAGGCGCGGTTCATCATTACCTAACGGAATGTTACATAGCGCTTGCCACCATTCGTAACAATGACGCGGCCACTTTGGACAAAGCCATTGCCGCCGCGGGAGAAGTGATGAGCCGTCATGCATTGATGAAAGAACGGTTTGGATCGCGTGCAAATCCTGCATCGACCGATGTATTCAATGATATTCAGGCTTACTATCCGGACGGAGATGTATATTTCGACCTTTTCCAACGCGGAAACCTCGATTATGAGGAAGGAAATACGGAATCCTTATGGGTGGATCAGAATGATTATGCTTCTTTTGAATTATATGGCGACAGGGGAAACTGTAATAATTTTCCTCGACTTTTCTCACATGCTTTAAGAGATATTAACTGGCGGTCGGAATATGTGGAACAGGGCGCAATGGGTGGTCCATGGAACATAGCCGTTATTGATAAGTGGGGCGCGGAAGAGAAAAATTCAGCTTATATAGGTGGACGCGGAGTTGCACTTTGTCAACCTACGAATTATGCCAAATGGACAATATGGGAAAGTTGTGGGAACGATATACGTAATAACTCCCTCAATATACGGCGTAATTTCAGAGTAATAGATCCCAAACATTCCATGTACGGTCAAGAAATCACAGAAGAAACCGTACTTATCTATTGCGCGGAGCCCAGTTATGCACAGTTTTATCCTACATATACCAAACTCGCACCCATTGATGACTGGGGATACGAAGGTCTTTCGTCGGGTAAAAATAATCGTACTAATCTCTTTACGGATTTTTATTTTTGCCGTTTGGCAGAAACTTATCTTCTGCGTGCCGAAGCTCGATTACGTAAAGGCGATTTGACTGGCGCTGCTGCCGACATCAACGAAGTCCGCGGACGCGCTCAAGCGCCGCTGATTACAGATGCAGATGTGACTATCGACTATATTCTGGATGAACGAATCCGCGAACTGTATGGTGAAGAACGGCGATGGAACACATTGTTACGTATGGGCGGGGATATTCCCAATAACCGGATTCAACATGCGATTGGCATAGCTGATGTCGGAGGTATAAATCCGTCTACACCTCTGTGGACAGGTTCATTAGGCAAAGATTTTCTGTTCCCGATACCTCAATCGGTTATTGACAGTAATTTAGACGCTGTTATCGAACAAAATCCAGGGTGGAAATAAAATAGACTTATCACACAGTGACAAAACGAAAGAAGCCGTCATGAAAATATTTGTGGCGGCCTCTTTTATATCCACACCTTTTCACATCAACAACAGGAAAGGTTAGTTTATGCCTTCCACTTCAGGGAATTGCAGGTGAATAAGGAGTTAAGGCAAAATCCCGGATACAAAGGGGATTATTAAGTTTTCTTAAAATATTAACAGAAAGTATGAATCAAGGGAACAAAATTTTATTTTTGTTCCCTTGAATCAATGCGGCAAACGATACGAATGAAATCACATTCCGGTTTTCGGACTAAATAAACAGATCATGAATAAACAA
>JAIRRS010000131.1 GCA_031255855.1 Tannerellaceae bacterium | reverse complement strand
GATACTGTCACAGTATATGACGCGCATGATAATGTTGTGCTTCTTTATGGGAAGGATGTATTTGTTTATAGACAATCCCCCATAAAAATAGCTAAAGACGGGAAAGAGACTGTTTTTTCATCTCCGGATGGGGAATTGGGAAGAGTATCGTCTAAAAAATACAAAAAAATTCATTTGTCAGATGGCAGTATGTATGTGCTTGCATCAGGGAAAAAGAAACTGTCATACAAAGAAGATGACCGTGTGTGTGCAAGTGCCGAATATTCTTTCAGTATCAGTTATCCTTATTCTTCGGGTAAGGTAGATGTTGAAATGAGCGTTGACACGGATTTGAATTTTATTCCATTTTTGTTTCACAGTGTTCTTGCTCATATTAGGGGAACAAAAGAAGCAGAAAAGATGTTATGGATAACAATGCTGCAGGTATTAGTTTAAGTTTTTTTGCTACTTTTTATTCCACCTGACACTCATGGGAAACAGTTGTGAGTGGGAATTTACTTGCATCAGCCCTTTTTCGTTTTTATATCGTGTTTTTTCGTAATAACCTTAAAGTAAAAAAAATATTGTGAGTTTTATCCCATTTTTGCAGGAAATAAAAAAATACCGATTATGCTAAAAACGCTCAGATTAACTCTTGCTATTATTTGTTTTTTGTTGGTTACACTTTTATTTCTTGATTTTACAGGGACAGCGCATACATGGCTGGGGTGGCTTGCGAAAATACAATTCTTACCGGCCTTACTGGCGCTGAATGTCGGAATAATTATCGGACTGATTATACTCACATTACTGTTTGGGCGAGTCTATTGTTCCGTGATATGCCCACTTGGGGTATTTCAAGACGCGGCTTCATGGTTATCACAAAGAATGAAAAAGAAAAGAAAATTTTCCTTTTCTCTTGCCATTTCATGGTTGCGTTATGGAATGCTTATCTTATGCACGGCCGCTTTTATTTTTGGGGTAGGCCCATTGGTTGCTTTACTCGATCCTTACGGAGCATATGGGCGTATGGCAAACAATCTGTTGCAGCCTGTATATCAAGGGATGAATAACATACTGGCTTATTTTGCTGAACGAATAGATAGTTATACGTTCTACTCAACCGATATTTGGGTGAAAAGCAGCATCACACTATTAATTGCGATTGCTACGTTCCTTATTGTAGGTATATTGGCATGGCGGAATGGACGGACGTATTGTAATACCATTTGTCCAGTGGGTACAGTATTAGGCTTTTTGTCGCGTTTCTCTCTGTTCCGACTGACTTTCGACACAGAAAAATGTACGAAATGCGGACTTTGCACACGTAGCTGTAAAGCGTCTTGCATTGATTCAAAAAATATGGTTGTCGATTATAGTCGTTGTGTATCCTGTTTTAATTGTATAGAAAAATGCAAATTCGGAGCAATAGGATATATCTCTCGATATCCTGGTAAAGAGGGAAAAGTTGTTTCGATTTCTACTACTGAGACAGAAGATAAAAAAGGCATTTCCCGGATTAAATTTCTTTCGATTGCCGGACTTTTCACCTTTACGAACGTAATTAAAGCACAACAGCTGTTACGAGTTGATGGAGGATTGGCAGATATAGAAGATAAAAAGATGCCCGACAGGAAAGTACCAATCGTTCCTCCGGGAGCGCAAAGCCTAAAAAAGTTCAACCGCCATTGTACAGCATGTCAGTTGTGTGTATCGATTTGTCCGAATAATATTTTGCACCCTTCAGGAAAACTTTCTACGCTGATGCAACCCGAAATGTCGTACGAACAAGGGTATTGCCGCCCGGAATGTACCGAATGTTCACAGGTTTGCCCAACGGGTGCCATACGGCCGGTTACTCCGGCTGATAAATCCGCTTTATCCATCGGACAAGCGATATGGATTAAGGATAACTGTGTAGTAAACAAGGATGAGTTGCAATGTTCGGCTTGTGAGCGGCATTGCCCTACCTCTGCTATAACCCTTATCGCGATTAATTCTGATGATAAGAACTCATTAAAATATCCGGCCGTAAACAAGGATTTATGTATCGGTTGCGGCTCGTGCGAATACTACTGTCCGGCACGTCCGTTCAGCGCTATTTATGTTGAAGGTAATGTAAGACACCATTCTGTTTAATAATTGATGATCATGGAAAAGAAAGATAGAAAAGAATTTAACCGCAGAAATTTTCTTAAGATAGTTGGAGTAGGTAGTGTTACCTCTGCTACAACTCTGATCGGATGCAAACCCGATAACAGAGTTTCAGTAGAAGGAGGTTCGATAGGTGAGGTGCCAACAGACCGGATGACTTATCGCACGAATCCCAATACGGGTGATGTTGTATCCCTTTTGGGATATGGATGTATGCGTTTGCCACTCCGTCAAAAAACCGATGGGAGCGGTGAAGAAGTGGATCAGGAAACGGTCAATGAACTGGTCGATTATGCGATAGAACACGGCGTTAACTATTTCGATACAGCGCCAATCTATGTGCGGGGTTGGTCGGAAGCAGCGACAGGGATTGCTTTAAAACGCCATCCGAGGGAAAGCTTTTTTGTTGCTACAAAATCGTCACGGAGCAATACCCTGGAAAGCGGAATCGCGATGTACCACAAATCGATGCAGGATCTGCAGGTCGATTATCTGGATTATTACCTGCTTCACTCGATAGGCAGCAGTATTGAAGATTTTCATAAGCGTTTTATCGACAACAAATTACTTGACTTTTTACTGAAAGAACGTGAAGTTGGCCGTATCCGTAATCTCGGATGGTCGTTTCACGGCATTGTAGACGTATTCGATTATGTGCTGGCAATGGACGTTCAATGGGATTTTTGCCAGATACAGCTTAACTATCAGGACTGGAAGTATGCCACAGGCAGGAATGTCAATGCAGAATACCTTTACGGGGAATTAGTCAAACGGAATGTCCCGGCAATAATTATGGAGCCGTTGCTGGGTGGCCGTCTTGCCCGTGTTCCTCAACAGGCTCTCAATATGATGAACGAAATTCATCTGGAAGACAGTGCTGCCAAATGGGCGTTCCGCTATGCCGGGACTCCGGAGCATGTATTGACAGTACTTAGCGGCATGGTTTATATGGAACATCTACAGGAAAATATCCGAACGTATTCACCTTTGGAGCCTCTTAATGAACAAGAATATGAAACACTGGAACAGGTAACAGAAATCTTAGTCAACTCGGATTATATTCAATGTACCGAATGTCAATATTGTATGCCTTGCCCGTATGGACTTGATATACCGGGTGTGTTTGCTCACTATAACCGCTGTGTAAGTGCCGGAAAAATGCTGAAAAGCTCAAATGACGAGAACTATAAAAATGCCCGCAGGGACTTTCTGGTTGGTTATGACAGGAGTATCCCCAAGTTGCGCCAGGCTGACCATTGCATAGAATGTAATGAATGTCTTTCCAGGTGTCCACAACAAATCAGAATACCGGAAGAAATGAGCCGTGTAGATCAATATGCAGAACAATTGAAACAACGGTTGGAATTTTAATATTCTTAGGTGATTGGAATAAAATGGATATGCAAGATAATATTGTTGAACTATTACATAAGGGAGAATACTCCTGTGTGGTTTCTAATGGAGAAGAAACCAGGACTTTCTCCAAACGAGGAGTGATAGATTTATATGAGCTAATTGAAAATGATCTACCATTCCTGAATGGTTCTTCGATTGCAGATAAGGTAGTAGGTAAAGCGGCGGCAACACTGATGATACTTAGCGGTGTATCCCGTGTTTATGCAGAAGTAATCAGTGAGCCGGCAATTGATTTAATAAAAAACACGAAAATAGAACTCACATTCGGAAAGGCTGTACCTCTTATCGAAAACAGGGATAAGTCGGGTATTTGTCCATTGGAAAAAACATGTATGAACACCAACTCATTGCAAGAACTTTTTATACGGATCGAAGAATTTATCAATAGAATGCGGCATTAATAAAAAGAGCAACTAAAAAACGTAATAAAAATGCAAACAACAACATTACAACTCCACTCGCTGAGCTATTCACAGGTAAAAACCTATCTGCTGGCAATCGCCTTTGCTGCAGGTAATATTATTTTACCACAGGTCTGCCACCTTGTGCCACAGGGAGGGTTGACATGGGTGCCTATTTATTTCTTTACGCTTATCGGGGCATATAAGTATGGCTGGAAGGTCGGACTTCTTACAGCGATCCTTTCTCCTGTCGTTAATCATCTGATTTTTGGTATGCCCCCATTAGCGGTTCTACCGGCTATTCTTACAAAGTCTGTTTTACTGGCATTTGCCGCAGGGTTGGCCGCAAATCATTTCAAACGTATCACTATCCCTATTCTGATATTGGTGGTTTTAGCTTATCAGATTGTCGGAACACTTTTGGAGTGGGCAATGATTGGCAATTTTTTCAAAGCCATACAGGATTTCAGAATCGGTATTCCCGGAATGCTATTTCAAATATTGGGCGGCTATCTCGTTATCAAATATTTGATTCGTAATTAATTTACGGCAAACTTCGAACCGTCGAAAACGCCATTATTTTTTTCATAGGATGATAACCGCCCGTTATATCGGTTTCGCTTTCTTCGATCGCTTCAACTAATGGTAACGAATCTATTGAATCTTTTCTAAATTTAGTACAATGATAGAGGATATTTCTCTATTTTTGTGCTTCTTTGAATATGTAGAATAAAACTCGGCTTAAAGAATGCAAGCAATTATATTGGCAGCGGGTATGGGGAAACGTTTAGGCGACCTAACCAAAGAAAACACAAAATGTATGATTAAAGTCCATTCCCGGACATTGATTGAACGTATGCTTACCCAATTGACCGATGAAAACATCAGGCGTATCATTATCGTTATTGGTTACAAAGGGGAAAACCTGAAGAAATTTATTGGCGACAGCTTCCAAGGTGTCCCTATTGTTTATGTGGAAAACAAGATTTATGATAAAACCAATAACATCTATTCCTTGTATTTGGCGCGTGAATACTTGATGGAGGATGAAACAATCCTGCTCGAATCGGACTTGATTTTTTCAGACCGGATACTGAAGAAACTGATAAAAAATCCGTATCCCAACCTTACAGTGGTGGCCAAGTACCAAAGCTGGATGGACGGAACAGTCGTAACACTCGACAGTGACAACAATATTATAAACTTTATCCCCAAAAAAGCCTTTTGTTTCAGGGATAAAAAGATGTACTATAAAACGGTAAACGTCTATAAGTTTAGCATTGATTTCTCTTCCAACAAATATGTGCCATTCCTTGAGGCGTATAGCAAAGCATTGGGCAATAACGAATATTACGAACAAGTATTGCGCGTAATCTCGTTGCTGGATGAACCCAGTTTGAAAGCGTTGCCTATTGCCGATGAAAAATGGTACGAAATAGACGACGAACAAGACTTGAACAACGCTGAAGCTCTGTTTGCTTCCGAAGAAGAGGCGCCCGTTTTGTACGGAAGGCGGTATGGTGGCTATTGGCGATTCCCGCAAATGGCGGATTTTTGCTATCTGGTAAATCCGTATTTCCCGGATGGGCGGATGAAAGAAGAAATGTTGTCTAATTTTGAGATACTGCTTACGGAATATCCTTCGGGAATGGGAGTGAATTCACAACTTGCCGCCCGTTTCACAGGTGTACACACCAGCCAGATTGTCGTTGGAAATGGGGCAGCCGAACTGATAAACGCTTATATACGGACAAACGACACGAAGACAGGAGTGATACTTCCCACGTTTGAAGAATACCCAAACCGACTAACCCCGTCGAATATCGTCGAATATATTCCGGATAATAAAGATTTCTCCTATACGGCTGGCGACCTTATATCCCGTTTTGACGGCGAAGACATCAAACAACTCATCGTAATTAACCCGGATAATCCTTCCGGCAATATGATTGCGGAAGAAGGGATGTTAAAACTGATTGATTGGGCGAAAAACAAAAGTATTACATTGATTGTGGATGAATCATTTGTCGATTTTTCCGATACAGGCAAGCGATTTACCTTGTTCAACAAAGACTTTTTGAAAAGCAATCCACACTTGGTTGTGATAAAAAGCATCTCGAAATCATATGGGGTTCCCGGCTTGCGCCTGGGCTTTATGGCATCAGGTGATGTTGGACTGATAAAAAAGATAAAGGAAGAGGTCTCTATCTGGAATATCAATTCCTTTGCCGAGTTCTTTATGCAGATATTCACCAAATATCAAGATGACTACGAGCAGGCATGTGTTAATTTTGTAAATGAAAGAAACCGCTTCTTCTCCCTGTTGGAAACAATCTCTTTCTTACGCGTCGTCCCATCGTCAGCCAATTATTTCCTGTGTGAGATTACAAAGCGGTTCTCCACGAAAGAATTGGCAAGTAAACTCCTTTATTCATATAATATATTGGTAAAGGATTGTTCCGCGAAAGCAGGTTTCCGTTCGCAACCGTATATACGGATAGCTATTCGGGATGAAGAAGACAATAATAAACTAATCAAAGCACTACGTCGACTGGATAATTGATATGTCGGAAAAAAAAAATATATGTATCTGCGGAGGCGGCAGTTTAGGTCATGTCATTGCTGCCGTTTTGAGCCATAAAGGACATTGCGTTAATTTATTGACAAACCGTCCCGGCGAATGGAATTCTACAATATACGTTACCGATTGCAACAACAAGACAATTGAAGGCGTCATTCATACAGCATCAGACAAGCCTGAAGATGTAATCCCGTCTGCGGATATAATCCTCTTGTGCATTCCGGGCTTTTTAGTGGAACAAATGCTACGCTCTGTTAAACCTTACGTTTCTTCTGAGGCAAAAGTAGGTTCCGTAGTGTGCAGCAATGGCTTTTTCTGGATTGCAAAGCATATACTGGGAAGTGATTGCCGCCTTTTCGGTTTTCAACGTGTTCCTTACATCTGTCGTGTAACCGAATATGGAAAGAGTGCTGCTATAAAAGGATACAAGTCGATACTTAAGATAGCTGGCTGCCCCAATGTAGATCTTTCCGGTCTGACGACTTTTTTTTCACAAATGTTCGACACGCCGGCATCTGCTTTAGGGCATTATCTTGAAGCAACGTTGACCAACAGTAATCCCTTGCTGCATCCCACTCGTATCTATGGAATGTTGAGTAAACAACCTACCGATGCATTTGATAAAGAGTTCTTTTTTTATGAAGAATGGGACGATTTCAGTTCGGAAACATTGATAAACTGCGATAACGAATTCCAGCAAATAGTGCGGCAAATCCCCATTAATCATGGAGAAATACCCAGTATTCTGAAATATTACGAATCAACCGACACCCCGTCCCTTACCCGGAAAATACGTTCCATTACAGCTTTTAAAGAAATAAAGATGAGTATGATAGCCAAGGATGGAAAATATTATGCAGATTATTCCAACCGCTATTTTACCGAAGATATTCCTTTCGGGTTATTGATAATAAAATCGATCGCCGCAGTCATGGGGAAAGACACTCCTTCTATCGATACAGTCTTGCTTTGGATGCAGGAAAAAATGCAGAAAGAATACCTTTCCAGCCATGAACTAAAGGGAAAAGACTTGTCCGCTTCGGGAATCATCCAGAATTTCGGTATTCATACGTTAGACCAACTACTCAGGTTGCCTTAATACGTTTATCTTCCGTAATACCCTTCTGTCGGTTCATAAAGAGGAGAACGGTGATGTCCGGTTTTCCTTAGTTTCCCATCTGTATACAATTTCCTCAAACGGCGGCTGGCTGTTGCTTGTGTAAAGCCGCAGAGTTTGCGGAACTTGGAACTTGTCAGAAACATATTTTCCCTGAAATAACGGGTTAACAACTTGTCCAACTCCTCTTCCTTGTACTGGTTAGAATGTCTCTTTTCCCGGCTTCTGGTGAGCGGGAGATAGCGAAATTCCTTTTTGAAACTCTTCTCCGGCCGGAAGATAATTGTTTTTGGATGAATGGATTCCGCCCTGATTTCTTTTGGCGACTCAATAGCCGGGCACGACAAACTAAGCTCGAAGTAGCCGACACCCTCCCAATGTACCCGTTTACTGTCTGAAAGCTGGCGGATAATTTCCTGCCTGAACATGGTTAAAGCCGCGTTGATATCGCCGGTAGTCAATGTAGACGAGCTTTGGATAAGGGCTGCTATTTCGGCTGTCCCTACCGTCCCCGATGTTACTACCCTTGCATGTAATTTGGATTTCCCTTCATTTTTTTCAGGAGAAGGATTCTTGTAAAAATCATAAATTAATCCCATAGTTTTATTGATTTGTATATGAATAATTAATGTTTTGGCACGATCTATTAACCGTATCACGAAAGTGATTCATCCTTATCACAACCGTGATACACAATAATAGACAGGGTAAAAGTACGGAATAATGGAGAACATTGCAATAAAAAGCAATTACGATTACAGACGCAAGTAAAAGGTTTGTTGAGCAGACTGTTGTATTCTGAGAGGGAACAGCATATTAAAAAAACTTAAATATAATAAAATAATAAAGAACCGCGAATAGTCCAAAGAGAACAAATAGCTACCTTTGTGCCGCTTTCGCGCTAAAAAATACAATATTGCACGTATAACTTATTGGTTATACGGAAATAATGCGTAATTTTGCAGCCTGAAAAAATGAGAAGTAGATAATAATATTAAAAATACATCAAAGTTTAAAAAGAAAAAAAATGCCTACAATTCAGCAATTAGTGAGAAAAGGAAGGGAAACTTTGGTAGTGAAAGGTAAATCTCCTGCACTTGACGCTTGTCCGCAAAGACGTGGCGTATGCGTAAGAGTTTACACAACAACACCTAAGAAACCAAACTCTGCAATGCGTAAAGTAGCAAGAGTACGTTTGACAAATGGTAAAGAGGTGAACTCTTATATTCCGGGTGAAGGCCATAACTTGCAAGAACACTCCATCGTGTTGGTACGGGGTGGTCGTGTAAAAGACCTTCCGGGTGTACGTTACCATATTGTACGTGGAACGTTGGATACGGCAGGAGTGAACGGTCGTACGCAAAGACGCTCTAAATACGGGGCCAAACGTCCAAAGGCAGGCGCTGCCAAGAACACTGCCAAGAAGTAATTTATCCCTTCAAACTGAGATTTTAAATTAAGTATTAAAGCTGGTTTGAGTTATTTGGAAAGGCTTATTAGGTTGAGTAAATGATTCAGAGGAATCGTTGAAGACAAACAAAGGGCAACCAAGAACAAGAACGAAAATTTTTGAAAACAAAATGAGAAAAGCAAAACCAAAAAAAAGACAGGTATTACCAGATCCTGTTTTCGGTGATGTAAAGGTTACGAAATTCGTGAACCACTTAATGTATGACGGCAAGAAGAATATTGCATACAACATCTTTTATTCTGCCTTGGAAACTGTAAAAACCAAATTGCCGAACGAAGAAAAATCCGCTCTCGAGATTTGGAAAGCTGCACTCGATAATATTACGCCACAAGTAGAAGTTAAATCCCGCCGTGTAGGGGGAGCTACATTCCAGGTGCCAACAGAAATACGTCCTGACCGTAAAGAATCCATTTCGATGAAGAATCTTATCATCTTTGCTCGCAAGAGAGGTGGTAAAACGATGTCCGACAAATTGTCGGCAGAGATTGTTGATGCATTTAACAGTCAGGGTGGTGCATTTAAAAGAAAAGAAGATATGCATCGCATGGCGGAAGCGAACCGTGCTTTTGCCCACTTTAGGTTTTAATAAGTAATAGGAGATTAAAAAAGACAATGGCAAAAAGTGACGAACTTTTAAAGTTTACAAGAAACATTGGTATCATGGCGCATATTGATGCGGGAAAGACTACGACGTCCGAACGTATTCTTTTCTATACAGGTCTGACCCACAAGATTGGTGAGGTTCACGACGGCGCTGCGACCATGGACTGGATGGAACAGGAGCAGGAGCGGGGTATTACCATTACTTCTGCTGCTACAACAACTTTCTGGAATTACGATAACAGTAAATTTAAAATAAATCTTATCGACACTCCGGGGCACGTTGACTTCACGGTAGAAGTTGAGCGTTCCTTGCGTATCCTTGACGGTGCGGTTGCCGCGTTTTGCGCGGTAGGCGGGGTTGAGCCACAGTCGGAAACCGTGTGGCGTCAAGCTGATAAATATAATGTACCGAGAATTGGCTATGTAAATAAAATGGACCGTTCAGGTGCGAATTTCTATGAAGTAGTTCGTCAGGTTAAAGACGTATTAGGAGCAACTCCATGCCCGATACAAATTCCTATCGGCGCTGAAGAGAAGTTCAAAGGTGTTGTTGATTTGGTGACCATGAAGGCTATCTTCTGGCACGACGAAACAATGGGCGCTGAATATTCTGTGGAAGAAATTCCGGCAGATTTGAAAGCAGAAGCTGATGAATGGAGAGAAAAAATGCTTGAAGTACTGGCTGAATGTGATGACGCTTTGATGGAAAAATACTTTGACGACCCTTCTACTATTACAGAAGAGGAAATCAGGTTTGCTATCCGCAAAGGTACGTTGAGTATGCAGATTAACCCGATGATTTGTGGTTCTTCCTTCAAGAACAAGGGAGTTCAAACATTGCTGAATGCTGTTTGCGCTTACCTGCCAAGTCCGGTGGATACTCCTTCTATTGAAGGAACAGACCCGAGAAATCCAGACAACGTTATCGTTCGTAAACCTACGGCCGACGAACCTTTGACAGCTTTGGCATTTAAGATTGCCACAGACCCGTATGTGGGTCGTTTGTGCTTCTTCCGTGTGTATGCCGGGGAATTGCATGCCGGTTCATATATATATAACTCACGTTCTGAAAAGAAAGAACGTATCTCACGTTTGTTCCAGATGCATTCAAACAAGCAAAACCCTGTGGAATTGATTGGTTGCGGCGACATAGGTGCAGGCGTAGGATTTAAGGATATCCGTACCGGTGATACACTTTGTGACGAAGCTCATCCGATTATACTCGAATCCATGGAGTTCCCGGAACCCGTTATCGGTATTGCCGTTGAGCCGAAGACTCAAAAGGATTTGGACAAGCTGGGTATGGGATTGTCGAAATTAGCAGAAGAAGACCCAACTTTCCGTGTACAGACGAATGAAGATACCGGTCAAACAGTAATCAGCGGAATGGGTGAACTTCACCTCGATATCATCATCGACCGCTTGCGTCGTGAATTCAAGGTAGAATGTAACCAAGGACGTCCTCAGGTAACCTACAAAGAAGCGATCAGTAAATCTGTTGAACTTCGCGAAGTGTATAAGAAACAATCAGGAGGTCGCGGTAAATTTGCAGACATCATTGTTCGTGTTGAGCCAGCTGATGCCGGTTTTGAAGGTGAATTGCAATTTATTGACGAAGTGAAGGGCGGTAACATTCCTAAAGAATTTATTCCTTCTGTGCAAAAAGGTTTCCAGAAAGCTATGAAGAATGGTGTATTGGCAGGTTATCCATTGGATCAGTTGAAGGTTACGCTTATCGATGGTTCTTATCATTCAGTAGACTCGGATCAGTTGTCATTTGAGATTTGTGCCGTACAGGCTTTCAAAAATGCTTCAGAAAAAGCAGGCCCTGTCTTAATGGAACCAATCATGAAAATCGAAGTAGTTACTCCGGAAGAAAGCATGGGTGATGTGATTGGCGACTTAAACAAACGCCGTGGGCAAGTAGAAGGCATGGAAACAAGCCGTACAGGCGCCCGTATTGTAAAAGCAAAAGTTCCGTTGGCCGAAACATTCGGTTATGTTACTACTTTACGTACAATTACATCAGGACGCGCGACATCTTCCATGCAATTCTCTCATTATACGGAAGTATCCACTTCTATCGCCAAACAGGTATTGACAGAAGTACAGGGACGCGTTGATTTGATAAAATAAACAGACAGGTTGGGGGAGGAAATGGCTCTTTCCCCAATTCTATGAATAAAAAATTAATAATTTATCATTAATTAAATGAGCCAAAAAATTAGAATCAAATTGAAATCTTACGATTATTCGCTGGTTGACAAGTCGGCCGAGAAAATCGTAAAAACAGTAAAAGCAACAGGTGCGGTTGTAAGTGGCCCGATTCCTCTGCCTACACACAAGCGTATCTTTACTGTGAACCGCTCTACGTTCGTGAACAAAAAATCACGTGAGCAGTTCGAACTCTCTTCTTATAAGAGATTGATTGATATTTATAGCTCGACTGCTAAAACAGTTGACGCATTGATGAAGCTGGAGTTGCCCAGCGGTGTGGAAGTTGAAATTAAAGTGTGATAATTAAAAATTTAGCGAAATGCCAGGGTTATTAGGAAAAAAAATCGGAATGACATCCGTTTTCAGTGCCGAGGGAAAAAATGTTCCATGCACTGTTGTCGAAGTAGGTCCTTGTGTTGTTACTCAGGTAAAAACTGTTGAAGCAGATGGCTATGAGGCTGTTCAGTTGGGGTTTGTCGATAAAAAAGACAAACACACAACCAAGCCCGAGCAAGGCCATTTCAAAAAAGCAGGAGTAACACCCAAAAGGCACTTGGCCGAGTTCAAAGGGTTTACAGAATGTAAATTAGGTGATGTATTGACTGTTGATACCGTATTTGACGAAAACGTATCATTTGTGGACGTCATCGGGACATCGAAAGGTAAAGGATTCCAAGGGGTTGTAAAACGTCATGGATTCGGTGGTGTTGGTCAAGCAACGCTCGGACAGCACAACCGGTTACGCGCACCGGGTTCTATCGGAGCCTGTTCGTATCCTGCTAAGGTTTTTAAAGGCACCAGAATGGCCGGCCAGATGGGTAACGCCCGCGTTACAGTTCAAAACCTTCAGATAGTTAAAGTGATACCCGAACACAATCTTTTATTGATAAAAGGTTCGGTACCGGGAAGTAAAGGTTCAATCGTATTAATTGAGAAATAATGGAACTTAGCGTATATAACATAGAAGGGAAAGAAACCAGCAAGAAAGTAACTCTCAACGAGGCCATTTACGGCATTGAACCGAATGACCACGTTATCTGGCTG
>JAIRRS010000039.1 GCA_031255855.1 Tannerellaceae bacterium | reverse complement strand
CTTCCTGATAACCAAAACCAAGCGAAGTCATTTTGCCGAGAAGCCGCCCTTGTAAATTGCGAACTTGCGCCAATAAAACACTGATTTTACTGTCGTTCCAAGCAAAATCCATCCAATTCCCGCGTTGATAAATGTACTTTAACATCTCTATTTAATTTCCAAAATACAAAGGTAATACCTTTGCGTAGAATAAACAAATTATACTACGCAAAATATGCGTAGAAAAAGACAGTTATTTTCCGCACAGATTTCTTGACGCCTCCCTTCACGACTTAACGGCTCACCGCACGAGGCCGATCCTAAATCGGCGGAGCTTTTTTGCTTTATTTATTGGAGTTAGAAGAACTCTCTACTAAAAACCACGTACCGGATTATTAACTATTAACTATTAATTATTCACTAACAACGTTTACTAAAATTGCGCCCTAACTCAAGTTTTACCTTGCTTATAAAACATCTTTTTTGCGAAACAGACACGTTTTTTTTACGCATAACGCTATTTGACTTGTGTTTAAACAGAGACAAGACAGGGGCGATTTGTCGCTTTTTCCCATCTCTTTTTTGATCGCAAATTATTATTATTTAATCCCGGAATCGCTATTTTTTATTTTGATTTGTTGAAGAAACAAAAATTAAATCGTATATTTGCAGATCAATAATAAACAAAAGATTATGAGATAAAAAAACAAACCATGTGCAAATTGCACAAACTTGGACATACATAAAATAGCGGATTGCTGTTTATTCTTGCTTTCATTTTCCACATTAAAACTCTTAATTTGAGTTGAATACTACAAGAATAAAGTTAGCGATACGTCGTGTTATACGGCGTGGAACAACTTGTTAGTAGTATAGGCGTGGAAACCTGAAAGCAGACGAGTTGTCTCTACGCTATTTTTTTGTCCTTTTATGAAACAACTCGACGACGGGCAATCCGCCACAATATAAAGAAACAGACCTGCAACTGTTCTCCAAAAAATGCAGGAGAGAACGCAAACTTAAAAAAACGGGCAAGACCTGTAAGCCGATCAGAACAGGAAATTTAATAACTTTTTGTCTGCTTAAAGGAGTAGACGTTAAATTCATATCAAGATGAAAAAGAAAATCTACCTTGTAATTCGGGACGTGACGGAGAATTTGTCTTTAATAATTAAAAAGAGGAGAATTGTTGGAATAAAGGTGAAGCTTTATTCCGGCGACATACCAAACAACGTAAAAACTATTGTCTAATATTAAATCGTATAAATATATGGAAAACATGTATCATGTCAAAATGTTATTCCTTTTTAAAATAAGGGATAATTTGCGTCGAATGAAACTCTTGATAATACTATTATTTTCATTAACGCTAAGTTTGCAAGCACATACAACGCATTCACAAAGTACAAAAATCAACCAGGAACTCGATAACGCTTCCTTGTCGGAAACTCTGAAGGAAATCGGAAAGCAATCGGAAACCCCGGGTCTATTACAAAATATTGACAGAAAACAGATAACCGGGACTGTCACAGATGCTCAAGGTGAACCGCTAACAGGTGCAAATATTGTGGAAAAGGGAGTTTCCAATGGTGTAATAACAGATCTCGACGGGAAATTCTCATTAAGTGTAGCCGAAAATGCTGTCTTACAAATCTCTTTTATCGGATATATTTCCCAAGAAATCCAGATAAAGAATCAAAACCGTTTTCAAATAGTTTTGAAAGAAGATTTTCAAGCTTTAGAAGAAGTTGTAGTAATTGGCTATGGAACGGCCAAAAAATCAGACTTGACCGGATCGGTATCTTCTCTTACCCCCAGGCAATTTCAGGATCAACCGATTACACGCTTAGACCAAGCCATCAATGGACGTATACCCGGTGTGATGGTTATAACAAATTCAGGTTCACCCGAACAGAGTATTCAAGTACGAATCCGCGGAGCTAATTCAATTTATGGAGGCAATGATCCATTATATATAATAGACGGTGTACCTAATGGAACTTTATTCAATAGTCTCGATCCTAACGATATACAGTCTATTGAAGTATTGAAGGATGCTTCTGCAACAGCAATTTATGGTTCGCGTGGAGCTAACGGAGTCGTACTGGTAACTACCAGGCGAGGGGCTGAGGGTAAAACCAGAATTACATTCGAGACACATCAAACAGTGTCTTCCCTTGCAAAAACGCTGGATATGTTGAGTGCCAGCGATTACGCTGAGTTTTATAACAAATACAGAGGGATAGAGTTTTATACTCAGGAACAGATAAATAACTGGAAAATAAATGGAGGAACCGACTGGCAAGATTTAATATTCCGTACGGCTTATACTCAGAATTATAAACTTTCCCTTTCCGGAGGAACACAAAAAAATCAATATCTGGTTTCGGGGAACTTTCTGGATGCACAAGGAATCCTTCTTGAATCGGAAACCCAGCGTTATAATATCCGTTCAAACCTGACGTCAGAAGTTACCGATTGGTTGAAGATGAATCTTGAACTCAATGCCATCAGAAGGAAAACCCGGAAAAATGGCCCTCGTGGAGGTATCAGCACTGTAATTGCGGATGCGCTGACATATACCCCTTCTATGGAATTGAAAGATGCGGAAGGGAACTGGAACAGAGATATGGTTAATTCTATTCTGGACAATCCTTACGGTCGACTGATTCAGGATTTGAGCGACGGTTTTTCAAATTATTTCTCTGGGAACCTGCAACTCAACTTCAAACTTCCGGTTAAGGGTCTGACATTTAAGTTGCAAGGTTTCACCAGCTACGGGAGCTCTAAAGGATATTGGATGAACTCCAAGGCCGGGAACTTACGTACATCTGCCAACAGTGCCAACAACAACGCTAACGATAGCTTTAGCTGGTACGGTTTAGGCCAGCTAAATTACGACAATCAGTGGGGAGATCATAAATTAGGTGTTTCGGGTATATTTGAATCATCACAGAGTACCAATACGTCGTTGTATTCGCAAGTAATAGATTTGCGTACGGAATCTGTCGGTTTCTGGAATCTGAATATGGGTACTATGTCCGATTTCGGAAATTCATATAGCCGGACTTCGTTGGTATCTATGATCGGTCGTGCTATGTATTCATTTAAAGACCGGTATTTATTAACTGCAACTATCCGTCGGGACGGGTCTTCCAAATTTCAGAATGAGAAATGGGGTAATTTTCCTTCTGTCGCATTAGCTTGGCGTGCTTCAGAGGAATCTTTTATCAAGAATTTGAACGTTTTTGATAATCTGAAAATACGTGTAAGCTGGGGAATTACCGGTAATCAGGCCATTGACTCTTATTCTACCCTCGGATTATTATCGGCAGCCCATTACGGTTGGGGCACAGCAACATATCTACCCGGATACATAACCGGAAGTCCATCGACTCCGGATTTAACGTGGGAAAAAACATATCAGACGGATGTAGGTTTGGATATGGGGATCTTTGGCAATCGATTATCTGCCTCTGTTGATTTTTATCAAAAGGAAACCAAAGACTTATTACTGCAAAAAAGTATCCCGTTATATGACGGAGCAGGAGCAACTTGGATAAACCTCGGAGAAGTACAAAATACGGGTATCGAATTATCGCTGACAGGCGTCATTCTTAGGAATAAAGATTCGTATTGGGAAAGTTCATTCAATATTTCTTATTCCAAAAATGAAGTGACCAACCTGGGAGGTGAAACGAAATTACATCCCGGTACAAGAATCAACCAAGCATCACTTAATACAGCCGTTCTGCAACTTGGAGAACCTATGGGGTCTATTTATGGTTATCATTGGTTAGGATTATGGCGTACGGATGAGGTGGAAGAAGCAGCGAAATGGGGACAAAAACCGGGTGACAACAAATTCTTAGACAAGAACAACAATTATATACTGGATGCAGAAGACGCCGGTATTATAGGCAAAGCATTTCCTGATTATATCCTTGGATGGAACAATACATTTTCCTGGAAAAATTTGGATATTAATTTGTTTTTTCAGGGTTCTTTCGGAGCCGAACGCCTTAATTTAGGACGTTATTTGATGGTTGAAGCAGTCAGTGATTCCCGTTTTGTAACCTTAAAAGAGGGATATTATGATATGTGGACTCCGGAGAACCAAGATACTAAAGTGCCCAATCCATACAGCACTACGATCAATACCCGCCTGGAGTCGGAACAGTACATAGAAAAAGCCGACTACGTAAGATTGAAAAATTTGAGTATTGGGTATAAATTCCCTAAGTCAATAATTAAAACAGGAGATATAAAGTTGACATTAAGTGCACAAAACCTTTTTACGATCACATCGTATAGCGGATATGATCCGGAAGGTACTATGGATAGCCGGGGTTCCGGCGGGCAGAATGATACCAATGTAGGTATAGACGGTATCTCTTATCCTGTTCCGAGAAGCTATACTCTTGGATTGCAATTTATTTTTTAAATATAAGCTAACTAAAAAAAATCAATACAATGAAATATATATATTATTTTATCATTGGCGCTGTTTTTGCTTTATCCTCCTGTGATTCATTTTTAGAAGAAAAAGCTGAAGGCAGATTGACGCCCGGTTCTTTGTTTCAGGATTTAGAAGGTTTGGATATGGCCTTGACGGGGTTATATAACCAATATGTCCAGACCAACATGTATGTATTCCGTTCGATTCACACTTGGTGTGGCGATGATGTAACTGCGCAAAATGCCGGAAATAAAACCCGTTTTGCCGAATATGATATGTTTAATTTCAATTCGGGTAATACGGAAATACTGGATCAATATAAAACGTATTATGCTACAATCAAAGCCTGTAACAATATTATCAACAATGCAGGGCAAATGACGATCGACCAGGCTGTATTGAATTCCCGTTTGGGACAGGCTTATTTCCTGCGGGCATTGAATTATTTCATGCTTGTACGTATCTGGGGACGTATTCCATTGGTGACAGAAGTCAGCATAGACTACACAAGACCCAGAGCCGAAGTTGCAGAGATTTACGAATTAATAGAATCCGATGCATTGAAAGCCGAAGAAATGCTTCCTCTGAATCATACGGTTTCACCTTATTTTGCAGGAGGCATTAATGTCGCTCCCAATAAAGCTGCTGCTAAAGCTTTACTGGCTTCCATCTATATGACGGAAGCCGGATGGCCGTTGAAAAAGGGAAGTGAATATTATGACAAGGCTGCCGCCAAGTATAAAGAAATCATTGACAAAGAAGGGCAAGAAGGGTATAACTATATGCTTGAACCGGATATCCGGACACTGGTAGAAGAACCTGCTTCCAACTATTCAAAGGAAATCGTATTCGGGGAATTTCATAATATTAACAATAACGGTTATGGAGGCCCATACACCGAACTTCCCGAAGAATCCTCCGGATGGTGTGATCTGATTGTAGAACTGGAATTTTATAACAAATTCCCGGAAGGCCCTCGTAAGGATGCCTGGTTTTTAACCAAAATAACCTTAACCGGAAGGGAAAAAGATCCTGAAACGGATAAATATCCTGTACTTAACTGGGATGATCCGGGGACGAATCAAAGACATCCGCACTGGAAGAAGAATATACATAATGGTGCATGGGATTACGATTATGAAACAGGTTATTATACCGCATCCGGTTTGACCGGGAGTTGTTCTAAAACCCGCTACATATTCAGGTATGCAGACATTCTGTTGCTCTATGCCGAAGCGGTTGCTTTCGGAAACGGGGGCGTTGATCCGTTCGCCATTGAATGCGTACATCGCGTGCAAACCAGGGCAGGAGCGCCATTGACTTCTACAACCATTTCGAAAGAAGATTTCCGGCAAGCCGTATTAAGTGAACGCCGCTGGGAAACAGCAGGTATGGAACATAGTTGCATGGGACGTTTCTTCACAATGCAACGGCATGAAATCCTTCATCTGCAAAAAAATTACAGGAGCCCGGATGACCTGCCGTTGAATAGCGGACTTTCTTTAAGTGAAGAATATTATTATTTTCCGATTCCCGATGCGGAATTACTGATTGTTCCGGACTTGAATAACAGGTAATGTAAACAATTTAAAAATTAACGGTTAAATTTTGAATGAAGAATGGGAACTGCGTTCCATATGAATGCCCATTCTTCATTCTTACATCTGAGTAACAAATATATCGGCAAAATAATGAAAACTGCGATATAAGCGCCGGCTACTTCTTCGGCTTTGCATTGACCACTCAATGCGTTTACCAGGGTCAATCTATAGGAGTGCAGCTATTCAGTTCATCAGTGAAACGGTATCGACTAATGCTTTGTAACCGGTAATCGAATTAATAAAATCCGAAGAAAAAAGGCATTTTCAAACTGCTGTGTAAAGTTGCCGATATAAAAATATTGCGCTTAGGTAATATACTAATCATCAGTGTAATAAACAGAAACACTCATACCTTTGTCGGTACGGAACCATCAATCTTCCGACGAGGCAAAGCCATCTATTTCAATAAAAAAAACTGCCGTCATCTTCTTCCACATTCACGTAATTTTTTTGCACTTCCGATTTTGTCGGCTGTCGCCACACACTTTGGTTGCGCCATAGTCGTTACTGTTACGTTCCCAATGCGTGTGCATTACCCACTTATTGGTAGCGTCGTTGTAAATTACTTTCGGGCGTTCAAAGAGGCGGCCGGGGGATGGGGATATGTGCAAAATGTATCTTATCGCATGAATGATATACATCAGAAAACAAAAGAGTTATAATAAGATTTTTTTTGTAATTTTCCCCTATAAATTTTGCAAAACATTTTTATGCGTTTGTGTATAATCGCAGATTTCCTTAAATCCGCAACCAAACAGTCATCCACAAGAAACAAAGCGCTGATATAAAATAAATTATCCAGCGCTTTGATATGTGCAAAATTTCACCTATTTTTGTGCTACCAAACTAAAAAA
>JAIRRS010000126.1 GCA_031255855.1 Tannerellaceae bacterium | reverse complement strand
TCACAGGCACCGGCGCCGATCAATACTTTATCGGGATTTATTAGAAACGGTGTATATTTTTCAAGAAACAGAGTACACTATCGGAAACAGGCGCTTCGGCGTCTGTTTTTGTTTTCCCCTAACAAGTCCTTGGCGGGACTTACGTCAATTGTGTCCTTTACATTCTTGAAGAAATAGAAATGCGCCATGTTGGACAGACGGCCGAATAGGAGTGTTACAATTTTTTCATTTTTTGAGATTAGTACTTATTCTCTAAAGTCTATAAAAAGGAAAATCTATTATATAGACTTTTTGCTCATACAATGTAAAAAAAATCTTTATATTCATCCTGCTGTTTATCCCTGCACTCTAATAGTAAACAGATTTCTCCATCAGCTCATAATTGAATTTACCGTGCTATCATAAAGGTTATGCTTTTAGAACCCTTATAGTTCCCCCTTCCATGGACGGTGGCCTCCGCCGTTTTTCAGCAATCACTGTTTGCCGTACAAAATAAAATCAGCAATTGTATTATCTGCTTAACGTCTTCAACAGAGAATATCTCTGCCGGAGAGTGCATATATCTGACGGGAAATGAGATTAAACCCGTTCTGATTCCTTCTTCAACTATTTGTATTGCGCGTGCTTCCGTGCCTGTACCATTGGGATGCCCGTCTATTTGACAGCTGATATTACCGGCTTTTGCCAAATCACGCAGTCTTGTCATAACTTGCTCATCCGTATCGGGGCTGACTGATAAAACAGGCCCTTTCCCCAAACGTATATCTCCGTGTTTGGCAGGTGTTGCCGCCGGATAGTCTGTCGCGTGTGCAGCGTCGATAACGATAGCGATGTCCGGTTTTATTTGAGAGGCGGCCACAACAGCTCCCCTGTGTCCTATTTCTTCTTGGACGGTCGATACAAAATAAATATTATATGGAAATGGAGCAACCAAACTTTTCATTACTTCAAGCATAATCAGTCCTCCTATTTTATTGTCTGCGGAGCGGGTAACAATCTTATTGCCGGAGATATTTGCCATACTTGAAGAATACGTCATTATATTACCCACAGATATTGATTGTAGCGCTTCTTCCCTGGAGTCAAACCCGAAATCTACCCAGATGGAATCTGTTTCGATATTTTTTCTTTCCGCTTCGTTTAACAAATGAACGGGTTTTCTCCCCGTAACGGCCACATATTTTTTTTCATTATGGTGCAGTATTAGTTGTAATCCGGGGAGCAGCGATAAATCGACTCCTCCGACAGGAGCTATATATACCATGCCGCCGTCATCAATATATTTTACCATGAACCCTATCTCATCAATATGCGCAGAAATCAACAACTTAAGGCAGTTTTCGGTTTTACCTCTTTTCAGCGCAATAATATTCCCTATCGAATCCGAAGTTACCGAACAGGCATATCTCCCGGCATAAGAAGCAAATATATCCTGTCCTTTTTTTTCGAATCCCGACGGGGTGGGTGTTTCTATTACAGTATGCAAATAGGCATCTGCCGTCTCATTGAATATCGCCATTTTTAACGGAGAATTTAATTAAACCCTCTCCCTGCTCAGATATTCTCACGGCAGGAAGAGGGTTTTCAGTAATTACATACCAACCGTTCCGGCGCAGCCCATACCACAACCAAAACATCCGCATGCAGCCATTTCGGTAACCAGACTGTTGTCTGCGTTTTCAACCAGCATGGCAGCTTCTTTCAGTAATAACTCGGATACTTTCATAACATAAGTTTTTTTTGTTAGACATTTAATTAACTATTCTCGAATGTAAAATCAATCAATGATTTATAGGCACATAGCGCCGCTTTTAACTTCACTTTTTCTTCTTCTGTAATTACATTTTTTCTGCTCATATAATATTCTATTTGGAACGCGCTTATCACCTGTGCTTCTGCAAGCATTAATTTGCACATCGACTTGTCCCGTTTTTTTACGCTGCCTCTCTGAAAATAATTATATCCGATGCAGGAAGGACACACTCGTACCATTTTGCAGTTCAAACACGATTCTTCAATCAACTCGTCCGGGTTATGGAAATCGATCCGGGCAATATTCTCCCTGTCGTCTTTTCCCAAAACGACCGGAGAAAACATGTGACACGGATAGGTTTTTCCTTCGACATCATACGCTATCATATTCGTTCCCGCCCCACAGAATTTCAAAGGAGTACTGTCCGTTAAGACGTCGCCATAAAATCGAGTGAACAGCGAACCGGGGGTGTATTCCGGGTTATTTAAATAGAATTTCGCAATTTTCGTCAACTCCCTGCGATATATTTCCGCATCCCCATCTTCCCAATTTTCCCCTTGTGCCAAACGGCTTTCCACCAAATAACCACGCTCGACCATAGAGATAAGCCCCCACGCGAGAGTATCGACGGAGTGTTTGGAAATAGTCATCTTAAATGGCTGGTCGGGCCACAATTCAAATGCAACCTCTATGGGTAACTTCTCCGTAGAACAGCCCCGGTTCTTCATCTGCATGGAAGAATCCCCATCTACGGACATCACTAACACAATTTCATCTTTGTGGGCTTTGAACCACTCCTGTTTATCCTTGTCGAGCAATGTCCCATTGGTAGTCGCATAGATTATATACGGTATTTTTATATCCTGTCCCCAAAGCCATTCTGAAAATTCCTTTATAAACTCGAAATTCATAAGAGGTTCTCCCCCAAACAAATCTATTTTCAGCGCGTCATTTACGTCGGATTTCTCAACCCTGGCAAATTCTTTCATTATTATTTCCTTTGCCAGCGCAACAGGCATTGTCTTCCGGGGATCTTTATACTTCTCAAAACAGTATGTGCAGTTCAGGTTACAGCCGTAGGTCACGAACAAAGTACAAATCCTTGCTTTCGGTAATTTCTTAATCATTTTCTATTCCTGTAAAACATGTTAATCATTCGCTCCGTTTGATTCGTCCTGTTTCTTTTTTGAGGAAAGAGCATGGAGTAGTAACCTCCAAAGACCTGTTATAATCCATCCGAGCAATTTAATAATTTGTTTGAAAACCCACCCGAAAAACTCAAAGAGTGTTTTAAGCATAAAATCAATAATATCCATAATAAGCTATTTATAATTGGTTGTTTCTTCAAACGTAATGTCTCCCAAAACTCTTTTCGCGCATAAGGAGTCCTTATGGAAATTCCGGCGAATATCCATTGAAATTTTCCCCGGGCAAATGCCGGTAAAAATTTTTCATAAACAGCGATAAAATTATCTGGAGAAATAAACTGGGAAAACTTGTGCCTGTAAGGGAAAAAGGTTAAATTGCGCGCGCAAAAGAGGGGCGACGCCGACACACACACACACACACTAACAAATTACCCGGAATAGCCAAATAATCTGTAGTACATTTTAAAAAACTTTCAGTGATATGTGTCCAACGCACCATTTTTATTTTTTATTTTTTGCAAAGTGTAGCTTAAGGCCGACAAAGTTATAAATATTTCTTTAGTCTGCAAAATTTTAATTCACCTTTGCTCGGCGTCCCGCTACGCCGGAAATAGGAGCAAGGCTCCGGCTTTGCACTGCACGACAAAGCCGAACAATTCACAATTGAATTTTCCTCTTTCCATTTTCAATTAATGAAGTAATTCATAATTAAAGAACCCAATACCTTTGTTGTTTAGAATGAATTATTTAACTTTGTCCCCTATAAATATAAAAAATGCGCGTGATTCGTAAAATAAGAATAAGAATACATTACAGCTAAGAGCAAACAATTAACAACCAAACATATGGCAATACAGAAAATCATCAAACGGAAAGCCATCCTCCTGTCGGCAAGCCTCCTGATTCTTGCCTCGTGCAATACCAACGACCTCATCGACAATCGGACGGACAATCCCCCAACCCGCGGCGACATAAACTTCCAAATAAGCATTGCGGCCCCCGCCCCCGAACCGCAAACGAAAGCAGCAACCGCCCCCGACTTCACCACCACGTTCGAAGACGGCGACGCCATCGGCATCTTCGCCGTAGCGAGCGGAAGCCCCCTCACCCCTTCGGGCAACCACATTCACAACGCCAGGCTCACCCGCAACGGCAATTCCTGGGACCTCGACCCCGGCATCACCCTCTGGTGGCCTACCAGCGGCGGCACCCTCGATTTCTACGCCTACTATCCCTACCACGAAGCGGCAACCGACCCCACCGCAATAACCTTCAACGTAAAAGCCGACCAGAGCACCGCCGCAAATCACAACCACTCCCACCTCCTCACAGCCGCAACCAGCGGCTACGGCAAAAACCAAACCGTACCCCTCACCTTCCGCCACGCGCTAACGATGATACAAGTCAGCATACCCGGCGGCAAAGGCTGGGGAGACGAAAGATTCAGCGTAACGCTCCGAAACGTGAAGTCCGGCGCCACACTCAATCTCAATAACATAAACAACACGCCGGGCAACGAAATAACTCTCGACGACGACAACAATCCGGAGCACATCACCATGTACCGCCTGGCAGAAGCCACCGCCGGCAATTACATCTTCCGCGCCCTCGTTCCGGCGCAGACAATAGCGCAGGGCAGCAACCTCTTCCTCTTCGACTGCGCAGGGCAAGCCCTCCTGCGCGACGAAGCACTCACAGAGGCCCTCACCATGACGGCAGGACAAGCCGACAAATTCACCCGCAAGATACCCTACCCAATGATAGAAACCGTAACGATTCCAGCCGGTACATTCCTTATGGGCAGCCCGGATACCGAGCCTGACCGCAGGAACAACGAAACCCAGCATGAAGTAACATTGACCCAAGATTTCCGGATGAGCAAATACGAGATTACTAATGCACAATACGTGGCATTTTTAAACGCAGCAGGCGTTGGCAGCGACGGCTCGCGTCTCACCATCCAGAACGGTCAGAAATTGATTAATAAGCACCCTTGTAGTGTAACCTATAACGATAACGAAACGAGTTGGGTATTCCAGAGCGGAACCGAAGATCATCCCATATCTTATGTAAGTTGGTATGGCGCCAAAGCATATACCGAATGGGTAAGCCAGACAACCCGCACCGATTGCCGCCTTCCCACCGAAGCTCAATGGGAATATGCGTGCCGTGCGGGCACT
>JAIRRS010000159.1 GCA_031255855.1 Tannerellaceae bacterium | reverse complement strand
TCCAATAGTTTTCTTCGACGAAGAATATTTGTTATTTTTATAGTCGAAAGTCGTTCTTTGTATTGATGCAAAATGGCGTAAAAGACAGAAGCTCGCTGGTTTCTAAACCGTTACCTGTCAAGAATTTTACTCTTGCAACTTATTTATTTTCAGTTGGAAAGGAAAATCACTATGTCTTTTTCCCTGAATCATCCCAATGAATTAGTAGACACAATTCTTATAATTTGTTTCTAAATGTGTTTATTGTTTAATTTTTTTTTGTTTTCTTTGCAAAAGAGTAGTGGGAATGTTTTTTTATTATTTCTCCAGGAAAAAATTTTAATACTCTAATGATGAAACCTCATTTAAAGAACGCAAATACAAACAAAAATCAACTTAACACTCCCTGTGTGTTAATTAAAGTTAACGGGGGGGGGGGGGTACTTTCTCTCTTATTTGACTCTTATTCAGCGGATAACCGGTTTTTTTCGAGGCCGTTATCTGTATGTGAAAACATTTCTTTCCGGTCTTATTCTTCCAACCAATCAGCTATTTCCGGTTTTGGCGATAAGAGGTTCGACGACATCCGTCGAATCTTATTGTATCGTATATATAAATGTTCGAGAGGCAGCCATCTGCATGTAGATGTGTTGTTGAAGAATGCTTTTGTCTCTTCCGGACGACTTGATATAAGAAAATTCCATACTAGTCTAATCAATAAATGAATCATACAAAAATCTAAAAATGATAAACAGAAACAAAAAACCACAATTATCCCTGATGATGTTCTTTCAGTTTTTTATTCAGGGATCATGGTATGTAACCATGAGTACTTATCTGGGGCAAACACTTCATTTTACAGGAGTGCAGGTTGGATTGGCATATAGCACGGCCGCTATTGCCGCCATTGTATCTCCCGTGATCGTGGGCATGATAGCCGACCGGTTCTTCTCAGCCAATAGGGTTTTGGCGTTTTTGAACATCGTGGGCGCCGCATTATTGGTTTGGCTGACACAGATTGATCAATTTTCGTTATTCTTTCCTGTATTGTTGTTGTATACCATTTGTTTTATGCCAACCATGTCGTTATGCAATTCCATCTCTTTTGACAACCTGTCCGAACCGTCGAAAGAATTTTCACGCATCCGGCTATTCGGATCATTCGGATGGATCATTGCCGGTATACTTATCAGTTTGATGAATTTAGAACCATTGTCGACGCCTTTCCTTATTGCAGCCGGCGTCTCTTTCCTGGCCGGCCTGTATGCGTTCTTGCTTCCGTACAAAGCGCCTGAAAAGCATGCAGAAAAGATAACCGTCGGACAAATACTCGGATTCGATGCTTTTAAACTTACCAAAGACAAATCGTTTCTGGTCTTATTGGTATTCTCGGCGCTGATTTGTATTCCGCTTGCTTTCTACGATTCTTTCACCAATCTTTTTATAGTCAATGTGGGAATCAGCAATGCCGCCGCCGCCATGAGTATGGGGCAGGTTGCTGAGGTAATCTTCCTCTTTGCCTTTCCCCTGATGTTCCTTAAGCTGCGTTACAAAGGAAGTATTGTAGCAGCTATCGCGGCATGGGTGTTGATGTACGGATTCTTTGCGCTGGGAGCGCATACGGGGCATACGGGATTCATCTATGCGGTATTACCGTTGCACGGGTTCTGTTTTACCTTCTTCTTTGTTTCGGGGCAACTGTTTGTCGACGAAAAAGCGCCTTCGTCATTACGCAATTCGGCGCAGGGGCTAATCACCTTTGCCACCTATGGGATAGGAAAGTATATGGGGACGTTGGTTGCCGGAAACGTGGTGGATCAATATACTACCGTTCAGGGTACATACAACTGGGTTTCTGTTTGGAGCGTACCCTTTGTGATAGCTGTCGTTATGCTGGCCGGTTTTGTGGCATTATTCAGGGAAAACAAGAAAAGCGGCTCTGTATGAGGCGTCTCGTAGAATACTTTTTATCTAATAAATATATGAATTATAACACTTTTTGCCTATGGATATATGAATTAAGTAGCTTTTTCAACTGGAAAAAAAATAGTAGTTATCATTGAAAAAATCTTCGTAAAATTATTTAAATCATTGACGCATGAATGAAACATTAATTGTAAAAGAGATGAAAACAAAATTAAAACAACATTCATCAAAAATTTTGATGTTCCTGTTTTTTGTATTGTGCACGATTTCCGTATCGGCGCAAAAAACGGTAAGAGGAACCGTGAGCGATGTGAGCGGGGAGCCTTTGATCGGTGTGAATGTAGTAGTGAAAGGCGCTATTATTGGAACCGTAACGAATATTGACGGTAAATATTCATTGGAAGTGCCGGGCGAGAGTTCCGTGCTTGTTTTTTCGTATGTCGGATATAACACCCAGGAAGTGACCGTGGGGACACAATCTGTTATTGATCTGACGTTGACAGACGAAACACAATTGCTCGACGAACTGATTGTAGTCGGTTATGGCGTACAAAAGAAAGTAACCGTAACAGGCGCTGTGGCAAGTGTCGCGGGAGAAGAACTTAAAGCGTCGCCGACGACCAACCTGTCTAATGCAATGGTGGGGCGTATGCCGGGGGTAATCGGATTTCAACGTTCAGACGAGCCTGGCGGCGGCGGAACGACTATTCGTATTCGTGGTACAAACTCACTTGGTTTTAAAGATCCGTTAATTGTAATCGACGGAGTACCGGGGCGTGCGGGAGGTTTGAACCGTATTAACCCGAATGAAATCGAATCAATGTCTGTGTTGAAAGACGCGTCGGCAGCCATCTACGGTTCGCGTGCGGCCAATGGAGTTATCCTGATCACCACCAAGCGCGGTAAAGAGGGAAAACCGGCGATTACTTATTCCGGAAGTATGGGGTTCTCGCAACCAACACGTATTCCCGGGCTTGCCGATGCTTTTGAGTATGCGACAATGGTCAATGATATTGATAGATATTCAGGACGCGAACCTCGTTACTCGGAAGAAGACCTGAGATTATACAAAGACGGTTCTGATCCTTGGGGACATCCTAATACAAACTGGTATAAAGAAACAATTAAAGACATGTCTCCAATCTATCGCCATGATGTAAGTGTAACAGGAGGGAACGACCGCTACAAGTTTTTCGTCAGCCTGGCTGCCAACGGGGAAGACGGTCTCTACAAGAATTCCGCGAATCGTTACGATCAGTACAGTACGCGAGTTAATCTGGATATGAAAATAAACGACAACTTAGACCTGTCTTATGGGAATATTAATCGTTTGCAAATAACAAATTATCCGGCACGAGGAGCAACGGATATTTTCAGTTCCATGGTTCGCAGCAAGCCTATCTTGCCGGCCTATTGGCCCAGCGGAGAACCGGGACCGGATATCGAATACGGAGATAACCCGGTGGTTCGCGCAACTCCGGCAACCGGAAAAGATCTCTACAAAGCGTATTATCTCCAGAACACCCTGAAGGCTACGTTTAGAGTTCCGGGCGTTGAGGGACTAACCCTTATAGGAACCGGTTCGTATGACCAACATTTCAATAACCGGCGTCGTTTTGAAACGCCATTTACCCTTTATACATGGGACGGTAATCCGGAACATACGTTGACTCCTTCATTAAAAGGTGTTTCCCAACCGCAATTGGAAGAAAGAAGGGAAGAACAAACAGACTGGATGGCCAATTTGGTGGCTACATACGACCGTTCTTTAGGAAATCACAACTTCGGAATTACGTTAGGTATTGAAGCGCAGCAAAACCAATGGCGTATGATAAGGGCAACCCGTAAATATTTTATCTCCGATGCGTTGGATGAAATCAATGACGGATCGGTAACTGATATGGAAACAGAAGGATATTCATGGAAGGAGAGTCGTATCAACTACTTCGGACGCGCGAGTTACAATTATCTCGAAAAATATCTGCTTGAGTTTGTTTTCCGTTACGACGGCTCTTACCGTTTCCCCAAAGATAAACGGTATGGCTTCTTCCCGGGAGTGTCTGTTGCATGGCGTGCTTCTGAAGAAGATTTCTGGCGGGAAAATATCGGCTTTATCAATTATTTCAAGCTGCGCGGCTCTGTTTCCCAGACCGGTAGCGATTATTTGGTAGATAATGACGGAAATCTCGACAGAACGATTCAATACCTGAATACGTATGGTTTCGGAACCGAATATTTGTTTGGGACAGCGTTTCAAACGACCTTATACCCGACCCGGACGCCCAACCCGAATATAACATGGGAAGTGGGTACTACGTATGACCTTGGCTTTGAATTTAAATTCTTGGATAACAGGTTGAGCCTGGAATCCGACCTGTTCTACCAGAAACGTACGAACATGTTGATTTACAGAAATGCATCATTACCCCAGATTTCGGGAATTACCCTTCCGAAGGAAAATCTCGGCGAAATGTCGAACAGAGGTATAGAGGGATTACTTACATGGATAGACAAGACAGGTAAAGTAGATTATGATGTTTCTTTCAATATGACCTATTCAAAGACCAAATTATTATTCTGGGACGAAACCCCTGGGATACCCGATTATCAGCAAAGAACCGGAAAACCGGTAAATACCGAATTATGGTATATCGCCGACGGCGTGTTCAATACACAGGAAGAACTGGATAGCTATCCACACTGGCCCAATGCCCGTACAGGAGATATTAAATTTGTAGACACAAATAATGACGGTATTATTAATGCAGACGACCGCGTTCGTTCGGATAAGAATTCCGAACCTACCTTTGTATTTGGTCTTACGATGGGACTTCGCTGGAATAATTTTGATATGAGAGCTTTATTCCAGGGAGCAATGGGAGGTATTACCTATATTTGGCGTGAAAGAGCAGGAGAAGCCGGAAACTTCTATAAGTTTATGTATGAGAACCGTTGGACGGAAGAGAACCCGATGGTGGAACATCCGCGTGTGTATAATAGAGAGAATGAATATTGGGCGAAACAGGGAACGGATCAAAAGAATACCTACTACCAGTTCAAAACGGATTATCTGCGTTTGAAAAATATAGAAATCGGATATACGTTTAATTTCCCGGCTATTCGGAATATAGGAATCCAAGACTTGCGCATGTATGTAAACGGGACGAATTTATTTACAATAGACAATGTCAAAGTACAAGATCCGGAGGCTAATGATACCGGTCGTGAATATCCACAGCGTCGTATCTGGAATGCCGGTGTTTCTATAACATTCTAAAATTAAGAGATTATGAAACGAGCATGGATATCATTACACACACGAGACATGTTTGTTGTGGATTCCATGCGCATTAACAAAAAATATAATAATCGTATGAAAAATATGAAACAACTAATAACTATAATCGTTTTTGGTTTTGCGATCGTACTTAACTCCTGTTCGGATTTTATGGATGTAGTACCTTCTACCGCTTATACCGAAGAAATGGTGTTATCAGATGCAGGGCTTATGCAAGCTTTCGTAAATGATTTATACAACAACATCCATCCGGGAGCAAAGGAACATTCGCTAGACGGTTTGACCGATGATGCCTACTTTACCCACAACTACGGGCAAAGAGATATTGTCGAAGCTGTTTCCATTTCGGGGAGCAATCTTCAATGGTATAATGATGATAACAATCCGTTTAAATGGGAAAAGAGATATAAGGGTATCCGTTATGCAAATGCGGCCATTAATAATATCGACAATGTGCCTGAAAAAGTAGGGTACGATCTGGAACGTATGAAAGGTGAAGCCTATTATATGCGTGCACATATGTATCATGAACTTGTCCGTGGTTTTGGAGGAGTACCCATCGTTACGGAAAACTTCACTTTGGATCAGGTAGAGGAAATGAAGAAGCCGCGTAATACCATGCGTGAATGTTTGGAATTTATTATAAGTGACTTGGAAAAGGCCGAACAATATCTTCCGGAAACCGTCGGGCAATCGGAATGGGGACGTGTGACCAAGTATGTTGCAACGGGTTTAAAAGCGCGTATTTTATTGCATGTAGCCAGTCCACTGTACGCGGATCGGACAATAAATACGTTGCCCGTTAATCAATTCGACGGTGATCGTATGGCTACTTATCGCGCTGCCAAAGAGGCTGCTGTCAAAGTAATTGAAGAAGGACCGTTTGCTCTGATCGATTGTAAAGGAGGCCTCAATACGGAAAGAGCGGAAAAATTCAAGGCCATTATGACAGATGTTCAAAACAGCGAACAGATGTTTGTCCGTAATTATCATACCTCTATTGGAGCTGAAAACCGAATGGGATTATGGCACGGACCGAATGGTTATCATAACTGGGCGGGAACTACTCCAACCCAAGACTTGGTCATGGCATTTGAATTCGAGGATGGCTCTATGCCGGAAGGAATGACTAAACCAGGGGAATTCCAGAAAGGAAATCCGTATAATGGCCGTGAACCTCGTTTCTATGCGACTGTAGCTACCGATGGTAATACCTGGGGACGTCCTCGTCCGGCCGACGCTGCCACATTAGACCCGACCCCTATGGGACGCCTGCAAGCCGGGAAATATGAAGTAACAAACGGCGATGTGGAGATCGAATACCGGGATGGAGTAGTCCGCCGCTCGATGTGGGGGGTTGATACTCGTCAGGGACCTATCGAAGACTGGAACGGGTCATGGACAGGTTATTATGAGAAAAAGCTGATTGACACGTCGGTGGATGCTCAATATTTCAGACAAACCGTGCCTCATGTTTACATGCGTTTAGCCGAAATGTATCTGATAGCAGCGGAAGCATGTGTGGAATTGAATGAATTGGAAGAGGCGGCAAAATGGATGGATATTTTGCGTGGCCGTATTGATCTGAAAGACACTAAGACAGCCCTGACTGTCCGGGGCAAACAATTCAACCAGGCTGATATGCGTGAATTTGTACGTCAGCAACGCCGCGTTGAATTTGCCTATGAACAACATCGTTATTTTGACGTTCGTCGTTGGATGATTGCATCGGAATGTGGTAACAAGCCTTTGACAGGTATTGTTGTGGAAGGCATTTTGAAACCGGGTGCGACGTCTTTGAAACCGTATATTCATAACGAAGAGATATACGATTATTACTATTATGTAAATGATCTCTCCAGTCGTGAAAATCGGAGATGGTTAGATAAGATGTATTTTGCTCCTATTAACCAGGATGAAATTCGTCGTAATCCTAATTTGGTTCAAAATCCGGGATACGGAGAATGATAACTAAACAGACTATCCGGAAACAATTTGTTTTGTTTCCGGACAGTCCCACGAATGAATCGATTAAAACTAATTTACCGGGTTGGGAGTAAGGTGATGTTGTCTTTGGCTTTCAGGTCGGGGGCGGTGACGCTGTGGCGTTCGTATCCCGGGATGCTGAAGATATACTGATGGTAGTCTGTACGTGAAGGCGTGCCTGCTATGCCTCCGTGTTCCTGACTGTTACCAAACTTGTAATATCTGACCGACAGGAGGTCGAAAGAAGCTTTACCGTTGTTGTCGGTACGGAAAGACTGTGTATGGCCGTCTCCCGGTATGGTCAGCGTGACGGTTTTGTTGGCAAGGGGCAATCCGTTGCCGTCTTTAAACAGCAGGGTTTTGCTCTCCCCGTAAAACATCTCCATTCGTCCGTTGCCACCGAAGAAGAAGGGCGTGGCCTCGTTGGTTCCGAAGCCGACATATTCGGTATCCACCATCCGGTTGTTCCATGTATCCCAGTACCAGAAGCCGAGGCGGACGGGGCGGAAAAACTCGCTGTCGTGTTCAATCTTCTCCAATTGGGTTCGGTACATCCATACACTGTTGCAGATGCCATAACCTTCACCGATGACAAGGAGGTTGACGTTGCCGATTAGGCGGTTGTCTTCAAAAATGACCGGATCGGCCAGTATGTCGCCTTCAAGGTTGACGGTGCTGCCGCTGAAGGTGACGGCGGCCAGGGCGTTGTTCACATCGCCATTGTAATAGGGCCAGGGATTTTCGGCAACCATGGCGCCGTCTTCGGGATTGCTGCAATTGCCCGGCATGGCTTCCACTTTCACGGTATTGCGGCGGTAGGCGATGTTCTTATCGTATACACTGTTGGTAGTCCAGATACCGCGCGCGCCTGTGCAACCGTCTTCGGCCTTTAGTACGATGACGTTGTCTTCGAAGAGCATGTTTTCGTAGGGACTCCCGTCGTAATTGGTCACGCGCATGCCGGCCACTGCCGAATTGCGGCCGTACTCCTCGCTGCGCCTGGTTGGGGCGAATCCATGCATGTAGATGAAATTGTTTTTTACCAGGAGGTTGTTGCCCCAGCCGATACCTATCGGGTTGTATCCCATGCCGAATATTTTGTTGTTTGCCAGTTGGGTGTTGTTGCCTGCCCCGAGGGCGAAGCTGTTTGTGTCGAAGCTGTCGGAATAGAGTTCGTTATGTTCTGTCCTGCCGTTGCCGTCGATACCGCGGTGCCGGAAGCGCCGCAGGGAGTTGTAGGCAATGACATTGTTTTCGTTCTTCCCTGCCGAGAGGGCGCGTATGGCCATGTGACGGTCGTCGATCACTGTGCCGCGGTCGTACAGCACATTGTGGTGGATATACCCGTCGCCGGTCACCATTCCGCCCACGCTGTCGCCGTAGTAGTCCACTGTCACGCCGGCCACTTCGTTATATGTCGCTCCCATGTGGTTCAGGAAAAGGGGCGTGAAGCCCGTGCCTATGAACCCTGTCCCGCCGTTGCGACCCTGCCGAATCGTGCCGTTGAATATCTTGAAGTTGGTGAAGTTCCACAGTCCGGCACGGATACCGAAGGTAGCCTCTTCGTTGTAGGCATAATCGTTCCATGCCGCGCCGACAACCTTTGGCCGTCCGTCGTCGTATACGATCGTGTGCCCGTCGAGGTCGAGTTCCACGTTGTGCGTCTTGATGTTGATGGCCAGGGTGGGGACTGTCAGGTCGCGCGTGAGCACATATTTGCGATCACCCAGCGTCAGGGTATAGGGTGCGTCGCCCTCCATGTCGTCGGGGATGCGGATGATGTCGTCGGTAAACTCCTGGGTGGTGAAGGTATGGTCGGCGGAAGCGATAACAGACCCGTCGTGGTCTTGCACAAGGTAGCGGTAGTGGTACGTCTTGCCCGGTTCCAGTTCCCTTATGTAATGTAGGTGCTGGTAGTAGTACGACTCTGACTGCGTGGTGAATTGTCCGTAGTCGGCGGTTTCGCCGTATTCTACGATAGAGATCGCCGGAAGGTTGGTCGTGAAGCCCACGACGCACGACGTGTAGGAAGCATGTTCCCAAAAGCCGGGATCTTCAAACATCAACGCCTCGCCAAACGTTTCCTTGATGAACGGTTCCGTACCGGGCGCGAAATGGACAAGGCGGTAGTTGAAAAAATATTCGTCGGCATTCCCTGGATGGGGGATAGGGGAGGGGATTGTGAACAAGCCGTCGGGGAAGTCGGCCCGAGGTTGGTCACTTATATCTTCGTTTACGACACAAGAAGCGAAAACGGCGGCAAAAAAGAATAATGGTAGATGTTTCATGATAGTATATATAGGTAATCAACGCTGTTGTTGCTTTCCACCTTGTGGTATATCCCAGGAAATTATGGGGCTAATTGACAAGTTCGATTTTTAGTCCTTTTTCTATATCTAAACCATCTGCCGGAAATATTCCAAACTTTCCATCATTTCCACCTCCCCCATGAGGCAGGCCGAAATTGGCGGTTGGACGGTAGAAAATCATTCGTAGCTTGTCGCCGGCGTTAAAATGCCTTGTGATAGGAGGTACAATAACGGTGTTTGTGGCTCCACTGACTGCCAATGTCCATATTTGCCGGGCAACAGAAATATTTTCCCATGGCATCCCATCGCCTTTCTTAAGTTGGATGGCAACATTCACCCCTGCGTAAGCTGCTTTGATATCAACGATGGTTTTCTTGTAATCCACCGTATTGATAGTAAGTATGCTGTTAGGTTGATACAATATAAATCCACTCAATTCATAGACGCCATTCTGTAGAATCGTAAATTCTTCAAAGATAGATTTATTCTGAATGAGTGTGTAATCAACTACATTATTCGTTATTATATCGGCAGCCTTCCATGTAACAACGCGCGCATTGGCCGCTCCTCCTTGGTTAAAACTAGCCATGTCGCCAGCTCCATATAGCTGTTCCTCTCCAGACTGTATAAACATTAACATGGGGACTATGTCAGTTGCCGATAGTAGCCCTACTTTCCCCTGATTGTTCCTCACCAGCACCTTGGAATTGGGAAGTTCTTCGGCATTAGCGATATAAAGCTCTCCTTCGGGTGAAATGCGCAACCCCTCTTGATTGTTGGCTTTCAGCGCCAAGGACTTGTTATCGGAAGTTCCCAGAAAGTTTTTGGTGGAATCTGTCCCGGCGTTTCCTATCTTTTTCCAGGCGTCTGTGTCGTCTTGTGTAGACACCCACATATCCCCGTTCCAATAATAAAGCCCTTCTCTCAAATTCTTTTCCGGGGATACGGCAATGTTGTAAACAAGCGTACCCCTATAGGTCGATTTATCCATCGGGCCGGCGCTATTTGTTAACAGTTCCAGTGAAGTCAGACTGGTAAGTTCTACGCGGGGAAACAAAATTCCTTTGTCGCTTGTTGCTCCTCTTTCGTTAGCCTCGTTTTCTTTCAGATCCAATAGCACACCCTCGGCCGGCGGGAGGTCGCTGCCGATGGTTACTTGCGCCTGTAACCCGTTTAGTATGGAAAAACTGAAAAACAGCAGGAATAGGCTGTATTTTCTTGCCTTCAACGTCACTTTGTTTTTGTGTATAATGTTCCTTTTCATAAGATGAATCAATATTGTTGATGGATCGTTTAAATCAATAAACAACCCCGCGTTAATTAATGATTGTGATTTTCAATCCTTTTTTCACATCTAAGCCGTATGCAGAAGATATTCCAAACGAATCCGCTCCTCCATGAGGCAGACCCCAACCGGCGGTTGGACGGTAGAAAACCATTCGTAGCTTGTCTCCTGCCTCAAGCGGTTTTGCGGTAGGAGGTATGGTAACCTGGCTTATGACATATCCAACTGCCCTCATCGCCCATATTTGCCGGGCAGCGGCAATATTATTCCATTTTGTCTCACCTGTTTTTTTAAGTTGGATAGCAACATTTACCGCTGCGCGAGCGCTTTTGATGGAATCAACAGCCGTTTTCAAATTAGTTGTATTGACTGAAGGCAAACGACAGCAAGGGTCATACAATATAAATCCACTCAATTCATAGATACCGTCCTCTTTAACTGTAAATTCTTCAAAAGTGCCTACTGATGAACGTATCTCATCGTCAACGGCATTATTCATTACCAGATCGGCCGCCTTCCATGTAACAACAATTGCATTCTCTGTACCTCCTTGGTTAAAATTAGGCGCTTGGGCAACACTATATTCCTGTATGTCTTCAGACTGTATGAGCATTACCTTGGCGGGAATTACACCAGCCAGTCCCACTTTTCCCTGATTGTCTCTAACCAACACCTTGGCGTCGGCAATTTCCTTGGCGTCGGCAATATAAAGCTCTCCATTGGTAGAAATGCGCAAGCCCTCTTGTTTGTTGGCTTTCAAAACAAGCGGCTGGTTGTCGGAAGTCCCCAGGTAGTTTGTGGCAGGATTTGTCCCGGCGTTTCCTGTCGTGTTCCAGGCGTCTGTGTCGTCTTGCGCAAACACCCATTTATTCCCGTTCCAATAATAAAATCCCTCTCTCAAATTATTTTGCGGGGATACGGTCATGTTGTAAACAACAGTCCCCCTGTGTTTAATTTTCTCTGCCGGGATGGCGTCTTTTACCAACGGATCCAGCGAATCCAGGCCGGTAAGCGCTACGCGGGGGAACAAAACCCCTTTGTTGGAGGTTGCTCCATCGTTGTCGGCTTCGTGTTCTTTCAGGTCTAAAAGCACCCCCTCGGCCGGCGGAATATTGCTGCTGCCGATGGTTACTTGCGCTTGTAGTCCGTTTAGTATGGAAAAACTAAAAAACAGCAAGAATAGGCTGTATTTTCCAGCCTTCAACTTCGCTCTGTTTTCGTGTCTGATTTTTCTTTTCATAAGTTTAGTCGAAAGTTTAGTTGATATTTTACATAGGGTTGTTTAAACCCATAAACCCCGTGTTAATTAATCGCTACGATTTTTAATCCTTTTTTCATATCGTTGCTACCCATTATATCCGTTATTCCCCATTTTCCATTGGCTCCATGAGGCAAGCCCCAGCCTATGGACGGATGGTAAAAAACCATTCGTATCCGGTCTCCTTTTCTAAGAGATACCGCGGTAGGAGGTATGAGAACCGTGTTTGCGGTTCCTTCCAGTGCGCCCGCTACCCATACTTGCCGGGCAGCAACAATATTATCCCATACCGCTCTATTCAAATGTTTAAGCTGGATGGCAGCATTCACCCCTGTGTAACGGCCCTTCTCGAGGATATCAGCCAAAGCAGACGCGCTGGATGTATTATTAATAGAATAAGTACTGCTTGGCATATACAATATAAATCCGCTCAATTCATAGGTGCCATCCAGATTAATCGTAAATTCCTCAATCGTACCACTTGATGAAAATATATCATCCTCGACAATATTATTCGTCTTTTTATCGCTAGCTTTCCATGTAACAGCAATTGAATTATCCAAACCTGATAGATTAAACTTCGTACTCTCTGGAGAGTTGGGCGCATATTCTTGTTTGTCTGTAGACAGCATGAGCAATACCCTGGCGGGTATTGCGGCAGCCACTCCGACTTTCCCTTGCGGATCCTTGACCAGTATCTTGGAATTAGTAAGTTCATCAGCATTGGCTATATAAAGCTCTCCATTGGTGGAAATACGCAAGCCTTCATGATTGTTGGCTTTCAAAACCAAAGGCTGGTTGTCGGAAGTTCCCAGGTAGTTTGTGGCAGGATTTGTCCCGGCGCTTCCGGTGATTTTCCAGACGTCTGTTTCTTCTTCCGCGCACAGCATCCATTTGTTTCCATTCCAGAAATAAAATTCCTCTCTCAAATTATTTTGCGGGGATACAGTCATGTTATAAACGACAGTACCTTTATGGGACGATTTTTCCGCCGAGCTGGCATTTGTTACCAGTGGTTCCAACGAATCCAGGCCGGTAAGCGCTACGCGGGGAAACAAAACCCCTTTCCTGCTTGTTGTTCCTCCTCCGGAATCCTCGTTCTGTTTCAGGTCTAAAAGCACCCCCTCGGCCGGCGGATTACTGCTGCCGATGGTCATTTGCGCCTGTACCCCGTTTAGTATGGGAAAAATGAAAAACAACAAGAATAGGCAATATCTTCCTGCCTTCAATTTCGGTTTGTTTTCGTGTCTAATTTTTCTGTTCATAAATGCAATCAATGGTTTAGTTAATGTTTTTGTATGAGGTGTTTAAATCAATACCCATCCTAAAATCAGGATTTGTTACAATCCTAATAACCGGAGAGATGTCATTAAATCTAAATACAACGGATTTGGTTTTTGGGAAACACAGCTAGTCTTATTCTTTTAAAAAATACAGTAAATCTTATTTTTTTAAAAAATACAGCTCGTCTTATTCTTTTTTTTTTAATTCAAATGCAAAGGTAGTTTATTCTCGTACTCGGCAGTGTAATAAAGGTGATTTTAACAAAAAATATGATTCTCTATTCTCCGAGAGAAGCAACGTTGTCGGCATTGGTTCATTTCTGTATTTGTTGCCGGAAATGTTTTTACGATACGGGTGTAAATAAATAGTTTCTGTTTTTGCAAATTGATGCAACAATTGCTTATTTGCTGTCATTTTTTTAAATTTCGCAGTTTTCTGCTAACATGATAGTTGAGAAAAAAAGACAAAAAAAGAGAGTTTAAAGAATGTTTGTTGACAATTTTGCGTCGTTATTTGATAAATGGTTGCAATAATCAGGTTGTTTTGAAGAAATCATGGAGGTAATTTCCGGTTGTCAATTGGATAATTTTTCAAAAATATCAACTGTTTTTCAAAAATCATCTGGATGAATTTTAAACTATTCCTATCAAATGAAAGTTGTACGACATAAAAATGTAAATCAGAACATATTTTAACCACTTATTTGTGTTAAAAGACGGTGGGGAATGAACTGACAAAAAGACGAAAAATCAATTATTTTTTCAAACTTTCTACTATATAATTCCGCATTTTATCATTGTAAAGCCGAAATATAATATGCGGCGCTTGCAAACTGTTAATCCTAAACTTCGCGAGAGTCGCTTTTTTTCGACAAACCCCAGACAGGCCTTCAAATACGACAGCCACATGAGGGTTAAATTGACAAATTGGTTAAATCAGACTCTTTCATTTTCCTGAATAAACGGCCGGCACAATTTGCTATTATTATGGATTTATCTATATTTGCGACAGAAAGACCATGCACGGTGAATTATACGAAAAATCGGGAATGCTATAATCCGGGAGCTTGGATAAAAATAGAATAAAATGAAGACAAACCGACAATCTACTTCCGGGAAAACCTATTTGGTGCCTAAAGAGTTCTTTTTGCCATTTATTTTGCTGACGTCGTTGTTCTTTGCTTGGGGATTGGCTAATAATATGACAGATACATTACTGGCCGCCTTTAGGAAGATAATGAGTATGACCGATTTTCAAACATCGTGGATCCAGATAGCTTTTTATTTTTCTTATTTCTGTTTGGCTTTGCCGGCCGCTATCCTGATTAAAAAGACAACCTATAAGGTAGGGATAGTTGCGGGGCTGTTGATGTTTATAATCGGCGCATTACTGTTTTACCCTTGTAGCCAGACAATGGTCTATGGCCATTTTCTTATATCGCTTTACATACTGGCCGGAGGATTATCCATTTTGGAAACCACCTCCAATCCCTATATTATTCTTATGGGGCCGGAAGAAACGGCCACCCGTCGTTTGAATTTGGCCCAATCGTTTAATCCGATTGGATCCGTTACAGGTGTTATCTTAAGCAAATTCTTCATTCTGTCGGGTTTGGCCTCCTATTCGGCCGCCGAACGCGCGCAAATGGATGTGGAAGAATTAACCGCTATCCAGTCTGTCGAGCTGAATGCCGTGATGGGGCCGTATGTGGGCGTTGCCCTTATTTTAATCGTCATATTGCTACTGATTGTATTTACTAAAATGCCGAAAGGTTCGGATGGCAGCTCCGCGTTGAATCTGGCGCCTACCTTAAAACGTTTATATGCCAACAAGAACTATTTCTTCGGTGTAATAGCCCAATTCTTTTATGTAGGCGCCCAGATTGCCGTTTGGTCGTTCACCATCCGGTATGCAATGCACGAACTTGCCATTAATGAAGAAGCCGCTTCTACTTATTATATGCTTTCATTGATGTTGTTCATAGGAGCCCGTTTTATTTTTACCGGTTTGATGAAATATTTCAGTCCGGGTAAATTGTTGTTGTTCGCGGCGGTTATGGCTTCGGTATGTTGCGGATTAACCATTTTCACACATGGTTACGCAGGGGTTGTATCCCTAATGATGGTATCTTTCTTTATGTCGTTGATGTTTCCCACTATTTATGGTTTGACAGTAACAGGATTAGGAGACGATACTAAGATAGCCGGTTCAGGACATATAATGGCCATATTGGGAGGAGCGGTCATCTCTGCTTTGCAAGGACTTGTTTCCGACAAAACGGGCATTATCAACCATTCATACATTGTCCCGCTTCTTTGCTTTCTGATAGTTGTGCTATTCAGCATATATATTGAGCGGAAACGCCCCGTTGTTTAGCCGGAGCCAACCAATCCGGCAGCAACAGGAAACGTGTTTTACGAGAAAAAGAAAGGCCAGCTCAACACAGAGACAGCCTTTCTGGATACGAATTCAAATAACATTCGTTATTCAATGATGATCACTCTTAAAAAGGTTAAATGTAGAAATGCCATTATCAATATAATTGTATAATCGCGAATACCGTGCCAAACCAGGGGATATTTTTTTTGATTTAATTGTAATAGTCTGTTTTGTAGATGAATAAAAAGATATCGGACACTTCAGGTTATTCCAGTTATTTTTTTGTGTTGTGGAAAAATTCCACAGTTGTGGCGAGATTCCACAAGTTAACGGTCGACCGTTAATTGCCATATTTCCTCCAATATATTGTTTGTTTGTTTTATGACGTCCGTAATAGTTTCTTCCCACTTTTTACCGGATACTTCTTTCTTTTCCAATAGCCGTAATTGTTCAACCAAGCCATGAGCTTCCAACATTTTCAGTAATGGGATCATTTTATGGGCCGTTTTACCGGCTTGTTCTTTGTCTTTTTTCGCGAGAGCCTCTTGAAGTATCCCAAGGCTTTTCCTTGTTTCTTCCGAGAATGTTTGAAGGATGGAATTTATTGCTTCCTTGTCGTCTCCGGCAAAAGAGGTGAGGGAAGATATATTGACAGGTGTTGATTGACCCGACAAAAGCCTATTCAGCAGAGAAATTAATTCTCCGGAAGTAAAAGGTTTGCTGAGTGAATCGGTGAAACCGGCGTCTTTGTAATGCTCTTTGTTTTCTTCCACACTTGCCGAAAGCGCCACAACCGGGATTTCGCCAGCACCATTTATGCCCGACGCACGCACCTTTCCAAGTAATTCATAACCTGTCATCCCCGGCATTTGTATATCTGTAAAGATGATGTCAAAGGATGCTTTGCCAAGCAAGTCGATTGCCATGTGCGGATTTGTTGAAGAAATGACATTCACATGGTTCCTTCTCAAAAGTTCCTCGGTAAGTTTGATTTGCGCTTTATCATCGTCAATTACCAGACAGTTTATTTTCCGGCCTGTAGCGATAAGTTTTACATCTTCTTTGGCCGTCGCGTCTTCTTCAACAAATTCTTCGTCAGACAGTTGCAAAGGCAGTATGATTGTAAACTCTGCGCCTTCGCCCGGCGCGCTCTGTAGTGATATTTCGCCTCCCATCAAAGCGACCAATTTGCCCGTGATGGATAATCCCAGGCCAAATCCGTCGGTCTTTTCCGATCCGGCAAGGCGTGTGAATTCCCCGAATATCTTTTTCTGTTCTTCTTCCGCGATTCCCGGCCCGTCATCTTTTACAGACACCTTCAGGCTGCATCGTTCTTCATTCACCGGGGCGACGGAAACGTTCATCCGTATTTTGCCTTCTTGTGTAAATTTGATGGCATTGGAGAGCAGGTTGCTTACTACTTGCCGGATACGCACCGTATCTCCCACATAGGTCTGCATATCTGTTGTATCTTCCAAATCCATCATTAATGCCAAGCCTTTGGCATCGGCAAGGGGGGTGAATCCGGCGTGTATCTCTTTGAATAATGTGGGGACGTGGAAAGGATTCGGATGAATCTCCATTTTACCTGAATCCAGCCGGTGAAAATCCAACAGGTCGTTTACCAACAACAGGATATGCTTGGCCGACGAGTTCATGTTGTCCAGATAGTCGTCCTGTGTTTCGCCGGGATTACTTTTTTTCAATAGTTCTATGTATCCGAGTATGGAAGAGAGCGGAGCCCTGATATCATGACTGATTGTGAGCATCAGCCTTTCGCGGCTCAGTAATAAGTTTTCTGCGTATTGTTTGGCTTTTTCCAGTTGCTTGCGGTAATACCTGCTTTTCCAGATGTCCCGTAGGGTGAGAAAGAGGAAGAACAACATAATGACAATGGCTATGACGGAAATAACGGCGAGATGCTTGGACGCGTCATGGATTAAGCCTTGTTTTGCCTCCTCTTCTTCTTTCGACTGGGCCATTTTCTCGTCTTCTATAGCTGCCAATATGCGATTTATCTCATTGGCTATGATATTGTTGTTTTGTCGGAGCTCGCGTGTGCGGTTGATTAATATCTCGGTTAGTTGTGATCGTTCCCGGGTGATTTCTTGTTGAACCCGGAGCAATACGGTGGCAATATCTTTCGAGGGGTCATAGGTGTTGATCAGCGAATCTGTTTGTGTGCGGCTCGTGACGTTCACCCGTATGGCCGTATCGACTTTTGCCGGGACGAATGCTTCTGCCAGCCTCTTAAAGAAACTCTTTCGCTGCCGCTGGAGAACGACCGTGTCTTTTGTGCTTTCTTCCTGTTTTTGTATCCCCAGTTCTTTGGATAGTTTCCGTGTTACGGGTATTTCTTTTGTGATGCTCTTGTCGAAAACATTCCTCATCTCCAGAACTGCATCGAGAAGGAATTTTGTGTTTTCGCGCTTTCGTTCCAATAATAGGTTAATCGTATCTATCTTTTCCCAGTTAGCGCAATCAATAGACAAGCGCAACATCTCCATCTTGCCATGGACTTTATCTATGATTTTGTTGAACTTTTCAAATTCTTCTTCCGCATCGGTGACAAACTGCGTATAAGTTTCTCCCTCGTAAAGAAGAGATAACACATCGGTTATAATATAAATCTTTTCTCTGGACGCCTCGTCTCTGTCTTTTTCCTTCGCAATCCTGGCGACCAAGTTGAAAATGTAAAAAACGGCAAATGCCGCTAAAATGATTGAGGACGCGTATCCTAAAATAACTATCCTGGTCAGATGTTCTTTGTTTTTAGCCATAACCTTTTCTCCCTCCATACATTTACTCCACAGAAACGCCTTAACCTTTAATAGATACATTGCCGGTTGAAGCAGAATTCTGTGGATAAATATATAAGTTGTACGATTCCCTTATATTAAGAGTTTCCAAAGATTATAAAAATATTTCTTAAATGAAAGGGTCGGTCGTAAAATGTGCGAAAAAGTTATCTATTTAGTACTTTTTTCTTGTAATCATTGACAGATTTTTTTATTTCTTTATGCAAAAGCAGGATGCCGATCAGGTTGGGAAGGGTCATCAATGTTATTGCAATCCCCGAAAGAGTCCAAACAATGGTGGTGTCGGTAAAGGAAGCAATAAAGAAAACTATCACATATATGATATGGAACGGACGGACATATTTGCTTCCAAATAGATAAGTTACTGCGCGGTCGCCGTAATAGGCCCAGGCAACCGTAGTAGTAAAAGCAAACAGCAATAGGGAGATCGGGATGAGATACTGCCCCCAGTTGCCAAGGAATCCTTTATTAAATGCTTTAGACGAAAGAGGAGCCGAATGTACCAGTGATTTCCCGGTTATATACAGTTGGCTGTTTAATGGCGAAAGGTCTATCATTCCGTTTTTAACTGTTACGTCGCCGTTGTATAGTTGGTTGCCCAGATTCACTTTTACATCTTCGGCAAACGAACGGGCGTGGATTAGGGTTATGTTTGTGTTGGTAAACCGGCCGTTTTTCACTTGTAAGTTTCCCGTATAAAGCGGCAACGTGGCTTTTTTTGTGATATGATTCGCTACAAGGGCTTTCTCTTCGGGAATATTCTCGTTGTAGCTTCCGGCCAATACGATTAAATCGGCCTGTTGGAACTGGTTTTCGTATTTTTCTTGCCATGCTCCCGATGACAAGATTACCAAACCGGTGAGTAAGCAGATAATAATCGTGTCGATAAATGGTTCCAACAAGGCGACCATACCTTCGGAGACGGGTTCTTCGGTTCGTGCTGCCGCATGCGCGATTGGTGCGGAACCTTGTCCTGCTTCATTCGAGAAAAGACCCCTGTTTACTCCCCGGTTGAAAGCCAGCACTACGGTAGAGCCAAGAAAACCACCTACGGCCGCTGTCTCACTGAATATATTGCCAAATATGGCGGTAAGGGATGGAATGATATTCTGGTAGTTGTAAGCTAATACGCTGATGGAACCCAATATGTAGGCAACGGCCATGAATGGTACCAACCTTTCGGATACTTTGGCTATCCGCTTAATACCTCCTATGACAATTACTCCTAATAAAACGGCTAAAACACCTCCTGTGATATAGTGTTTTATGCCAAAGGTGGAGAATAATGCGTTGGAGATACTGTTTATTTGTGGGAGGCAGCCTGTGCCGAAAGCCGAAAAAATGGTAGCAAAGGCAAATATGGCTGCCAGCCAGCGCATGTTCAGGCGGTTTTTCATGTAGTACATGGGGCCTCCCGATATTGTGCCGTCTTCTGCTTGTTCCCTGTATTTGTGCGAAAGGGTTACTTCCACCAACTTGGTGGTCATACCCACAGAAGCAGTGATGAGCATCCAGAATAGAGCAGAAGGGCCGCCTAAATGAATAGCAAGGGCTACTCCGGCTATGTTGCCGGTTCCGATTGTACCCGATAGGGCCGTAGAGAGCGCTTGGAAATGGGACGTATCCCCAATGTGATGGGATTTGTCATACTTTCCGCTTAATACTTTTATTGCATGGTTGAAAAAACGAATCTGGGGAAACCCGAGATAAAATGTGAAGAAGAGACCCGTACCTAGCAATAAGAAAACAAACCATTGTGAACCACCGAAATAAGAATCGATTAGAATAAGGACATCGTTAAACTGTTGCATCATGTTGTAATTTTTCAATTAAGGTGCTGCAAGATAAGAAAATTATCCAGACAAATATCTCTTTTTATTTTATGCTTTAGAGGAATTTTTATTTGTTGTTTGTTTTTGTAGTCTGGGTTGTTGCGTATGGGAATGTATGATGTATTGAATTTCAGTTGATTGGTTAGACAGGCTGAAAACAGCGGGATGCGATTGAAAAAATCAGAGCGTATGAAAAATAAATAAAATTCCAATAAGAGGTAAAAGCATGATGTTAATCATGCTTTAGTAAACCAAAGAATAGAATCAAAACAGTTTATAAAAATAATAGTACATTTGCAATGTGCTAATATACTAAACGATTTTGATTTGGACACAAGAGTAAAATTGAAAGTTCAGGGCTTGACGAACAGTCAAATACAGTCGGGCGCTTATGCCTTGATCCTCGCAGAGGAGAAAGGGCCTCGCCGTATACCGATTATTGTAGGGACTGCCGAGGCGCAATCTATTGCTATTGCTTTGGAGCATATAACTCCCCCACGTCCGCTTACGCATGATCTTTTTTCTTCTTTTTTTGCGTCTTTCGGCATTTGTTTGCGCGAGGTTTTTATTTATAAGTTTGAAGAGGGGGTCTTTTATTCCGAATTGCTTTTTGATGATGGTACACGGGAGGTGAAGATAGATTCGCGAACTTCGGATGCTATAGCTATTGCCCTTCGCGTGCAATGTGACATATATACAACGGAGGAGATTGTACAGGAATGTGGCGTTGTGTTGGAGGATTCTGCCCTTTTTGAGGATGACGAAGAAGAGGAAGATGAGGAGTTGTTGCATGAACTTGAGCCGGATGAGATTAAGGATGAGATGAAACTTAAGAAATGGCTTTCCTTGCTGGACGAAGACGAGTTGAAAACGCGATTGCAAGAGGCCGTTGACAAGGAGAACTATGAATATGCCAAGATGTATAAAGATGAATTGCATAATCGAAAATTTAAAGGAGAATGATGTATGATTGAACCCTTAGGCTTTAATACCACCTCTCTTTTTCGTGGAATATTGGGGATGGTTTCTGTTTTAGCGATCTGTTATTTATTCAGTTACGACCGGAAACGGATTGATTGGAAATTGGTGGGTGGCGGTTTGTTCCTTCAGTTGGCGCTGGCCTTGTGTATATTATATGTGCCGTTTGTAGGCTTGGTTTTGGAATGGATAGGTAAGGCTTTTGTTAAGTTAATGGACTTTACCCATGCCGGGATTGTTTTTTTATTGGGTGATTGGCTGGGTGACAAACAGCATTTCAGTTTTCTTCTCCATTCGTTGCCTGTCGTTATATTCTTTTCCGCGTTAATTTCACTTTTGTATTATTGGGGGGTTATCCAGTGGATTGTGGGAGCGTTTTCATGGGTGCTCCGTCATTTTATGAATATTTCGGGTTCGGAGGGGCTTGTTGTGTCGGGGAATATTTTCATGGGGATGACGGAATCTCCTGTTTTGATAAAAAACTACCTTCCGGCAATGAACCGTTCGGAGATTTTCCTGGTGATGGTTTCCGGGATGGGGACAATTGCAGGCTCTGTAATGGGGGCTTATGTAGGGATGTTGGGAGGAGACGACCCCGTATTGAAAGTATTGTTTGCAAAGCATTTGTTGTCGGCGTCGGTAATGGCAGCCCCCGGCGCTATTGTTATTGCCAAGATGCTTTGCCCGCAAACAGAGCCGGTGAGCGATAAAATTGTGGAAATGGAAAAAACAAACGAGCGGTCGACTCCGCTGGATGTTATAGCGGCCGGGACGTCGACAGGTGTAAAGCTTATGGTGAATATTGCAGCCATGTTGTTGGTATTTATCGCCCTGGTGGCTCTTGTCAACTATATTTCCAGTGATATAATAGGACGTTATACCGGAATAAATGAATGGGTTAAGGGTTTTACAAACGGGAAATCGGACGGGCTTACCTTCCAGTTTATTACGGGTACGATATTGGCTCCTTTCATGTGGTTGATAGGCGTGCCTGCCGACGATATCGTGCTTGTGGGTTCCTTATTGGGGCAAAAGACAATTTTAAATGAATTTGTTGCTTATGCACAAATGCAGGAGTGGAAAGATGCCGGACTGTTCATCTATGAAAAGTCAATGTTCATGTCTACTTATATATTATGTGGTTTTGCCAATATATCTTCTATCGGTATTTTATTGGGGGGAATGGGCGTATTGGCGCCCGGAAAACGTGGGATGATAACGCGTTTTGGTTTTCCGGCCATGATTGGTGGAGCATTGGTGTCTATCATGTCGGCTACGATTATCGGAATGATTTTGGGATAGTTTTTGTATGCAGTTGTTTTATGCGCCTAATATAGCTGTCGACCAGGAGTTGCCTGAAGAAGAGGCGAAGCATGCCCTCCGTGTATTACGCCTGTCGGAAGGAGATGAAATAGAGATAACCGACGGGAAAGGATTTTTTTATAAAGCCCTTATCCAATCGACAAATCCAAGGCATTGTGAGGTGGAGATTATTGAAAAAAAAGAACAGTCTCCCCTTTGGGATTTCCGGTTGCATATAGCAGTTGCCCCGACAAAGAGTATAGATAAGACTGAATGGTTTTGTGAAAAAGCGACTGAAATAGGGATAAACGAGATTACTTTCCTGAATTGCCGTTTTTCCGAAAGGAGAGAAATAAAGGAGGCCCGGCTGGAAAAGATTCTCGTCAGCGCCATAAAGCAATCGCAGAAAGCCACGTTACCCGGATTAAATGGTATGACCGATTTCCAAACATTTATCAAAAAACCTTTTGAAGGAAGAAGATTCATTGCCCATTGCCAGGAAGGGTTGAAGTTTTTATTAAAGCAGACGTATCATCAAAGCGAAGACGCCTTGGTGTTGATTGGCCCGGAGGGTGATTTCAGCCTGGAGGAAATAAACGCGGCGCTTGCACAAGGATTTGAACCGATATCATTGGGAAATAGCCGTTTGCGAACGGAAACGGCTGCTTTGGCGGCTGTCCACACTTTTCATGTTTTAAATCAATAAAAAGGCCAAAAGGAAACCTCATTTGTCTGTTGCTAAAAGATAAGAGGGGGAGTTTTTTTGGAGCAAAGGGTATAAAAAAGAAAAGGTTGTCATCCCGACAACCAATCTTCATTGCTAACCTTAAATCTAATACCATGAAAAATACAGTGCAAATATAACGCGTTTTATGTTGTCCAACATAATTTCACAACACAAAAATGCATTCTATTAACCATCTTTAACCCGGGTATGCCCTCTTTTGATGCGAATGAATAGTTAAAAGGAGTTTTGCTTTGTGTTCTTACGCCGTTGGATTTTCAAAGACGCGATCTTAGAATTAGTTAGATGTTTGTTCGCAAATAGTATTCTAATTGTTCAAATGTTATATCTTTTAAAACCACCTTTTTGTCTTTATCTAATAAATAGAGGGTGGGGATAGCCTTTATATCATATATTTCCTCGTTTTGCAGTTTGGCTCCGTTGTCGTAGGCATTAATCCAGCTTTCAGGCACCTGTTTGAGGTGATTTTTCCATTCCTGTAAATCTTCGTCCGGATAAAGAGCTAAGACTGTCAACTTCTTTTCCTGAATCATGTATCCTGCCTTCAACGACGAGGTTAGCTGTTCCATGATTTCTTTACAGGTGTGGCATCCCGGATTATAGAAGAATAGCAAGGTGTAATCCGACCGGATAGCATATAATGTTCCTGTCTGGCCATTGGCTAATGTATAAGTGAAGTTGGTTGCTTTTTCACCCACCCGGTTCTTTTTGGCTAATTCCAACAAGTGAGCCGGGCGAATCTTCTCTTTTACCAATGCCGATTCCAACATGGATTCAAGGACAGGGATATACAATTCATCATTGCGCATGGGTGAGTTTGGGTCGTATAAATACTTTTCGTATAAATCGAGGAAATAGATGAACATGGGTGGAGTAGCTTCCGCTTTTCCCAACATGTTTTTTATTACTTCGGACGAAACATGGCGGGGAACAAGAGAAAGGACGTCAATATAGTCTACAAAGGCTTGTTCAGTTACCTGAGGAAGATGAATGTAGGCTGTATCCGTAAAATCGAAATTATCCCAATATCGTTTGGCCAGGTATTCGGCCCGTTCGTCATGGTCGGCTATCATGCTGGGTATATTTACCATCTGAAACGTGTGCGGCGTTTCAGCTTTCTCTACAATTGTATTTTTACTTTGTTGTCCGCTGCAATTCAGAAATAATAGCGACAATAGGAGAAGATGTATAGGTTTCATTCTGTCATATTTTGTTCAGGTAGGCAAATATAACCATTTTAGAAGATATAGAGATAACCCTGTTTGAATCAGTTTAAATTTTACTTATTTTTGTGTCTACTTAAAAAATCGAATGATCGATCAACCTACCATAGACCGGATACTGGCGGCTACAAATGTTGTAGATGTCGTGTCGGAGTTTGTAACCTTGCGAAAACGTGGGGTTAATTATGTTGGCTTGTGTCCGTTTCATGCAGACAAGACCCCTTCGTTTTATGTTTCTCAGGCGAAGAATATATGTAAATGCTTTGCTTGCGGGGAAGGAGGGACGGCCGTGCATTTCATTATGAAGCATGAGCAACTGGGGTATTTCGATGCGTTGCGTTATTTAGCGAAGAAGTATCATATAGATATCCAGGAACGGGAACTGACGGATGAAGAAAAGCAGATTCACAGCGACCGTGAGAGTATGCTTATTGTCAACAACTGGGCACAGAAATATTTTATGACACAGCTCCATGAACATGTAGACGGGAGGACTATCGGATTAAGGTATTTCAAAGAACGTGGTTTCAGGGATGATATCATCAGGAAGTTTCAGTTGGGATTTAGTCTCGATGAACGGGATGCCTTATACCGGGCGGGTGTCAAGGCAGGCTATAAGAAGGAATATCTGGAAAAAACAGGACTTGTCATTGCCTACGAGAACGGATCGGTGAGCGACCGTTTCCGGGGACGTGTAATGTTTCCGGTTCACGGCCTGAGTGGTAAAGTGGTAGCTTTTGGGGGACGTATCCTCAAAAAAGATGAAAAGACGGCCAAGTATGTCAATTCTCCTGAAAGTGAAGTCTACCATAAGAGCAACGAACTTTACGGTATCTTCTTCGCCAAACAAAGCATAGTAAAAGAAGATAGATGCTATCTGGTGGAAGGGTATACGGATGTGATTTCCATGCACCAAGCCGGAATCGAGAATGTTGTGGCCTCGTCGGGTACGGCCCTTACCCAACAGCAAATCCGTTTGATTCATCGATTTACGGAGAATATTACTGTTTTATACGATGGCGATGCGGCTGGTATCAAGGCGGCTCTCCGGGGAATCGACCTGTTGCTTGAGGAAGGATTGAATGTCAAAGTACTTTTACTTCCGGACGGAGAAGACCCCGACTCGTTTGCCCGAAAACATAATTCCACACAGTTTAAGGAGTTTATAACACAAAACGAGACCGATTTTATTCGTTTCAAGACACGTTTGTTGTTAGACGAAGCGGGCGACGATCCGGTAAAGCGTTCTTCATTAATCAATGACATTATCCGTACGGTCGCTATTATTTCCGATACGATTGCCCGTACGCTTTATATCCGGGAATGTAGTACCATGATGGAAATGGACGAACGGGTTATATTGAATGAAGTCAACAAGATACGCTTGCAAAACAATGAAAAAAGAGCATTGCGACCTGTTCCCCAGGCAACAGATTCCACGGTGCAGGAAGAAGCGGAAAATATCCCGGCCTCATCTGCGCAGATACCTCAGGAGAAAAAACGAATAGAACGTTCACCTTTTGAGCCGTTGGAGTTAGCCTTGCTCCGCTATGTCGTAAGGTATGGCGAACGCGTGCTTTATGATTACGAAGACGAAGACACGAAAGAAGAAATAATCATCCGTGTGGCTGAATATATACAATCGGAGCTGGAGCAAGATGAAATGTTTTTCCGGACACCCTTATATAAGAACATGTTGGACGAAGCAGCAACCCATTGTAAAGACGATAGCTTTGTGGCTACGCGCTATTTCCTTGCTCATCCTGATTCGGAAACGAGCCAATTGGCCGCCAATTTGATGAGTGAGAAATACCAATTGAGCAAATACCATACGAAGTTTCAGGAAATCAAAACGGAAGAAGATTTACTCAACCAAATGATTTTGCATGATATCCTTGGCTTTAAAGACGCGTATATCCGTAAACAAATAAGCGAGATAGCCCAACATATTAAAGAATTGCAGAAAACCGGCGATGTAGAGAAGGCCGTGGGATTGATGAAAGAACAAGAAGAACTGAATGAAATAAAGAAAGCGCTTAACAAACAAATAGGCGAGCGCATTGTATTAAGAATGTAAAATAAACCGCGTATGTATTTTTTAGAAACAGAAGATGTGGTTAAGCAATTTTCCGGACATCTGGCTCTTAATAAAGTGAGTATCCAAGTACCACAGGGGAAGATATTCGGGCTTTTAGGCCCCAACGGGGCAGGAAAAACCACATTAATCCGCATTATAAACCGAATTACGGCTCCAGATAGTGGAGTCGTTCGTTTCAACGGAACAGAGTCGCAACCGGAAGATGTCTGCCGTATCGGTTATTTACCCGAAGAACGGGGTCTCTATAAAAAGATGAAAGTAGGGGAGCAAGCCATTTATCTGGCACGCCTGAAAGGATTGTCGTACAAAGAAGCGCGAAAACGCTTGCTGGAATGGTTTGAAAAATTCGAAATTACATCGTGGTGGAACCGTAAACTGGAAGAGTTGTCCAAAGGCATGCAACAGAAGATACAGTTTATCATAACCGTTATTCATAAGCCGGAGCTGATGATTTTCGATGAACCGTTTAGCGGTTTCGACCCGATAAATGCCGATCGGTTAAAGCAGGAAATACTGGAACTAAAGTATTTGGGGCATACCATCATCTTTTCCACGCACAATATGGCATCTGTTGAAGAAATATGCGATGATATTGCATTGATAAACCGCTCGGAAGTGGTTTTGTCGGGTGAAGTAAATGAGATAAGAAACCGTTTCAAATCAAATACATTAGATGTTGTGTTGCGTTGGAAAGGAGGTGCATTTACCCTTGATTCCGACCATTATACCGTATTGAGCACAAAAGCGCAAACCGACGAGATAAGGATGCGGATACAAAAGAATCCGGAGGTCAGCAATTCGGAGATAGTAACAGAATTTGCCAAATCATATGAAGTATTGTCGTTTACAGAAGAACTCCCTTCTATGAATGATATATTTATTAACACCGTTTCCGGTATTAATCTTACAGAAGCATGAATAAAATAGGTGTCATTATTAAGAGAGAGTATTTAAGACGGGTTAGTAAGAAATCGTTTCTTGTTGTAACGATTCTGATGCCTTTCCTGATTACCGCTTTGGTTTTTGTGCCTTTGTGGCTGTCATCCATCAAAAGCGACGAAGTAAAGACGGTAGTAGTTATCGACTCAACCGAAAAGTATACCTCATTGTTCCGGGATACGGAAAACTTCCGGTTTATAAACGGTACAAAGTCATTGGAAGATTACCGGAATGGAGACAGCAAGGAAGTTTTTGCATTCCTGAGTATCACGGATGATTTGATACAAAGCCCGAAAGCCGCTACGGTCTATTCCGAAAAACAGATTCCCGGTGAATTAAGCCGTCTGGTCAATCAAACAATTACAAAAGAACTTGAAAACCAAAAATTGGCATCATTCAACATTCCTGATTTGAAAGAAATTATTGAAGAAAGCAAAATCAGTTTCAATGTCCAGACAATCAAGTGGAGTTCGGATGGTAGCGAAAGCGCTTCGTCGGCCATGATAGCCTCTGCGATAGGTTTCATATTTACGATGCTTGTTTATATGTTCATTGTTGCTTACGGTTCAATGGTGATGCAGGGCGTAATGGAGGAGAAAACAAACCGGATTGTGGAGCTAATGATTTCATCGGTTCGGCCTTTCGATTTAATGATGGGAAAGATTGTCGGCATTGCTTTTGTAGGGCTTACTCAACTGTTTCTATGGGGAATTATGAGCTCGGCTTTAATTGCGGGAGGTACTTTCTTTTTGGGAGGAGGCATGGATATGTTGTCTATCCGGGAGGGAATGGCTATGCAACCAGGTATGGCTATGGGGATGAATCCGGAGACCATGCAAGAAATGAATGAGTGGTTGGGCATTATCAATGGTATTAATTTTACGGAGTTGATCATTTTCTTTATTCTCTATTTTATAGGAGGGTATTTGCTGTATGCCGGTATTTTCGCTGCCATAGGTTCTGCCGTGGACCAACAAGAAGACACGAATCAATTTATTGCGCCTATTATGGTATTTATGGTATTTGCCTTGTATGCAGGTATCTATAGTATGGATAATCCTGATGGGCCACTGGCTTTTTGGTGTTCGATGATTCCGTTTACTTCACCGATTGTTATGATGATGCGTTTGCCTTATGATGTTCCCTTGTGGGAACTAATCGTATCCGTTACGTTATTGTTGGCAACAGCCATAGCTCTTACCTGGTTCTCTGCTAAAATCTACCGGATAGGTATTCTCATGTATGGCAAAAAGCCAAGTCTCAAAGAAATGATTAAATGGGTGAAATATAAATAATCGCTAAAAGTGATTATTTATTAGAAAGTAGGTGGAAGTAGGATGAATTTGTTTTTCCTACTTCCTTTGGCCTATGTAATTAATTGTTGATTAATCTCATGTATATATGAAAGAACTTCTTCTTTCCCTTCTCTTTTTTCAGAGGAGGAGGTGAAGATAGGAGGGAGTTCTTCCCAGGTTTCAAGTAGTTTATCTTTATATACGGTCAGGTTCCCATTGAGTTTGCTTTTGCTGATTTTATCTATTTTGGTAAAAATGATTGAGAAGGGGATTTCGTTTTCGCCCAGCCATTCCATAAATTCCAAATCTATCTCTTGTGGTGCATGGCGGGAATCAAGTAAAACAAACAGGTTTGTAAGTTGCTCGCGTTCCAGGATATAATCTTCAATGATGCGGCGAAGCTTTTCTCTTCCTTCCTTTCCTCGTTGTGCATATCCATAACCGGGCAAGTCAACCAAATACCACTCCTTGTTGATGATGAAATGATTTATCAGTTGGGTTTTTCCCGGTTTCTGGGATGTTAATGCCAGGCTTTTCCGGTTTGTCAACATATTAATCAGAGATGATTTGCCAACATTGCTTCGTCCGATAAAGGCATACTCTGGCATATTCCCTTCGGGACATTTTTTTACATCTGTATTACTGATAACAAATTCTGCGCTTTTTATTTCCATACTCATTTCTTTTTTGATACCATCCACAATCCGCCAAATGTAATGGATCCGTTAATTATTAGCATTTCATAACTGAATACATATCCGGTGTAAAGCTTAATAAAGTAGTCGATAGCAAAGCAGACCAATGGAGAAGCTATGCATATATAAGGAACATATTGGTCATTCGGCTTCTTTTTCGTGAAAAGGCCAAACAGGAATAATCCCAACAATGGGCCGTATGTATAAGATGCAATCATATAGATGGCATCGATAACGCTCCGGTTGTTTAATGCTTTAAATATTAATATGATAACAGCGAATAAAATGGATATTGCCAAGTGTGTTCTCAACCGGATTCGTTTAGCCCTTTCTGCTTCTTCTTTTTCTACTCTCAGTATATCCACGCAAAAAGAAGTCGTTAAAGCCGTTAGGGCGGAGTCGGCGCTGCTGAATGCAGCCGCGATAATCCCGATAGTAAAGAAGATGAGGATTGAACCGCCTAAAATACCCGATGTGCAAAACATGGGTAAGATATCATCATTCAAGGCGGGTAAAGAGACATTTTGTTGCGAGGCCAATGTCAAGAGCAATATTCCTAAAGAGAGAAACAAGAAGTTGACCGGAGTGAAGGCAAATCCATAGGTGTACATGTTTTTCTGTGCATCTTTCAGACTTTTGCAGGAGAGGTTTTTCTGCATCATATCCTGGTCGAGGCCAGTCATTACGATAGTAATGAATATACCGCTGAAAAACTGTTTGGCAAAATGTTGCGTGCTGTGCCAATCCGTAAATTCAAAGAGTCTGAAATTCGGACTGTTTACTAGTGTTTGCACCATTCCACCCATCGAAAGTCCCATTACGTCTTTTACTTGCCATATAATGACAATCAACATGACAATCAGACAAAGCGCTTGCAGGGTATCTGTCCAAACAATTGTTTTTATCCCGCTGCGATAGGTATAAAGCCATACCAGGGCGATGCTTAATACCGTAGTTACCCAAAAGGGAATGTTCCAAACGCTGAATACATATGTCTGCAAAATAAGGACAACCAGATATAAACGGGCGGCAGCTCCCACAATTTTGGAAAGCAGGAAGAAGGAGGCGCCTGTTTTATATCCCCTTTTACCTATGCGCCCTTCCAGGTAGGAGTAGATGGATGTCAGTTGTAATTTATAATAAAGCGGGAGTAGCACTTTGGCAATCAGTATGTACCCGAAAAAAAATCCGAATACCGTCTGCATATACGTCATATCAATGCTTCGCACCATACCCGGAACGGATACAAAGGTGACTCCCGACAGCGAAGTTCCTATCATCCCGATAGAAACAATAAACCAGGGAGATTGCCGGTTTCCCAAGAAAAACGCGTCATTACCGGTGTTCTTTTTCCCTGTAAAGTAAGAGATTAGCAGTAATATGCCAAAGTAGGCCGCGATGATAATAAGGATGATATAGCTACTCATGCCGTATGCTGTTTTTTACCAGTACATTTTTTCTATTTCTGTATTGGGGAAGTAATGGGTTAGGATTTGTTTGTAATCGTATCCATTGGCGCCCATGACGGCGGCGCCAATCTGGCAAAGCCCGACGCCATGCCCCCAGCCTGCTCCCGTAAGAATAAAGCGTTGTGGAATATTATTTGATATAGCTGTTTTATCCACCACGAAAGCGGAACTATACAAATGGGATTCGGATAGGGTACGGCGGATTTCCAACTCCTTCCCGATGGTAAATGTTTGTTTGCTTCCTACGATTTTTAATTTGGAGATACGTCCCGAATCTCCTCTTTCCGAAGGAATAAGGTCGATAATGTCTCCGAAATCCATGCCGCTTTTGCGTTTGATCAGGTCGGATAATTCAGTTTGGGTGTATTCTACTTTCCATCGATAGAAGTCAGTAGTTTCCTGATCGTAGTTATTCAATACCTGGCCAAGTATCTTTTTGTCTTGGGTGTTGCAAAATGCTTCAGGGGATGTCCTGATCCATTTTTCTGCTTCTTTTTCATTGGTTAAGTCCGGGAATACCGTTTCTTTACTGTCGTATACGGCCGTAAGATAGGAGTGGGAGACGGGTTCCCATACGTTTTCGAACTTTTCGGTTATGCCTCCGCAGCATTTATAAAAGCGGGTATCACAGATGTTTTCCCCATCTGTCAGTACTTCTCCCCGGGTTTCATTGATAACCTCGGTGACCAATGGGGTAGAAGCGCGTGTAATGCCTTGGTAACGTTGACAATGGTCGTCGGCGCATACATCGAACATGTCATGGTCTTCCCGGTCGTACCAGCGGATAAGTTCATCTTTTGTCCGGTAGGCGCTTTGATACGTTTCGTCTTGTTTTTTTGCCAACAGGCGGTTTTTCGACATCTGTGCTAATAACCATCCGCGTGAGATGACAGCGTGTGCCTTAAGGAATTCGACTGAGGCTGTGGCGCTCATTTCCGACGAGATCACACTGGTGAGATACTCCTCTATATCAACTTGGTTGATAACGACAATGGCATCCTCGCCGACAACCAGGTTGAGCGCTCCGCGAAACCGTTGATCTTCTTTACGCTGCCAGTGGAAATCAACCCCAATGGTTACGGCTTTCAGGTCGAAAGTAGCAGTGCTGGAAGCCGGTTCGAAGAATAGTTCTTCATACAATTTGCCATTGAATATGATGTTCCGGTTCACAATTAATGCCCGTTGTTCACCTATCAGAAAATCGCCGGTTTCCGTATGTACATATTCTTCGTTGAATACAAAGGAAACCTCTTTTCCCGACATGATGCCAACATTTACTACTGGTGTGTCCATTGGTTGAATATATTTAGTTTATTAATAGCGTCGATAGTATATAATTTATTCTTTTTCTGTTTTAAGGGACGCGATAGCCAAATAGACGATAAGTCCTATATACATGACAAGTGCCAGTACTTCCGACAGGCTGTTGTTTAGCCATTCTTCGTTCAACAGATTGATGCCCCCGAAACGCAATGCGGCGCTGACTACTCCCATCAAAGCTCCCCCGGCAATAAACCCGGAAGCCAGAAGCGTACCTTTTTCTACACGGGCGTTATTGAGGGCTTGGTCTTTGCTGCGGCTTCCCACATACCAGCTTATTGCTCCGCCGATCAGTAACGGAGTATTTAATTCAAGCGGGATAAACATGCCTAAAGCAAAGGCTAATGCCGGAATTTTGAAGAAGTTGAGCACGATAGCCAGAACAGCGCCAATGGCATAGAGTATCCAAGGCGCACCGGCGCCGCTCATCAATGGTTCGATAACGGCTGCCATCGCATTGGCCTGTGGTGCGGCCAACTGTCCGCTGGTGAATCCGTATGTTTTGTTCAGGATTAAGATTACACCTCCAACCGTAGCGGCGGCAACTAATGCTCCGAGGAATTTCCAGGTTTGTTGTTTTGCCGGAGTCGTTCCCAGCCAATATCCTATTTTTAAATCGGTGATAAATCCTCCTGCCATCGACAGCGCCGTGCAGACTACACCCCCGATAATCAGGGCGGATACCATGCCGGCTGCACCTTTTAGCCCTACGGCCACAAGGATGATAGAGGCAAGAATAAGCGTCATCAAAGTCATCCCCGAAACCGGATTAGTGCCAACAATGGCAATTGCATTGGCTGCTACCGTGGTAAAAAGAAAAGCGATAATACCTACTACCAATAATCCTACGAATGCTTGATACCAGTTGTCGAGCACACCGAAATAGAAAAATAAATAAGTGGCAATTAAGGCGATAAAGATGCCGATAGTAATTATTTTCATCGACAAGTCTTTTTGGGTGCGGAGTTCTTCTTTATTCGTTTGTCCACTTTTTCCTTTCATTTCTTTGACGGCCAATCCGGCAGCTCCCTTGATGATATTCCATGACTTAATAATGCCGATAACTCCTGCTGTAGCAATACCCCCGATACCAATGTGGCGGGCATATGTCGTGAAAATTTGTTCGGGCGACATGCTTCCTACGGTTGCCGTTATGGCGTCGTTTCCAAGCGTTAATACCTCTGAACCAAAAAAAGCCGACATCAACGGGATAATAACAAGCCATACGAGGAATGATCCGGCACAAATGATGAATGAATATTTTAATCCGATGATATAGCCAAGTCCTAATACGGCTGCTCCTGAATTAACTTTGAATACCACTTTTGCTTTGTCGGCCAACATTTCGCCGATACCCGCCATGCGGGTGGTAATAACTTCATTCCACCAGCCGAAAGTGGCGATAATGAAATCGTAAACACCACCGATAAGTCCTGCAAAAATTAAAGGTTTGGCTTGATTTCCTCCTTTTTCGCCGGAAACCAGAACCTGTGTAGTGGCGGTTGCTTCAGGGAACGGATATTTCCCATGCATGTCGGAAACGAAATATTTCCGGAAAGGTATTAATAAAAGAATACCAAGTATGCCGCCCAATAACGAACTCATGAATACTTCGAAGAAATTCACTGTAATTTCCGGATACTTGTCTTGAAGGATGTATATGGCCGGAAGTGTAAAGATAGCGCCAGCTACGATAACGCCACTGCTGGCGCCTATAGATTGGATAATGACGTTTTCTCCTAAGCCGTTTTTCCGCTTAAAGGCGCTTGATAATCCGACGGCGATAATCGCAATCGGAATGGCTGCTTCGAAAACCTGTCCGACCTTCAGTCCCAGATAGGCAGCCGCGGCGCTAAAAACAACAGCCATGACCAATCCCCAAAGTACGGACCACGGCGTAACTTCACGATATTCTTTACAAGGCGACAGGATGGGTTTATACTCTTCGCCCTCGTTCAATTCACGGTAAGCGTTTTCAGGCAGGCCACTTACCTTTTCTTTGTTTTCTTTATTCACAACGTTAATATTAGATTTTTTCTGACTTTATTCTTTCGCGGAAAGCTTTTCGAGAAAATAAACGATTGCAAAGCCAAATATCATCAGCCCCACGCCTTCCCATATGAATATGTTGGGGAGAATGTTGCTTTCTATGAATGGTTTTGTTGCCCCATGGCTGTCGATATAGGTTTCGATGGTCTTTTTCCAGGGCCAGACTTTGTTCAGCGATCCCAGCATAAAGCCGGCAAGGATGGCAATCGTTGTGTCGCGGTATTTATGTAGTAAATGGGATAATAGACGGGAGAAAGAGGTAATGCCGACAACAGCTCCACAAATAAAAACGATCATGGTAGCGAGGTCTAAATTTTCAACCGCTTTCATGATGTAGTAGTACTTACCTAATAATACCAGGATAAAACTGCCGGATATGCCGGGTAAAATCATGGCGCAGACGGCTATTGCTCCGGAAAGGAAGATAAACCAGAGCGCGTTGGGCGTTTCGGCAGGAGTAGCGACTGTGATGAAAAAGGCAATAACCGCTCCTATGATGAAACAGAGAATCGTTTTCCAGTCCCATCGTTTGATATCTTTAGACACAATAATGGTAGATGCAAGTACAAGCCCGAAAAAGAACGACCAAACCAATACCGGTTGATTATCCAACAAATAGGTGATGAGTTTGGCTAATGAGAAAATGCTGATGGCAATACCGCAAACTAAAGCAAATAAGAAATTCCCGTTAACGGCATTCCAGAATGCGGCTATTTTTCCGGTAAAGAGTAATTTTAACGATTGTCCGTTTATACTTTTTATGGAATTCAGGAGTTCTTCGTATAGGCCAACGATAAATGCAATAGTGCCTCCGGATACGCCCGGTACAACATCGGCGGCTCCCATGCCGATACCTTTCAGCATGATAAGGCCATAATCTTTCAGATTTCTGCTCATAAGCGATTAATTATTGTTTGTCTTGTTGTTAAGACATTCTTTTGTTAGTTCGTCAAGTGGAATATATTCTACCGGTTGGCGGAACATTTTTAAATGATTTTCTTGTTTGCCGAAATTCATGGTTTCAATCATTTCTTTCAATGAAACCCTTTTTTGATGTTTCTTTAATTGCTCAAAAAACTTATCGGTAGCTGATAATATCATATCTTCTTCGCCGTTTTCCAGAAACATGAGCGCCAATAAGGCCAGAATACGGACATTTTTAGGGAAAAGTTTTGCGGCTCGCAGCAATATGCTGGCGGCTTCTTGCTCACGGTCGGTCTCCACGCAACAACGTATATAATTAATATATGTGTTTGCTTCGGCCGAATCATTGTTTTTCCGGATAATGTCTTTCAACAACAGGTAGCCTTGTTCAAATTCTTCCAATTTTATATGGCATTCGGCTATCAATGATTGGATATGGTCGGTAATATCGGCGTTTTCAAACGAGATTTGCTTATATGCGTCTATTGCCTTTTCATAATTTTCATTCATAAACAGGCAATAAGCTTTCAAAATCAACAGGTCGGCGTCCGCATCCTCGCATGTGCAAGCAAACTCAAAAGCGTCAATCGCTTTTTCGTATTCGTTAGACAGGGAATATAATCGTCCTAATGTGAACCAGAAATCATATGAATAGGGGCTCCTGTCGAGAATAGTATTGCATATTTGTATGGCTTCTTCCATATCGCCCTTCATCTCGCAGATATAGCAAAGTTCGTTATTCAGTATGATATTGTCGGGGTATCCGATTAGACTGAAACGGACAAATGTTTCGGCCACATCAAGCATTTCCTGGTCATTCAGGAAAGTTGCCACATGTTCGAACAGATCCTCGACATAGTAACAAGAAGTGTCCAACACCCGTTCGTCAAGGTAGTTGTAGCCGTCTTCAAACCTCTCCATAGAGAAATAGCACTCCAAGCGGATGGCGTCTAATTCCTGGTTATTAGTCTCTTTTATATCGGCAGAAAGTTCTAATGCTTCTTCGTATTTATTTTTGAAGGTCAGCGAACGGCACGCCTTGATTTTAATGTCATCATTATCGGGATAAAACCTCAGACCGGTAGCTAAGACGCCTTCATAATGGGTCAAATCATGTTCGTCTTCGAAGCAATCCAACAGGTAAAGTATTTCGTCTACATCAAAATAGGCCTCTGTCCCTTTTTCCTGTGCCGACAAATACCGTTGCAGTAATGTTGAATAATCGTCTTTCTTCATTTCTCTCTTTTAAAGCAAGTTTAGAAAGATTGTTTCAAAGACACGGTGCGGTTAAATACCAGTTTTCCGTTTTTGCTTTCCGGATCCAGATTGAAATAACCGATGCGTTGGAATTGGAAATTGTCGTAAGGTTTTGCTTTTTGTAGTTCCGTTTCAACCCGGCAATGAGTCAGTACGGTAAGAGAATCAGGGTTTAATAATTCATGGAAGTCCTTGTCTTTTTCTTCCGAAGGATTTTCAACTGTGAACAACCTGTCGTATAAACGGACTTCTGCAGGCAGGCTATGCCCGGCAGAAACCCAATGTAGGGTGCCTTTGACTTTGCGGCTGCTGTCGGGCATGCCACTTCTTGTCATCGGATCGTATTCCGCGTATATCTCTTCTATTGCTCCATCGACCTTCTTCTTCACGCCTGTACATTTAATGATATATGCATTTTTTAAGCGTACCTCTTTGCCGGGCGTTAAGCGGAAGAATTTCTTCGGGGCGTCTTCCATGAAGTCGTCGCATTCAATGTACAATTCTCGTGTAAAGGCTATTTCATGCGTGCCGGCAGCAGGGTCTTCCGGATTATTGACAGCCTCCATCATCTCTACTTGTCCTTCCGGATAGTTTGTGATGATGAGTTTGACAGGATTGATTACCGCCGAAACGCGCGGTGCATGGGCATTCAAATCTTCCCGTACGGCATGTTCCAATAGTGCGACGTCTATAATCCCATCATATTTGGTATATCCGATTTTGTCGATGAAGTTCCGAATAGCTTGCGGTGTATATCCTCTTCTGCGTAATCCGCAAATAGTCGGCATACGTGGGTCGTCCCAACCATTCACCTTACCTTCTTTCACCAGTTGCAGAAGTTTTCGTTTGCTCATTACGGTATAGGTGAGATTCAGCCGGTTGAATTCCGTCTGGCGCGGGCGGTAGTTGTCATCTTTCTTTAGCAAGTCAATGAAATAGTCGTAAAGCGGACGATGCACCTCGAATTCCAATGTACATAATGAGTGGGTAACCCCTTCGAAGTAATCGCTTTGTCCATGGGCAAAGTCATACATCGGATAGACTTTCCACGTTGTGCCCGTACGATGATGCGGATGTTCTTTAATGATACGATACATGATAGGGTCGCGGAAGTGCATGTTGGGAGAAGCCATGTCAATCTTGGCTCGGAGTATCATCCGCCCTTCTTCAAATTCACCGGCCTGCATACGGAGGAATAAATCCAGATTTTCTTCAACCGGCCGGTTCCTGTATGGGCTCTCGACGCCAGGCTGTGTAGGGGTTCCTTTTTGTTTGGCGATGTCTTCTGCACGCTGCTCGTCTACATACGCGTTGCCTTTTTTTACGAGCTGGACGGCGAAATCAAACAATTGTTGGAAATAGTCCGACGCGTAATAAACGTTTTCCCAGTTGTAGCCTAGCCATTTGATGTCTTCCATGATGGAGTCTACATACTCCACATCTTCCTTTACCGGGTTGGTATCATCAAACCGCAAGTTGCAAATCCCGTTATACCGTTCGGCAATTCCAAAGTCGAGGCAAATAGCTTTGGCATGTCCAATGTGAAGATAACCATTTGGTTCCGGTGGGAAACGAGTCTGCACCCTGCCGTTGTTTTTGGCCTCAGCTAAATCTTTTTCAACAATAACCTCAATAAAATTCAGGCTTTTCCTCTCCTCTCCTTCGTTCAATTTTGTGTCGCTCATATTAATATATGTATCAATAACAGCAACAAAGGTAAACATTTTATTATGAACGAAACAAAAGAACAAAGAAGAACTTATGCAGCAAGTTATTAACTACTGTATAATCATCCTGTCAAACTCTTATATCCCGGTTGCGGTTTTGCTGGCGCCATAAAAAAAGGGAGGAACGGAAAATCCGTTCCTCCTCCTTTGTTCCAGCCTACTTTATAAGCAGTTTATATTTGCTCAATAGCGATCAAGTGGTATGCGCCTTTCAAGTCTTGATGCAGCGTTATGATCACATTGTAGGGGGTGGCCTCCGGATAAATCACGCAGGCTTCTGCAAAAATAGCATAATTTATACCATTCACTACCTGTGTAGCTATGGCTAATACTACGTAACTAACGCCATCGCCTACCAATTCCCTCAATATGCCGGGAATGGGGCTGTTGTCAATCGAATCAAAAGCAGAGTAACCTCCCAAACCGCCTTCGCCGCTACCACTTATGAGCTGGATAGGTTTGATTCCCGTCAACGAAACAGTTCCGTTTGTAGAAACGTGAACGGTTACCAATGCATTGTAGGGCTTTGGATCCAGGATAGCCATCGTTGCCGTTGTAAAGTAGGCAAAGTTTGTACCGTTCACTACTTGCCGCGCTACCGCGAGCGGGGTATAGCCTGCTCCGATAAGATTCTTTGTCGCTTGAGAGAAATACGATTTAATATTTTTTTAACTCCTTTAACGGTACCTGTTTATCTTTTTCCTTATTATTACGGTTATGCATTTAACAGAACAGTTTCGGGCATATGCCTACCGGACATGCACTAAAGATATTTATTTTTCGTTAAACCATCACGTGTTTTAATTTTATTTAACTAAATATTCTTGTTTGTTGTATTATTTTGATTTTCTACAACCAAATAAGGTGGTTCGATTTTCATCCAAATGATTTCCCTGGATCATTGGGATGTTTTCCCGGGATCATCCCAATGTTTTCTCCCATTCATCCCAATGAATTTTGAGCGATTCCAGTCAATTGAAAAATAGCGATTGCTCCAGCTGTCGAAGAAGGCACTTTCTCCATCTTACAGAGCGAATGAAAATTTATCGCTCTCTATTGACGAAAATTGTTCAAATTTGTGTTTTTCGTCAATAAGACATATTTTTGTGGAAATTTGTAGTATCATGATAGCAAGAGAAATATATCTAAAAAAACTGTGTCAGCTTCGCGATCAAGATTTAATCAAAGTTATTACTGGTGTTCGTCGTTGTGGGAAATCTACACTTTTGTCAGCGTTTCGTGACGAATTGCTGAAATCGGGAGTTAACGCAAATAACATCGTTTTTTTCAATTTTGAAGAACGTGAGAATATCAAATTCAGCGACTGGACTGCGCTTTATGATGAAATTCTGACAAAAACAATCCCTGGAAAGAAAAATTATGTTTTTCTTGACGAAGTGCAGTTGATAACCAGTTTTGAGAAACTTGTCGATAGTTTGTTTGTTAAGAAAAATATCGACCTTTATATAACAGGTTCTAATGCCTATCTGTTGTCAAGCGAGTTAGCGACATTGCTCACGGGACGTTATATTGCTATTAACCTGCATCCATATTCTTTTGCCGAATATACGCTTGCTTTTTCCGAAGAAACAAATACAGACCGCTTGTTTCGCCAATATATGAATAACAGTGCATTTCCCGAAGCCGTTAATCTTTCAAAAAACGCTCCCGAACTTGTAAATGATTATTTGCAATCTATTTATGATACGGTTATTAGGAAAGATATTGTCACCCGCCATAAACTGCGAAATTTCAATAACTTGCAGCGGATTATTGAATTTTTGCTTGATTCCATAGGATCGCTTGTTTCTCCCACCAATATTGCCTGCCAACTCAATAAAAATTCAGATAAGAAAATCTCACATAATAGCGTCATAAAACTTATTGGATATCTCAAGGAATCATATATCCTTTACGCTGCTTCACGCTATGATATAAAAGGTAAAGAACTTTTATCGACTAATGAAAAATATTATGTGGTTGATTTGGGGTTGAAAAATATAACTTCGACCAATAAATACGATGCCGACTTGGGACACAAACTGGAAAATGTGATCTATTTTGAACTCTTACGGCGTGGAGGAAAGGTCTTTGTCGGAAAGAACAAGGATAAAGAAGTTGATTTTATCCTGCAAAAAGCGGGTAACGAGCGGGAATATTATCAGGTAGCTTATACGGTTAATGACGAAAAAACGTTTGAACGGGAAATTTCGTCATTTAGGAATATAAAAGACAATTACCCTAAGTATCTCTTAACGCTTGATTATGACAATGCCATTATAGATGGGATTCAAAAGAAAAATGTAATTGATTGGTTGTTGGGGAAATAATCGGACATTAACTGAAAACGCCCCATTTTGAGGCATTCTCAGCCTCTCTCATACAGGTGAGTTTCGTATACTCTTTCCCGTCTATGGCTGTCACCTCCGGCGACAGGCTGGGCTATCCGGAAGATCGACAAGGATAATATCAAAGTCAGGATTCGTTTCCGGCAATTCAAAAATAAAATGGAGAAATGCTTGCTGTGAAAGAATGTTATTATTAGTTTTGCGCTGTGAACGAAAAAAAACGAACGATATCCTTAGCTTTATAGATTGAAGCTGACATGAAGCAGATATAATTCCTTTTTTGTGTGTGTGATTGAAAAAAAGATAATATCTTTTTCTTTAGATGATTTTTTGATAGTGTTGCCTTATTTTGTGGGTGACGAACCTTTGTGTGTTTATAGAACCTAATTTGACTTGATATGATTTTCCTATTTCTGTTAGGGTGCTTTTTATTGGCAGCCATGATAGCCGCTTTTATTATCCCGCAGATTCTCATATTCTCTTATAAAAAGAAATTGCTTGATGAACCGGATGAACGAAAAGTGCATACACAGGCTGTTCCCCGTCTTGGGGGCGTTTGTTTCTTTCCTACCATATTATTCACCATTGCATTTATATTAGGAATCCGTTGCAAAGTAGATACAGAAATTCCAAACTCTATGGTAGAATATTTTGTCTTGGAGTCGTTATTTCTTATATGTGGCTTAACCTTATTATATATTGTTGGTATTGCAGACGACCTGACGGGCGTTAGATATCGTAAAAAATTCGTTATACAAACC